>NZ_CP092915.1:1816849-2422466 GCF_022557175.1 Mycolicibacterium sp. YH-1 | reverse complement strand
TCGGCGCCCCAGTAGATGTCCTCCTCGGGCTCCCAGAAGTCGGGGCGGCCGAAGGCGAAGCCGGCGGTCTTGAAGCCCATGTGCTCCTGGGCCCGGTTGCCGGCGTAGACGATGAGATCGGACCACGAGATCTTCTTGCCGTACTTCTTCTTGAGCGGCCACAGCAGACGGCGGGCCTTGTCCAGGCTGACGTTGTCGGGCCAGCTGTTCAGCGGGGCGAAGCGCTGCATACCGCGCCCGCCGCCACCGCGCCCGTCCGCGACCCGGTAGGTGCCCGCGGCGTGCCACGACATGCGGACGAACAGCGGGCCGTAGTGACCGAAGTCCGCGGGCCACCAGTCCTGCGAATCCGTAAGCAGCGCATCGAAATCGCGCTCGAAGGCCTCGAAATCGAGAGACTTGACGGCCTCGCGGTAGTCGTAGCCCTCATCCGTCGGATCGATCGCGGGGGGATTCTTCTGCAGGATCTTCAGATTCACCGCATTGGGCCACCAATCGCGGTTGCTGCCGCCCTCGACGGGGGGCTTAATCTGCATGGGACAACCGCTTTCGGCGGGTTCTGTTTGAGCTTCGCCAATGGGTGGGTGTGTTTCGGCCATGACAAATCCTTTCCGGGGCTGGCGGGTTAAGGGGTTATCTAGTTGGAGCAGTGGAACAGTCGGGGCACACGCCCCAGTACATGACCTCGGCTTCGTCGATCGTGAAACCGTGGTCATCTGACGCGGTCAGGCAGGGTGCCCCACCGACCGCACAGTCGACATCGGCGATGGCCCCACACGTCCGGCACACGACGTGGTGGTGGTTGTCGCCGACGCGTGACTCGTAGCGAGCCACGGAGCCTGACGGCTGGATACGCCGCACCAACCGCGCTGCGGTCAATGCATGTAATGAGTCGTACACAGCCTGGTGCGACACGTCGGGCAGCTCTTCCCGCACAGCACGAATGATCGAATCCGTGTCGGCATGCGGGTGCTCGTACACCGCGCCCAGTACTGCCACTCGAGGGCGGGTGACTCGCAGGTCGGACCGACGCAGCATCTGCTGGAAGTCGGTGATCGTCGCCACAAACAGAGCCTGGCCCATAATCTGGAATTAGTCAAGAATGAAATTCTCTTGAATCCCCGACCGATGTCAGCAACCCCAGGCGACGAGGCGACGGCGTCGCGGTACCGCCTCGGCGTGTTCTCCTGAGAGCGCACTCAGCTGCGCGTTCATCAACGCCTTCCTGGGCGTCTCCGTCGGTAGGCTGGGCGCATGGACGGCTTTCTGCTGGTGCTCATCCTCGTCGTACTCGGCGCAATCGCGTTCGCGGTCTACAACTCATCGAAGGCCTCCGGGCAGCGCAGTGCCGCGTCACTGGCCGACGCCAAGGCCGACGCCCGGCGCCTCATCGAGCGGCTTGGCGGCCAGGTGATCAACCTGTCCGGTACCGACGACGCGTCCAAGCAGGCGCTCGCCGACGCCTCCGAGCGCTACACCGCCGCGGGCTCGCAGATCGACCAGGCCACGACCGCCAAGCAGGCCCTGCTGGCCAAGGAGAGCGCCATGGAGGGGCTGTACTACGTGCGCGCGGCCCGGGTGGCGATGGGCATGGACCCGGGTCCCGAACTCGAGACGCTCAGCGGGCAACGCGCGGCGGGCACCGTCACCGAGGACCGCCGAGTGGACTTCGAGGGCCGCCAGATCGAGGCATCCCCGACGCCGTCACAGCGCACGCCGAACTACTACCCCGGCGGCCGGGTCGCCGGCCGACCGGTGCCCGCAGGCTGGTACTCCGAGCCGTGGTGGAAGCCCGCCCTGGTCGCGGGAGCCTGGGGCATGGGTTCGGTGCTGCTGTTCAGCACGCTGTTCTCGGGTATGGGCGGGGTCGGCTACGACGCGCAGGCCTTCGAGAACGGCTACGGCGACGGCTTCCAGGACGGTATGGACCAGGGTCAGCTCGATGGCGCCGGCCAGGACGCTGGCGGCTTCGATGACGGCGGAGGCGGCGGCGACAGCTGGGGCGGTGGCGGCGACGGCGGCGGCTGGGACTTCGGTGGAGGCGGCGACTTCGGTGGCGACTTCGGGGGTTTCTAGCCCCGGTCCCCCGGGTTTAGAGCCGGCTCTCCAGCCTGGCTGACACGCCGGCCTCCTGCAGGTCGAGTCGCTCCAACATGCCGCGGACGGCCTCGTCCTCGATGCGGCCCTCGTCCCGTTCGGCGATCAGCGCGGCGCGCTGCGCCGACAGCACCTCGCGGTACAGCGCCGAGAACACCTCGGCGCGTTTGGTGTGCGCCTCGGGGTCGGGCATCTGGTCGGCGTCCTGCGAATGCCGAGCGATGGTGTTGCCGATGTCGGCGAGCACCTGCGGGTCCATACCCGCAGGCGGGTTTGCCCGGAACTGCGCCAGCACCTCCTCAGCGGCGTCGTGCACCGCGCGCTCGGCCTTGAGTTCCTCGCCGCGGTCCGCGGCATGGTCGTCGGAGAAGCGCGACAGGCGGAGCCGGCTGATCAGCGGCGGCAGGGTCCACCCCTGAATCAGGAGCGTGCCGACGCTGACGACGAACGCGATGGCCTGGATGGTGGCCCGCTCGGGGAAGGGTTCACCGCTCGCGGTGGTCACCGGGATGGCGGCAGCCGCGGCCAGGGTGACCACCCCGCGCATGCCCGTCCACGACACGACGACGTTCTCCTGCCACGACAGTGACCGCCGGTCGATCCGGGACCGCCACTTGCCCGGCGGTTTGTCCGCGCGTCGCATTCCCCGCGCGCCGCGTCCGACCGCGGGCGCAGGCACGCTGAGCTTGCGTTCGACGTGACTGGAGAGCTTGTTGCGACCGAACATGAGAAGCACCGACAGCGGCCGGATCAGCATTACCAGCACCAGCACGATCAGCGCGGCGATCGCCACTTCCGTCAGCGATTCGTGGGCGTCGCGCAGATCCTCGAGAACGAACCGCAGATGCAGCCCGATGTAGGCGAACACGAAGGCCTCGAGCAGCACATCGACCGAGTTCCACACGTAGCGCTCCTGCAGCCGGGTCTGATACCCCGCTGACAGCGTGCCGTTGCCGACCACGAAACCCGCGACCACGACTGCCAGCACGCCGGATGCGTGCAGTTCCTCGGCGGTGATGAACGCCGCGAACGGCACCACCAGACCCTGCACCGTCTCCAACCCCGGATTGGCCAGCCGCTTGCGGATCCACAGCGTGACGAGACCGAGCACCGCACCCACGACCGGCCCCAGCACGGCACTGTAGGTGAACAGCAGGAACGGATTCTCGATGAACGTGTGGGTTCCCGCGACCTGCGCGACGGCTATCGAGAACAGCGTAAGGGCGGCGGCGTCGTTGATGAGGCTCTCGCCGGTGAGGATCGCCATCACCTTCTTGGGCAGCCCGAGCTTGCGGCCAACGGCGACCGCCGTGACGGCATCGGGCGGGGCCACGATCGCGCCGAGGACCAGTGCCGTCCCGAACGTCAACGGCACGACGACCAGCCACGAGGCCACCGCCGCGACGGTGAACGCGGTGACCACGACCAGACCCACACCCAGCCCGAGGATGGGCCTGATGTTGCGCAGGAAGGTCGGGAACGAGAAGTTCAGCGCCGCCGAGTAGAGCAGCGGGGGCAACACGACCGTCAGCAGGATGTGCGAGTCCAGCTCGGGTGCCTCGAAGTCCGGCAGGAACGACACCGCGCCGCCGATCATGACGATGATCAACGCGGGTTCCAGCCCCCGCCGGTGTGCGACAGCGGTGACCGCGATGGCGCCTACGACGACGAGGATGAGTTCCACGCGTTGATTCTCCCGTCAATCAGCAGGCGGCGCGCGGCGTCAGATCTGGCAGGTCGGACACCAGAAGAGGTTGCGGCCGTCCATGACCTCGGTGCGAATCGTGTCACCGCACACCCGGCATGCCTCGCCTGCCCGTCGGTACACATACGTGCGTGGACGGCCCTCCCGATACGACGGCGCGCCCTTGTCGTCGGGGCGTCGGATCGTGACGATCTTGCCGCCGCTCACGCCGACCTTCATCAACGCGACGAGGTCGGTCCAGGCGGCGTCGAACTCCTCGAGGCCGATGTTCGTGCCCGGCCGATGCGGATCGATGAGGTGGCGATACAACAACTCGCAGCGATACACGTTGCCCACGCCTGCGATCACCGCCTGATCCATCAACAGCGCACCGATCGGTCTGCGCGACTTGCTGATTCGCGCCCAGGCCGGTCCCGGGTCGGGGTTGCGCCCCAGCGGGTCGGGCCCCAGCCTCGCGATGATGTCGTCGACCTCGGTACGGCTGATGACCTCACACGCGGTCGGCCCACGCAGGTCGGTGCCGTACTCCGCGCCAAGCATCCGCATCCGGACCTGGCCGACGGGTGCGGGCATGGGAACGGGGTGCTCGGTGAACGTCCCGTACAGCCCGAGATGCACGTGCACCACCGCACCGCCGTCGTAGTGGTGGAAGAGGTGCTTGCCGTGGGCGGCGGACCTCCGCAGCACCTTGCCGCTGATCGCCGCCGCGGATTCGGTGAAGCGCCCCTGCGGGCTGGTCACGACGACAGGAGCGCGACCGAACCGCTTCTGGTGCAGCCGTGCCAGGCGGTGCAGGGTGTGCCCTTCGGGCACGGGTTACGCCGAGGCGTCGGGCACGGGAGGCGCGTCGTGCGTCAACTCGTAGGCCTCGATGATGTCGACCCGACGCTGGTGGCGCGGTTCCTCCGACCACGGCGTCGACAGGAACGCGTCGACGATCTCAAGCGCCTCGGCCTCGGTGTGCATGCGGCCACCGATGCCGATCAGCTGCGCCTTGTTGTGCTGGCGCGCAAGCGATGCCGTCTCGGTACTCCAGGCCAGCGCACAGCGGGCGCCGGGCACCTTGTTGGCCGCGATCTGCTCGCCGTTGCCCGACCCACCGAGCACGATCCCCAGGCTGCCGGGGTCGGCGACGGTCCGGACCGCCGTGGCGATGCAGAACGCCGGGTAGTCGTCCTGCGCGTCATAGGTGTGGGCGCCGCAGTCGACGGGCTCGTGACCACCGGCCTTGAGATGCTCGATGATCGCCTGCTTGAGTTCGTATCCGGCGTGGTCAGCACCGAGGTAGACGCGCATGGTCGATACCCTACTTCTTGCCGCCGGGTCGCTCGCAATGCTCAGGCCACGGTGATGGCGTCGAGCCGCTCCTTGATGAAGTCGGCCGTCGTCACCGGCGACAGCCCCGAGACCCGCCCGACCGGCGGCTCCAGCGGGGTCACGAGCGCGTCGTGGTTGGCCTCGTAGAAGTAGACGAGCGACACCAGGTCCTCCTCCGGGGCATGCGGTTGCGGTGGCAGCACCCGATGTCGGCCCGACGGCCAGCGCCGCCCGCTCCAGTGCTCCAGCAGGTCGCCGATGTTGACCGTCAGCGCGCCCGGCTGCCACGGGGCGTCCTCCCAGCCCGCCTCCTCGGAGTAGACCTGAAGACCGCCTGCTCCCGGCTCACGGTCGAGCACCGTCACCGTGCCGAAATCGGTGTGCGGGCCGATCCGGAACTGCCCCGGCTCGGGTTCGCCGACCACACTCACCGGCGGGTAGTGGTTGATGTTCATCGTCCAGGTGGGGCGGCTCGCCAGTGCGGTGAAGGGGTTCTCGGACAGTCCCAGTGCCCGCGCGAACAGGGCCAGCAGATCATCGGACATCGTGCGCATCGCCGCGGTGTACTCCTCGACGAGGTGCCGCAGCTGCGGCACCTCGGCCGGCCAGACGTTGGGCGCGAACCAGATTCGGTCCACCTCCGGATCGCCGGTGGCCGTTTCGGCACCCAGGCTGAAGCTCTCCTTGAGGTCCGGCGGGGTCTCGGTTCCCTCGGCGTAGGCGTTCGCCTCGGCACCCGGGCCGATCCAGCCGTGCCCGCCGACGGGCACCGAGTAGCGCTGTTTGACCTCATCGGGCCGCGCGAAGAACTCCCGGCTCGCCGCTCGCACGCGCGCCGCCAGGTCCGCGTCCACACCGTGCCCGGTGACCACGATGAAACCCGCCCGCTGCAGCCCCTCGTCCACCTCGGCGGCCAGTGCGTCAGCCTCGGCACCGCCGGCGTACCAACGCGACATGTCCACTGTCGCAATCGCACTCACTCTGCTACCCCTATGTCCTCGTTCCACAGTTCCGGCCGGTCCGCGATGAACTCCTCCATCATGTTCACGCAGCGCTGGTCGTCGAGCACCGTGATGCTGACCCCGTTCTCGGCCAGCCAGTCATGTCCACCGGTGAACGTCTTGGACTCCCCGATCACCACGGCCCCGATGTTGAACTGCCGCACCAGCCCGCTGCAGTACCAACACGGCGAGAGCGTCGTCACCATCACCGTCGAGCGGTAGTCGCGCTGGCGGCCCGCGTTGCGAAACGCATCGGTCTCACCGTGCACGGAGGGGTCGTCGTTCTGGACCCGCCGGTTGTGGCCGCTGCCCAGCAGCACGCCGTCGGCGCGGAACAAGGCAGCGCCGATCGGAATCCCGCCCTCCGCAAGCCCCTTTCGGGCTTCGGCCACGGCAACCTCAAGCATTTCCTCCGGTGTCACAAGGCAACTCGTTCCGCTTCGATCTTGGCTCGGCAGAACACAAGGTAGCAGCCGGCGGCAAGCACGAAACCGACGAAGAAGGTGATGTCCCCCAGTTCCGGTACGGCTCGCACGATGTAGCCGACGAACCTCTCCTGATTGCAGAACAGCAGCACCGAGACCATCAGGCCGATCAGGAACGACGCCAGGCCCGGCCAGTTGGTGTAGCTGCGGTCATACAGGAAGCCGTCGATCCGGTGGCCGCGGCGCAGATACTGGTCGGCGAAAACCACACCAAGCCATGGCCCGATCCAGTACGCGATGAGCAGCAGGAACGCCTCGTAGCTGGCAGCGGCGTCGGCCAGCGCCCACCAGGCGATCAGGAAGCCGGCGACCCCGAAGAACACCGTGGCCAGCGCGCGGGCGATATGCGCGGGCAGCTTGACACCGGTGGTGACGAACGCCATCGCACCCGAGTAGACGTTGATGGCGTTGGCCGCGATGGCTCCGATCGCGATGGCCAACAGCGTGGCGCTGGCCAGCCAGCCGGGCAGCGAACCGGTGAACGCGTCGGTCGGGTTGTCGGATCCGGCCGTCGCGATGGTCACCGAGGCCGCACCGACGATCGCGAGGACGGTGCACGCCAGGAACAGGCCGGCGGATCCGAAAACGCCGGTGCGGACCGGCGATACGGTGCGCGGCAGATAGCGGCTGAAGTCGGCCGCGTAGGGCGCCCACCCGGCAACATAGCCGAAGGTCGTTCCCACGGTCAGCAGAAAACCACCCATCCCGCCGACGCCGCCGTCGACGGCAGGCGCACCGAGGTCGGCCTTGGTCAGGATCACCACCGAGGCGATTGCGAAGATCACCGCGAGCACAGGGAAGGCCAGGCGCTCGAACGCCTGCACCAGGTTGTGTCCGAAGAAGGCCAGCGCGGTCTGGACGACAACCACCACCACCAGCGCCAGCAGCGGGCCGACGCCGAACAGCGTCGAGAGCGCGAACGCACCGCTGACGCTATTGGTCGCGAACCAGCCCACTCCGGCGGTGATCGACATCAGCGTGGACGGCACGGCGTTGCCCTTGAAACCGAACGCCAGACGTCCGAGCACCATCTGGGGCACGCCGTGCACCGGACCGCGGGCGGACAGGACAGAGTGCGCCAGGGTGCCCAGGCCTGCGCCCACCACGATGCCGGCGACAGCCTGCCAGAACGTCATGCCGTAGTAGGCCACCGCGAGCACGCCCAGGAAGATCGTGGCGAACTCAAGGTTGGGTGACGCCCACGTCCACAGCAGCTGGCTGGGGCGCCCGTGCCGGTCGGCATCGGCAATGAATTCGTTGCCGCCGGGTTCGACCGCGACGATGCGGTCCCCGTAGGTGCCGTCGGTAGTGGGTTCAGCCGCTGTCATGCGAGCACTTTGACGTGCTCGACAGATACTTGCAACCGGAACGACCAAGTTCGGATCAGACGACTTATCCTCACGTTCACGCGCCGGGCGACGTCAGCGTTGCGTCACGACACCGATCCATCCCGCGCCGCCGTGGCGCCGAATCACCGTCATGACGAAGACCCGCGTCCCCATCGTCCGGGCCGCCCCCACCGGGCTCATCGCGGTGCTCGCCGCGCTGGGCGTCGGGCATCTGGTCGCCGGTCTCCTGCTGCTGCCCACCGCGTCGCCGTTTCTGGCCGTGGGCGACGCGGTCATCGACCGCACACCCGCCCCGGTCAAGGACTTCGCCATCAGGTCCTTCGGCACCAACGACAAACCCGCCCTCCTGGTCGGTATGGCCATCGCCCTCGCCGTCATCGGCGTGGTGATCGGGCTGATCTCGCGGCGCAGTGTGGTGCCCGGTGTGGTGGCGATCGTCGTCCTCGGGGTGCTCGGGACGCTGGCCGTGCGCGAGCAGTCCGGGGGCGGTCCGGGCCTGCTCGCTCCGCTGGCCGCCGCCATCGCGGGGGTGGCGGTGCTGTGGTGGTTGCGCGGACGTGCGCTGCCGCGGGATCCCGTACCGGCGCCGACACCCGGCGCGGGTCTGGGACGGCGACGCTTCGTGGTGGGCGCGGTTACTGCCTCGGCGGGCGCGGTGCTGGCCGGCGCGGGCGGGTTCGGGCTGGCTCGACGGATCGATGTGGCCGCGTCGCGACGCGCGGTCGGTGCGCTTGTCCCCACGATCCCTGCGCCGCCGATTCCGGCGGGGGCGGCGTTCCCCGAACTCGGGACGCCGAGCTTCATCACCCCGATCGCCGACTTCTACCGGATCGACATCAACCTCGCCGTGCCGCAGCTGCGCGCCGAGGATGCCGCGCTGCGCATCACCGGCATGGTCGAGCGGCCGCTCGAGTTCAGCTTCAACGACATCCGGTCCATGCCGCTGGTGGAGCGGACCATCACCATGACCTGTGTGTCGAATGAGGTTGGTGGGCCGTATGTCTCGACCGCGAACTTCATCGGCGTGCCGTTGCTGGACCTACTCGCACGGGCCGGTGTTCGCGACGACGCCCAGCAGGTCGTCGGACACTCCGTGGACGGATTCACCCTCGGCACACCGTTGGAGCTGCTGCGCAACGCCGGCAGGGAGGCGATGGTGGCGATTGGGATGAATCGCGAGGCATTGCTGCCCGAGCACGGCTTCCCGATGCGCACCGTGGTGCCCGGCCTCTACGGGTACGTCTCAGCCACCAAGTGGCTCACCGAACTCGAACTCGCCACCTTCGACGTCAAACCGTATTGGGTCAGACGCGGGTGGGACGGCGAGCCGCCGGGCGTCGCCCCCATCAAGATCTCGTCGCGGATCGACGCGCCGACATCGTTCCAACGCGTGCAGGGCGGGGACGTGACGGTCGCGGGCACCGCCTGGGCGCAGGGCCGCGGCATCAGTGGTGTCGAACTGCGCTTCGACACCGGCGACTGGCAGCCCGCCGATCTGGCACCCGAGGTGAACCCGTTCACGTGGCGCATGTTCCGGCTCACGACGGCGCTGCCGCCCGGTCAGCACACCGTGACCTGCCGCGCCACCGACGGCACCGGTCGGCTGCAGGCCGAGGAGAGGCTGCGGCTGATTAATCCGGGCCCGGTCCCCGACGGCTCAACGGGCTGGCACTCGATGATCTTCACCGTCGAGTGAGAATCACCCAGGTCAGTCGAACTCAGGTGCCTCGGTGCGCGAGCGCTTGAGCTCCCAGAAATGCGGGTAGGCCGCGAAGATCACCGACGCGTCCCACAGCTTGCCTGCCTCCTCGCCGCGAGGTATCCGCGACAGCACCGGCCCGAAGAACGCGACACCGTTGACGTGGATGGTCGGCGTGCCGACGTCGTCGCCGACGGCGTCCATACCCGCGTGGTGGCTCTTGCGCAGTGCCTCGTCGAACTTGTCCGACGTCGCCGCCTCGGCCAGCTCGGCCGGCAGGCCCACCTCTTCGAGCGAGCCACTGATCACGTCGTCGAAGTCCTTGTTGCCCTCGTTGTGAATTCTGGTGCCCATCGCGGTGTACAGCGGACGCAGGATCTCGTTGCCCTTGGCCTGCTCGGCGGCGATCGCCACGCGCACCGGACCCCACGCCGTCTTCATCGCCTCCTGGTACTCCTCGGGCAGATCGCGTCCCTCGTTCAGCACGGCCAAGCTCATAACGTGGAACTCCACGTCGATGTCCCGGACCTTCTCCACCTCCAGAATCCAGCGGGAGGTGATCCAGCACCACGGGCACAGCGGGTCGAACCAGAAACCGGCGACATCCTTCTTGGCCATCAGACGCAATCCTCTCGAGACGTGGACAGAACTCAGTTCAGCACAACCGTGCGTGTCCACGCCGTGTTCCCGACCTCCGTCTAGTGTTGTTCGACGTGGCACTTCCCAATCTGACCCGCGACCAGGCCGCCGAGCGCGCCGCCCTCATCACCGTCGATGCCTACCGCATCGTCCTGGATCTCACGGACGGCTCCGGAGGGCCCAGCGACCGCACCTTCCGCTCGACCACCACCGTCGAGTTCAGTGCGCTCGCCGGGGCGGACACCGTCATCGACATCGCCGCCGCAGCCGTGCACGGCGCGACGCTCAACGGTGTGGACATCGACGTCTCCGGCTACGACGAGTCCACCGGCATCCCGCTGGTCGGTCTTGCCGAGCACAACGTCGTTGTGGTTGACGCCGACTGCCTGTACTCCAACACCGGCGAGGGACTGCACCGCTTCGTCGACCCCGTCGACGACGAGGTGTACCTGTACTCGCAGTTCGAGACCGCGGACGCCAAGCGCATGTTCGCCTGCTTCGACCAGCCCGACCTCAAGGCGACCTTCGACGTCAGCGTGACGGCCCCGGCGCACTGGCAGGTGATCTCCAACGGCGCGACGGTCTCTGCCGGAGCCGCTCCGGCGGCGACATCAGGCTCCGACGGCGGTTCGCACACCTTCGTCACCACGCCGCGGATGAGCACCTACCTGGTGGCGCTCATCGCCGGTCCCTACGCGCGGTGGGACGACGTCTACTCCGATGCGCACGGCGATATTCCGCTGGGCATCTACTGCCGCGCCTCGCTCTCGGAGTTCATGGACGCCGAGCGGCTGTTCACCGAGACCAAGCAGGGGTTCGGCTTCTATCATGAGAACTTCGGCGTCCCTTATGCATTCGGCAAGTACGACCAGCTCTTCGTGCCCGAGTTCAACGCGGGCGCCATGGAGAACGCCGGGGCCGTGACATTCCTGGAGGACTACGTCTTCCGGAGCAAGGTGACCCGCTACAGCTACGAACGCCGCTCCGAGACGGTGCTGCACGAGATGGCGCACATGTGGTTCGGCGACCTGGTCACGATGACCTGGTGGGATGACCTGTGGCTCAATGAGTCCTTCGCGACGTTCGCATCCGTGCTGTGCCAGGCCGAGGCCACCGAGTACAAGCAGGCGTGGACCACGTTCGCCAACGTGGAGAAGTCGTGGGCCTACCGGCAGGACCAGTTGCCGTCGACCCACCCCGTCGCCGCCGACATCCCCGACCTGGCCGCGGTCGAGGTGAACTTCGACGGCATCACCTACGCCAAGGGCGCAAGCGTGCTCAAGCAACTGGTGGCCTATGTCGGGCTCGAGGCGTTCCTAGCTGGTCTGCGCGACTACTTCCGCGACCACGCATTCGCCAACGCCACATTCGCCGATCTGCTTGGCGCACTGGAGAAGTCGTCCGGACGCGACCTCAGCGACTGGGGCCAGCAGTGGCTCAAGACCACCGGACTGAACACGCTGCGCGCCGACTTCGACGTCGACGAGGCGGGGAAGTTCACCCGGTTTGCGATCGACCAGAGCGGTGCAGCACCAGGCGCGGGCGAGACCCGCGTACACCGGCTGGCCGTCGGAATCTACGACGATGACGGTTCGGGCCAGCTGGTGCGCACCCACCGCGAGGAACTCGACGTTGAGGGCGACACCACCGAGGTCCCTGCGCTGCACGGCGTTTCTCGCGGCAAGCTGATCCTTGTCAATGACGACGACCTGACCTACTGCTCGTTGCGTCTTGACCCCAAGTCGCTCGACACGGTGCTCAACCGGGTCGCCGACATCGCCGACTCACTGCCCCGCACGTTGGCGTGGTCCGCGGCATGGGAGATGACACGCGAGGCCGAGATGAAGGCCCGCGATTTCGTGGTACTCGTGATGGGCGGCGTGCACGCCGAGACCGAAGTCGGGGTCGCCCAACGGCTGCTGCTGCAGGCGCAGACCGCGCTCAGCGCGTACGCCGACCCGCAGTGGGCACGCTCCAACGGCTGGCCCGCGTTCGGCGATCGACTGTTGGATCTGGCGCGCGAGTCGGCACCCGGTTCCGATCACCAGCTGGCGTTCGTGAATGCGCTGTGCACGTCAGTGCTGTCGCGCAATCATGTCGCCGTCCTGGCGACGCTGTTGGACAACGAGCCGGCCGCGGTCAACCTGCCGGGCCTGGTGCTCGACACCGACCTGCGGTGGCGGATCGTCACCGCATTGGCGGCCAGCGGCGATATCGACGCAGACGGTCCCGAGACGCCGTTCATCGACGCCGAGGCCCAGCGTGATCCGACGGCGGCGGGCAAGCGCAACGCCGCCGCGGCGTCGGCGGCCCGTCCGCAGGCCGCGGTCAAGGAGGCCGCCTGGCAGGAGGTGATCGAGGACGACACGATCGCCAACATCACCACCCGGTCGATCGTCACCGGCTTCGTCCAGCCCGGGCAGGCCGAACTGCTGGCACCGTTCTCGGCCAAGTACTTCGCCGCGATCTCGGGGGTGTGGGAACGGCGGTCCAGCGAGGTCGCCCAGACCGTGGTGATCGGGCTGTACCCGTCCTCCGACATCAGCCAGGCGGGGCTGGATGCGGCCGACGCGTTCCTGGCCGACGACGACGTGCCACCCGCGCTGCGGCGGCTCGTGGTCGAGGGTCGCGCAGGAGTCGAGCGGGCACTGCGGGCGCGACGGTTCGACGCCTCGTAACCCTCCCCCTCTTCCCGCGAGCGTGCGTGTCTGAGGCCGACACGCCGGTGTCCTATCCGAGTTCACGCACGCTCGCGCCGGATGATCTACCCGTGGCCGCACCCAACAGTCGCAGGGCACGCGCTGCCAAAAGACGCAAGCGACGCGTCGCCGCCGTCGTCAACGACCTCACCCCCGCCGAATGGGCGGCGATCAAAGCCGCCTGGAACGGGTGCGCCTACTGCGGCGCGGCCGACAAGCCCCTGCAGCGGGACTGCGTCATGGCGATCTCCCGTGGCGGGCGCTACACCATCGACAATGTGGTGCCGGCCTGTGCCGCGTGCAATGCCAGCAAGTGCAATGACGAGGTGACGGGATGGCTGCGCCGCAAGCGGCTCGATGAGCGCACCTTCCTTGAGCGCTACGTGCGGATCCGCGCGGACCTCTCGGCGCAGTCCTCAACGGGCTGACCCGCTAGCAAACAATTCCGACACCCATTTGGTCATCGCCCGAGGCGACTGACGACTCCGTCGTATCACGGTGACCAACCGCCGGTGAGCCCAAGATCACACGTCAGAGCTTGATTTACACAGCGTTAACACGGACCATGGAGTAGTCCGCCGACCGAGCGATCCTCATGTCGGCGGGCACACAGCAACCAAGTCTCTGTGACCCAGAGCACAACGTAGGAGTGGTACATGTCCATTGCGAAGTTTCGCTCAGACCTGAAGCGCACGATGAGTCGTCGCCGGTTGTACGCGCGCATCAACGCCCTGCCCCAGTCGACGGTTCGCGAAGAGCTGCTGGCGATCGCCCAGAGGCAAGACGCGGCGCAGTAGCACAGCGACAACAAAGAGCCGGTGATCCGCGGGGATCACCGGCTTTCGTCGTTTAGGGACGGCGCGGCAAACGCCTCGACGAACGGAGCGAGCTCAAGCTTCCGAGCGGACGTCCCGTCAGGACTTTTCAGATGGCATATTCGGGCATAGCTCGACGAGGACGATTGAAGCGTCGTTGGCCTTCGTCGCCGCGCGGATGAAATCTGACTCGACGTTCGGCGCGGGAGGCGTCCCGGGCTCTCGCTCGGCGACGTCTCGCTGTGTCTGCGCGAACAATGCCGTCCCGTCTGCCCACGTCTGGAGTTGATTCTTGATCTCTTGCGAAGAAGCCGAACCCGACGCTTTGCGCAGTGTCTCAGCCATTGTCGCTTCATGCTCAGCAGCGGCCAGATAGTCACTAGACTCACCGGCACCTTGTTCCAGCACTTGGCGAACCGCCGCCTCCATCGCGTACCACTGGTGACCGACGTCTTCGACCAAAGCACAATCCGCTTGTGATACCGATGACGACGAGTCGTCCCGGGTCGCCCATATGGCAACGGCCACGCCACCACCGATGAGCACCGCGACGACAGACACCAGCACGATCCAACGCACGCGCCGTGACACGTCAATCGTCATCCCGCCGACACCGCCGGCCGCTTCGGATCAAGCATGACTTGCCCGCCGAACGGGTTTGGCACGTAAAGAGGTAACCGCGGGTTGTCCACCTGAATCGCGTAGATGTCCTTGATGTCGATCGGTTGCCAACGGTCGAGTCCCGTTTCGAGGTCTCTGCGACCTGCGGAGACCACGCTGGCGGATCTGTCCACCTCGGCGCGCAGCCGTTGGTCGAGGTTCGCCATCTCGCCGAGTACGTGAGCCTGCTTGTCATTGGCGGTCGAATAGGAATCCGCTGCCGAACCCGACCATTGAGAGCTCGGCTTGGCTCCTACCAGGTTCGACTGCAGCTGCCGCAACATCGGACTCGCGTCGAAGGACTCCCCGCCCCATGGCGTTCCCTCTCCGAAAGTGGACCGCGCGTTCGACCATGTCCTGTAGAACCCGTCGAGCACACCCACCAGAACGTCCTCGCCGCCGCAGCGAACGCCCTAAGTCTATTGCCCAGTGGCGGGCCAACCCGGCGCAAATTTCCGCGCTGCGGCGATCGAGCGCCACCGACGTGCGATATGCGCAGGACAGCGTCCACACCCCAGAGCGGGGACGGTGACGGGCGAAGTCTTCGAGGGTGTAGCGCCCGAGGACAGGTCAGACAGGCGAGACGGCGGCCGACAACACGCGGACGGCGCTGATCAGGCCGTCCATCAGGTTGCCTTCCTTGAAGGACGCGGCTGCCGCGGAGACGCCCAGCGGTGCAGCCTCCTCGATACCGCGGCCCTTCACCTCGGAGCCGTAGACGACCTCGATGGCCCTCTGATTCGGCGACACGGCGAGCAGCACGGCATTGTCGGGCGTCGGCACCGTGGCCAGGATGTCACGCGCCGTGGCCGCCGGGTCGGCGCCGAGATCGCCGAGGTACACCGCGAAGCGGGCCTTGGCCGCGCGTGAGCCGTACTTCAACGCATCGTCGAGGACAACCAGGTCCTTTGTCGGGAACGGGTAGTGCACCGACAGCTCACCGGGCTCGGTGACGCCGGAGATCCGCCCGCTCGACGTGTGCGCGAATCCGTACGGCAGAACGGCGGAGTCGACGGTCTTGACGATTTCACCACTTACCACTTGCGCCACCTCCCACAGTCAGGTGCGAACCGTGGCCGCCATGGCCGTGATCCGCGGGTTCGTCGGCCGCCCAGAGGATTGGCTCGTGCGTCCACTCCTCGGACAACTTGTACGTCGCTGGATGGGGCCCCTTGCGGCGATAGATTATGGCCACCAAGACCAGCAGAATCACCAGCGGGATGCCGCCCATCAGGGAATGGGCCAAGGCTGTGCTCACGACGCAAACCGTATCAGCAGAGCTCGAGCGCTTGCACGAAGAGCGGGCTGCCCGTCATGCCGCGCCCTCTCCCAAGTACCGCATCCAGGCCGGGTCGAGTTCCTTGACCGAGGACAGCAGCCGCCAGTGCTGGCCTTTGGGGGGCAGCGGCGCCGAGCGAAGCGTCCAGCCGAGCTCGGTGAGCAGGTGGTCGGCCTTGCGGTGGTTGCACGTCGCGCATGCGGCGACGCAGTTCTCCCAAGAGTGTTCTCCGCCGCGGCTGCGGGGTACGACGTGGTCCACGGTGTCGGCCTTGAGCCCGCAGTAGGCGCACCGGAACCGGTCGCGATGCATCAGGGCTGCACGTGTCATCGGAACCCTGGCCCGGTAGGGCACCCGCACGAAGGTCCGCAGCCTGATCACCGAGGGCACCACGATGGTGCGAGTGGCGGAGTGGATGACCGGTCCGTTGGGGTCATCGTGCACGACGTCGGCCTTGCCGCACATCAGCATGATGACCGCACGCCGCATCGACAGTGCCGTCAACGGTTCGTAGGTGGAGTTCAGCAGGAGGACGCGTCGGCGCCCCCAGATCGACGTCGAGTTGCCGGCTCCGCAGGTCTCCACACCATGCAGGACTGGAGCAGCCGACAGCCCGCCCGTTACCCCCGCGGTCCCGTGATGCCGGTGGCCGCGGCTCTTGGTTCGCTGCGACATACGCCCTCCGAGGAAACAGTCCACCATGGATCCGAGCTATCCGCACGACAATTCTCGTCGTGTTCGCAGGTCAGTCCGATGAACAGCCGGTGACACCGACGGGTCTGCGAGCGCCGCCGCGGCTCGGGAGACAATGGAGTGGTGACTGACGATCCCCGCTCGTTCTATGACGAGGTCGGTGGCGCCGATACGTTCCGCACCCTGGTGTCGCGGTTCTATGCGCTGGTGCGCGAGGACGAGATCCTGCGTCCGCTCTACCCCGAGGATGATCTGGACGGCGCCGAGGAGCGTCTGCGGATGTTCCTCGAGCAGTACTGGGGCGGCCCACGCACGTACTCCGAGCAGCGGGGCCATCCGCGTCTGCGGATGCGGCACGCGCCGTTTCGGATCGGCTTCCTCGAACGTGACGCGTGGCTGCGCTGCATGCACACCGCCGTCGCTGAGATCGACGCACAGACCCTGGACGACGACCATCGCCGCGCCCTCGTGAACTACCTCGTGATGGCCGCGGATTCGATGGTCAACTCGTCGTTCTGACTTCGGGCAGGATGGGTGGGCGTGACCGACTCCCACCAGACCTGGTGGTCCCGCGCCGTCTTCTACCAGGCGTATCCCCGCTCGTTCCGGGACAGCAATGGTGACGGCGTAGGCGACCTCGACGGGATCACCGGCGAACTCGACTACCTGGCGGGCCTCGGCGTCGACGCGCTGTGGCTCAACCCCGTGATGGTCTCCCCCATGGCCGACCACGGTTACGACGTCGCCGACCCCCGTGACGTCGACCCGCTGTTCGGCAGCCTTGACGCACTCGACCGGCTCGTCGAGGCCGCGCACGCACGCGGCATCAAGGTGACGATGGACCTGGTGCCCAACCACACCAGTTCCCAGCACCCGTGGTTCCAGGCCGCGCTGGCGGCCGGTCCGGGCAGCACGCAGCGCAACCGGTACGTGTTCCGCGACGGTCGGGGCGACGGTGGGCTTCACCCGCCCAACAACTGGGTGTCGGTGTTCGGCGGGCCCGCCTGGACCCGGGTCACAGAGTCCGATGGCAACCCGGGCCAGTGGTACCTGCACCTGTTCGACGCCGAGCAGCCCGACCTGAACTGGGACAACCCCGAGGTGTTCGACGACCTCGAGAAGACGCTGCGGTTCTGGCTGGAACGCGGTGTCGACGGCTTCCGCATCGACGTCGCGCATGGCATGTCCAAACCGCCCGGCCTGCCCGACATGCGCGTCCCGGATCTGACGATGCTCAGCCACGACGAGGACGATCCGCGCTTCAACCATGACGGCGTGCACGACATCCACCGCAGCATCCGAACGGTGCTCAACGACCATCCCGACGCCGTGACGATCGGTGAGATCTGGGTGTTCAAGAACGAGGACTTCGCCAAGTACCTGCGGCCCGACGAATTGCACCTGGGGTTCAACTTCCGCCTGGTGCGCGCCGAGTTCGATGCCGACGAGGTGCGCGAAGCCATCGAGAACTCCTTGGCTGCAGCTGATCTCGCGGGCTCACCGCCCACCTGGACGTTGTCCAACCACGATGTCGAGCGAGAGGTCAGCCGTTACGGCGGCGGACCGACGGGCCTGGCTCGGGCGCGGGCGATGGCGTTGGTGATGCTGGCGCTGCCCGGAGCGGTGTTCGTCTACAACGGCGAGGAACTCGGCTTGCCCAACGTCGACCTGCCCGACGACGTGCTGCAGGACCCGGTGTGGGAGCGCTCGGGTCACGAGGAGCGCGGCCGCGACGGTTGCCGCGTGCCGATGCCGTGGTCGGGCGACACTCCGCCGTTCGGCTTCTCCAGCACCGCCGACACCTGGCTGCCGATGCCCGCCGACTGGTCGACGCTGACCGTCGAGGCGCAGGACGGTGACCCCGACTCGACGCTGACGTTGTTCCGCAATGCCATCGAACTGCGCCACGGGCGTGGGGAACTCGGCTCGAACGTCGAATGGCTCGACATGCCACACGGCGTGCTGGCCTTCCGCGGCACCGACGGCCTGACATGCGTGCTGAACACCCGCAGCGACCCGGTGGCTGTGCCAGCCGGTGAGTTACTCATCGCGAGTGCGCCGCTTGTCGACGGCGCACTGGCACCCGCCGCCGCCGCGTGGTTCCGCTAGTTCGTGATTTCGGCGCGCTTTGGAGCGGTCAGCGCTCCGAAACGCGCCGAAATCGCTAGGTCGGGCCTGGGTCCGCTAACCTAGCGGAGGACCACGGCCGGATCGCCGCGGCGGCGGTACACACTGCCGAAGCGGGCGTCGATGCGCAGCCACGCAGGCAGCACGCGCACCCGGACGACCTCATCGGCGGCCACCGACTCGGGCGAGAAACCCTCCCCCGATGATGGCGCCTGCGGAAGGAAACCCATTGCAGTCAAGGCGAACACGCAGCGCATCGGCACGCCGACGAGATCGTCACCCGAACTGACCGCGACGACCTCCTGATCGAGCAGTGACGCGGGTGGGCCGTGGACGCCGTGCTCCTTGGCCAGCGCGACACCGCGTTGGGCCAGGTCGAGCACCTCACGGGCCGGCACGTCATCGAGGTGGGCGAAGCCGACCTCGGGCGGCAGCACTCCGCGCCAGGCCGAGTCCATCGCGAACCCGGTGTCCACGTAGCCCGAGTCATCCATCAGCGGCAGGGCGCGGGCCAACGCGTCGGCTCCGACGGATAGGTCGGCAGGTCGCACCGTGGCCTTGAACACCCGGCTGGCGAGTACATCGAAACCCGTTGCCACCCAAGCGACCACCTGGCCGTCAGAGCGCTCGCGGAGCCGAATGACCGCCGATTCGTCGAGGCGCAACACGTGGTCGACGAACGTACTCAGATCGTCGCGGTGGCCGGGGTCTAGCCACAGGCCCCGCTCGCCAGTGCTCATCGCTGGTACCGCTGGAGGTACTCGCGATGGTGCGGCGCCAGGCGCACCAGCTTCTGCTCCTCGATGTCGAACGCAGCCAGCTGTGTCTCGGCGATGACGGCGGGCTTCGAGTCGGGGTCGGCCAGCACCGAGCGCACCTCATAGCCGAGCGTGAAGTCGACGGCTCGCAGCCGGTTCACCCAGATCGTCACCTGCAGAGGCGAATCCGCCAGCCGGAGTTGACCCTTGTAGGCGACGCGCACCTCGGCGATGAGCAGTCCGGTGGTGACGAAGTCGTCAGCGAACGGCTTCGACAGGAAGGGTACGCGGGCTTCCTCGAGGATCGTCACCATCGTCGCGTGATTGACATGCTGGTACATGTCGATATCGGACCATCGCACCGGCACCGGTGTGATGAAGCGATCTTGCGCGTCGGTCACGCAGTGTTCCCCGTCCCACTCGTTCTGGTCATGCTTCGAATCTGCCGTGCCGCCACCGACAGCGTGGCGAGATCGGTCTCACCGTCCTCGTAGATCTCGGTGAGGGTCCGACGGGCACGGTCCACGCGAGAGCTGTTGGTCATCTCCCACTCCTCGATCTTCTGCTCACCGGTCTCGTCGGGCTCTCCCACGGCCAGCACGTCGATGCACAGCGATCGCAGCGAGCCGTAGATGTCATCGCGAATCGCCAACCGCGCCAACGAGTGCCACCGATCGTCGCGAGCCAGGCCCGATACCGCGGTGAGCAGTCCATCGGTGCCGAGATGGTCCATCAGCGCGAAGTAGGTGTCTGCCACCTCGTCGGGTTCGCGCTCGAGGATGTCGGCGATGTCGATGACGTCGAGCAGGCTGAACTGATAGAGCCCCGTGGCCACCATGTAGGCGAGATCCTCGGGAACACCCCTGTCGACCATTTCCGCCGTCTGCTTGGCCACGATGTCGCGGTCCGCGCCGCGCAACCACTCCGACATCCGCGGGGTCAGCGCCGCGACCTTCGCGGCGAACCGGTTCACCTCGGCGCCGACAGCCAACGGCTGTGGCCGGTAGTTCAGCAGCCAGCGCCCGGCGCGGTCGATGAGCCGGCGCAGGTCCAGCGTCATCCGGTCTGTCACCGAGACGGCAACACCGTCCGCCCCGGCCGCCCTGATCCGGCGCCACACCTCGCCGACACGGAAGATCTCGTCTACGGCGACGAAGCTGCGCACCGCGTCGACGGGGCCCACACCCGCGTCCTCGGTGATCCGGTAGGCGTAGGTGATTCCGCTGGAGTCGACAAGGTCATTGACCAGCATCGTGGTGACGATCTCGCGCCGCAGCTGATGGTTGCGAATGTCGGGGCCGAACCGTTCACGCAGCAGCGCCGGGAAGTAGTCGGGCAGCCGGACGGCGAACACCTCCTGATCGGGCAGGTCGGTGGCCAGCAGTTCGTCCTTGAGGGCCAGCTTCACGTGTGCCATCAGCGTCGCCAGCTCCGGTGACGTGAGCCCCAGCCCGACCTCGGTGCGCCGCAGGATCTCCTTCTCCGACGGCAGCGCCTCGAGTTCGCGGTTGAGGTCGCGCTTGGCGATCAGGTCCTTGATCTGGCGGGCATGCACCGTGAGCAGACTCGCCGCGTTGGCCCGGCTGGTACCCATGAGATCGTTCTGATCGCTGTTGTCGAGCAGCACCAAATCGCCGACCTCGTCGGTCATCGACATCAGCAGCTCGGTGCGCTCGTCGGCGCTCACCTTCCCCGCGGTGACCAGCGCGTCGACCAGGATCTTGATGTTGACCTCGTGGTCGGAGCAGTCCACACCTGCCGAGTTGTCCATCGCGTCGGTGTTGACCCTGCCACCGGCCAGGTCGAACTCGATGCGTCCGCGCTGGGTGACGCCGAGGTTGCCACCCTCACCGATCACCTTGGCGCGCACCTGATTACCGTTCACCCGCACCGCGTCGTTGGCACGGTCGCCGACCTCGGCGTCCGACTCCGTCTCGGCCTTGATGTAGGTTCCGATGCCGCCGTTCCAGAACAGGTCGACGGGGGCCTGCAGGATCGCCTTCATCAGAGCGGGCGGCGTCATCTCCTCGACGTCGGCGGGCAGCCCCAACGCGGTGCTCACCTCGCGGCTGATCGGGATCGACTTCTGCTCGCGGCTGTACACCCCGCCGCCCTCGCTGATCAGCGAGCGGTCGTAGTCATCCCAGCTGGACCGCGGCAGCTCAAACATGCGCTTGCGCTCCACCCATGAACTCGCCGCGTCGGGAGTTGGGTCGAGGAAGACGTGGCGATGGTCGAACGCCGCGACGAGCCGAATGTGCTTGGACAGCAACATGCCGTTGCCGAACACGTCGCCGCTCATATCCCCGACGCCGACGACGGTGAAGTCCTCGGCCTGGGTGTCGACGCCCATCTCTCGGAAGTGGCGCTTCACCGACTCCCACGCGCCCCGAGCGGTTATGCCCATGGCCTTGTGGTCGTAGCCCACCGAACCGCCCGAGGCGAATGCGTCGCCGAGCCAGAAGCCGTAGGACTTCGCGACGTCGTTGGCGATGTCGGAGAATGTCGCCGTGCCCTTGTCCGCGGCGACGACCAGGTACGCGTCATCACCGTCGCGTCGCACCACTCCCAGCGGTGCGACGACGGCGCCGGTCACGGTGTCGACGTTGTCGGTCAGGTCGAGAAGGCCGGAGATGAAGAGCCGGTAGCAGGCCACGCCCTCGTCGCGAAGGGCCTCGCGGTCGGTGGTGGCGTCTCCGGTCTGAGCGGGCGGGTTCTTCAGCACGAAGCCGCCCTTGGCGCCGACGGGCACGATGACCGCATTCTTGACCGCCTGCGCCTTGACCAGGCCCAGGATCTCGGTGCGGAAGTCCTCGCGGCGGTCCGACCACCGCAGGCCGCCGCGCGCCACCGGGCCGAACCTCAGGTGCACGCCCTCGACCCGAGGCGAGTAGACGAAGATCTCGTAACGCGGTCGAGGCAACGGCAATTCGTCGATCAGGCCCGGATTGAGCTTGATGGACAGCACATTCTGCTCGCGTGCAGAACCCTCTCGCGTGACGAAGTAGTTGGTCCGCAGGGTGGCCTGGATCATCGTGGCGAAGGCCCGCAGCACACGATCGGTGTCGAGGCTGACCAGTGCCTCGATATCGGCGGCGACCGCTGCGGCGGCGGCCTGTGCGTCGGGTCGGGTGTCGGACTCGGACGGGTCGAACAGCGCCTCGAAGAGGTGGACCAGGGCGGCCGCGGTGCCCGCATTGCCGTTGACGACGGTCTCGATGTGCGACTGGCTGTACGGAAAACCGGCCTGCCGCAGGTACTTCGCATAGCTGCGCAGCACAGTCACCTGTTGCCACGTCAGGCCCGCCCGCAGCACCAGTTCATTGAATCGGTCGATCTCGACGCGTCCCTGCCAGATCGCGGTGACGGCCTCGGCGAAGCGCTGCGCCGTCGCCTCCCGTTCGGCGGTGTTCTCCGCATCGGGAATCGACGGGTGCACCGCGATCTTGAACTGGTAGATCCACACCGGCATGCCGTCGGCGCGGGTGACCGTGAACGGGCGCTCCTCGAGCACCACCACACCCATCGACTGCAGCATCGGCAACAACTCGCTCAGCGACGCAGACCGGCCGCCGAGATACCAGGTGAGCTGCGTACCGTGTGCCTCGTCGTCGGAGAAGACGAGTTTGACCGAATCCTTCTGAAGGTCCTCGATGATCGCGATGTCGCCGATCGCGTCGTCCGGCGAGAACGCCTGCTTGTAGACCTCGGGGAACGCGGTGGCGTAGTGCTGCGCATCCGCCCTGCTGATCGCCTCGGACTTCACCGAGCCGATGAGCCGGTCCCCCCAGGTGCGGGCCGCCTCGGTGAGCAGGCTCTGGATCCGGGTCTCGTTATCCATCGACGTGTCGATCCGCGACGGTGACGGGCTGTCCGGCAGCCGGACGGTGAAGTGCACCACTGCCCAGGGTGATTCGCTGACGCGCGCGGTGTACTGGATGGACTCGCCGCCGAGCTCGCGAACCAGGATGTCCTGCATCTCAAGTCGCACGGCTGTCGTGTAGCGATCCCGCGGCAGGTACACCAGGCAGGACACGAAGTACGCGAGCTTGTCGGCTCGCAGGAACAGCAGGGCTCGGCGGCGCGATCCCAGATCCACCACCGCCTTGCCCATCTCGAGCAGTTCACTGGCACTGAGTGCAAACAGCTCCGAACGCGGAATGGTCTGGAAGATGTCGAGCATCAGCTGCCCGGGATGGCTCGGATCGCCGTGTGACATCGCCATCGCCTCGTTGACTCGCCGCGCGATCAGCGGGATCTCGAGGACGTTGGCATTCATCGCCGCCACCGTGAACAGGCCGACGAACCGGTGCTCGATGGTCTGCCCGGATGCGTTCTCCCGGACGACCACGATGTAGGGGTAGGCGCCATAGCGCAGGAAACTGGGCAGGGTGGCCTGCGCCAGCACCAGCAGGTCCTCGGCCTCGGTCAGCTGCGGAAGCACGTCGGTCCGCATACGCAACATGCCGAGGCGGCTCGCCGGATCCACCGAGGCCTCACCATTGCGCACGGCGCATCGCTGGTAGCCGAGCAGCACGAAGTGGCCCGCGGCCAACCACCGCAGCAGCGCGGCGACGTCACGGCGGTCGTAGCCCGAAAAATGCCCAGCGACATCCGAGTCCAGGGCGTTGGCCAGCCCGACCAGGGTGGCGTTCAGTGCGCCGGAGTCCAGTGCCACCTGGCGCGCGTCGGCGAGCACGCTGGGCAGCAGCGCCGCCACCTCGGCAACGGCCTTCGGGTCGGCCGAGGGGGCCAACTGAACGTGGATCCAGGTTTCCTCGACACCGTCCCGGGGCGCGTCGGGATCGGCGGCCGGATGCATCTCCAACAGCTCACCAGCGGGACTGCGTCGCACCCGGAAGACCGGGTTCATGATCGTGACGTAGGCGACGCCGATTCGGTGCAGAAGCACCGTCACCGAATCCATGAGCATGTCGCTCTGATCGGTGACGACCTGAAGCGCGGGACCGACACCCGCCTCGTCGCCGTAGACGGCGACCTTGGTCTCCCCGAGCGTCCGCTGACGGCCCAGTTTGTTGTGGGCCTCCAGCAGTGCGGAGGTGACGAGTCGTCCCTCGACCGACTGCCCGATGGGGGCGGTGACCGTCGCGTCTGCGGCAGGGGCGTCTCCGTGCGGACCCTGCTGGGTCTGCAGATACGCCCTGGCGAGTTTGGCGTTGGGCCCCTTGGCATTGGGATCGTGGTGAAGAACCGTCGTCGCCTCAGCCGATCCGCCGAAGTCTCCGCCGCTTCCAGGATTCACCGTCATCCGATCGCTCCCGTTCTCGCCTGCGTACCGACGTCATTGAGTGGCGCCGCAAGCCCCATGGAGCGAGCGGCTCCATGGCACGCAGGTGCAACACTAGTGCCCCCCAAACCACGGTGCGCTCTTGTGCCGTCGGCGTCAGTCCCGTGTCAGCCGTCGGTGTGTCACCCGATGCGGCCGCGCTGCGTCGGCGCCGAGCCGTGCCACCTTGTTCTCCTCGTAGGCACCGAAGTTGCCCTCGAACCAGTACCACTTTGCCTCGTTGTCATCGTCGCCCTCCCAGGCGAGGATGTGCGTGCACGTGCGGTCGAGGAACCAGCGGTCGTGCGAGATCACCACAGCGCAGCCGGGGAACTGTTCCAACGCGTTCTCCAGCGAACTCAGCGTCTCAACGTCGAGGTCGTTGGTCGGTTCGTCGAGCAGGATGAGGTTTCCCCCCTCCTTGAGCGTCAGAGCCAGGTTCAGCCGGTTGCGCTCACCACCGGACAGCACGCCTGCGGGCTTCTGCTGATCGGGGCCCTTGAAGCCGAACGCCGACACGTAAGCCCGGGACGGGATCTCGTTCTGCCCGACCTCGATGTAGTCCAGCCCGTCTGAGACGACCTGCCAGACGTTCTTCTTGGGGTCGATGCCCGCACGGTTCTGGTCGACGTAGCTCAGCTTGACCGTCTCGCCGACCTTCACGACACCGCTGTCTGGCTCCTCGAGACCGACGATGGTCTTGAACAGAGTCGTCTTGCCGACACCGTTGGGGCCGATCACGCCGACGATGCCGTTACGCGGCAGGGTGAACGAGAGGTCCTTGATCAGGACGCGGCCATCGAACCCCTTGTCGAGGTGCTCGACCTCCACGACGACGTTGCCCAGTCGCGGCGGCGTCGGGATCTGGATCTCCTCGAAGTCGAGCTTGCGCGTCTTCTCCGCCTCTGCGGCCATCTCCTCGTACCGGCCGAGGCGGGCCTTGTTCTTGGCCTGGCGGGCCTTGGCGCCGGAACGCACCCAGGCGAGCTCCTCCTGCAGTCGCTTGTGCAACTTGGCGTCCTTGCGCCCCTGCACCGCGATGCGCTCGGCCTTCTTCTCCAGATAGGTCGAGTAGTTGCCCTCATACGGGTACGCGCGGCCGCGGTCGAGTTCGAGGATCCACTCAGCGACGTTGTCCAGGAAGTACCGGTCGTGCGTGACAGCCAGGATCGCGCCCTTGTAGTCGGCGAGGTGATGCTCGAGCCACAGCACGCTCTCGGCGTCGAGGTGGTTGGTGGGCTCGTCGAGCAGCAGCAGATCCGGCTTGGACAGCAGCAGCTTGCACAGCGCGACACGGCGCTTCTCACCGCCGGAGAGGTGTGTCACCGGATCGTCGGGCGGCGGGCAACGCAGTGCGTCCATCGCCTGCTCCAGCTGGGAGTCGATATCCCAGGCGTCGGCGGCGTCGAGTTCCTCCTGGAGGTGACCCATCTCCTCCATGAGCTCGTCGGTGTAGTCCGTCGCCATCAGTTCGGCGACCTCGTTGTACCGGTTGAGCTTGGCCTTGATGGCCACGCCGTCCTCAACGTTCTCGCGGACGGTCTTGGTCTCGTCGAGCTTCGGCTCCTGCATGAGGATGCCGACCGTTGCCCCGGGCGCGATGAACGCGTCGCCGTTGTTGGCCTGATCCAAGCCGGCCATGATCCGCAAGACGCTCGACTTACCGGCCCCGTTGGGACCGACGACGCCGATCTTCGCGCCCGGAAGGAAGTTCAGGTTGACGTCGTCAAGAATGACCTTGTCGCCGTGCGCCTTGCGGACCTTCCGCATGGTGTAGATGAATTCGGCCATGCCGTTGCCGTTGCCTTTCGTTCTCGGGTGATTACCCGCGAACCATCCTAGGCGTGCTCAGGTTGGCCGCCGCAGCGGCGTCAGGCCGTCAGCGACAGCTCCTCCGCTGAGTCCTCCACGTCGTCGGAATTCTCGTCGGTCGGTTCCGACCTGGGCGCCTCGATCTGCCGCTTCGTCCGGTCGATGCGCACGTTGCACCGGGTGAGATCGGGCCCGATGGCCGTGGCCCGCAGGTCGACCGACGTCCGCGGGACACCGTCCTTCTCGTACTCGCTCGTGCAGATGTTGCCGACGACGATCACGGGATCGCCCTTGACCAGGGCTGCAGCCGCCCCCGAGACCAGCCGGCCCCAGCAGGTGACCGAGACGAACAGGCTGTCGGCGGTCTCCCACGTTCCCTCCCCCGTCTTGCGGCGCGAGTTGCTCGCCATGCGGAACTTGAACACCTCGTGCTCCCCCACCTGGCGGTGCACCGGATCGGTGACGACGTTGCCGACGATGGTGATGGGTGTCTCGAACATGACTGAATCCCTCCTGAGCGTGGCGGGACCTGGTGTCCCGTCGACACCCATTCACCATCGGGCCGCCGACGGTGCCCACGCTCCGGGGTCCCACAGGCCGGGCACTGGGGATGAATGCCGGACTGGGGATGGACCGTCGGCTAGCGGGAACCCGACTCGCGGCGCGCCATCTCGGCCAGCATCGCGTTGTACGCGGCGAGGTCGGCGTCGTCGTCGCGGTCCGCGGCGCGATCGAGGCGCTTGGCGGTGCGCTGATCACTGCGCCGCCACTGCACCAGGAGCGCGATCAGCACCAGCATCAGCGGGACCTCGCCCGCCGACCAGGCGATTCCGCCGCCCAGCTTCTGATCGCCGAGAAGATCGGTGTGCCAGCTCAGCTTGAGCGATTGGTAGAAGCTCCCGGCCAGCACTTCCTGGGTGCCCATCAACACCACGCCGAAGAACGCGTGCAGCGGCAGGGACGCAAAGACCATCCCGAGCTTGGCCAGCGGCGGGATCCGGCGAGGCGTGGGGTCGATTCCGATCACCACCCAATAGAACAGATAGCCGCTGAGCAGGAAGTGCACGTTCATCGCGACGTGTGCGGCGTGGCTGCCCGCCACGGCGTCGAAGATGCCACCGAAGTAGAGGCCGTAGAAGCCGGCAACGAAGATCACCAGGGCGACGATGGGATGCGTCAAGAACTGCGACACCCTGCTGTGCAACGCGGCGAGCAGCCACTCCCGAGGCCCCGGCGGGTCGCCACGGCCGGCAGCGGGAAGCGCCCGCAGCGCCAGCGTCACGGGAGCGCCCAGCACCAGCAGCACCGGCACCAACATCGACAACAGCATGTGCGCCGACATGTGCACGCTGAACACGGCGGGCATGTAGCGCCCCACACCGGACGACGTCGTGAACAACAGGATGGCGCAGCCGCACAGCCAGGCGACGATGCGGCCCGTCGGCCACGCGTCACCGCGCCGCCGCAGACGCACCACCCCGGCCAGGTACACCGCGGCGAAGATGATCGCGGCGGTCCCCAGGATCAGGTCGAAACGCCAGTCGAACAGGAGCCGCGCCACCGTCGGCGGGCCGGCCAGGTCGTAGCCGATCTCGACGACCGGTATCGAGGGGTTGAGCACGGGTGGCGGCGGTGGCGGTGTGCGGCCGAGCGCGACGGCGATGCCGAAGGTCAGCCCGAACACCAGTGCCTCCACCAGCGCCAGCCGGATCAGCGGCCGACGGTCGTCGGCGTCGGCGGCCAGGGCGGCCACCCCGCGCCGACGGTGCTGCCACCCGATGACACCGAGCACGCACAGCGCAAGGGTCTTGCCGACGATGAGCCAGCCATAACCACTGTTGAGCAGGTCAGCCGGGCGGATGCGGACCAGGGCGTTGATGACTCCCGACAGCGCCATCGCGCCGAAGCACCACAGCGCGATCAACGAGAAACGCCGCGCCGCCAGGTGGGCGTGCTCACCGCCGCGGAGGGCGTGCGCGAGCAGCGCCAGCAGCCCGCCCGCCCACAGCGCACCCGCCACCAGATGGATGATCAGGCTGTTGGTCGCCAGGTCGTGTGAGCCGCCCGATGACGAGTGCCCCGCGAGAGCGAGCGGCATCAATGTGAGCAGGGAGCCCGCGAACAACACCGGTGTCCACGACCAGCGCAGCACGGGGATGGCGGCAATCGTGACGATCGCCGCCAGCGCCGCGGTCCACCGCCACAGACCGGCCACCTCGACCAGATCGGCGACCGACCAGATGTCGGCCGGGCTGAGGCGCGACGACAGGGGTTGTCCCGTGATGTCGGAGACGGTGAGCGGGATCAGCATGACGGCGCACACCGTCCACACCCCGGACGCCACGGTGCCCAGTCGCAATGCCCGGTAGCCCGACGCGTCGAGCACCCCCGAGGTCTGCGGTGGCACCAGGAACGCGGCCATCAGGAACGATCCGACCGCGACGACGGCGGCGATCTCTCCGGCGGCACGCACGAACGGCAGACCGTAGTTGGTGACCGGTCCAGGGTTGGGCAGACCCGTCGCGGTCAGCGCATCGGCCAGGGCCAGACCGGCGATCGCGGCCGCGGTGACACCCGCGAGCAGGCCGACGCCGACCAGAATCGGCCATACGGTGCCGTGGCGGACGCTGCGCGGCGCGACTGTGGTCATGCCACCAGGGTATGGCTCGGCGACAACGCGACGATCAGGTGGCGGCTGACGCCCTCCGCAACTGCTCCCGCGCGATGAACTGATCGCGCGAGAGCTGGTGCACCGTGTCCATGTCGCTCAGGATGCCCCGAAGCTCACGCACGAAGGCCCCCCGACGTTCGGCGAGGTCGGCGGCCGGTTCCATGAGGTGCTGGTCGACGGTCACCTGGCGCGCCGTGGCGAACAGCAGGGCCGACACCGCCTCATTGCTGACCCGAGTTTGCGCGACGTACTGGCGGCCGACACCGAGGGCGCGTTCGGTCAGGTCCTTCTCGTCGATGTCGACGGGTGCATCGCGTAGCACGTCGGCGACGATCTCGTAGGCCTCGATGAAGGGGCGAAGCATCGCGCCGGCAACCTGTGGCCGCCGGGATCGCAGTATCTCGTTGATCCGCTCGCGGCCGGCGGCGATATCGCGCTCCCAGTCCGAGGCGCCCTCTGCCGCGTCCTTGCCGAACCACGACATCTCCTCGGCGACGTGCTCGCGGAAGGCCGCCGAATCGGCGAAGTAGAAATCGAACTTCAACAGGTCGCGCAGCCGCATCACCTGCGTCCAGAACACCTCGAGGTGGTCACGCTCAGCGCGCGCGGCATGTGCGAGAGCGAGGTCGACAAGCGAGGTCTCCAGGAAGGCGTCGACGAGTGTGTTGCGGTAGAACGCCCCCTCGTGCTCGTCCTCAGGAGCGATCAGCCACACCGGCTCCCGCCCGCCGTCCACCCGGGTGATGGGGTGTCCATTGGACATCGCGTCGACCGCGGCGAGGACGCCCTCGGACGTGCGCAGCCTCAGCGCACTGTTGGTCATCGGAATCTGCTTGCGCTCCAAGTAGTCCAGGGAGTCCTGCAGGCTGTGGTGCAGTTGGTCGAGGGTGAGCGCGACCCCGTGGGTGGTCAGCAGCAACGCCGAGACCAGAGCACTGGCGTTGATCGGTGTGACCCGCAGAATGCGCCAGGCCACCTCGAACGCCATCTTCTGCAGCGCAAGTCGTTTGGCGGCCTCGTCGGTGGCCATCTGGCCGTGCGGTTCGCCCAGGTACTCGCGCATCGACACCGCCTCCGGAAAGCGGACGTAGATCTTGCCGTAGTTCCTGTCACCCTGGGCCTTGATGAAGTTGTACATCCAGGACAGGCCCTCGGGCGTCTTCTCGCCGCCGCGGGCATACGCCGCGTACTCCGCGGTCTCGTGTAGCTGGTCGAAGCTGATGGACACTGGTTGCAGCAGAATGTCGTCGCTTCGCCCGTCGAGGTAGGCGTCGGCGACATAGGCGAGCAGTCCGAGCTTGGGCGGCAACATCTTCCCGGTGCGCGAGCGGGTGCCCTCGATAGACCAGCTGAGGTTGAACCGCTTCTCCACGATGTAGCCGACGAACTGGCGCAGCACGTACTTGTAGAGCGGATCGTCGAGTTTGCGGCGGATGAAGATGACGCCGGAGTGGCGCAGCAGCGGCCCCATGGCGCCGAAGGAGAGATTGATGCCTGCGAAGGTGTGCACCGGGGGCAGGCGATTCTCCTGCATCGCAACGGGAACGATCACGCCGTCGAGATACGAGCGGTGCGAGAACAGCAGCACTGCGGGGTGGTTCTCCAGCGCCCCACGCATCGCCTCGACCTCGCCGCGGTCGTAGTCGATGTTCGGGTCGAATCCGCGGCTGAAGATCGCCCGGCCCAGCGACGGGATCAGGTCGACCGAGAATCGACTCCAGCCTGTCGAGAGTTCGTCGAGCATGACGCCGGCAGTCTCGACGGTGGCGCCGGGGATCTGCTCGAGCCCCTCTCGGAACCGCGTCGACGCAAGCATCTCGGGTTTGATCAGGCGCGGCGACTTGTACTCGGGGCCCAGCAGCCGAAGCTCGACGCGTTCGATCGCGAGGATGGCTCGGCGGATCACGAAATGCGCGAATTCCCTGGGGTTCTCGGCGACGGTGGTGTCGCTCCAGTTCTTGCGGAGTGCGAATACCGTCGCGGGTTCACCGGCGACGACCCTGGCCCGCGACGCGTCCTTCCTCAGGATCCGATGCTGCAGCATTTGCGGCGGCCGGTAGGTTTCCCGGCCCGACAGCAGGGCGGCCACCTTGAATCGCGTCGGCAGCCCGCCGGGAATCCAGAACACCCGCACGGGCACGACGGAGCGGTCCTCGTCACTGTCCAGAAGGCCGACGAGGCGCGCGAGCACCGCGGGTGGCGGGTCGTCGTCGCCGGGAAGCTCGAGCACCTCGATGCGCGCGTCGGGGTGTTGGCGCCGTTGAGCGCCAAGCCAGTCGTTGAGCAGATCACGTTCCGCCGGTGATGAGACCGATGCCAGTACCAGGGCGTCTCCGGTGGGCGTGAAGCTGGCGATCTCGTCTGCGGTCGCCTTCACGGCCGCCCCTTTGCGGTGGGGGGCGTCTTCTTGGTCTCCGCCTTCTTGGCTGTTGTCTTCTTGGTCGCGGCTTTCTTGGCAACGGCCTTGGCCGGGGTCTTCGTCGCCGCCGCCTTCTTCACGGGCGCCTTCTTGGCTGCTGCTTTCTGGGCGGGGGCCTTGTGCGCCGTCCTCGACCGCGCATACGGCGGCGCGTCGGGCAGCGTGTCGCGGGGCCAGTCCTTGAGCGTGTCGAGGTAGAGCTGTCGCACCTCGGCGATGCGCTCGGACAGGTTCTCATTGGTCCAGTCGCCGACGTCGATGGGCGGGAACACCGCCACGTCAACCGAACCCGCGTTGAAGGTGCTCGAATTGCGCTCGGCGATGGCCTCGGCGTTGCGAATCACGATCGGCACGATCGGGATCCCGGTGGCCATGGCGATACGGAACGGGCCCTTCTTGAACTCGCCCACCTCGGTGGTGTCCAGGCGGGTTCCCTCGGGCGCGATGAGGATGGAAAGACCCTTGCGCGCAAGATCTTCCATCTTGTGCAAACTCTCGACGGCGGCCTTGGGGTCATCGCGATCGATGAACGCCGCGTCCATCACCTTGCCGAGAGTGCCCATCAGTGGGTCCTTCTCGAGTTCCTTCTTGCCGACCGAGGTGAAGTTGTCGCTGACGAGCCTGCCCGCGATGAGCGGGTCGGCCTGATTGCGGTGATTGAAGATGAAGACCGCAGGGCGTTTGGCCTTGAGGTTCTCCTCGCCGAGCACGTTGAGGTCGATACCGATGGCTGCCATCAGCAACCGACTCCACGTCGAGGTGAAGAAGTTCACCCCAAGCCTGCGGTTGCGCGTGAGCAGACCGAGGCCGATGCCACCGGCGGCTGCGGGTACCAGCGACCCGATGGCCGCCGCGGTTCTGATCTGTGACACGACGCTGGTTCCGCTGCGGCTGGAGAAGCGCAGCACCGGCCAACCGCGTTTGATGGCAACGGCTTCGAGCTTGCCGGCGGGATTGGTGGGGCGCGGGTTGCCCACCAGGTACATCAGCGCCACGTCCTCGTCGCCGTCGGCGTAGAAGTAGCTCTTGGCGAGATCGACGCCGTTCTCCGCCGAGAACTTCTGTACCGCCCTGGCCTTTCCGGGACCCCAGATGATGGGCCGCTGCACCTCGCCTGTGATCAGGCCATCGTCATCGGTCTCGAACTTGTTGCTCAAGACGTTGGAGATGCCGAGGAACCGGGCCACCGGCTCGACCTGGACGGTCAGCGCCGACGAGCTGAGCACGACGGTGTGGCCGCGGGCCATGTGCGCACGCACCATCTCGCGCATCTCGGGATAGATGCGCTTCTGCACCGACTGCACGAACAGGCGCTCGCCGAGTTCGTCGAGGTCACTGAGCGAGTTCCCGTGCAGCATCCGGGCACCCTTGCCGATCAGGTCCTCGAACTCCGAGCGCCCCAGCTGGTGATTGAGCCCGGCCTGCACCATGCCGATGAACTCACCGACACTCATCTGACCGCGACGCAGCCTGTCCTGCGTCATCAGGACGCCGGTGAAGCCGGCCACCAGGGTGCCGTCGAGGTCGAAGAACGCACCGATCTCCGGCCCCTCGGGGCTGGCCTGGATTTCGGCGACCGAGCCCGGCAACCGGACGGCGCCCTGCCCGCCTCGACGCGCGGACTTGCCGTTACTCGAACTCATTGCGCAGAACTCCCATTGGACGATGGAACGGAATCGGGTGCGTCGGGTGTGAATGATGCCGGGGCGGCTCGGCCGTCACCGCCGAGTGCGAGGACCTCGTCGAAACCGCGGAGCAGGCAGCGCGCCCACAGTGCGGGGTCGGTGATGGAGGCCCGGTCATAGCGGGTGGTGATCGTGCAGTAGCCGGCGCGCGACACGAGGACCACCATCATCGCGACACCCGGCAGCGGCCCAATTCCATAGTGTCGCAGGATCTTCGCGCCAGCGATGAAGGTGTCCCCCGGGTACACCGGCACGTTGCTCGCCTGCACGTCCGAGCTGACGACCGATCCGGCCACCGACTCGAGGATGGCGTCCGGCAGCAGGCTCAGCACCGGTGCGATGGACCCCACCATGTCGATGGCGCGTTCCTCGCGCTTGCGCGTCATCTGCTCGCGCACCATCAGGATGCGTTCGGCCGGGTCTACGACACCGACGGGCGCCGCCAGGTTCACCCCGGCGAAGCGGTTGCCGCCCGAGGGGTCATCGGCTGACCGCAGATTCACCGGAACCGCCATCGGGATCGTCTCAACCGGGATGCCCTTGCGTTCGTGGTAGAGCCGTAGTGCGCCGCACAGCCCAGCCAGGTAGGCGTCGTTGATGGAGCCACCCGCCGCCTTGGACGCCTTGTGCAGATCGCGGAAGTCGATATCGATGGCCTCGGTGCGCGTCGTCAGGCTGCGTCGCCGCAGCAGCGGCGAGTGGTCCGACACCGGACCCATGACCCGCGCCCCCGAGCGGGCGTAGTTGACCACGCCGCCGACCGCGGAGACCGGGTCCCGCACGATCCGGCCCAGCGCGGAGGCCGCTCCCCCGGCGGCACCGAGCAGGCTGCCGATGAGCGAGCCGGGCAGCTTGTTGATTCCCTCGCGCATCAGCTCGTTGGGCGTCAGGTCCTGCGGGATCGGCAGCGGCGCGTCACCCTGCGGCACGGCATCGCGCTCGAGGTCGTAGATGTTGGCGAACATCTCCACCCCGCCCACCCCGTCGGTGACCGCGTGGCTCAGATGCAGGATGGTCGCCGCGCGACCGTCGGCGAGACCGTCGACGAGGGTCGCCGACCAGAGCGGTCGGGTGATGTCCATCGGCGACTGCAGCGCGACCTCGGCCAAGTCCAACACCTCACGCAGTGTCCCCGGTTCGGGCACCCGGACCCGGCGGACGTGGAAGTCGAGGTTGAAGTCGGGGTCGACGACCCACCGCGGCGCGGCCGTGGGCAGCGTCGGCATCACGACCTTCTGCCGCAGCCGCAGCACCTTCCGCGAGGCGTACTCGAACCGTGCGCGGAAGCGCGCCCAGTCCGGCGTGGAATCGAGCAGCTCGACACCCATGATCCCCGAGCGGGTGCGGGGGTTGGCCTCGCCACGATGGAGTAACTGGTCGACTGCGCTCAGTTCCTCGGGAAGTCCGGCCGCATCCAACTCCGGCAGGTCGCTCATGGCGTATCGCTCCCTCCCCTGGTTGCCCGTGCGGTGACCACGCTAGTCCGCAGCGTGTCGGCGCGAAGCACCTTCAGGGGTTGTCACGTCGACGTCGGGCAGAGCAGCACTCCTCCACTCCGCCCGACGACCTCGGCGCGTGATTGAGTAGTGCACACCCATCGAGGTCAGCGGGGAATCGGGCGTGGAAGCTCGCGAAATGCGGCAGCCTCCAACACGCCTACGTGCTGGCCATTCCTGCTGGCCACAACACGAAGGGTGACGGACGAGCAATGCGCGTCGGGCCGGACGTAGTAACACTCATCGGTCTCCGGACAGTAGATGCAGACCCAGTCGATTGCACCTTTATCCATCGGTGTCGTGTGCGTACCGTCGCGGTCTGCCCACATTGACCGGAACTGCACCTTGACGGCGCCCGCGCGTGCGGAACGGTACTTCACCTGAAGGCGGTGAAACTCTCCAGCCGCATAGGCGACGAGATCAAACGGCGCATGCTCCGTCGCCGGAAACAGGACGGTGAAACCTTGGCTTGCCAAGTCGGCGTGAGCCTTGGCAACACCTAGATCGCCCTTGTCCTTCGTGTGGTGTGCGGCCATCGGCTCCAGAGTAGCCCCAGAGTAAGAGACACCCCATCCATCGGTTGCACGATCTCGGCTAAGGTGAGTGCCGCTGCCCTCGTAGCTCAGTGGATAGAGCAGCCGCCTTCTAAGCGGCTGGTCGCAGGTTCGATCCCTGCCGGGGGCGCCACACTAGTGCGCAGCCAAGCACTTGAAGGTTTCAGCAGCCTGGCACGCCCTCGATGGCGATGCGTTTCTGGCGACAGTTCCGTTAGCTGAGGCCGCTCACCACAACGACTCAGAATCCAGCCCCTCCTCCAACGCAGCACAACGCACCGGAGACACGAATCCGGGGGCATGGCTAGCAGGACCCACACCCGAGCATGAGCGCCCACTTTGCGGCCCGTTCGACAGGGGTGCCCATGTGCCCTGCGGGTGGTTGACACTCCTTTTCCTCGCGCGTCAACATGTGGTGACGACCAAAAAGGCATACCCCTTGGGGGCGAGCCGCGCGCCGGCTCACGGTCAAAGCTTCTGGGTGAAGCCCACCTGCCACCGAAATTAGGGTAACCTAACTTTGATGGACTCACTCACCACCCCACCCGTCGCAGGCGTCCTCGAGCGCCTGTTCCGTGAGGCGGAGATCGCCGACCAACCGTTCATCGCCGAGTTACTCGAGAACACCGAACCGGGAATCGACCCGTTGACCGGCGTGCTGGAAGCCGAGGCCGAGGACTACAAGGGGCTCTATCACCAAGCGGTGGACAACTTCCTCAGCGTGACACCGGAATTCGGGCGCTTGCTCTACATCTGCGCGCGCACCCGCACCGCAACCCGCGTCGTAGAGTTCGGCACGTCTTTCGGCATCTCGACGATCCATCTCGCCTGTGCCCTCCGCGACAACGGCGGTGGCACAGTCATCGGCACGGAACTCGAGCCCACCAAGGCCGCTCGGGCACAAGAGCATCTGAATGCCGCCGGGTTGGCCGATTTCGTCGACATCCGGGTCGGCGACGCCCTCGACACACTGCGCGACGGGGCGGGCGGCTTGATAGACCTGGTCCACCTCGACGGTGCGTTCAGCCTCTATCGCCCTGTACTGCAGCTGTTGGAACCGCACCTACAACCCAACGCGCTCGTCCTCGCCGAGAACGGCACACCCGACTATCTCGACTACGTCCGCGACCCCGGCAACGGATACGTCTCGCTGACCCTGCCGTTCGATCCGGTGCGCGGCAATGAGTTATCGCTGTTCACACGTTAGCTCGGACCCGCCTCCACGACCAACACCAGCTAGACTCCGCCGCGTGGCGGACACGAACCCAGGCCCGGTCATCCGCGTCGCGGCAGCGGTTATCGTCGACGCCGATGATCGCGTCCTCCTGGTCCGCAAGCGCGGAACGACGACATTCATGCAGCCGGGCGGCAAGATCATGTCTGGTGAGACCGCCACCGAAGCCGTACGGCGTGAGGTCACCGAAGAACTCGGTGTGGCGGCGTCGGAGACCCAGCAACTCGGCCGGCACATCGCTGAGGCGGCGAACGAGCCTGGGCACCTTGTCGACGCCGAGCTGTTCTTGGTCAGCGTCGAGGGGCAGCCATACGCAGCGGCAGAAATCGACGAGATCGCCTGGGTCGACCTGGCGGCGCCGGGTGACATCGAACTCGCGCCGCTGACGCGCGTCAACGTTCGCGATCTCTTGCGGCGCTGAGCCAGCTGGCCGCTCAGACAATATCGAGCAGTTCCTCATGGAAGCCGCCGTATCGGCGGTCCCGGTCGACGAGGTGGACCTCCAGGATCCAGTGACACTCTCTGCCAGAGCGATCTTTTCGTCGCATTGGACGGTTCGACCCCGGCGCGATGTAGGAATCGATCTCGTCGCCGGCGATCTTCTCATGCGGAAACTCGCCAACGAGGTGCCCGGCGATCACGCCGCCGAACTCCCAGCCGTGCCCCTCGCTCAGGGAGACGATGTGGTCGAACAAATTCTCGCCCGTGACGTCCGGATGCTGGAGGCGTCGTCTGCGATGACACGGTCGGGCGGGTTGTCCCGAGCGGTGTCGAGGGTGTTCGCGCCGGCGCGCACCAACTCCCGGCTCTCGACCTCGTCGAAGAGTTGCGCGGCCTTCACCTGGGCGTTGAGCAGTCTGCTGACTCGAATGTTCTCGTCCACACCGGCCTTTTCCACGGGTTCGATGCTAGTTCCGAACTTCGGGCTGTTCGCTGTGGGCGGGCGTGCATGACTCCTCACATCTCGGGTTCGTCACTATCGGCGCAAACCCGATACGCCGCCGGCACCCGCGAGATTCTGGAGAGCTATTTCGGCGGAACCGCGATCCGCGACGAGTACCTGATCGTCGACGGCGGTGGACTGGCCGGCTCCGGGGCACGTTCCTACACTGCCAAGGCATAGCGCCACGATGTCGGCGGCATTCCACCTATGACTCCAGGAGTACTTATGTCCCGCACAGCGATCGACAAAGAAGAAGCCGGTCAAATCCTCAACGAGACACGTTTGGCGGAGGGCCTGACCTGGCGGGAACTCGCCGACCACATCGACAAACCGCTCGTGTGGACGGTCGCGGCCCTGCTCGGCAAGCACCCGGTGCCGAAAGAGTGCGCCGAAGCTGTCGGCAAGAAGCTCAACCTCGACGCTGAGGTCATCGCTGCGCTTCAGCGCCAGCCCTACCGAATCGCCGATGACGGCCTGGCCACGGACCCAACCGTCTATCGCTTCCACGAGGCCATCGACGTGTACGGCCAAGCCCTGAAGGAACTGATCCACGAGGAATTCGGGGACGGAATCATGAGCGCGATCAACTTCTCTGTGGACTTCGCGAAACACGAGGATCCACAAGGCGATCGAGTCGTCGTCACCTTCAACGGAAAGTTTCTCCCCTACCAGTGGTAGGGCTGGCCTGAAGCAGTCACAGCGGAGGCCGCCCGGCGTCGGATCCCGTGATCACGCCGCGGCGGTCTCTGCGATCATCGATTGGTGAGTTCCGAAGACTTCGTTACCCCCGAGTGGGAGCATTCAGCGCTGGTTCTGATCGACGTTCAGTCGGACTTCGTCTATGGTCCTACCGCTATCGCTGGAACGGCCGAGAAGCTGACGGTGATGGCGCAGTTGGCGGCGGGATTCCGGTCCGCGGGTCGACCGGTCGTGCACGTCGTCCGTTTGTATGAGCCCGGGGATGACGACGTCGACCTTCCTCGTCGCGCGCAGGTCCTCGCCGGACAACACATCGCCGCACCCGGCACGGACGGTTCGCAGATTCCGGCTGAGCTTCTTCCTCGTCCTGTACTGCTGGAGCCAGAATTGTTGCGGCAGTCTCATTTTCAGCAGGTCGGCGCGAACGAGCACATAGTGTTCAAGCCTCGGTGGAGCGCGTTCTACCGCACCGGGCTCGATCAGCATTTACGTGACCGGGGCGTCACCACGCTTGTCGTAGCCGGTTGTAACCTGCCCAACTGCCCGCGCGCGACACTGTTCGACGCCTCAGAGCGCGACTATCGCGCCGTCCTGGTGCACGATGCGACGTCGCAGGTGACCGACGAGCGGTTGCAGGACCTGGCACTCATCGGCATCACGGTGACAGACTCTGCGACCGTGCAGCTGCGCCTCAGTGAACGCAAGGTCGGCTGACGAGCATGAGCGAGTGATCGATCCCCTACGGGACGTTGCGCCAGCGCGATGTTCAGCTGAGCACACTCGGGGCGGTCACGCCTGCGTTCACGTCTTCGCCGGCTGAGCAGACCAGGCTTGGACCGACACAAGTCGTCCTGCACCGTCGACCTCACATTGGGCCCGGCGCGGACGTCTTCCCACTGAGTGCCTCCACCCGAGGCACCGCACATTCACACGTAGGGAAGGACTTTCATGTCGATCGAAGAGAACAAGGCCGTCGTCGGGCGCTGGTTCAACGAGTTCTGGGGCGCCGACTTCAATCCCGATGTCATCGACGCCCTGGCCGCGCCGGACATCCGGTTCGAGTACTCGCTGCACGCTCCGTGCAAGGGTCGCAACGAGGTCCGCGCGTTCGCCACCAAGTTCCGGGCCGCGTTCCCGGACTTGGCGTTCGGTGCTACCGCCGACCTGATCGCCGAGGGCGACTATGTCGTCGGGCAGTGGATCGGCGGCGGAACCCAGACTGGCGAGGCCTTCGACGACATGCCGATCGGCGCGCTGCCGGCCGGCACCGGCAAGACGATGCGCTTCACCGGCACGTCGGTGCTCAAGGTCGTTGACGGCCTCATCGTTGAGGAGGTCGGCCTCGACGATGGTGTCACCGTGCTGCAGCAGCTGGGTCTGATCAAGCCCGCCTAACCGGTAACCCGCCAGTCCAGGGGCTCCGCCGCACTAACGCGCGCGGACCGCTGGGCACCCGGGATTCCTGAGTCGGAGGATTCGATCCCTGCCCGCGCGAGCGAACGCGTCAACATGTGATGACGGCCGGAATTGGCATGCCCCCACCGCTGGGCATGCCAATTCCGGTGGTACAGCGTCCAGATCAACTGGCTCAACGGGTTCGACGCGAAGCCACACTCGACGTGCACCGTCACAAATGTGAACCACCCCGATCACCCGGGCGCGCCGACGAAGCCGGGTGACGCGACCCACGTCGACGTCAGGCGGGGCGCGGCCAGATTGCAGCGCCGGATCAGTATCGTTTGCAGCGATGGACCACGATGGATCAGGCGGCACCGATCGGCTGCGCCGGGGGCTGCGGATGGCGCTCAGCGGCGGTCGCCGGGATCCGGCCACCGGTGCCGGTCAACGGCGCCGCACGTCGGCCGGCGTCAGCGACCTGCACGCCCGCAAGGTGCTCGACCTCACCATCCGTCTCGCCGAGGTGATGCTGTCATCCGGTTCGGGTACCGCAGATGTCGTCGCAACCGCGCACGACGTCGCTCAGGCGTACGAACTCATCGACTGCGTCGTCGACATCACGTTCACCACCATCATCGTGTCCGCACCGCCGACCGCAGACCGACCGCCCGTCACCATCATGCAATCCGTGCGCACCCGGTCCACCGACTACACCCGACTGGCCGAACTCGACCGCTTGATCCAACGAATCACCTCGGGCGGTGTGTCGGTGAACCAGGCGCACGAGGCGATGGACGTGCTCACGGAACGGCCGCACCCCTACCCTCGCTGGCTGGCGACCGCGGCCTGGGCGGGCTTCGCCCTGGGTATCGCCATGCTGATCGGCGGCACATGGCTCACCTGCATCGTGGCCGCGGTGACCTCCGCGGTCATCGACCGTCTGGGCCGACTTCTGAACCGGATCGGCACCCCGTTCTTCTTCCAGCAGGCTGTCGGTGCCGGTATCGCGACCCTCGTCGCTGTGGCGATGTACCGCTTCGCCGGGCAGGGCCTGACCACCCTCGTGGCCACCGGAATCGTGGTGCTGCTGGCGGGGTTGACGCTGGTCGGTTCGATGCAGGATGCGCTGACCGGGTACATGATCACCGCTCTTGCCCGGCTGGGCGACGCGGTGTTTCTGACCGCGGGGATCGTCGTCGGCATCCTCGCCACCCTCCAGATCGTGACCGTGGCGGGTATCGAGATCGAACTGCACGTCGACGTGAGCCAGACCTACATCACGCCCCACATGCCGCTGCCGATCATCGTCGCCACACTGGGCGCTGCGCTGGCCGGTGTGTGCCTGACCCTCGCCAGCTACGCCCCGTTGCGCTCGATGGCCTCCGCAGGACTCGCGGCCGCGATCGCCGCACTGGTGTTCATCGGCCTCGGCGCAGCCGGATTCAGCCCGGTCATCGCCACCGGGGTCGCGGCCATCGCCGTCGGCCTCTTCGCCACCATGATCTCGATCCGCAGGCAGGCACCGGCCCTTGTCATCGTGACGGCCGGGATCACACCGTTGCTGCCGGGGCTTGCGGTCTTCCGGGGGGTGTTCGCGTTCGCTGTCGACGAGGACTTCGACCGTGGTCTCGCTCAGATGTTGTCAGCGGCCGCAATAGCGCTCGCCATCGGCGCCGGGGTGGTGATGGGCGAACTCCTCGGCTCACCTCTGCGATATGGCTCGGGACGGGTGGGCACGTTCTTCCGGATCGAGGGTCCACCCGGGCTCCGGCGCGCTGTCGGCCGCGTCACGAAATTGCGGCCGGCAACCGAGCAGCCGCCCACGGGTACGGGCCGGTTGCGGTCCCGAAGCATGGCACTCGAGGTGGCGTCTGGCGGAGACGCCGACACCTCGGAGAGCCGCGCCGCGCCCGGCCCCGCCGACACCCCGGGCGACCAGGATGGCAACGCCGGGTGACGAGCGGACCTCACACAATCCGGCCTCGGAGCGTCTACAGCGTGTGACAGTCCAACAGCCCTTCGAGAAGGTGGTCTCCGATCACGGACCGACAGTGCTGCGGGTGTGCCGTGCCGTCCTCGGGCCGGTCGATGCCGACGATGCGTGGTCGGAGACCTTCCTGTCCGCGATGAGGGCGTACCCGCAGCTTCCCGCCGACGCCAACGTCGAGGCCTGGCTGGTCACCATCGCGCACCGCAAGGCCATCGACGTCACCCGCACCCGAACCCGCGCCGCAATCCCGACCGACACCCTGCCCGAGACACCCGGCACCCAGCGCCCCGAACGCGACGACGACCTCGCCGACGCCCTCGCCGCTCTGCCCAACAAGCAGCGGCACGCCGTGGCCTACCACTACCTGGCCGGCCTGCCTTACACCGAGGTCGCCGCGATCCTCGGCGGCACCGCCACCGCCGCCAGACGCGCCGCCGCCGACGGCATCGCCGCACTTCGACGCACCTACTCCAGGGAAGGAGTGACCCCATGACCGACAACGACGACCTCATCCGTGACATGGCGCGGAGCACCAACCCCACCCCCGACAAACTCAGCGAGCTGCATGCCCGCCTCGCCGCCGCCGCGCAGCGCGACGGCATCCTGGACGTCGCCTACCGACTCGTCGACACCCCCGTCGGAGGACTGCTGCTCGCCGCGACCGAGCGCGGACTTGTCCGCGTCGCATACGCCAGCGAGGACCACGACCGAGTCCTGCAGACACTGGCCGACAAGGTCAGCCACCGGATCCTGCTCGTCCCGGCCCGCCTCGACGCCGTCGCCCGTCAACTCGACGAGTACTTCGCCGGACATCGCAGGGCTTTCGACGTGCCCCTGGACTGGCGGCTGTCGGCCGGGTTCCGCGCCACCGTGCTGCACCACCTGCCCGACATCGGCTACGGCCTGACCGCCAGCTATGCGACCGTGGCCGCACTGGCCGGTAACCCGAAGGCCGTGCGCGCCGTCGGCACCGCGTGTGCCACCAACCCGCTACCCGTCGTGGTGCCGTGCCATCGGGTGGTGCGCAGTGACGGCACGATGGGCGGCTACCTCGGCGGTGTGGAGGCCAAACGCACGCTGCTCACCCTGGAGGCCGCGGCATGAGCCCGTGGCGGGACCGCGTCGAGGCCGTCGACTGGACCGGCGTTCACGCCGATCTCGACGCCATCGGCTGCGCGTTGACCGGGCCGCTGCTCTCGGCCGACGAGGCCGCCGAGATCGCGTCGCTCTACCCCGACGACGACCGGTTCCGCTCAACGGTGCACATGGGTCGGTATCGCTTCGGTGAGGGCGAGTACCGCTACTTCACCGAGCCGTTCCCCGACGCCATCGCCGAACTCAAGGCGGCGCTCTACCCCAAGCTGCTGCCGATCGCGCGCGACTGGTGGACCAAACTCGGCCGTGACGTGCCCTGGCCCGACAGCCTCGAGGAGTGGCTGCAGCAGTGTCATGCGGCAGGGCAGACCAAACCCACCCCGATCCTGCTCAAGTACCGAGCGGGCGACTGGAACGCTCTGCACCGGGATCTGTACGGCGAGTTGGTGTTTCCGCTACAGGTGGTGATCAACCTGAACCAGCCGGGTATCGACCACACCGGCGGAGAGTTCCTGCTCTACGAACAACGCCCCCGCGCGCAGTCCCGCGGCACCGCCACCCTCATCCCGCACGGGCACGGTCTGGTGTTCACCACCCGTGATCGTCCCGTCCCCTCCCGCCGCGGGTGGTCGGCGGCTCCGATGCGGCACGGCGTCTCCGTGATCCGATCCGGTACCCGATTCGCCCTGGGCTTGGTCTTCCACGACGCTGCCTGATGTGGAGCCGGCTGGAGGGCAATCCGGTGGCCGCCGAAGGTCGCAGATTCGATTCACTGCCGGGTCTCCCCGTACCCTTTAGCGGTGACCGAGATCGATCCGCAGCAGCTCAGCACCTGTCTGAAAGTGCTGTCCGAGATCGAGGCACTACCCCCCGAGCACCCTGATGCGGTGGCGGTGCGCCGGGCCACCGCATCGCTGTGGAAGTCGGTCAAGCTGGCCCGACGCCACGCCAAGCGGGATGCGGTGACCGCCGCCGATGACGCCGTCACCGCGGCCACGGCCACCGGGGCACCCGGGCGCATCGACGACGAGACCCAGGGCCTGCCGTTGGTGTCCACCGCGGTCGGGGCCAGCGCGGGCACGCTGCAGCGCTCGCGGGCCTGCTACACGTGCAAGAACCGCTACACCGTGGTCGACGCGTTCTATCACCAGCTCTGCCCGCCGTGCGCCGCGTTCAACCGAGCCAAGCGCGACGCCCGCACCGACCTCACCGGCCGCACGGCGCTGCTCACCGGCGGGCGCGCCAAGATCGGCATGTACATCGCGCTGCGGCTGCTCCGCGACGGTGCCCACACCACGATCACCACGCGCTTTCCCAACGACGCCGTGCGTCGCTTCGCCGCCATGGAAGACAGCGCCGACTGGCTGCACCGGCTGCGCGTCGTGGGCATCGATCTGCGCGATCCGGCTCAGGTCGTCGCGCTCGCTGACACGGTGGCCGCACAGGGCCCCCTGGACATCCTGATCAACAACGCGGCCCAGACGGTGCGGCGTGCCCCGGGCTCCTACGCCGCACTGATCGAGGCCGAGCGCACCCCGCCGCCCGAACTGGCACAGGTCGATGTGGTCACCTTCGACCGGGTCAGCGACGCACACCCGGCGGCGCTCGCGGGAAGTCTCGCGGAGCATCAGACACCACACGCCATCATGGAGCTCGCCCTCACCGCCCGCAGCGCCTCGCCGGAGCGCATCGCCGCCGGCACGGCCATCGACGCGGGTGGCCTGCTGCCCGACACCGCCTCGGTCAACAGTTGGACACAGCGGGTGCACGAGGTCGACGCGATGGAGCTGCTCGAGGTGCAGCTCTGCAACCAGACCGCGCCCTTCATCCTGGTGAGCCGCCTTCGCCCGGCGATGGCCGCGGCGTCGGCGCGACGCAAGTACGTGGTGAACGTGTCGGCGATGGAGGGCCAGTTCAGCCGGGGTTACAAGGGGCCGGGACATCCGCACACCAACATGGCCAAGGCCGCGCTGAACATGCTCACGCGCACCAGCTCAGCGGAGATGCTCGAGCGCGACGCCATCCTGATGACCGCCGTCGACACCGGCTGGATCACCGACGAGCGTCCACACCCGACCAAGCTGCGGCTGGCCGAGGAGGGCTTCCACGCCCCACTCGACCTCGTCGACGGCGCCGCCCGCGTGTACGACCCGATCGTGCGCGGTGAGCAGGGCGAGGATCTGCACGGCTGCTTCCTGAAGGACTACGCGCCAAGCAATTGGTAGTCGGTTCCGGCCGGAGCGCTTGACCTCAACCTAGATTCAGGTCATAGCCTCGGCGGCATGACGACATGGATATGCGACGGCTGCGGGTTGGAACACCCTGATTCGGCCGAAGCGCCGCCCCTGGACGGCTGCGTTTTCGATGTGGGGCCGGTGTCCGATGAAGAACTCGGCGACCTCGGCCCACACACCCGCCAATGGCTGACCCTCGATGAGTTGGCGGCGCAGCCACACAGCACCGAGCACCGCGACCACGGCCGGGGTGTGCACAGTTTTCGGCGGCTGCCGCGTCTGGGTATCGGCCAGTGGTCGTTTCTGGTGTGCACCGCGGACGGCAATCTGTTGTGGGATCCGCCCGCCTACCTCGACGATGAGGTCGAGAGCCTGGTGCGCGGCCTCGGCGGGGTGAGCGTCATCGCCACAAGTCACCCGCACATGTTCGCCGCCCAGGTCAGCTGGAGCCACGCGTTCGGGCAGGTGCCGGTATTGGTCAACACAGCTGCCAGACAATGGCTTCCGCGTCCCGATGCCGTCGTCGCGTTCTGGGACGGGGAGGTCCAGCCGCTGCCCGGCCTCCGGGTCATCCGGCTGGGCGGTCACATGCCGTCGAGCGCCGTCGCGCTCACACCCGACGGGAGCCTGCTCGCCGGGGACACCGTCAGCGGCAGCCTCGATCCCGGCTGGTTGTCGTTCCAGCGCAACTACCCGCGGCACGTGCCGATGTCCGCGGGCACCGTGCAGCGGTTGGTCGATGACTTGGAGGCCGTTGACTTCGACCGCCTATACACGCTCGGCGGCGACGCCATCGAGCGCGATGCCCACGACGTTGTGCGAAACGCGGCGCGGCGACATATCCGTTGGGTGAGTGGTGAATTCGATCACCTGACCTGACCGCAGCGCGGGTGCGCGAGCTAGAGCGTCAGCGAGTACCCGCCGTTGACGCAGATCGTCTGACCCGTGATCCATGAGCCGTGATCGCTCGCGAGCATCACGGCGAGGTAAGTGAGGTCATCGGGCACACCCGGGCGACGGATTGCGTAGTTCGCCAGGATCGCCTTGGCCTGAGGCGAATCCGCCTGCTCGGCCCACAGCGGCTCGGTCAGCGGTGTGCGCATGGTACCCAGCGAGATGTTGTTGGCCGTGATGCCGAAGCGCCCGTTCTCCAGGGCCACCGAGCGCGTCAGCCCGGCAGCCCCCGCCTTCGACGCCCCGTAGACGGCGCCCCCGGGATCCCCGGTGCGTCCGGCATCGGAGACGATCGTGAGAATCCGACCCCACTCATTGAAGACCATCCCCGGCAGCACGGCGCGCGTGCAGTGCAGAACACCGTAGAGATTCACCCGCAGGAACGACTCCCAGTCCGCGGGTTCGGTTTCGGCGAATCGGCCCCGACCGGCGAATCCCTCGGCACCGGCGTTTCCCGCGTTGTTGATCAGGATGTCGACCGGCTCCGATGCGGTCAGCGCCTCCGTGACGCTGCCGTAGTCGGTGACGTCGAACGGCACCGACACCGCCGCGCCGCCACGAGCACTGATCTCGTCGACCACCGCCCGCGAGCGCTCGGCGCGAAGGTCGTTGACGAGTACCTCGGCCCCCGCCGCGCCAAAGGCGAGCGCCAGACCTCGCCCGACACCCTGGCCACCGCCTGTGATGACAACCCGCCGTCCACTGAGATCGATCTCGGCGCTCAACATCTACCTCCGACTGTGGCGCAAGGGATTTCAGGGAAATCCTGACTCTACTAAAGTAGAGTCTGGCGTGACGATAACAGACGCCGCAGCGAGCCCACACCGAAATGGGCCCGAGAATTCCTCCCAAATGCATGAGGAGAACGCGTGAGCCCAGGCCCGCTGACTACACTGCCCGCACAAGATGCGTAGAAAACCCGACCCCGACGCACGCCGCCGCGAACTCTGCGACGCGGCCATCGACCTGTTGGCCGAGGACGGGTCCAAGGGCTTGAGCCACCTGAAGCTTGACCGCAAACTCGGCGTTCCCGACGGCACGGCATCCTTCTACTTTCGGACGCGAACGGCACTGGTCCACGCGGTCGCCGAGCGGGTCACCGAACTCGATCTCGCCGATCTGAGCGCCGCCACATCCGATCCGGGCCGCACCCGAACGACAGCGGGTGCCGTCAACGCGCAGCCCTCCGGCTTGGCGAAGTTGGTGATGCGCTCACGAACCGGCGCATCCCTACACAGGACCAAGGTGCGGTTCGAGTTGGTCCTGCAGGCCAACCGCGACCCGGCACTCGCCACGATCCTTTCGCGCTACAGCGACCGCTACCTCGACCTGATTCGCGACGCGGTACGCCTGCACCGCCCGGCGGGTTCCGACCCGGACGCCACCGTCACCGACGAACAGGCCTACGTCCTCATGACGTTCATCAGCGGCGTCATGCTCTCGTTCACCACCGGCAGCCGCACGATCACATCCGCAGAGCACCTCGACGACATCATGTCCGGCGTCGTCTCGGGCATCGTCGCCTCCGAGTACCACCCGGCGCCTCGCTAGTCCCGAGACTCGCACCCAACGTAAATCCGATTCTCCGAAAACGCTCCACTCATTCTCTCTATATATGTAGAGTCTCGACCACACGATGATCGAATCGAACGGGAGCAACTGGGATGACTGTTGTAGACAGTGACACCGGCGTATTGGCCGGCGAGCCGCGCATGCTCATCGACGGTGACCTGGTCACCACCGCCGGCGGCGCGACGTTCGACGTCATCCACCCCGCCACCGAGCAGATCGCCGGTCAGGCGACCGACGGCACCGTCGCCGACATGGAACGCGCGGTCGGCGCAGCGCGGCGAGCATTCGACACCACCGACTGGGCCCGCGACGTCGAGTTCCGCCATCACTGCCTGACGCAGTTGCACGACGCCCTGGACCGTAACAAGGAGCGGCTGCGCCGCGTCCTGGTCACCGAGGTCGGCTGTCCGCTCACGGTGTCGGGTTCCCAGATCGAGAGCCCCATCGAGGAGGTCACGCACTGGGCCGAGCACGGCAGGAAGTTCGACTATGTGGTCGACACCGGAGTTCACCCCACTCAGATGGGCCCGGCCCGTCGCAGGCTGCACTACGAACCGGTCGGCGTCGTCGGCGCCATCACCCCGTGGAACGTGCCGTTCTACCTGAACATCGCCGAGACCATCCCCGCCCTGATGGCCGGAAACACCGTGGTACTCAAGCCCGCCCAGCTCACCCCGTGGTCCGGAAGCGAGTACGGCCGAATCGTGGCCGAGGAGACCGACATCCCGGCCGGCGTGTTCAACGTCGTGGTGTCCAACGCCAACGAGGTCGGCGCCGCCCTCTCGGCGGACCCGCGGGTGGACATGATCACCTTCACCGGCTCCACCGCGACCGGGCGCGCCATCCTGGCCGCCGGCGCCCCGACCGTGAAGAAGACGCTGCTGGAACTCGGCGGGAAGTCCGCACACATCGTGCTCGACGACGCCGACTTCAACTCCGCGCTGCCGCTCGCCGCGATGATGGCGTGCGTCATGTCCGGCCAGAGCTGCATCCTGCCCAGCCGTATTCTGCTGCCGCGCAGCCGCTATGCCGAGGGTCTGGCGATCCTGAAGGCGTCGATGGAGAACTTCCCCGTCGGCGATCCGTGGACGCCCGGCATCATGCAGGGGCCACAGATCAGCGACGCCCAACGCCAGAAGGTGCTCGGCCTGATCAAGAGTGGCATCGACTCTGGCGCGCGCCTCATCACCGGTGGCGGCATTCCGGAGAACCTTCCCGTCGGCTACTACACCCAGCCCACGCTGCTCGCCGACGTCGACCCCGACAGCCAGGTCGCCCAGGAGGAGATCTTCGGGCCGGTGCTGACCGTCACGCCGTATGACACCGACGACGAGGCGATCGCGATCGCCAACAACACCATCTACGGTCTGTCCGGTGAGGTCTCCAGCACCGACGTGGATCGGGCGCTGGCGGTCGCGTCGCGGATGCGCACCGGCAACGTCACCATCAACGGAAAGTCCCACTTCGGCATCGGCAGCCCGTTCGGCGGCACCAAGCAGAGTGGTCTCGGCTATCGCAACGGCGACCTCGGCTACACGGAGTACCTCGCCATCAAGACCATCGGACTGCCCGAATGAGACTGACTGACTACGATATTCAGAGGCGCGATACACAGTGCAACTGACGTTCAACCTCCCCCACATGCTGGAACTCAAGGCGATGATGCAGCCGTGGGAACTGGCCGTCACAGGCGCCGATCAGACGCGGATGATCAAGTGCGCCGACGAGTGGGGCTACGACATGATCGCGGTCCCCGAGCACTTCCTGATACCGAACTCGCATGTCGAGCTGTCCGGTGCGCACTACATGCACTCCACAGCCGCCCAGGCCTACATCGCGGGCGCGACGTCACGGATCCGCGTCAACTCCTGCGTCACCGTTCTGCCCCTGCATAATCCGATCATGCTCGCCAAGGCACTGGCCACCGCGGACTGGATGAGCAGCGGACGGATGATAGTGACCGTCGGCGTCGGCTGGCTCGAGCGCGAGTTCGAACTGCTCGGCGTGCCGTTCCGGGAGCGGGGCAAGATGGCCGACGAGTACCTGGCCGCGATGATCGAACTGTGGGTCAGCGACTCACCGTCGTTCCAAGGCAAGTACGTGTCGTTCGACGACGTCGCCTTCGCCCCCAAACCCGCTCAGAAACCGCACGTCCCGATCTGGGTCGGTGGCGACGCCGACGTCGTGCTCAAACGCGCTGCGCGATTCGCCTCCGGCTGGTGGGCATTCCTGACTCCGCCGGAGAAGATCGCCGACCGCATCGATTTCATCAAGTCCCAGCCCACCTACGACGGCCGACCGTTCGACGTGATGCACGGTATCTCGACACCCATGGTCGGCGAGGGGCATGAGGTCGTCGACCATCCTGACGTTCGCCCGGGGATGTCGGAACAGGAGATCGTGCACCGCCTCGGCTGGCTGGCCGAGCAGGGAGTCACCGTGAGCGCTGTCCCCCTGCCGCCAGTCCGGACCGTCGACGAATACCTGGACTACGCGCAGTGGATCATCGAGGAGATCAAACCCCAGGTGCCGTAGGTCAATCACTCACAGGTTGTCGCACAGCAGGTCTCGCCCCGCCAGGCGTTGATGCCCTCCTTCACCGCGATGACGGCGATGACCAGCGCGGCGATCGGATCGGCCCAGGACCAGCCGAACAGACTGTTGAGCAGCAGCCCGGCCAGCAGGACCGCCGACAGATAGGTGCACAGCAGGGTCTGCTTGGAGTCGGCGACGGCGGACAGCGACCCGAGTTCGCGCCCGGCGCGTCGCTGCGCCCACGACAGAACGGGCATGATCGCCAAACTCACTGCGGCCAAGGCGATCCCGACCGCCGAGTGCCGAGCTTCGCCCACGCCCAGCAGGGATCTGATGGCGTCGACGGTGACATAGGCGGCGAGCCCGAAGAACGAGAACGCAATGATTCGCAGCGCGACCCTCTCGCGAGACTCGGGGTCCTTGCCGGCGAACTGCCACGCCACCGCGGCCGCGGACGACACCTCGATGACGGAGTCCAGACCGAAACCGATCAGCGCGGTCGAGGACACCCGCGCACCCTCGGTCAGTGCGATGACGGCCTCAATGACGTTGTACGTGATGGTCGCCGCCACGAAGAGCCGAATCCGGCGGGACAGCAGCCGCCGACGTTCCGCGGTCGGCCCCGAACTCAGGCCGGGCATTCCGAGTTCCGCGGCCATCAGCAGGTGCAGCCGCTCTCGGCGCAGCAGCTCGGATCGACGGCGAGCACCAGGCCGAGCAGGTCATCGAGTGCGTGCCCGATGCGCGGATCGGCGAGCTCATACCGCGCGCGACGACCCTCGGGCACCGCGACGACGAGACCGCACCCCCGCAGGCAGGCGAGGTGGTTGGACAGGATCTGGCGCGAGACGCCGATGTCGTCGGCCAGTTCCGAGGGGTACCGCCCGCCCTTTCGCAGGTTCAACAAGATCTGCGTGCGCGTCGAATCGGACAGCGCGTGACCGAACCTCGCCAGGGCATCAGTGTGCTGCAGGGTCTGCATGGCACAACAGTACATCATTTTCTGTATTCAGAAATAGATGTACTGATGGTCGGCGAGCTACCCCGCCATCACTAGGCGAACTGCGGGTACACGCCGGGCACCCCCGCGGCGAGGCCCGCCTGCACGTGCCTACTCACGTCATCGGCCAGGACCTCGTGGGCGCCGGCCGCGACGGCGTCGATCCCCAGCGCGGCGACATCAGCGGGATCGCTCTTCTGTCCGTCCATGCCGGCGGTCATGTCGGTGTCCATCAGGCCGACGTGCAGTCCCGTCACCGTGATCCCCCGGCCGGCGAGCTGGACCCGCAGCGCATTGGTCATCGACCAGGCCGCGGACTTCGACGCGCAGTACCCGCCGCTGTCGGGAATGCTCAGCCACGACAGCACCGACAACACGTTCAGCATGCCGCCCCCGCCATTGCGCTCGATGACGGGCACGAATGCGCGCACCACCGACAGGGTGCCGAAGTAGTTGGTGTCCATCTCCTTTCGCACGTCGTCGAGATCGGCGGTCAGGAAGTCGGTACCGAGCGAGATGCCAGCGTTGTTCACCAGAAGCGTGACATCCCCGGCGGCCTCGGCCGCCGCGGTCACCGATGCCGGATCCGCCAGGTCGATCGCCACGGGGATGGCGCCGTCCACGTCGACCGAGGCGGGGTCGCGCGCGCCGGCGTACACCCGAGCGCCTCGGCGCAGGAGTTCAGACGCGAAGTGCCGACCGAGCCCGCGATTGGCGCCGGTGACAAGAGCTGTGCACGAGGAGATGTCCATGCCGCCATACTGCTCCCTCGTGATGCACCGCTAGGCTGAGATGGTGTCTGATCTCGTATTGACGCAGGTCGAGGACCGCGTCGCCCTCATCACGATCAACGATCCCGACCGCCGAAACGCCGTCACTTCGGAGATCTCCGCCGCCCTGCGAAACGCGGTCGAATCCGTGGAGGACGACCCCGACGTCCACGCCCTCATCGTCACCGGCGCGGGTAAGGCCTTCTGCGCGGGTGCCGACCTGAGCGCGCTCGGCTCCGCCACCGAGGACGGCCTGCGTGTCATCTACGACGGATTCCTCGCCCTGGCGGACTGCTCGCTGCCGACGATCGCCGCGGTGAACGGCCCCGCCGTGGGCGCCGGCCTGAACCTGGCGCTGGCCGCCGATGTCCGCATCGCGGGCCCGGCCGCCCTGTTCGACCCGCGGTTCCAGAAGCTCGGCATCCACCCCGGCGGTGGCGCGACGTGGATGCTGCAGCGCGCCGTCGGCCCGCAGGTCGCACGGGCGTCGCTGCTGTTCGGCATGCGTTTCGACGCCGACGCGGCGGTCCGGTACGGCCTGGCGCTGCAGGTTTCCGACGATCCGGTCGCGGCAGCCAAGGAACTCGCCGCCGGTCCCGCCTCAGCGCCTCGCGAGGTGGTCCTGGCCACCAAGGCATCGATGCGCGCGACGGCCAATCCGGGCACGGTCGACGTCGATCAGCACCGCACCGCCGTGGACGTCGAGATCGGCCCGCAGGCTATCTCTATCGAATCCCCTGAGTTCGCAGCACGTTTGGCGGCGGCGAAGCGCAAGTAGCGGCGCCGGTCAGTTCGCCGGCGCGAGCGCGACGATGCGCTCAGCGCGCCGCAGCACCGGCATATCGACCATCTGGCCGTCGTGCTGGAACACGCCACGCTCGGCGCGCGCCTTCTCCAGAACGGCGCGCGCCCACTCGATCTCCTCATCGGACGGGGCGTACCCGGCCCTGATCACGGCGACCTGGGTGGGGTGAATGGCCACCTTGGCGTCGAATCCGACCGCCACCGCGTCATCGGTCTCGGCGCGCAGTCCGTCGAGGTCCTTGATGTTGACGTACACCGAGTCCAGCGCCATCTTCCCAAAGGCCTTGGCGGCCAGCAGACTCTGCGAGCGGACGTGCTTGGCGACATCGCGGTAGCTGCCGTCGGGCCAGCGATTGGCCGTGCCACCGGTGGAGGCGAACAGATCCTCGGCACCCCACATCACCGCGTACGCGTTGTCGACACGCGCGGTGTCGGTGACGGCCAGTGCGCCCAGCGGAGTCTCGACCAGGACGACGACGTCCAGTGGCGCCAGCGAGCGCACCTGGTCCGCGGACTCGGTCTTCGCCAACATCACCGTGGTGTAGTCGGTGCGAGTCAGCGCCTTGACGTCGAGCGCGTGATCGGGCGTGGTCGCCGGGTTGACCCGCACAACGGTGCGAGCAGGATCGAGCGGTGTGTCGATCAGCGCGGCACGGGCGGCCTCGCGATCCTTGGCGGCGACGCCGTCTTCGAGGTCGAGGATCACCACGTCGGCCGCGGCCGCCGCCTTCGCGAAGCGTTCCGGCCGGTCGGCGGGGCAGAACAACCAGCCGGGCCCCGTGTGCGTCAATGCCATCAGGCGTCTCCGGCTTCCTCGGCGGGGCGCTTGCGCACCATGGTCTTTCGCGATGCGGTCGCCACCACGTCACCGTGCTGGTTGCGCGCGACGTGAGAGAACGTGACGATGCCCTCCCCCGGCCGGCTCTTCGACTCGCGCTTGTCGGTCACCTCGGTCTCGGCGTACATCGTGTCGCCGTGGAACAGGGGCTTCGGGAACGCGACATCGCTGAAACCGAGGTTGCCGACGATGGTGCCCTGGGTCAGCTGCGTCACCGACAGTCCGACCAGCGTGGACAACGTGAACATCGAGTTCACCAGGCGTTGGTTGAACGGCGGCTGCGCATCGGAGAACGCGGCGTCGAGATGCAGCGCCTGAGTGTTCATGGTGAGCGTGGTGAACAGCACGTTGTCGGCTTCGGTGATGGTCCGACCCGGGCGGTGCTGATACAGCACCCCGGTCTCGAACTCCTCGAACCACAGGCCCCGCTGGACGATGACCTTCTTCGCGGTCCCCTCGGCGTCGGTCACAGGCCGGCCTCGCGTGCGATCAGCATTAACTGGACCTCCGTGGTGCCCTCCCCGATTTCGAGGATCTTGCTGTCTCGGTAGTGGCGTGCCACCGGGTACTCGTTCATGAAACCGTAGCCGCCGAACACCTGGGTGGCGTCCCGGGAGTTGTCCATGGCGGCCTCGCTGGCGACCAGCTTGGCCACTGCGGCCGCCTTCTTGAATGGCTTGCCGGACAGCATGAGCGCCGCGGCGTCGTAGTAGGCGGCACGTGCGGCGTGAGCACGGGCCTCCATCCGCGCGATCTTGAAGGCGATGGCCTGATAGGTGCCGATGGCGGCACCGAAGGCCTGCCGCTCCTTGGCGTACTTGATGCACTCGTCGACACAGCCCTGCGCGGCACCGACCGACAGCGCAGCGATCGCGATGCGCCCCTCGTCGAGGATGCGCAGGAAGTTGGCGTAACCGCGGCCGCGCTCGCCCAGCAGGTTCTCCTGGGGCACCCGCACGTCGTCGAAGGACAGCGGGTGGGTGTCCGATGCGTTCCAACCCACCTTGTCGTAGGCCGGTTCTGCGGTGAAACCCTCGGTGGGCACCGGCACCAGAATCGAGGAGATCTCCTTCTTGCCACCGGACTCACCGGTGACGGCGGTGACCGTGACCAGCTTGGTGATGTCGGTGCCGGAGTTGGTGATGAACTGCTTGGTGCCGTTGATGATCCAGTGTCCGTCGTCGAGCTTGGCGGTGGTCTTCGTGGCTCCCGCGTCGGTGCCGCCGCCCGCCTCCGTCAGACCGAACGCGCCGAGTGCCTTACCGCTGGCCAACAGCGGCAGCCACTCCTGCTTCTGCTCGTCGTTTCCGAAGCGGTACACCGGCATCGCGCCCAGTGACACACCGGCCTCCAGCGTGATGGCCACGCTCTGGTCGACTTTGCCGAGCTCCTCCAACGCCAGACACAGCGCGAAGTAGTCGCCGCCCATACCGCCGTACTCCTCGGGGAACGGCAACCCGAACAGACCCATGTCGGCCATGCCCTCGACAACGGCGTACGGGAACGAGTGCTCACGGTCGTGCTTGGCGGCCACCGGCGCGACGACCGACTGGGCGAAGTCGCGGACGGTCTTTGCGAGTTGGTCGTAGTGGTCGGGCAGCGATCCTGTGGAAAGGAATTCGGTCATGACGTGGTCTCCTCTGCGATGATCCGGGCCAGGACCTGGCCCACCTTGACCTGGTCGCCGACGGCGACGTGTAGTTCGACGACGCCATCGACGGGCGATGACAGCGCGTGTTCCATCTTCATGGCCTCGACGGTGACCACGACGGTGCCGGCGGTGACGGTCGCCCCGTCCTCGACTCCGGCCGCGACCACCGAACCCGGCATGGGGCTGACGAGTTCGGCGTCGCCGCTGTGCTCGTCGTCGGGGCGCACCGGGGCCTCGCGCAGTTCCTCGACGGCGACGTTGCGCTCACCCGACAGCCAGACCCGATCACCGGACTCGGCGACCACGTACTCGGTACGCAGACCGTCCAGGGTCACCACCAGTGTGCGCCCGTCGAGCGTGGCTGTCAGCGAACGGCCCTCGCCGTCCTCGACCCGCGCGCTCGCATCGGTGGGGACACCGGTGATGTGGACGTGATCGGTGCGGTCACCTGAGCGCAATCGCGCTGTGGTGGGTGCGGGATCGCCCATCCGCCAACCGGTGGGCACGTCCCACAGGTCATCGCCGCGGGTTGTCCAGCGGCGCAGCCACCTGTCGGCGGCGGCGGCGATCAGTTCGTCATCGCTGGCGTGAACACCGACGTAGTCGGGCGTGCGACGGTCCAGCAGCCCGGTGTCCAGCCGTCCCGCGATCACATCCGGGTCGACCAGCAGGAACCGCAGGAAGTCGATGTTGGTGGTCACGCCGAGGACCGCCGTGTCGGCCAGGGCGCGGTCCAGCGCACGCAGCGCCGCGGGCCGGTCGGCGGCGTGGGCGATGACCTTGGCCAGCATCGGGTCGTAGTCGCTGCCGACGACGGTGCCCGGGTAGATGCCGGAGTCCACACGCACGCCGGCGCCGGAGGGTTCGACGACATCGATGACGTCACCGCCAGTCGGCAGGAAGTCGTGGGCGGGGTCTTCGGCGTACACCCGCGCCTCGATGGCGTGCCCGGTCATCACGACGTCGTCCTGGCTGATCGCCAGCACGTGACCCGCCGCGATGTGAACCTGTTGTTCGACGAGGTCCACGCCGGTCACCATCTCGGTCACCGGATGTTCGACCTGCAGGCGCGTGTTCATCTCCATGAAGAAGAACTCGTCGGGCTGGTCGGCGGACACGATGAACTCCACGGTGCCTGCGCCGGTGTAGTCGACGCTACGGGCGGTGGCGCATGCGGCCGCACCGATGCGGGCCCGCGTCTCGGGGTCCAGCAGCGGCGAGGGTGCCTCCTCGATGACCTTCTGGTGGCGACGCTGCAGGCTGCACTCGCGCTCCCCGAGGTGGATGACGTTGCCGTGGCCGTCGGCGAGGACCTGAACCTCGATGTGCCTGGGGTTCAACACGAACCGCTCGAGGAACAGGGTGTCGTCACCGAAGGCGGAGGCCGCCTCGCGACGCGCACTGACGAGTGCGGCCGGCAGTTCGGAGGCCTGGTGCACCACGCGCATGCCCTTGCCACCGCCACCGGCGGACGGCTTCACCAGCACCGGGAAGCCAACCTCTGCCGCACCGCCGATCAGATCGTCATCGGTGAGGCCGGGGCGTGAGATACCGGGAACCACAGGAACATCGAACGCTGACACGGCGGCCTTGGCGGCGATCTTGTCGCCCATCGTCTCAATGGCACCCACCGGCGGCCCGATGAACGTGATACCCGCGGCCTTCAGGGCCGCGGCGAATTCGGCGTTCTCCGAGAGGAATCCGTAGCCGGGGTGCACAGCCTGCGCGCCGGTTCGACGCGCGGCGGCCACCACGAGGGAGATGTCGAGGTAGCTCTGTCGTGCCGGTGCCGGTCCGAGGCGCACCGCCACATCGGCCTCCGCGACGTGGCGGGCCCCGGCGTCGGCGTCACTGAAAACCGCCACCGAGCGGATTCCCATGGCACGCAGGGTGCGGATGACCCGGACCGCGATCTCTCCGCGGTTGGCGACCAGGACGGTGTCAAAGGCGGTCTGCGAAGTTAATGTCATCACTGTCACATCCTGAACACGCCGTAGGACACCGGCTCCAAGGGAGCCTGTGCCACCACCGACAGGGCTAGTCCGACAACGGTTCTCGTGTCGGCTGGATCGATCACACCGTCATCCCACAGCCGGGCCGTCGAGTAGTACGGATTTCCCTGCGCCTCGTACTCATCGCGGATCGGCGCCTTGAACGCCTCTTCCTGCTCGGGCGTCATGTCACCGCGCACCGTCGCGAGCACTGACGCGGCCTGTTCACCGCCCATCACCGAGATGCGCGCGTTGGGCCACATCCACAGGAACCGCGGCGAGTAGGCGCGCCCACACATCGAGTAGTTGCCGGCCCCGTACGAGCCGCCGATCACCACGGTCATCTTCGGCACCCGGGCACAGGCGACGGCGGTGACCATCTTGGCACCGTGCTTGGCGATACCGCCCGCCTCGTAGTCGCGGCCGACCATGAAGCCGGCGATGTTCTGCAGGAACAGCAGTGGCACAGAGCGCTTGTCGCACAACTCGATGAAGTGCGCGCCCTTGACCGCCGACTCGCCGAACAGCACACCGTTGTTGGCCACGATGCCCACCGGATGGCCGTGAATGCGCGCGAATCCGGTGACCAGCGTGGTGCCGTACTCGGCCTTGAACTCCTGGAACTCGCCGCCATCGACGATGCGCGTGATCACCTCGTGCACGTCGTAGGGCACGCGTGAGTCGATGGGCACGACGTCGTAGAGCTCGGTCTGATCGGCGATCGGATCCACCGTCTCCGCGACATCCCACGGTGTCGCGGTGCGCGGCCCGAGTGTGCCGACGATGCGGCGGACGATCCGCAGCGCGTCGCGATCGTCATGCGCCAGATGGTCGGTGACACCCGAGACCTTGGAGTGCAGGTCGCCGCCGCCCAGGTCCTCGGCCGACACCACCTCGCCGGTGGCGGCCTTCACCAGTGGCGGCCCACCCAGGAAGATGGTGCCCTGGTTCCGCACGATGACGGCCTCGTCGCTCATGGCGGGCACGTACGCGCCACCGGCGGTGCAGGATCCGAGCACCGCCGCGATCTGCGGTATGCCCCGGGCACTGAGATTGGCCTGGTTGAAGAAGATGCGGCCGAAGTGGTCGCGGTCGGGGAAGACCTCGTCCTGACGCGGCAGGAACGCCCCGCCGGAGTCAACGAGGTAGACGCAGGGCAACCGGTTCTGGCCTGCGATCTCCTGTGCGCGCAGATGCTTCTTGACCGTCAGCGGGTAATAGGTACCGCCCTTGACGGTCGCATCGTTGGCGACCACCATGCACTCGCGCCCGGCCACCCGGCCGATGCCGGCGATGATTCCCGCCCCCGGGCACTCGTCGTCGTACATGCCGTTGGCGGCCAGCGGCGCGAGTTCCAGAAATGGCGAGCCGGGGTCGAGCAGTCCGTCGACGCGGTCGCGCGGCAAGAGCTTGCCCCTGCTGACGTGACGCTCCCGGGCGCGCTCGGGGCCGCCGAGTGCGGCGGCCGAGAGCTTAGTGCGCAACTGCGCCACCAGCTCCAGGTGTTGCTCGCGATGAGATGCCCGCGTTGCCATCGTGGACCCATTCAGTTGAGTTAATGAAGACTAACTCGTAGGATGTTAGTAACGATTAACTGAAATGTCCACCACGGGTCAGGAGATTCGCGTGTCGAACACGCCCAGCGGGTCAGCCGACCACGGCACGGTCGAGACACCCCGCAGCAGAGCCAAATCCGACCGTCGCAGCCAGCTGATCGCGGCCGCCGAACACCTCGTCGCCGAGCGCGGGTTCACCTCTGTGCGGCTCGAGGACATCGGTGCCGCAGCAGGTGTCAGCGGACCGGCGATCTACCGCCACTTCCCCAACAAGGAGGCGCTGCTCGTCGAGATCCTGGTCGGTATCAGTACCCGGCTGCTCGCAGGTGCCACCGAGGTTGTGGCGCGCGGCGAAGACGCGGAGACCACGCTGCACGGCCTCATCGACTTCCACCTCGACTTCGCGCTCGGCGAGTCCGATCTGATCAGGATCCAGGACCGCGACCTCGGACAGCTGCCCGCTCCGGCCGAGCGTCAGGTTCGCCGCGCACAGCGTCAGTACGTGGAGATCTGGGTAGACGTCCTGCGCCGATTCGATGACGCGCTCGGCGAGGACGACGCACGGCTCATGGCGCACGCCAGCTTCGGATTGATCAACTCCGTATCGCACAGCGTCAAACAGACACCGCCACCGTCATCCCGCGCAGTGCTGCGCGCAATGACGGTGGCGGCAATGATGTCCGCTCCGCGCGGCTAATACCAGACCTTGCGGCCACCCACCGCGTGCCCGGCAGCGCCGAGCATCCAGAACACCGCCCCGATAACCAGGGCGACGACGCCGATGTAGGTCAGGATCGGCACCGAGAAGATCAGGCCGAGAATGAGCAGAATCACGCCAATGGCAATCATGGTTAAATCCCCTTCGTAATCAATCTGTAAGGCTCAGGACCGGTCGGTCACTGGCTGGGCTCTGGAACGTTGCAATCCGTCACCTTGGGGTTGACGCCCGCATAATTGAGCGGGCCTGCCACCACGGTGAGCGCGATGGTCCCCGCTGTGCCGCAACTGTTTTCCGCCGTCTTGAAGTAGTCGCGTTGATAGGCGGCGACCACACCGATCAGCAACCAGACGAGCACAATTACGCCGAGAAGTCCTCGCATGATTGGCCTCCATTTCTCTGCGCCCCAACGGCGCGTGATCTTGTTTTACCCACGCGAAAATTCGGCTAAACCCAAACCGACGGGTGGTTGACCCCCGATCGGCGTCTCTGCACGCCCGTTCGACACGCGGGTACCCTTGCGCCCATGAGGTGGTCATGACGGATTCACGACGCGACGAGTCGGATCCGACGCAGCAACTGCCCTACGAGTACCCGGGCTACGCCGATCCCGCTTACGCGAACCAGGCGTCGTACGGCCCGTCCTATCAGGCTCCGCCGACGCCCGACCAGACTCAGCAACTGCCTCCGTACTCGCCCCACACCTATCAGCCGCCGCCGACCGAGCAGTTCGGTGCGCAGTACCCCCCGGCTGGCCAACCGCCCGAGCCCCCCGAGCCAGAGGGGCCCCCCACGCGGCTGTGGTTGTGGGCGCTGGCGGCGCTGTCGGTGGTCATAGTCATCGGTCTCGTCATCGCGCTGGTCGTCGTCAACACATCGCAGCAGGAGACGGTCGTCGCACCCCCCACCTCGCCTCCCGAGCCGAGTTTCACCACGGCTCCCCCGACGACCACGCTCACACCGAGCGCACCCCGGCTGCCACTGCCGTTCCCGATTCCGGGCCCAACCCCGCCGGGAGGGTCCGCCACACCGGGTGAGACCGAGACCGTCGTCTACAACGTCACCGGCACCGGCCGCGCCATCAACATCACCTACATCGACAGCGGCGGCATGTTCCAGACCGAGTTCAACGTCATGCTGCCCTGGAGCAAGCAGGTGGAACTCTCGGCGCCCGCCGAGCAGTCGGCGAGTGTCAGCATCATCAACGTCGGTCGCGAGATCGGTTGCTCCATCTCGATCAACGGCGTGCCGCTTCAGGAGCGGTCGGGCTCAGGCCTGACTATCTGCAGTCCGGTCAGCTGATCTGGGCGTTCGCACCAGCAGCATCGCGAACAACCCGAGCGCCAGGACGGCGACCAGCCCGCCCATGCCGGCGCGGTCCGTCCCGAATATCGCGATGGCCATCGCGAAGAACCACGGCGCCAACGGCGATGCCGCCCGACCCGTCGTCGTGTAGAGGCCGAACGACACGCCCTCCTTGCCCTCGGTCGTCAGGCGCAGCATCTGCGTGCGCGCTGATGACTGGGTGGGCCCGATGAACAGACACAGGAGCAGCCCGCAGATCCAGAACGCGATGGGCCCGTCGAGGCTTATCAGGGTGGATGCCACCACGATCATCGCGGACAGCGACGTGACGATGACCGGTTTGGATCCGACGCGATCGTCGATCAGTCCGCCCAGTACCGCCCCCAGGGCGGCGACGATGCACGCGCAGATGCCGAACAGCAGGACGTCGGCCTGCGATATGCCGTACACGGTGACGCCGAGTACCGCCCCGAAGGTGAAGACGCCGGTCAACCCGTCGCGGAAGATCGCGCTAGCGATCAGGTAGTAGACGATGTTGTGATCGCGTTTCCACTGGTCGGTCAACTCTGCCCAGAGTTTGCGGTACGCGCCGAGCAGGCCCACGCGAGGTGTGTCGTCGACAACCGCCTCGGTACGACGGGACAGCAGCAGCGGCAGCGCGAACAGCGTGAACCAGGCCGCCGTCAGCAGCATCGCCGACCGCACCGGCCAGCCGTCGTCGGCGGGGATTCCCAGCAGCCCGCGGGTGTCACCGCCACCGGCGACCAAGCCGAGGTAGACCACCAACAACAGCAGGACTGTGCCGAAATAGCCCGCTGCGGAACCGAATCCGGAGATTCGACCCGATGTCTGCGGCGTGGACAGATCGCGGAGCATCGCGTTGTAGGGCACCGTGGCCAGATCACTGCACGCCGCGGTACACGCCAGTAGCGCCAGTCCCGGCCACAGGTAGTCGGGATCGTCGCGGATGAGGCTCATCGAGGCCGTCAGAAGAACGGCGGCGCCCGTCAGCACCGTGAGCACCGTCCGTCTGCGGTGCGCGGCGTCGACCCAGATCCCCGTCGCGGGGGCCAGTACGGCGACCACGAGCCCGGACGCCGTCAGCGCGCGGCCAAGCCACTCCGCCGGCGTGACGGGCCCGTCCAGACCCGCGCCCACCTGTCCGGTGAGATACACCGAGAAGACGAACGTCACCACGATGGCGTTCATCCCTGTGGCGCCGGTGTCCCACAGCGCCCACGCCGCGACTCGCGACCTCCCGGCGGTCAGCGACACCGTGCCGGGGCTGGTCATGGCCTCAACTCTATTGGTCGCACGACGGGTCCCTACGATTGGCGCCATGCCAGTACCCGCTCCCCATCCCGACGCCCGCGCGGTCGTCACCGGCGCTTCGCAGAACATCGGCGAGGCGCTGGCCACCGAACTCGCCGCTCGCGGGCATCACCTGATCATCACGGCGCGCCGCGAGGAGGTGCTGACGGCCCTGGCCGAACGGCTCACCGAGCGTTACGGGGTGACGGTCGAGGTGCGCGCGGTCGACCTCACAGACCCGGCCGCGCGTGACGTGTTCTGCGAGGAGCTGGCGCAGCGCGATATCTCCATCCTGTGCGCGAATGCGGGCACCGCGACGTTCGGCCCGGTCGCCGACCTCGACGTCGACGGGGAGAAGGCGCAAGTGCAGCTCAACGTGCTTGGCGTGCACGACCTCGCCCTGGCGGTGCTGCCGGGCATGGCGCGACGGCGTGCCGGCGGCATCCTGATCTCGGGTTCGGCGGCGGGCAACTCCCCCATCCCCAACAACGCCACCTATGCGGCGTCCAAGGCGTTCGCGAACACGTTCAGCGAGTCGCTGCGCGGTGAGGTCAAGCGTCTGGGCATCCACGTCACGCTGCTGGCGCCCGGCCCGGTCCGCGAGACGCTGCCCGATGAGACCGAGCAGTCGCTCGTCGAGAAGCTGATCCCCGACTTCCTGTGGATCTCGACCGAGTACACCGCGAAGATCTCGCTGGATGCCCTGGAGCGCAACAAGATGCGCGTCGTGCCCGGCGTGACGTCCAAGGCGATGTCGGTGGCCAGCGGGTACGCGCCGCGCTCGATCGTCACGCCGATCGTCGGCGCGGTCTACAAACGTCTCGGCGGCGGCTAGCGGCTTCGCGCGGCGCGTCAGCCCCTGTCGCCGAGACTGCTGTGAGATCGTCGAATTGCGAGATATCGCGATCTCCCAGCAGTCTCGAGGATCGCAGCTAGCGGTCAGCGCTTGCGCCGTCCGGTGCCGAAGATGCTGCGGGTGATCTCGCGGCCGATGACGGTGCCCGCCGAACGCATCGCGCTCTTGAACGCCGGGCTGCTCATCATCTTGTCCAGCATTCCGGGCTCGGTGACGTGCGTGACCTTGACCTGTCCCGAGACGCTCGCGCCGCCGGGAGCGGCTGTCGGCACGGGCGGCGGCAGCTCGGTGGTCTCCGGTTCGGCGACGCGCGCGTTGAGTCGCTCGTAGGCGGACTCGCGGTCGATGGTCTGGCCGTACTCGGCCTGCAGCGGGGACGCCTTGGCAGCCGCGGCGATGGCGTCGTTGCCGATGGTGTCCATCAGTGAGCGCGGCGCGCGCATCCGGGTCCACGCGACCGGGGTCGGCGCGCCCCGCTCCGACAGCACGGTGACGATCGCCTCGCCGATTCCCAGTGAGGTCAACGCCTCCTCCAGGTCGTAGACGGACGTCTTCGGGTAGGTCCGCACGGTCTTGGTGAGTGCCTTCTGGTCGTCCGGGGTGAACGCCCGCAGGGCGTGCTGGACTCGGGCGCCGAGCTGGCTGAGCACGTTGTTGGGGATATCGGTCGGCAGCTGGGTGCAGAAGAACACGCCGACACCCTTGGAGCGGATCAGCTTGACCGTCTGCTCGACCTGTTCGAGGAAGGCCTTGGAGGCGTCGGTGAACAGCAGGTGGGCCTCGTCGAAGAAGAACACCAGGTTCGGCTTCTCGACGTCGCCGACCTCGGGCAGTGTCGTGAACAGGTCGGCCAGCACCCACATCAGGAACGTGGAGAACATCACCGGCCGCGCCGCCTGGTTGCCCAGCTCCAGCAGCGTGATGATCCCGCGGCCCTGGGCGTCGAAGCGGATCAGGTCCTTGGGTTCGAGTTCGGGTTCGCCGAAGAACGTGTCCGCGCCCTCGGCCTCGAGGTTGACCAGCGCGCGCAGGATGACCCCGGCGGTCGCGGGTGACACCGCGCCAAGCGCCTTGAGTTCGGGCTTGCCCTCGTCACTGGTGAGGTACTGGATCACCGCGCGCAGATCCTTCAGGTCCAGCAGCGACAGACCCTTCTGGTCGGCCCAGTGAAAGATCAGCCCGAGGGTGGACTCCTGGGTGGCGTTGAGGTCCAACACCTTCGACAGCAGGATCGGGCCGAAGCTGGTGATCGTGGCGCGCACCGGCACGCCGATACCGCTAGTCCCCAGGGACAGGAACTCGACCGGATAGGCCGTCGGCGTCCAGCTGTCCCCTGTGTCGGTGGCCCGCTGGGTGGTCTTCTCTCCTGGCTCGCCCGGGCGGGACAGCCCGGACAGGTCGCCCTTCACATCGGCCATGAGGACCGGCACACCCGCCGCCGACAGCTGCTCGGCGATCACCTGAAGCGACTTGGTCTTGCCGGTGCCGGTCGCACCGGCCACCAAGCCGTGCCGGTTCACCGTCGCGAGCGGAATCCGCACCTGCGCGGACGGGTCGACGACGCCGTCGACGACGACTGTGCCGAGTTCCAGAGCGGGTCCCTCGCCGACGTAACCAGCGGCTATCTGCTGCGCGGGGGTGGCGGTCGATTCCGTCGTCATGCGCCGACCCTAACGTGTCAGACCCGGCGTTCGGTGGGTGTTGTCGGGCGCATGTCGGCCGTGGGAATACTGTGGACCGCTGTGCGTGACGAACTGGTCTGGATCGACTGTGAGATGACTGGCCTCGATCTGGGGTCGGACCGACTCATAGAGATCGCGGCGTTGGTGACCGATGCCGAGTTGAACGTCCTCGGGGACGGGGTGGACGTGGTGATCCACGCCGACGATGCCGCCTTGGACGGCATGGTCGAGGTGGTCGCCACGATGCACCGCAAGTCCGGCCTCACCGAGGAGGTGCGCAGGTCCACAACGGATCTGGCCACCGCCGAGGCGATGGTCCTGGACTACATCCGAAGTCACGTCAAACAGCCGAACACGGCACCGCTGTGCGGTAATTCGATCTCCACCGACCGCGGATTCATCGCCAGGGACATGCCCGTCCTCGACGGGTTCCTGCACTACCGGATGATCGACGTCAGCTCGATCAAGGAGCTGTGCCGCCGCTGGTACCCGAGGATCTACTTCGGTCAGCCCGAGAAGGGCCTGTCGCACCGCGCGCTCGCCGACATCCACGAGTCGATCCGGGAACTGAAGTACTACCGCCGCACCGCGTTCGTCACCGAGCCAGGCCCCTCCACCAGCGACATCGCCGCGGTGGCCGCCGAATTGGGTCCGCCAGGCAACGGGCAGGCGACATCTGATTCGGCGACTGAGCCTCCGAGAGGCTAGTATCGACGTCGCTGCAGTGCCGGAGACGACACAGCAGCAATGGTGGCTGTAGTTCAGTTGGTAGAGCACCAGGTTGTGATCCTGGCTGTCGCGGGTTCGAGTCCCGTCAGCCACCCAAGCAGGTGGGAGGGCCTTTTGGCCCTCCCACCTTTTGCATTCCCGTGGGCCGAACGCCGCGCGTCCGGGCACCCCTGACCCCCAGTGCGTCGGATAGTTTGCTAACCATTGACGCGCGCGTGGAATCGGCGTGGGATGGACAGGTCGTCAACAGAACGACCTGCCGCCTTGGCTGGTCGGGGGTCCTACCGGGGGGTAATACCGTGAACGAGCAGGTTTCCAGCACCACAAAGAAGTTGTTTGCCGCAAGTAGTTTGGCGATCGGCCTGGCCGGTTTCGCCGTGTTTGGCGGTGTCGGCCACGCCGTGGCAACACCATCGCCCGATACGGGGACCTACGACGAACTTGTCGAAGTTCACGAAGGAAGTGGTGTGACCTCCATCGCCGACGACGACGGCATCCAAGCCGATCAGGTGCACAACTCAACCCTCTGGGAGCCCGGCCAGGTCTCTGGGCACTGACGATGTCCCGAACATCAACTCAGCCTTGGGAGTTGATGAGACCTACCGCCACAGCAGCGACTTCGGCGGGCGGTCGCAGCTTGCGGGTGCGTCTGAGTCCGCCAAGGCAAGGCCCGCCTTGGGCTTGGCCCACTTGCCGGTGACCACGTACTCAACCAATCGCGGTCCAGTCGCAGGGTGACGGCTAAGGGACCGCAGCAGCTCGTTGTCGATGCTCATGCTCGACATGATTCCGCGAGCCACTGACATGTCGCGGAAGTGCGATCGTCGTGACGCTCGACGCTCGACGGTCAGAGGTTGGCGTTGCCGGCCTTCCACTGCGCCCAGGGGATGTTCCAGTCACCGAGTCCTTCGGTTCCCGACAGCCGTGAACCGACCGTGTTGGACACCTCGACGATGTCGCCACGCTTGGTGTTCTCGTAGAACCACTTCGCATTGCTCGTGCTGACGTTGAGGCAGCCGTGGCTCACATTGCTATAGCCCTGGCTGCCCACCGACCACGGCGCACCGTGCACGTAGATGCCGCTGTAGGACATCTGGGTGGCCCAGTCGACCTCGGTGCGATATCCGTTGGGCGAGTTCGTCGGCACGCCATACGTCGAGGAGTCCATCACCATGTGGGAGAGCCGGTCGCCGATGATGTAGGTGCCGTTGTCGGTGGGCGTGCTGTTCTTGCCCATCGAGATCGGCATCGTCTTGACCACCTCACCGTTGCGCCGGATGGTCAGCGTCTTGGTGCTGTCGTCTGCCGTCGCGATCAACTCGTCGCCGATGGTGAAGTGCGTGCTGACGTTCTCCTGACCGAACAGTCCGTCCCCGAGGTCCACGCCGTAGGTGTTGACGGCGACATCGACCGTGGTGCCCGGCTTCCAGTAGGCCGCGGGGCGCCAGCGCACCTCGCGGTTGTTGAGCCAGTAGAAGGCACCCTCGACGGCAGGCTTGGTGGTGACCTTGATTGCGGCCTCGGCGGCGCGACGGTTGGGGATGTTCTCGTCGAAACGGACCGCGACCGGCTGCCCGACGCCGACGACCTCACCCTCGGCCGGCGACACGTACGGCATGGTGAGGTTGTCGGGCGAGTGCGTCTGGAACGTCATCGAGCGCGTGGTGACGCCGCCAAGTCCCAGAGACTGCGCGCTCAGTGTGTACCGCGCGTTGTAGTCCAGCGGATCGGTGGTGGTCCACGTCAGCTCGTCGCGACTGAGTCGACCGGCGACCGGCGCGCCGTCCTCGTCGGTCATGCTGACCGCACCCAGGACGCCGTCCTCTGCGCTCACCGTCACCGGAGCGTCGACCGTGACCCCGACGGCACCGTCGGTCACCGATGCGGTCAGCTTGGGCACCAGAAGGTCCCCGAAGGGCGTTCCCTTTTCGGTGATGGTCTGCTGCTGCGACGGGGCGGCGGCCGAACCGCTGCACGCGCTCAGGCCAAATACAACGGCGGGCATGACCAGGAGTGCTGCCACCCTCGTCAACCTCCGACGCGGACGGGCCACCGAATGGACTCGCCACATGACTACTTGCACCTCACAACGGGGTTTGGACGGGACCAGGGGGTTGCACTACTTGGCAGTAGTCTAAGGGAAACCGCCGACAGGGGCGCGATCGTTACACGCGTCCTGGTTTGTCTGACATGCGGATTTCATCTGCGCCGCAGTTGCCTGTTATCGTCTTCCACGCGCGCCGTTAGCTCAGTTGGTAGAGCAGCTGACTCTTAATCAGCGGGTCCGGGGTTCGAAACCCTGACGGCGCACCACCGAAAGCCGCAGAGACTCTGCGGCTTTTGTGGTTTCAGGACAGTTTCAGCTCTCAGGTCCGCCGGGTTCCCCGCCGATCCGCAACGGGGCGGAACGCCGATGAGGTAGCTCACTCGAGTCGGCGCTCATGATCGCCATCCGAGCAACTCTGCGCCCCGCTGCAATGCCAGCGAAGTTCCACGCCTCGGACGGCCGATGAATCGATCGGCCACCCCGCTACCAGCCAACTCAGCTCGGGTTGACGCGATCGCGGCCGCGCAAACCGTCGCGGCGATGCAGTTCTGGCTATCCCCCGCGCATTGCGACTGACGTCGTGGTAAATTGCTGGCGGCGCTAGCCAGCAAGCATTCCGGTGGTGTGCTGTAATCGCCAAATGCGTCGCTTTTCAGCTGTTTCAGAAAACGCGTCGCAGACTGACAAACTTCGCGAACAGGCTTTTCTGGATGTTTTGAATACCACTCCGGTGGGTACGGACTGCTAAGCTGAAGTTAGCTGTAGAGTCCGCGAGCGAGACATCGAGGAACGATCGAGAGGGAAGCGAGGAATTAGCTAGATGACAACATCTGTTGCCACGACCTCGACTCTCCCACCTGTCGTCGAGGCACAGCACGAAGCCGCAGCGCAAAGCGTTGTGGTGGTCTACAACTGCAGTCGGCTTGGACGCACGGCGAATCCGCCGCGATTCTCATTCACCGACCTGTTCCGGCTCCGCCGCCGCTGACGCAGCGACCCGGGGACGTCAGCGGTTCTTGATCCGCCGGATGAACACAACGAGGACGATCGTGCCCAGCCCGGCGATGGACACCGCCACCACGGGCTTCTTCACGAATTCGAGGACACCGGCCTTGACATCGTCGGCGATGCGGCTGGGATTGGCCCGCTCGGCGAGTGCGTCCACAGTCAAGGCCAACTGATCGCGGGCCTTGTCGATCTCCTGCTTGATGTCGTCGGGATCCCTGTCCGCCACGTCAGCCCCTTCACCTTGCCTACGCCTTGTCGATCTACCCTAGTTGAGCCGATCCGCGACGCCGCGCACGGCCAACCAGAAGGGATCCCGAATGTCACCGACGCCCCGCCTGGAGGTAGGCGCCAAAGCGCCCGCGTTCAGCCTGTCCGATGCCGACGGCAACACGGTCAAACTGAGCGACTTCAAGGGCCGCAAGGTGATCGTCTACTTCTACCCGGCAGCCTCCACGCCAGGGTGCACCAAGCAGGCGTGCGACTTCCGGGACAGCCTGGCCGAACTGAACGACGCCGGTCTGGATGTCATCGGCATCTCCCCCGACAAGCCCGAGAAGCTCGCCAAGTTCCGCGACAATGAGGGGCTGACGTTCCCCCTGCTGTCCGACCCGAGCCGTGAGGTGCTGACGGCGTGGGGCGCGTTCGGCGAGAAGTCGATGTACGGCAAGACCGTTCAGGGCGTCATCCGGTCGACGTTCGTCGTCGACGAGAAGGGCAACATCGAGGTCGCCCAGTACAACGTCAAGGCCACCGGACACGTCGCCAAGCTTCGACGCGACATCTCGGTCTAGCGCCCGGCCTCGCCACCCAGCGACTCCAGCAGCAGCGCCTCGGCGATGGCCGCGCGCTCCAGCACCCCGAGGTGCAGGCTCTCGTTGATGCTGTGCGCCTGGGTCCCTGGATCCTCGACGCCGGTGACCAGAATCCTGGCGTCGGGGTAGGCGTTGGCGAACTCGGCGATGAACGGGATCGACCCGCCCATCCCCATATCGATCGGATCGCGTCCCCACGCCTTCCGGAACGCGGCCCGCGCCGCGTCATAGACCGGCCCCGCGGCGTCGATCGCGTAGGGCTGACCCACGTCACCCGGCGTCACGGTGACGTGCGCACCCCACGGTGCGTGCGCCTCCAGGTGGCGGGTAAGGGCCGCGAGGTGCGCACGCGCGTCACCACCGGGGGCCACCCGCATGCTGACCTTCGCCCGCGCACGCGGGATCAGGGTGTTCGACGACGCCGCTATCGGCGTGGTGTCGATGCCGATGACGGTGATGGCCGGCTTGGCCCAGAGACGTTGAACCACCGAGCCGGAACCGATCTCGCGGACCCCGTCGAGCAGACCCGATTCGGCGCGGACCCGGCCCGCCGGGTAGTCGACGTCGGCGGCCAGCCCCTCGTGCAGACCGTCCACCGCCACGTTGCCATCGTCGTCATGCAGGCTCGCCAGCAGCCGCACCAGCGCGGTGAGGGCGTCGGGCACCACCCCGCCCCACAGCCCGGAGTGCAGACCGTGGTCGAGCGTCGCGACCTCCACGACGCAGTCGGCCAGCCCCCGCAGCGACACCGTCAGGGACGGGATGTCCGTGCTCCAGTTCTCGGAGTCGGCGATGACGATCACGTCGGCGGCCAGCGCGTCGGAGTGGGCGGCCAGCAGCGCGCCAAGGGACGGCGAGCCGGACTCCTCCTCCCCCTCCACGAACACCGTGACGCCGACCGGCGGATTCCCGCCGTGGGCCCGGAATGCCGCCAGATGCGTTGCGATCCCGGCCTTGTCGTCTGCGGTACCACGCCCGTAGAGGCGTCCGTCACGCTCTGTCGGCTCAAACGGCGGTGAGTTCCACTGCGCGCGATCGCCTTCGGGTTGCACGTCGTGATGGGCGTACAGCAGAACCGTCGGCGCACCCGGCGGTGCGGGATGGTGTGCGATCACAGCGGGTGCCCCGCCCTCGCTGACGATCCGTACATCGCCGAAGCCCGCGGCCGCCAACAACTTCGACACGGCCTCCGCGCTGCGCCGGACCTCATCACGACGCGCCGGATCGGCCCACACGGACTCGATCCGCACCAGATCCTCGAGATCGGCACGCACCGATGGCAGAAGTTCACGGACCCGATCGACCAGATCAACCATGTCCGTGAGGCTAGTCCGTCGACGTATCGTCACTGCATGCCGTCCATGACTCACCTGCTCGCGTTCGGGCTGATCTCGTTCCTGGTGATTGTGATTCCGGGGCCAAGCGTCCTGTTCACCGTCGGTCGGGCGCTGACGGTCGGCCGGCGCCAGGCGTTGTTGACCGTGGCGGGTAACGCGGTGGGCGCCTATATCCAGATCCTTGCCGTGGCCCTGGGTGCTGGAGCACTGATATTCGCCTCGGCGTTGGCGTTCAGCATCATCAAGATGATCGGCGTGGCCTACCTGGTGTACCTCGGCGTCCAGGCCATCCGGCACCGGCACGCGTTGGGCGAGGCACTCGCCGGCGGCTCGCCCGCGGCACGGCCGAGCAGAGTGCTGGCGGACGGGTTCATCGTGGGCGTGACCAATCCCAAGACCATCGTGTTCTTCGTTGCGGCACTGCCTCAGGTTGTCGACACGGCCGCGGGACACGTTTGGGCCCAGATGCTCACGCTAGGTGTCGTCTTCCTTCTCATCGCCGTGATTTCCGACAGTGTCTGGGCCCTGACCGCCAGTCTCGCGCGAGATTGGTTCGCTCAGTCCCCCCGCAGAATCGCCGCGATCGGCGGTGCCGGCGGAGTCGCGATGGTTGGTCTCGGCGTCAGCCTCGCATTCACCGGACGCAACGACTGAACGGCGCAGTCTCCCGCGAGTTCGAGGCAGAAAACTAGGACTCCAGGACGGCGACCGCGGCCGCGGTATCCGCCTCGTGTGTCAGCGACAGATGGATCGTCACGTCCTTGAGGTGTTCAGCGATTGCGCCCGACAGCCGCACCTTGGGCCGCCCCCACATGTCGGTGACGATCTCGATATCGCGGTGGATGCCCTCAGGCAGCACCGGCCGCTTGCTGAACCGCGAACCCGACCACGCCTTGATCACGGCCTCCTTGGCCGCCCAACGCGCCGCGAGGTGCCGCGCCGCCGACGAACTCTTGTCCGCGGCGTCGCGGCGCTCCCCCGGCGTGAACGTCTCAGCGAACACAGTGCCCGGCTGATCGACCTGCTCAGCGAAATCCGGAATGTTGACCAGGTCGATGCCGACCCCGACGATGCTCACGCGCAGAAGCTACCGCACCGCGTACGGCTGCCCGCGCACGCACTCACCGTGTTCCCGGCACGTGCCCTCATCGCTGCGTGTACCAACCGTCCTCGCCGAGGCGCGACGTCGGGTCGAGCAGCATGTCGGCCTCCTGCCGCTTCTCCGGCGAGTCGTGGTTGAAGCGTCTGTCAGCGGGCTTCTCGTACAGCGCGGGCCCGCCGGCAATCGCCGACGCCAGCCTGCGCTGACCGTTCAGCACCCGCTCACCCGCGCGACGACGGTAGTCCTCGCGCTGCTCAGCGGTCAGCGACCTCAGGAAGGCCTCCGGGTGCACCAGCGCGACGAGGCCCGACACGTGACCGAACCCGAGGCTCGTCACCAGACCGGCCTTGAGCGGGAACTTCTCGCCCAGATGCAGGGTCTCGCGCACCCACACGAAGTGCGATGCGTGGGCCAGCTCGTCATCGACACAGTCCAGGCTGCGGTTCGGCGGAATCACGCCGTCGCGCAGCATCTGGCACATGCCCATCATCTGGAACGCCGCCGCACCGCCCTTGCTGTGACCGGTGAGGCTCTTCTGGCTGACGATGAACAGTGGCGCACCCGCCGAACGTCCCATCGCCGCCGCGAGCCGCTCGTGCAGCTCCGTCTCGTTGGGGTCGTTGGCCAATGTCGATGTGTCGTGCTTGGACACCACGGCGATATCGTCCGCGCCGACGCCGAGCTTCGCCAACGAGCGAGCCAACTCCGACTCCCGGCCGCCACGGCCTGCGGCCAGTGCGCCCAGCCCCGGTGCGGGGATCGACGTGTGGACGCCATCGCCGAACGATGACGCGTAGCCCACGACCGCGAGCACCGGCAGACCCATCGCCAAAGCGAGGTCACCGCGGGCCAGCAGAATCGTGCCGCCGCCCTGGGACTCCACGAAGCCCAACCGGCGCCGGTCGTTGGCGCGGGAGAACTTCGAGTCGCTGATGCCCTTGGCTCGCATGGTGTCGGTCTCGGCGGTGGCCGACATGTCACCGAACCCGATGACCGCCTCCAGCGTCAGATCGTCGTAGCCGCCTGCGACCACGAACTGAGCCTTGCCCAGCTTGATCTTGTCGACGCCCTCCTCGACCGAGACCGCCGCCGTCGCGCATGCCGCGACAGGGTGGATCATCGCGCCGTAGCTGCCCACATACGACTGCACGACGTGGCCTGCGAAGACGTTCGGCAGCACCTCCTGGAGGATGTCGTTCGGCTTGCTCCTGCCCAGCAGGTTGCCGTGGTACATCCGCTGCATCGAGGTCATGCCGCCCATACCCGTGCCCTGCGTGCTGGCCACCAGGCTGGGGTGCACCCAACGCATCAGCTCGGCCGGGGTGAACCCGGACGACAGGAACGCGTCCACCGTCGTGACGAGGTTCCACAGCGCCACGCGGTCGATCGAGCCGGCCATGTCCTGGCCAATGCCGTAGACGGTCGGATCGAATCCGGACGGGATCTGCGCGCCGACGCTGCGGGACAGCTTCACCGTGCGCGGCACCCGGATCTCGGTGCCGGCCTTGCGGGTGACCTTCCAGTCGGAGCCCTCGGGTGCGGGCGTGATGACCGTGTGCTCGGGATCGAACTGCGCGAATGCCCGCGCCTCCTCCTCAGACGACACCACGAAGGTGAAGTCCTTGTCGAGGAACACCGAGACCAGCAGCGGCGCACCGTGATCGGCAGGCATCGCACCGTCGTCGACGAACTCGCGGATGCCGACCCGCTCGATGACGGCGTCGTGGTAGCGCTCCACCAGTTCGCCCTCGTCGACCATGTCGCCGGTCTGCGTGTCGTACCAACCCGGCTTCGGGTCTTCCTCCCACTTGACCAGGCCAGTGGTCCACGCCAGCTCGAGGACGCCGGCCGCCGACAGCTCACCGGAGGTCTCGACCTCGAAGCGGGTCCGCGACGAGCCGTACGGCCCGAGCTCGGCGCCACCGACGATGACCACCAGATCGGCCGGATCGACGTCCAGGTCGGCCCACGCGGGCGGCGGAGCCGACGCGTAGCCGCGCGGCGGCGACGGCAGTGCCGAGATGGTGCCGGTCGGGACGTCATCGTCGTCCTCCGGCGCCTCGGCCGCCGCGTCCTCGCGCGCCTTCGCCGCGAGTTCGGCCATGTCGATCTCGATCTCGCCGAGCCCGCCGGTGAGATCGGCCGTCAGGGGCTCACGCGCCGCGGCGACCTTGGACTCGATATCGCACAGGTCGAGCAGCATCGACGCCATCTGCTCGGTCGAGTAGGTGGTCAGACCAGCCTCTTCGACCGCGCCGACGATGGCGTCGTTGTGACCCATCAGGCCGGTGCCCTTGGTCCAGCCGATCAGCGCGTGCGCCAGCGAAACCCGCTGCGCCCACGACGTCTCGGCCTTCCACCGGGACACCACTGCATCGAGTGCGGCCTTCGCCTCGCCGTAGGCACCGTCACCGCCGAACATGCCGCGGTTGGGCGATCCCGGCAGCACGACGTGCAGGCGTGCGGCGATATCGCGCTCGGCACCGATGTGCGACAGCCCGCCGATGAGACGCTGAACGGCCCACAGCAGGACCTTCATCTCCATCTCGGAGCGCGAACCGGCCTCCGACAGGTCACCGGCCACGCGCGGTGCCGCGAACGGGAACAGCAGCGTGGGGGTGAGTGCGTCCTTGAGGTGGATCGCCTGCGGCCCAACACTTTCGATCTGCTCGTTGCCCACCCACTCGACGAGTGCGTCGATGTCGGAGTAGGACGCCATGTTGGCCGGCACCACCCACAGTTGAGCACCGAAGCGAGCGTTGTCCCGGTAGAGCGTGCGGTAGAACGCCAGGCGGTCGTCGTTCAGCTTGGAGGTGGTGGCGATGACCGTGGCGCCACCGTTGAGCAGCTGGCCGATGACGGACGCGGCGATCGATCCCTTCGATGCACCGGTGACAACGGCGATCTCCTGGGTGTAGCGGCCGTTGTCGGGGTTCTCCGCTCCCGCAGCGGCACGGCCGTAGAGCGCCGCGTGGACGTTGCGTCCCGCGGCGAGCGCCCTGCCCTGCCACCAGTTGGCCTGGGTGGCCACGATGTGTCCGGCACCCTCGAAGCGCTCGGACAGCCGCTCCCAGTCGGTGTCGATGTCACCCTCGTCGGTCAGCCACAGCCGCGCGAGATCCTCACGCGCACTGGCCCACCGGTCGTCGAACAGCACAGCCTTGCGGCCGTCGAACGCGGGGGCGACCAGACGCGGCCAGTCCGAACCGAGTTCGGCGGTGACTAGGTCGATCAGTTCGGTGTCGGTGGCGTCGGGGGCACTGACCGGGTTGTCCAGGCCGAGCTGCCCGAGGATCATCCGGGCAGTCGACGCGAGCACGCCGTCGCGCCCGGTGACCTTCTCGGCGAACTCATTCAGTGCTGCCGAGTCGACAACGCCACCGGCCCCACCGCCCGCCGAGGGCAGGGACACCGCGATGCCCTTGCGCGCGCCGACCGCAGAGACTGCGGCGTCGATGACCTTGTCCACCGCTGCGGCGTCGGCCAGGGCGCCGTCATGCAGCCCGCCCAGTGCGCCGTTGCGGACGCTGGATCCCTCGCGGGTGCCCAGCGCCACCTCGACGGTGACGTGCTTGGCCCAGCCCGGTCCGAGTTCCCATGTCTTGGTGACGCGTTCGGTCAGGTACGCCGGGCGCTTGCCGGACGGCCCGAGGATCGTGCGCAGTTGGTCGTTGATCGCGTCGCTGAGGACGGGACCGAACGGCTTGTAGGTACGCGCGAGCTTGGAGACCTGTCCCTTGAGCGCGCCGAGGTCGGCCTCGGCGGCACCGTCGATGGCGCCGAGGTTCAGCTCGGAGCCGAGATCGACCAGCAGCTGGTTGCGGCGGGACGACGCGCCGTCGGTGATGGACTCGATGGAGTCCAGTGCCTCGATCTGATCCAGGCGCATCTTGGCCGACAGCGCGATGAGCGCCACGGTGGCGTCGGCGGCGTCGAACACGATGTCGTCGGGGCGCGGGCCGCCGCTGGGTGCGGCGGGTGCCACCGGCGCCGCGGGTGCGGCTTCGGCCGGGGCTGCCTCGGCGACCGGGGCCGCCGCGGGAGCGGGCTCGTCGTCGTCGGGCTCCGGATCGGTATCGGTGGCGAACAGCACGGCGGCGTCACGCTCGGCGTTGAGCACCTCGGTGGTGTTGTGCGAGTACTCGGGCAGCTTGAGCGTGTTGGTCGCCAGACCCGCGACGGTCGGCGCCGACTTCACGCCGATCTCGACGAAGCGCTCCATGCCCAGACCGCCTGCGGCCTCCTCGATGAAGAGCAGGTCCTGGGTCTCGATCCACCGCACAGGGCTGGCGAACTGCCAGGCCAACAGCTCGATGACGAGCAGCCGGCACAGCTCCCACGGCTTCTCGTTGATCCAGGTGTCGTAGTCGGCGAGCACCTCGTCGAGCGGCTCGGCGGGCACCAGATCGCGGATCTCCTGGATGAAGTCACGGTCCAGGGTGAACGGCCGCGGCACCAGGTTGGGGATGTAGCGCCCGACCACCAGCGCCGGATCGGTGTCTTCCGGCAGCACGCGCTGCAGCGCACGCCGGAAGTCATCGACGCCAACGCGCAGCACCGACGAGTGGAACGGCACATCGATACCGGGGATCAGGATGAATGACCGCTTGCCACCGCTGATCTCCCGACGACGCTCGACCTCTTCCTCCAGCGCCTCCAAACCACGGACCGTGCCGGCGATCGCGTACTGCGAGCCACGCAGGTTGTAGTTCACGATCTGCAGGAATTCGCCTGTGCGCTCGGCGATCTGCTCGACGAAGTCGTTCACGTCGTCATCGGGCAGGTCGATCTGCGACGGCCGGATCGCCGCGAGGCGGTAGTTGGACCGTCCCTGTGCGTCGCGCGGCACGATGTCGTGCATCTTGCTGCCGCGGTGGAACACGGCCTCCAGCAGGCCTTCCAGCGAGTACACGCCAGACACGCACGCCAGCGCGGTGTACTCGCCGACGGAGTGACCGCAGGCGATCGCGCCCTCGACGAACGCACCCTGCTCGCGCATCTCGGCGACCTGGGCCGCCGCGACCGTGGCCATCGCCACCTGGGTGAACTGCGTCAGGAACAGCACGCCCTCGGGGTGCTGGTAGTGCACACCGCTGGCGATGAGGCTCGTCGGGTTGTCGCGCACCACGTGTAGCACCGAGAAGCCCAGCGTGTTGCGGGTGAACTTGTCGGCGTCGTCCCATACCTTGCGGGCGGCCTTGGACCGGGCGCGGACCTCCATGCCCATGCCCTTGTGCTGAATGCCCTGGCCGGGGAAGGCGTACACGGTCTTGGGCGCCGCGAGCTGCGCGCTCGCCGCCATGACCAGCTCGTTGTCGACCTTCGCGGTGACCTCGATGATCTCGGCGCCGCGGTCGATACCGACTCGGTCGACGCGGAACTCGATCTCGTCGCCCGGAAGCACCATGCCCAAGAAGCGCGACGTCCAACCGACGAGGCGGGCAGGCGGGGTGGCCTGGCCGTCCGTGGCGGTGACGACGTGCTGCGCGGCCGCGGACAGCCACATGCCGTGGACGATAGGCGATTTCAGACCGGCCAGCAGCGCGGCGGCCCGGTCGGTGTGAATCGGATTGTGGTCCCCGGACACCACCGCGAACGCCCTCATGTCGGTGGGGGCGGTGACGGACACGTCGCGGCGGCGACGCCGCGGTGTGTCGGTGGCGTTATCGGTGATCGCACCGCCTGCGCGCGGCGGGTCGGCCAGCTCGGCCGAGCCACTGCGGCCCAGGATCGAGAACCGCTCCTGCAGCTTGGCGAGTTCGGTGCCCTCAGCGTCGGTGATGACGACGTCGACCGGCACCACGCGCCCGACCTCGGTGTCGATCGCAGCGGAAGCCGTTGCGGTGACGGTGAGTTCGGCCTTCGTCTTCGGCATGGGCGCCAGCAGGTGCGCGGCGTGGTCGAGGTGGACCAAGCTCAGCAGGCCCTCGACGACCGGGAAGCCGGCCTCGGTGAGCGCGGACCCGATGACGGAGAACACCGCGGGCCAGCAGCGACCGACCAATGCGTCGGGCACCAGGGTCAGGCCGGGGGCCAGCGGTGCGCCGAAGGTGGCGGTGACACCGGTGTGGTCGGCGACCTCCTCCGGGTCCCAGCTGACCGTGACGGTGGTGCTGTCGTTGACGACCGGCGGAAGCGCCTCGGGGCCATCGACATTGGCCGCGATGGCCAGCACGGCGCGCATCGCCGCCGATGCGTCCTCGGTGGTGACGACCGGCATGCCACCGTCGACGGTGACCTCACCGAGGGTGAACCGGATGGTGATCCAGATGTCGGACAGCGGCACGCTCAGCGTGACCTGGCCGTCGGCCAGTTCCAGGCGCGCACCCGTCGATGGGTGTGTGGCGGAACGGTTCTCGTTGACCTGCCACTCGCTGGGCTCCCCGATGCGGTGCACCGGGTTGATCGCGGTGCGACCCGCCCACAGGACGTCGGGCGAGTCGAGGACGACGGCCAGGGGGCCGACGACGTCGGCACGGGCCTGACGGCGCGACACCACGGCAACCGGGGTCTCACCCTTTTGCGCCAGCAGCGCGACTGCCTCGTCGATCGACGCCTGCTCGAAGCGGTCGAGCAGCTCGCCGATCGGCTCGTCGACGCGTGTGATGCCCTCGACGGCCTGGGTGCCGGGGATGATGCAGACCTGGTCGGCGGTGTAGCGGGCATCGTGCGCCTGCCACAGCGAGTCGCTGCGCCACCAGCGCCGCACGTCCTTGTCGATGACGGGCACGAAGTTGACGGGCTTGCCGAGCGTCTTGCACAGCGTGATGAAGAACGGCACGTCGGCGGGGTGCAGCTTGACGGTCTCCGCGTCGGGGTACTGCGCCAGCAGTGCGGCGATCGCGGCCTGCGGATCCTCCAGCAGCGCTTCGCCTTCGGCGTCGGCGCCAAAGAGCGTCGGGATGGGTCCGGAGTCGGCCGGGTGCAGACGCGCCTCGGCTCGCTTGAGCATCTCCTCGAAGCGGTCGCGCCAGCTGATGTCGAGCCACGGCGAGTCACCGCTGCGGGTGTCGGCGGTGCTGTCGCCGTCGCCGATCGCCAACTCGACGTAGCGCTGCAGCCACTGCAGGAACGTCATGTCGTCGACGTCACCGAAGTACGGCTTGGCCGTGACGCCCATCGCGGCGATGATCTCGTCGCGGCGCTCGGCGACGGCGTCGGCGTCACCGGCGACGTCATCGAGCAGGCGGCCGCAGCGTGATGCGGCGTTATCGATCTCGTGGATGTCGGCACCGAGCTGGCTGCGCCCGGATGCCATGCCGCCCTGGGCCTTTCCGGCCGCCACCCAGCGCTCGGTGCCGCAGGTCTCGACGAGCATCTGCTTGACCGCAGGCGAGGTGGTGGCCTCGAGCGCCGCCATCGCCGCGGTGCCGACGAGGATGCCGTCAACGGGCATCAGGGGGAAGCCGTACTGCGTGGCCCAGCGGCCGGACAGGTAGTCGGCGGCCCGCTCCGGGGTACCGATGCCGCCACCGACGCAGATCGTGATGTTGGAGCCCTTGCGGAGGTCACCGTAGGTCGAGACCAGGAGGTCGTCGAGGTCCTCCCAGGAGTGGTGGCCTCCGGCGCGGCCGCCCTCGATGTGCACGATGACCTCGCGGTCGGGCACCTCGGCGGCGATCTTGATGACCGACTTGATCTGCTCGACGGTGCCCGGCTTGAACACGACGTTACTGATGCCGATGCCGTTGAGTTCCTCGATGAGGTCCACGGCCTCTTCGAGCTCGGGGATGCCCGCGGTGACCACGACGCCGTCGATCGGCGCGCCCGACTGACGGGCCTTCTGCACCAGGCGCTTTCCGCCCAGCTGCAGCTTCCACAGGTACGGGTCGAGGAACAGCGAATTGAACTGCACGGCCCGGCCGGGCTCGAGCAGCTGAGTGAGCTCCTCGATGCGGGCGTCGAAGATGGGCTCGGTGACCTGACCGCCACCGGCGAGCTCGGCCCAGTGGCCGGCGTTGGCGGCGGCCGCGACGATCTTCGCGTCGACCGTTGTCGGCGTCATACCCGCCAGAAGGATCGGCGAGCGGCCGGTGAGGCGGGTGAACTTGGTCGAGAGCTTGACCGAGCCATCCGGCAACGTCACGGCGGACGGTGCGTAGCTCGACCATGCGGGTGCCACCTCGGGGGCTGCCCCGACGGTGAACAGGCTGCGCTGACCGGCGCGGGTCGCGGCGGGGACGATGCCGACGCCGAGTCCGCGGATCACAGGTGCGGTCAACCGGGTCAGGGTGTCGCTCGGGCCGAGGTCGATGATCCACTTGGCGCCGGCCTCGTGCAGGCGCTCCACCTCGCCGACCCAGTTGATCGGCTTAACGAAGATCGACTCCGTCAGGAAGCGAGCGAGCTCCGGGTCGATGCCCGTGCGGGCCGCCCAGTTGGTGACGACCTCGACGCCGTCCGCCAGCCGAGGCGTGTGGAAGCCCACCTCGACCTGAATCCCGTTGAACACCGGGCTGAAGACGGCGCCACCGCGCGTCTTGTTCTTGCGCTCGGCCTCTTCCCGCTCGGTGATCTTGCTGCAGTACAGCTCGAATCGGGCCAGCTGTTCGGGCGTACCGGTGATGACGACCGACCGCCGGCCGTTCCGGATCGACAGGACGGGTGGGAGGACCGTGCGAACGTCGGTGGAGAAGTCCTCCAGGAGCTCGGCGATGCGCTCGGGGTCGGCGTTGGTCACCGACACCATGGGCGACTTATCCCCGCGGCCCACCATGCCCCGGCGTCGGGACACCAACGAGCCGGCCGCACCGATGAGCTGAAGGAGCGCCAGCAGTTCGGCGTCGCGGCTGCCGCCGGCCTTGAGCGCCTCCGCCGCGACGACGCCCTGCGAGTGACCTGCCATGGCGACCGGCGGGGTACCCGCCAGATCGAGCCCCTGGCGCGTCACAGCGCGAATTGCGGCCATCTGGCTGAGCAGGATGCCCGGGCCCGAGATCGCGGCAGTGATGAGCTGCTTGGGGGTCGGCAACGGCTCATCGGCGGCCAGCGCGCGGACCCACTGCATCGGCTCGAAGCCGATCGGCCGCACGACGACCAGCTCGCGTGCGACGGGCTCGAGCAGCAGTGCGGCCTCGCCGACGACCTCGCTCAGTTCGGACTCGATGCCCGCCGAGCTGATCAGTTCCTCGAGGTTCTCCAGCCAGTTGCCGCCCTGCCCACCGAATGCGACGGCATAGGGCTCACCGGCATTGAGGAGGTCGACCAGGGCGTGCGCACTGTGGGCCGAGGACGACCTGTCACTCACCTCGCCATTGCGGCTGGTGGACACCCGGTCGTGTTCGTTGATCGTCACGTCTTCTCCTCGTGCGCTGTCTCGCGCGTATCGCTTCGTCTGCGGCGGGTCGTCTCGTGGACCTCGCTACCCTGCGAGGTCGGGGGTGATTCGGCGTCGAATCTCGGCTGGCACCGTCTTCGGCCGTCCAGCGTCACCCAGATCTTGGGCGCTCGGCCAGACATCTTCCGGTAGCCCCGCAACGGGCAGCCGTACTAAGAGTGTCATAAGGCCTAGGACCAGTTTCGGGCCCCAAATGGTTACTGGCGAGTTCTACGCTCAAGTAACCCAGGATTGGATAACGCGGTCTTCCGAGCGCCCGTGAGCCTTCCGTGACAAATGTCCTGCATGCGAGTGGTTACGGTCGAGTAGCTATAACTCCGCAGATCACAGCAGTATTGTTATCGAATCGTTATGTTCATTTCGCGGCGGTGGAAGCGTCTGCGGGCGGCCAGCCAGATGGCGGCAGATCGGGCCGACATGTCGACCCGCCCGCTCTCGCGGCGAGGATTAGTTTGCTGTGGTTACTTACTCATCGGTAAGTGCCGTTACTCACTCATCGGCGGGTGTCAGTCCCACTGACCGAATGCCGGCTTGAGGATGTGGTTGATGTCCACACCGACACCGCCCACCTTGCGCTTGTCGATCTCCACTTGGTGCAGATGCGCCGCCGGATGGGCCAGCCCCTTGGGCGATCCCCAGTTGTGCTGCCAGAAGTGCGCGCCGAGACCGTCCTGCACCGCCCACTCGATGGTCTTCGAGTTGGCGTACACGCCGGTGCGCTGGTGGCCGATCACCGACTCCCAGCCGCGCAGATATGGGGCAACCTGCGCCTTGTACTGCTCATAGGTGGGGTCGTCGTCGATCGAGGTGTAGATCGGCGCACCGTGTGACCCGCCCGCCGCGACGTGCAGCTCCCAACCCCGTTTGGCGTGCCGCACACCGGCCTCCTGCCCCGCCAGCCAGTCGGCGGTGTCCTGCTTGCCGTACTGGTAGCAGGAGACGATCTTCAGACCGCCCTGATACAGGTCACGCGCCTCAGGAAGCTGAATCGGCTTGCCGAGCATCCACGCCCCGCCGGGTCGGCGGTCCGAGACCTATCTGATGGCTCCGTGCGCACCGGCGGCCTTGATGTCGGCCGCCTTGATGACACCCGCCGCGTAGTCGAGCAGGATCCCCAGCGGCGCGGCCGTGGCAGTCGGCGGCACGAGGGCCGACGACAACGCCGTCAGCGCACCACCGATTCCCAGGACGGCCGGCGCGGCCGCGGCGCACTTCAGTGCGGCACGCCGAGAAGCTGGCATGAGTCACAGAACATGACAAATGCACCAGGCCTCTCATTGACGCCACCGGTCACATCTGTATCGAGATTCCCAGATTTCCCACGCGCGTTTGGGCGCTCGCGGCATGGGGGGGAGCATCCGCGCCGCGGCCCGGCGCCCCGCACCGCCCTTGGCGTCAGGCTTGCTGATCCCGGAAGAATCGCGCCGCCGCTGCGATGGACTCCTCGACCGGGCGCGGCACCCAACCAAGCTCTTGCTCGGCTTTGCGGTGATCCAGCGGTGACATCAGGTCGGCCATCTTCACTCCCGCCCTCGCGAACGGCAGATCGCGCCGCAGCAGTCGTGCCGCCAGATCGTTGAGACGCGACGCGGCGAGCAGAACCGCCACCGGCACGCCGATGCGGGGCGCGCGGACACCGACGGCCTCGGCTGCGATCCGATGCACCTCCTTGGTGCTGAGGTAGCGGTCGGAGATGATGTACCGCTCCCCCACCCGGCCGCGTTCGCCCGCCAGGACCATGGCCCGAGCCGCATCCTCGATCCCCACCACCTCCATCGAGAATCCGAGGTGGAGGGGGAACTGGCCTGCCGCGACGCGCGCGAGCAGGCCCCCGTGCGGCGTGGGCCCCCAGTCACCCCGTCCGTACGTGTTCGAGATGCACATGGCGACCGCAGGCAGTCCCCGCTCCCGTGCGTAGCGCAGGACGAGATCCTCGGCGGCCACGCGGGCCTCGATGTACGGACCACCGTCGTCCCAGTTGTGCGGATCCTCCTCGGTCACGGGCCTGCCATCACTGATCGCCAACGTGCCGATGGTGCTCGTGAAGACGAACCGTGACAGGCCGGCGTCAACCGCAACGTCGAGCACATGCCGGAGCCCTTCGACATTCGTGCGGAACAGCGGCGCCGGGTCGCGCAGCCACACCCGCGCGTCGACGACGCAGTAGTACACGACGTCACATCCGGCCATGGCCGCCCGCAGCGCGTCGCCATCGAAGACGTCTCCGTAGCACCGCTCCACCGCGAGGTCATCGATCCCCTTGGTGGAACTCGTCTTTCGCAACATCACGCGAACGTCTTCCCCGTCGGTCACCAGCCGCCGCGCGACGTGCGAGCCGACAAAGCCACTGGCGCCGATCACGAGTTTCTTCATCTGCCGCGGCGCGCGTTGTACAGGCATGGTGAGCGAGCCTAGCTGTGCGACCGCTCAACACCCGCGGAATCCCGCAATGCCGCTGCGATGGCGCGCGGGAATTCATAGGATCAGCCATGTCCTCTGGACCCATCGCCGTCCATCGTGCGGCCGTGCGTGCGGCGTCGCCCAGTCCGCAGATCGAACTTGTCGGTGTGCGCAAGGTGTTCCGCGACCGGAGCAGCCGACGCGGCGCGGAGGTCGTCGCCGTGGCGGGTGCCGACCTGAGCGTCCACGACGGCGAGTTGTTCGCGATCCTCGGCCCGTCGGGTTCGGGCAAGACCACCGTGCTGCGAATGATCGCGGGTTTCGAGGAACCCACCGCGGGCACGATCCGCCTCGGCGGCGCCGACGTGACCGCGCTCCCCGCGCGCCGCCGCGACGTCAACACGGTGTTCCAGGAGTACGCACTGTTCCCCCACATGACCGTCGCCCAGAACGTCGAGTACGGAATGAAGGTCCGCGGAGTGCCGAGGGCCGAACGTCGCCGTCGCACCGCGGACGCCCTGGACATGGTGCGCCTCACCGACCTCGCACCGCGACACCCGGCCCGGCTCTCAGGCGGCCAACGACAACGCGTGGCGTTGGCTCGCGCGCTGGTCGGCCGCCCGCGGGTGTTACTGCTGGATGAGCCGCTCGGCGCACTCGATCTCAAGCTTCGCGAACAGATGCAGTTGGAACTCAAGGCGATTCAACGCGACGTCGGCATCACGTTCGTCATCGTGACGCACGATCAGGACGAGGCGCTGACACTGTGCGACCGGCTCGCGGTCTTCAACGACGGCCGCATCGAGCAGATAGGGAGTTCCCGCGAGGTCTACGAGCATCCCGCGAATCGGTTCGTCGCCGACTTCGTCGGCACGTCCAATGTGCTGGACGGGGATGCGGCCCGCACCCTGCTCGGTCGCTCCGGTTCGTTCGCCGTGCGGCCAGAGCGGATCGCCGTCCTGCCACCCGGCGGTATCGGCCCACCGGGCACACGCACGGTGGAAGCCACTGTCGCCGAGGTCATCTACGGCGGGTCGACCACTAGGGTCGCCGCGGTCGCCGCCGCGGGAACGACGCTGACCGCCACCGTGCTCAACGCGGCCGCCACGCTGCCCGACAACCTCGACTACGGCGCACCGGTCACCTTGGCCTGGCCCGAGGACGCCGTACATCACCTCTCCGAGGTGACTCCCGACCACCAACCCGAGGAGCGCCCATGAAGTCACACGCGATCAAGCTCGGCCTGATCATCACCGCATGTGCGGCGCTGATGGTCGGATGCTCCGGAGCGCAGGAGGGCGGCGGTCAGACACCACCCAAACTCGAGCCGCTCAGCGCCCTCGGTGACGGCGAGGGCGAACTGAACCTGGTTGCCTGGGCGGGTTATGCCGAGGACGGCTCCAACGATCCCACCGCCGACTGGGTCACCCCCTTCGAAAAGGAGACCGGGTGCCAGGTCAACGTCAAGCTCGGCAACACCTCCGACGAGATGGTTCAGCTGATGAGAACCGGTCAATACGACGGTGTTTCGGCGTCCGGTGACGCCACCCTGCGCTTGATCTACGCGGGGGACGTCGCCCCGGTCAACACCTCCCTGGTGCCCAACTACGAGACCATCACCGGGTTCCTCAAGGACCGGCCATGGAACTCTGTCGACGGCCAGATGTACGGAATCCCGCACGGCTGGGGCGCGAACCTGTTGATGTACAACGTCGACGTCGTGCGCGACGCACCCAACTCCTGGGCGGCGGTGTTCACGGACGCGGGTAAGTACAAGGGCAGGGTGACTGCCTACGACTCGCCGATCTACATCGCCGACGCCGCGCTGTACCTGTCGAAGACCAAGCCGGAGTTGGGCATCGAGGACCCGTACTCGCTGACCTCCGAGCAACTCGACGCGGCCGTCGAGCTGCTCAAGGCGCAACGGGAGAACGTCAGCGAGTACTGGTCGGACTACACCAAGGAGGTCCAGGCGTTCGAGTCGGGCACGTCGGTGATCGGGACGACCTGGCAGGTGATCGCCAACACCATCGGCGCGGACAACAGGGTCCAGGTCAACACAGTGCTACCCAAGGAGGGGTCCACGGGCTGGTCGGACACCTGGATGGTCGCGGCCAAGGCCGCCCATCCCAACTGCATGTACAAGTGGATGAACTGGATCACCTCACCCGAGGTCAACGCCGAGGTCGCCGAGTACTTCGGCGAGGCACCGGCGCAGACGAAGGCCTGTGAGTTCACCACCGACAAGGCCTTCTGCGACATCTACCACGCGACTGACGAGAAGTTCGCGTCGCAGATCCGCTACTGGACCACACCGCAGAAGAAGTGCGTCGACGGAAAGGGCGACGACTGCACGACCTACGACGAGTGGGTCGACAAGTGGCAGCAGATCAAGGGGTGAGGCCAGCCGGCCCCGACCCGGCGCGCGTGCGGCGCGAAGGGTTCGGGCGTCGGGTCGGCCTGGCCCTACTGCTGATCCCGCCGCTGGGTTGGCTCACCCTCGCGTACCTGGGTTCGCTTGCGGTGCTGTTGGTCTCGGCATTCTGGACCACCGACTCGTTCACCGGGGCGGTCGTGCACACGGTCACCACCGACAACGTTGTGCGCGTGCTCACCGATGACCTGTTCCGCGTGGTCACACTGCGCACCCTCGGTGTCGCACTGCTGGTGACGGTCATCTGCGCCGTCCTCGCAGTGCCGCTGGCGCTGTACATGGCGAAGGTGGCCTCCCCGCGGCTTCGGTTGCTGCTGGTCGTCGCTGTCACGACACCACTGTGGGCGAGTTATCTGGTGAAGGCGTACGCGTGGCGAATGATGCTGTCTCCCGAGGGTCCCATGGCGTGGGCCACCGGTCACACACCGGGCTACGGGCTGACCGCCACGGTCATCACGCTGAGTTATCTCTGGCTGCCCTACATGGTCATCCCCGTGTTCGCCGCCTTCGAACGGCTGCCCGACTCGTTGATCGACGCGAGTTCCGACCTCGGCGCCTCTGATTTCTCCACCATGCGAATGGTGATGGCGCCCATCGTGTTCCCCGGTATCGCCGCGGGGTCGATCTTCACGTTCTCGCTGTCACTCGGCGACTACATCGCCGTAACGATCGTCGGCGGCAAGACCCAGCTGCTGGGCAACGTGATCTACGGGCAACTCGTCACCGCCAACAATCAGCCGCTCGCCGCCGCACTGTCGATCATCCCGCTGCTCGCGATCATCGGCTACTTGCTCGCGATGCGACGCACGGGCGCGTTGGAGAACGTCTGATGTTGTCCCGCAACGCACGTCGCAGCCTGCGAGCGTGGAGTGCACTGGTCCTGGTCTTCCTGTACGCACCGATGATCCTGGTGATCCTCAACGCGTTCAACTCATCGCGGACCTTCGCGTTTCCGCCCAGCGGCTTCACATTGCAGTGGTGGCGGGCAGCGGGCAACAGCCACGGAATGTGGACGTCGCTGGCGAACTCGGCGGTCGTCGGCCTCGGCGCCACCGCGATCGCACTGGTGCTCGGCACCATGGCCGCGTTCGCCGTGCAGCGCTACGACTTCTTCGGGCGCACCACTATCAGCTTCCTCGTGGTGCTGCCGATCACGCTGCCCGGCATCGTCACCGGGATCGCGCTGAACGCGACGTTCACCTCCGCGCTCGGACTCACCCTGGGCCTGGCCACCGTGATCATCGGACACGCGACGTTCTGCATCGTGATCGTGTTCAACAACACTCAGGCTCGTCTGCGCCGGTTGGGCACCCACCTCGAGGACGCCTCGGCCGATCTCGGAGCCTCGACCTGGCAGACTTTCCGGTACGTGACCTTCCCGATGATGCGCGGGTCGCTCGTCGCCGGCGCCATCCTGGCGTTCGCGTTGAGCTTCGACGAGATCGTCGTGACCACGTTCACCGCGGGCCCGTCGGTTCAGACGTTGCCGATCTGGATATTCGGAAACCTGTTCCGCCCCAACCAGGCTCCGGTCATCAATGTGGTCGCTGCAGCATTGACCGTCGTGGCCGTCATCCCCGTGTGGCTTGCCCAACGCATTGGCGGCGATCCCGCAGGCACTCGGGTGTGATCGCTCGCGGTGCGAGCTGGACCCTGTGACCAAGGCAATAGCGCCGCAAATCGCGACGATCTGTCACTTTCAGCGGACGAAACCCAACGGTGCGGACTAAGTCGCTGGCCCAAACACCCGTCACTAGACCACGATGGGTCAGGTGCGCGCGTGGATCATCTGGCTGACGGGACTGTTCGCCTACATCGTCGCCGTACTGGATCGCACCACACTGGGGGTTTCCGGTCTCGACGCCGCCGACCGCTTCGCCGCCAGCCCCAGCGTGCTGTCGTCGTTCGTGGTGCTGCAGGTCGTGGTCTACGCGTGCGCGCAGGTACCCGCTGGGGTGCTGCTCGACCGGTATGGCTCGCGTGTGCTGATCGCGGCGGGCGCCGGCCTCATGGCCGTCGGCCAGCTCACGCTCGCGCTGTCGGAATCCCTGCCGCTTGCGATCGGCGCGCGAGCCGTCGTCGGCCTTGGTGACGCGCTCACATTCATATCGGTGCTTCGGCTGGTCCCGAACTGGTTCACACCGAAGCAGGTTCCGCTGCTCACCCAGCTCACCGGTATCTGTGGCCAGCTCGGGCAGGTGCTGTCCGCGGTTCCCTTCCTCGCCCTGCTGACCGGCACCACCTGGGCGACGGCCTACATCTCGGTCGCCGCGCTGGGCACTCTGGCAATGGTGCTGGCGCTCGCAGTGGTGCGTGACGCACCCGGTGGCCGCGTCGTCGCGCCCGAGGCGATGACGGTCCGCGAGACGCTGTCCAGCGTGAAGACCGTCTGGCTGAGACCCGGTACCAGGCTGGGCTTCTTCACCCACATGGGCACACAGTTCTCGGTGACGGTGTTCGCACTGATGTGGGGCGTGCCCTATCTGACGGTCGCGCAGGGCCAGTCGGCAGGCGTGGCGGGTGCGCTGCTGACGGTGTCGGTCGTGGCGGCCATCGCCGCGGGCATCGTGATCGGCATAGCCACCGGTCGCATACCGCACCGGCGATCGCGCATCGTGTTGGGCATCATCGCCAGCAATGCGCTGGTCTGGACGGTGGTTCTGGCGCTGCCCGGACGCGCGCCGCTGTGGCTTCTGGTGATCCTGATCGTCGTCATCTCCGTCGGCGGGCCCGGGTCGATGGTGGGCTTCGACTTCGCCCGCACGTTCAATCCGAGCGCCATCCTCGGTACCGCGCAGGGCATGGTCAACATGGGTGGCTTCATCGCCTCCCTACTGGTGATGCAGGCGATGGGAGCCATCCTCGAAGCACGCGGCGGGTACTCATTCGAGTCGTTCCGGATCGCCTGGACCGCCCAGTACGTCGTCTGGATTCTGACCGTCATCGGCATCCTCATCACGCGGCGCAAGACCCGGCAGCTGATGAGGGACGAGGAGGAGCGCGCCCTGTTGGAGACGTTCGATCCGAGCGCGGGAGAACGCGCAGGAGAACGCTGAGCCGCCTCGCGGTGGTGACCTAGTGGTTCTCCGCGACGCTCGCCGCGACGTCCCGCGCCAGGTGCCGGTGCCCCAGCACCTCGAATCCGACCACAGTGACCACCGGCGCCAGCGTCACGATCAGCAGGCACGCCGTCATCGGCACACCGGCGACCGCAGCCGCGACTGCCGACGCCAGGACCGCAGCAGTCAGCACCGCCAGCACGATGTGGAATGCGTCCCACGCCTTCACCATCAGCCCGTAGACCGCGAAGACCAGAGCGACATAGGCGGCCACGGGTATGGCCACCGCCAACACCGTCCCCACCGAGCCGAGTTCGGAGTGCTGCTCCACGTAGTAGGCCGCGGTGTGTAGTCCCGCGCCGGTGCCGACGATCGCGCCGTACACCCCGATGTGCAGGTAGCCGAACGCGAAGGACCGCTCGCGATGGGCGTGCAGTAGGTCGCCACCTGGTAGCACGAAGTAGATCCACCACATCCCGAAGGTCAGCCCGGTGCCTGCGATCACGAGGATGACCGCGTCGGGCGTCCAGCCGTGCTCACCCACCACGGCAGTCAGCGAGGCCACGGTGCCGACGACGCCCTCACCCAGCGCGATGATCGCCAACAGCCCGTAGCGCTCGGCGATGTGATGCGCATGCCATGGCGTGCCGCCCCTGCGGTTCTCGGCGAGCCACGGCCCAAACATCTCGGCGAAACCCAGGATCACGAACATGCCCAGCCCCACCGGAACCGACACCGGCAGGAATATGGAGCCGATCCAGCCGACCTGGACGATTGTGATGGCGCCGGCATAGGTAAGACACGCCGACCGGCGCTCCGGGTCCTGTCGGGCGGCACGTAACCACTGCGCCACCAATGCGATTCGCATCACCACGTAACCGGCGACCAGGAGCTCGTTTCGGAGGTGCCCACCGTGCTCGATGGAGGCGAAGAACGGCGGGATGCCCAGGGCCAGGATCAGCACACCAACCATCTGCACCATCGTCAGGACGCGGTAGATCCAGTCGTCGGTGTCATAGGCCGAGGCGAACCAGGTGAAGTTGATCCAGGCCCAGCACGTCGCGAACATCGCGAAGAGGAACCCGGTCAAGCCGACGCCCACGTGCCCGGCGGCCAGTGCGTGCGCAAACTCCGATGCCGCGACGCCGAAGGCGATCACGAAGGTCAGGTCGAAGAGCAGCTCGAGCGGTGTGGCGACCCGGTGCCGTTCGTGCGGGTCCCGTCCCACCATCCTGCGCAGGTGGTGCGCGGGCACACTGGCCCGCGGATCCGACGTTGACTCACTCATCCGGTGCCCCCACCCTCTCGACAACGCATTTGCGCCGGTTGACGGTACCGGGTCGGTCCTTCGCCGTCGATGGGACGCTAGCGTGAGCGCATGCGTGCGACAACCGGGCCGACTGCGGTGGGCGTCGTGTTGGCCGCTGGCATGGGCACCAGGGTCGGGGCGGACGGCAACAAGGCCTATCTGCCGTTGGCGGGCCGCAGCATGGTGTCGTGGTCGGTGCGCGCCGTCGCCGAGACACCGGATATCGACCGCACGGTGCTCGTCTTCCGACGCGGGGAACGAGCGACCGCGCAACGCCTGCTGTCGGACGAAGTCGACTCGGCCACGGTCGAACTCGTCGAGGGCGGCGACACTCGGCACGGCTCAGAGTTCAACGTGCTCCGCCACCTGGCCGACGATATCGAGTCCGGCGCCGTGGACGTCGTGCTGATCCACGACGCCGCACGCCCACTGGCCGGGACCGACCTGATGCGCACCGCGGTCGCGACGGCACGCGAGTTCGGCGGCGCCATACCGGGTCTGTCCCCAGGCGATGTGCTCCGCGAGGCACCCGACGGGTCGCTGGCCCCCGTCGGCGGCACGCTCGTACGGGTGCAGACACCGCAGGCGTTTCGCGCGGCACCGCTCCTGGCGGCCTACCGCGCGGCGGATGCCGAGGGTTTCGACGGCACCGACACCTCGGCGTGCGTCCAGCGTTTCAGCGACATCGACGTGCACGTGTTCGACGGAGCGGCGACCAACTTCAAGGTGACGTTCCCGCACGACATCGAGGTGGCGGCCCGACTGCTACGCGACCGGTTCAGCGGGGACGACGCCCCTCGATGATGGCGCCGATCAGCGCTGCGTCGGCGGGCAGGTCGGCAGCCACCGCATCGGGATCACCCGCCACGGTCGCCACGCCATGCCCAAGGTCGTCGCCGTCGTCGATCAACCTGGCCAGGGTGTCGGCCCGATAGCCGCGTGGGTACTGCACGGTCCGCAGCCAGTGACGGTCGACCGTCGCGGTCACCGATCCCCCGTCATCGACCTGCTTGACGGTGTCGGTGATCGGCAATACAGGCACCACCACCGGATGACCGGCTTCCAGCGCACCCAGCACCCGGTCGGTGACGGCCGTCGAAGTCAGCGGCCAGCGGTGATCGTGAACGAGCACGTGGCGTGGTGAATCCACTTCCCGCCCAAGATGTTCTAGTCCCGCAGCCAGGCACTGGCCGCGGGATCCGGGTTCCGCGCTGGCCACCACCGCCACATCGGCGAGTCCGGCCGCCTCCAGCGCCGATCGGACGTCCGCCACGGTCATCGCGATCGTCGCCACGACGACCCGCGCGGCGGGCACCCGACCGGGCCCCAGCAGCGACCGGACCACCCACACCAGGGCGGCCTCCCCCGCCACCGGTGCAAGCGCCGCATGCGGTGCCACGGTCGTGTCAACGGGCACGATCGCGCAGGGTTCGCTCGCTGAGGATGCCATCGGTCAGCACGCTATCGGACGGCGATGGGACGTCAGCGGAACCGACGCAGGTACGCCGCCCAGTTCCAGCTCTCGAGGAACCGTTCCGCGGCCGAGTAGCCGCGCTGGTACAGCGCCTCGACCTGATCGTCGTCGATGTCGAAGTCGAGGAAGCCCACGTCGGTCGAGTCCACGCGGATCGCGCGGGCGCTGACCCACGGCTGGTTCAGGTAGGCCTGGTCGCGTCCGACCAGAACGGTGGTGATGACGTCCTCCAGCAGGTGTGGCGGTCCGAGGTGCCGCAGCGCTGCCAGGGCGGGGATCACGCTGTCGTTGCCGTCGGGCAGGTTCGGCAGCACCGTGACCCCGAAGCTGGGCCAGCGTGGCTTCTGATTGTCAGTGCGGTCGAGGCTGTCGACCGGGAAGTTGGACAGCAACCCCCCGTCGACCAGCGTCGAGGTTCGCCCGGCCGCGCTGGTCAGGGTGACGGGGCGGAAGAAGAAGGGGATCGACATCGACGCCCGCACGGCGTCGGCGACGGACTGATCGTCGGGGTCCAGCCCGTAGACCCTGCGGTAGTCCCACGGCAGCCGCACCAGTTGACCGGTGGTCGTGTCGGCGACGGTGACCACCAGGCGGTACCGCTGCTCGACGGGTAGCTCGTCATCGTCGATGGCCAGATCCCCGAAGGTGTGCACGCCGAGGTCGGCGAGCTGACTGCGCACCCATTCGCGAATGTAGTCGCCCTTGTAGATGCCGGATCCGCGCAGCAGCGCGAGCGAGGGCCCGACGAACGGCACACGTTCCACGGGGCCCGGATCGAGGAACTTGGAGTAATCCAGTTGCAGGGCAAGGTCCTTGACCTGCGCGCTCGTCATCTTGCCGATCTGGGCCGCTGCCACCACCGCGCCGACGATCGAGCCCGCCGAGGTGCCCGACACCCGGCGCGGACGGTATCCGGCGTCCATCAGGGCGACGACGGCGCCGACCAGGCCAATCCCCTTGACGCCGCCGCCGGACAGGACGAGATCGACCGGTCGGGTTCGTGCCATGGCCCGAGGCTAGTGCGCGGTGGCCGCGGTTCGCCCTAAACCGGGTCGAAGGTCGAGATGAGCCACCTGCCGTCGACCTTCGTCAGACCGACCTTCACGCTGCTCGCGGCGAACGCCCCGTCGGGGTTCTCCTTGCTGGTGGTGTTCTGGTTGATGAACAACAGCACCTCCGCCGAATCCGGCTTCAACTGCGATACCGCCGCCGCGTCCTTGTCGGACGAACGGGCGATCTGCGCGGTTGTCTTGACGTTCTTCTGCTTGGCCGCCGGCGTCACGATGTCGTTGGTGAACTGCGTGTAGTAGTTCAAGAAGTCACCGGTCAGATAGGACTTGGCGTTGGCGAAGTCCTTGTCCAGGCTCTCCGGCGAGTACGACAACAACGCGACAGTTCCCTCGGAGGCCGCCTTCAACACGTCCGCGGCCACCCGCTCGCTGGTCTGGGAATCCGGGCGGTGTTCGCTGAAGTAGATCCACGACGCGAACGCCGCCGAGGCCACCAACAGGACGCCCAGCAGTGCCGGCACCAGGACCCGCTTGTACATGCTCGGCGAGCGCGCCTCCGATTCCTCTGCGGCGGTGCCGCTCTCGATGGCACCCACGAGGTCACTCTCACCAGCGACGCTCTCGTCGAGTTCGACGGCGGTGGGCTCGATCTCGGCGGGGTCGACGTCGCCCGATTCGGCGGCAGGCTCCAACTTGTCATCGGTCATGGCACGAACTCGACTTTCGCCAGCTTGATCTGATCGCCGTCACGGGCCACGTCCACCGCCAGCCGCCAGGAGCGAGGCTCCTGCGTTTGGCTCTGCACGTTGGAGACCCGGGTGGTGACGGCGAGCAACACCCTGGCGGTGTTCTCCGTCATCGACTGGACCGCAACGGCATTGACGGTGGCCTCGGTGACGACCTTCGACTCCTGGGCAACCTGGGCGAAGTCCTCCGCCTGCGACTCGAAGTCCTTCCGGAAGTCACCCGTGGTGTTCTCGAGGATGCGTTTCACATCGTCCTCTGCACGGTTGAAGTCCAACGACATCAACGTCACGACACCCTGGCGTGCGCCTGCGGCGAACTCCGCCGAGCGCTGTTGTTCGGCGACGTTCTGGCGGTGTTGCCACATCATGTAACCGCCCGCCCCGAGGAATCCCAGGATCAGCAGCACCACCAGGGTTGCGCCCAGCACGGCGAGCGACACCCGCGGCAGCCTCACCCGTCGGCGACGCTCGGGCTCGGGCTCAGCGGTGTCCTCGGCGTCGGCGTCGGACACAGCAGAGGCCTCGACTACGACATCCTCGGCATCTGGGGCCTCGGCGACATCATCGGTATCAGTGTCGGCGGGGGTGTCCTCGGCGGCGGCGGCCGCTGCGGCCTCGCGACGTAGCCGAAGGGCGCGAGCCCGGGCCGCGGCGGCGGCCGCGAGTGCCTCCGCCTCGGCGGCCTCGGCTTCGGCCTCTTCGGCGAGTGCTAGTGCGTCCTCGGGACGGACGGAATCGGCTGAGCCAGCACCGTCGTCACCGTCGTCACCTTTGAGGACCGACGGGGTGCGATCGCTTGGCGGCATGCGGGCCTCCTGTTCCTGCGTCGAACGTGCGCGTGCTGAGAATGACATGTTCAGTTTTGAAGATTTCCACGACGGTACTCGTTCCGGCCTCTTGCCTGCGGAAATGGATTCCGCAGTACGGGACACTCATTGAAGACTGTCCTTGACGACCTTGCCGGAGGCGTTGGTGGGCAGTTCGTCGAGGAACGATACATACCGCGGGACCTTGTATCCGGCCATTCGCTGCCGACTCCACTCGATCAGCTCTTCGGCGGGCAACTCCCCGGAGTCGGCGCGCAGCACCACGAAGGCCTTGCCGACCTGTCCCATCCGGTCGTCGGGCACGCCGATCACGGCGACCTGCGCGATCACCGGGTGTTCGAGGAGGAATCCCTCGATCTCGGCGGGATAGGCGTTGAAGCCGCCCACGATGTACATGTCCTTCTTGCGGCCGACGATTCGCAGCCTGCCGCCATCGGTGAACTCGCCAAGGTCGCCCGTGTGCAGCCACCCCTGCGAATCGATCGCCTCATCGGTGGCGGCCTTGTCGTCGAGATAGCCCTGCATGACGCTGTAGCCGCGGACCAGCACCTCACCGTCCTCGGCGATGTCGACCTCGATGCCCTCACACGGCGTGCCCACTGTGGTCGCGACGTCCTCGAACGAGTCGTCGGGCCGGGACAGCGTCGCCGTGCCACACTCCGTCAGCCCGTAGCCTGTCGCGAGCGTCTGGAACGGCAGCTCCTCGTGCACCCGCCGGATCAGTTCGACGGGGATGTCCGCCGAGCCGGTGACGCCAGCGCGCAGCGTCGCCAACTTGGTCTTGTCCTTCACCGCCAACAGCGAGTGATACAGGGTGGGCGGACCAGGCAGCATCGTGATGCGCTCGGCGGCAATGAGTTCCACTACCTCATCGATGTTGAATACCGGAACGGGGAGGATCGTCGCGCCACGGATCAGCGACGATATGCACCCGGCCTTGTAGCCGAAGGTGTGGAAGAACGGGTTGACGATGAGGTACCGGTCACCCTCGCGAAGATCGGCGAGGTTGCACCACTCCTCATACATTCGCAGCGTCTGGCGGTGGTTCATCATGACGCCCTTGGGCCGACCCGTGGTGCCTGAGGTGTAGATAATGTCGGCGACGGCGTCACCGTCGACGTCGCGCTCCAACGGCACCCCGCTGGCCAGGAATTCGGACTTGAGGTCGATCGTCGGCACGTCCAGACCGACGCCGTAATCCTGTCCCAGGAAGCCCTTTTCGACCATGACCGCCTTGGCGCCGCTACGTGACACCACGTCGGCGGCCTCCTCGGCCTTGAACCGAGTGTTGACCGGGACCAGCACTCCGCCGGCGGTCACCAGCCCGAGGGCCGCGATGATCCACTCGGCGGAGTTGGGCGCCCACACCGCGACTCGGTCACCCTTGTCGATACCCAACTCGGCGAACGCCCCCGCGGCGCGCCGAATCCGTTCGGCGAGTTCGATGTAGGTGAGACGCAGCGGACCGTCGACGATCACCTCGGCGTCGCCGAATCGGTCCGCTGAACTCAGGACCATCTCCGGGATGGTCCTCCATTGCCCTTTCTGGGTCACACCGTGACGAGACGACCGAGGTTGCCGCCCATGATCTTCGCCTGATCCTGCATCGAGAGATGCTCGAGTGCGGTGATGTAGTGGGTCGGCTCCGCCAGGCCCTCCGGGTGCGGCCAGTCTGAGCCATAGAGCACCTGGTCCACGCCGATAAGGTTGATCAGATCGTCGATGCCCTCCTCGTAGAACGGGCTGACGAAGATCCGGTTCTTGATCTCCTCCATGGGGTTGCCCGCGAAGGCCTCGGGTGCCTTCTTGTACACCTCCGCCATGGAGTCCAGAAGCGGGAACATCCACTTCGACCCCGCCTCGACAATTCCCACCTTCAGCGTCGGGAACCGGAACAGCGCTCCGTGAATCACCCAGGAGGCCACCGCATCCTGGATCGGGCGCCACTCGTTGAGAATGCCCATCGCGTTGGTCTGGAACGGCAGCATCTCCTGGGCTCCACCGTCCCACTCGGAGGTGTAGCGCGAATAGCCGCTGTCGCTGGAGTGCATACCGACGAAAATGTCGTACTCGACGCACTTCTGCCAGAACGGGTCGAACTCGGGTAGCGCGAACGACCGCGGACCGCGGAAACCGGGTACCGGTGCCGGGCGGATCAGGATCGCTCGCGCACCGCGCTTGACCGCCCACTCCAGTTCCTCGATCGCCTTCTCGACGATGGGAAGGGTGATCACCGGGGTGGTGAAGATGCGGTTCTTGTAGTTGAATCCCCAGACGTCGTGCAGCCATTCGTTCAGCGCGTGCACGATGACGTGGATGGCGACCGGGTCATCACTCAGCCGCTCCTCGATCAGGCTGGCCAGCGTCGGGAACATCAGAGTGCGGTCGAGGCCGAGCTCGTCCATCTTCTCCAGCCGCGGACCGGGCTCGAAGAACGCCGGGATGGCCTTCATCGGCTCACCGAACAGCTCGCGCTTGCTCTTACCGTCGGGGTTGCCGAACTTGAAGTACTCCTCCCACGCGCCGGGCTTGGCGACCACGGAGAAGGTGGGGTTCGGGATGTAGTTACTGATCTGCCCGCGCAGCGCGATCTTGGTGCGACCGTTGATCTCGACGTACTGGACGACGTCCTTGTACTCCTTGGGCAGGAATTTGGTCAGCGCCTCTGGCGGCTCGTAGAGATGGTTGTCGGCGTCGAACAACGGGAACGGGATGTCGACCCGGTGTGAAAGCTGCCCCATGAAACACTCCTTTTCCTCTTGAGAGAATCCTATTCTCATCTACGTCAGGTGGCAATGCCCACCGGGCCTACCGCTGGGCGTTATGGCGAACTAGGTCGCGATGCTCTGGCGGACCCGAAACTTCTGCACCTTGCCGCTCGCGGTGCGCGGGAAGTCGTCGGCCCGGTGGAGCTCCTCCGGCCACTTCTGCCGAGCGACGCCGGCCGCCTCGAAGTGCGCGCGCACGTCGTCGAGCGTGGGCATCGACACGCCCGCCCGGAGCCGCAGGACCGCCGCAGCGCGCTCCCCAAGCCTCGCGTCCGGCGCCGCCACGACCACCGCCTCGATCACCTCCGGCATGGCCAACAGCACCTCCTCGACCTCGAGTGCGCTGATGTTCTCGCCGCCGCGGATGATGACGTCGGCCTTGCGATCGGTGATGGTCAGGTACCCGTCGGCATCGAGAACGCCGACGTCACCTGTGTGATACCAGCCGTCCTCGTCGAAGGACGCGGCGGTCAGCTGTGGGTCGGTGTAGCCCAGGCACAGGTCGGGTCCGCGGCTGAGGATCTCTCCCTCGTCGGTCAGCCGGATCTCGACACCGGGACGCGGGTCACCATCGGTGAACAGCCGCTTGTCCTCCGGCGCACTCGGGCGGGACCCCGTGATCGATGGGTGCTCGGTACTGCCGTAGGAACGGAACACCAGCACCCCGCGGTCGGCCAGTCGCCTGGTGACGGCCGCGGGCACGGTCGACCCACCCAAACCAGCGGTCGTGATGAGCTTCATGTGCTCGGCGGTGAAGTCTGGATGGTCCATCAGGCTGGTGAGGAAGTACGGCGGACCACCGCCGATGGACAGCCCGTCGGACTCCATGAGCGCCAGCACCCTGCTCGGATCCCACACGTCGCACAGGTCGATGGGCGCACCCTCGAGTATCGGGATGAGGAACGCGCCCACCATGCCGATGAAGTGGCCGACGGGCGTGGCGGTCAGCTGCCGCCCCCGGTCGGTCGGGTAGTTGTCCAACAACTGCCGCGTCTCGAAGTTCAGCGTCTGATGGCTGTGGATCACACCCTTCGGATCGCGCGTGGTCCCCGAGGTGAACGCGATCAGCGCCGGGCTGGCGGGGTCGGCGGGGATGACCCCCGCCATCGGCTCGTCGGCGAGCAGATCGTCGAATGCGTAGACCGCAGTGTCATGTCCCTCTGCGTCGCGGCGCTCGCCTCCGACCAGCGCCACGATCGGCACGTCGACGCAGATGTCGCGATGCAATGTCATCCGGCCGAACGACTCGGTCGTGATGAACACCTTCGGCTTCGCGGTCGCGATGATGTGGGCGAGTTCCTTGCGCCCGTAGAAGTGCACGATCGGAACGATGACGGCACCCAGAAACGCCGCGGCCCAGAAGGTGACCGCGGCCTCCCTCCAGTTGGGCAGCTGCATCGCCACGACGTCACCCGGCCCAACGTCCCGCTCGCGGAGGCCGGCTGCCAGCCTGCGGGCCTGGTCCTCCACCTCGGCGAACGTGCCGACATACGGTTCACACTCGGAGTGCACCACAAAGCTCTGGTCGGGAACCTCGGCCAGGCCGCGGGCCAGCACGTCACCGAGGGTTTCCGATGTCCACCAACCCTGCGCCTCGTAATGTTTGACCAGCGCCTCGGGGATCTTTCGCATGGGTTCTACCGCACCTCTGCAGGGCCGTTTGGGTGACAGGGAGATGTTATTCTCCGCCTTTGAGAATGCCAATACCGTATATGGAGAATCAATTGGACGACAGTCGCATGGTCGGGCTCGAGTTGGATGACGGGCTGGCCGTCATCACCATCGACCGACCGCACGCGCGCAATGCCATATCGCTGTCCACGATGGACCGCATCGCGCAGGCCCTCGACGGCGCCGAGGGTGCGCGGGCACTGGTCATCACCGGCGCGGGCGACAAGGCGTTCGTCTCCGGCGGCGATCTGAAGGAACTGAGCGCCATCCGCACCGAGGCTGACGCAGCCGCGATGGCACGCAAGATGCGCACGGTGTGCGACCGGATCGCGGCGTTCCCCGGACCCGTGCTGGCCGCACTGAACGGCCACGCTCTCGGCGGCGGCGCCGAGGTGGCGGTGTCGGCCGATATCAGGATCGCCGCCGACGACATCAGGATCGGCTTCAATCAGGTGGCGCTGGAGATCATGCCCGCCTGGGGTGGCGCCGAACGACTGGCCGCTCTGGTGGGCAGGAGCCAGGCGCTGCTGCTGGCGGGCACCGGCGAGATCCTCGACGCGGCCGCGGCCGAACGCGTCGGCCTGGTGCAGCGCGTCGTACCGCGCGCCTCGTTCTCCGACGAATGGCGCTCGGTCGCACGCAAACTCGCCAATCGTCCCGCCGGCGACGTCAAGCGAGTCATCAACGGAACCTCACCCGAGGAGGCCATCGCGGCCTTCGCGCGGTTGTGGGTCGCCGACGCGCACTGGGCCGCCGCCGACGCGGTGATGAACCGCGCCAGGTGAGCTGATCAGCCGCCGAGGTGTAGACATCCCAAGGCCGTAACTCGTCAAGCAGCTTCAGTGATGTGGCGGTGTGCCCGTGCGGCACCCACAAGCCGCGATCGGTTTCGATGCCGACCACCACCTGGCGAGGCTCCTCGGCGGGGGCGGCTACCAACTCGTGGAACCGCTGATGCCCGCAAGTCCCTCCGGTAGCCGGCGTGACGCCAGACGCGCCCCGTCGGCGTCCATCACGTGGATGTCGTGGTGGTCTTCGGCCCAATCGTCCCCGACTAAGATCATCGGCTCGTCTCCTTATTCCATTGTGGTGCAACCTATTACAGATCCAGAGACCGCCCGGCGGCAACCCAATGGACCAGTGCTCAACTGGCACGACACCCCATAAGCGCTATAGACGACCTCACCAACCAGCCGGGGCACGATCTACAATCAGGAATCGACTAGCGCTCCTGGTGCTCACAGTGCTCACCGGCCGGCGGCTCGGCAATCAGCGTCCCGCGCAGGAAACCAAAAACCCCGTCAAGAACACGCTGATCGATTCCCATTGGGTTCTCATACCCGCTGTCCAACATATGACGCCTGAACTGGCCTTATTGCGAGAGTCTCACGAGATGTCCACCGGGATTCTCTCACCGTCGTGTCCAATTTCAGATCGCTATGTTTGCTCGGCTGCAGCCACATCGCAGAGGCGCGCCAGCCACCCTGCGGTTCGCGTCGGCTGAGTACACGTTCCGTCGCATCGCTAAGGTCCGCCGGCAGTTCGACCTGAGAGACGTGACGGTGCGAAGCACTCTGTCTCACAATGACTTCAGAGAGCCGATCTCTTCCCGAGCCCAACCAAGCCCTTCCCCTTCCGCGGTCATCGATGATCCGCACGCAGTGCTCGTTAGAAGTCTGGGAAAGCCACGCCAACTCAGTTGTTCTCCAGCTCGGGTCGAGCCCCGCTCCCAGCGCGTCGCCATTTTCAAAGCGGCCCTCCTACCGGGACTCCTGCACATCATCTGACCTAAGCCCCGGGCTCCGCCGCCCCTTCTGTAGCGACCAGAGATCCTTTGGTGGCTCCATACCCCGCCGTCAGCCAGTACACGGTGCGGTCCAAGGCAGGGACGATGTCGGTGATGGCGATCTCGCCCAGGGCAAACCGACCCAGGAGCCCGTACACCACGCTGGAAAGAACGGTGTCGAGGTCGCGGATGAATGCCTCGTCGACGCCGGCGAGTACGTCCAAGCCTGCGGGGACAACGATGTCCAATCCTTTACGGAACAAGACGCGACCGTTCGGCGATGACCGAGCGCGAAAGAAGGCGGTCAGCATCGCCGGATGCTGCTCCCAGGGCTCGAAGATCGAACGAAGCAAACGCATCATGGCCACGTACAACGATTCGTCGGGCACCCGTTCGGTGCGGGCCAGACCGGAGTACCGGTTTTCGTCCATCCACTTCTGCAGCGCCGTCAAAATGAGTTCATCCCGGTTCGGGTAGTGCTTGTAGATCGTCGCGAGCGACGTACGTGCACGGCGCGCGACTGCACGCAATTGCACAGCGTCGTACCCGTCCGTCTCGAGTATCTCAACGACGATGGCCAGTATCCGACTGTCTCCCCGATCCGCGTCGGCCCGCGCCTGGTCGGCATTGCTCACCGAGAGACCCCCTTGCCGTCCTGAAGTAACAGGGTTACCCTACCGTGAGTAACGACGTTACCCAACTCACATCCGCCACTGTTCTGTGGCGAGCGCAACGAAGCGAGGACTCATGGGTTCACTGGATGGAAGGGTCGCCTTCATCACGGGCGTCGCCCGTGGTCAGGGCCGCAGCCACGCCGTACGGCTGGCCGCCGAAGGTGCGGACATCATCGGCATCGACATCTGCGCCGACATCGCCTCGAACGGCTATCCGATGGCCTCGCGCGCCGAACTCGACGAGACGATCGCCCTTGTTGAAGCGCAGGGCGGCAAGATGCTCGGGTCGGTGGCCGACGTTCGCGATTTCCATGCCCTGAAGGCGGCACTGGATGCCGGCGTCGAGCACTTCGGCCGACTCGACATCGTGTTGGCCAACGCCGGAATCGCCGCCATGGGGTTCCGCCCATTGACGATAGACGAAGAGCTCGAGATGTGGACCGACGTGGTGGAGGTGAATTTGAACGGTTCCTTCAACACCGCGAAAGCGGCGATGCCGCACCTGATCGCCGGGGGCCGCGGCGGATCCATCGTGTTCACCAGTTCCACCGCGGGGTTGGTGGGTTTCGGCGGCATGCAGGGCGGCGGACTCGGTTACGCGGCCTCCAAACACGGCATCGTCGGACTGATGCGTACGTTGTCGAACGCGCTTGCCCCGCACCGCATCCGTGTCAACACGGTGCATCCGACCGCGGTCAACACGATGATGGCCACCAACCCTGCCATGACGGCCTTCCTGGAGGCCTACCCCGACGGCGGGCCGCACCTGCAGAACCCGATGCCGATCGGACTGCTCGAGCCCGAAGACATCAGCGCGGCGATCACGTACCTGGTTTCTGACGCCGCCCAGTACGTCACCGGGGTTGCCTTCCCGGTCGACGCCGGTTTCTGCAACAAACTGTGAGCGCACGTGGCGGCCGGGTGGCCGGCAAACGAGTGCTAGTCACCGGTGCAGCACGGGGGATGGGCCGCAGCCACGCCGTGCGACTGGCCGAAGAAGGCGCCGACCTGATCCTGGTCGACATCTGCGAGTCCCTGCCCCAGATCGAATATCCCTTGTCGACACGGGACGACCTCGACGAGACCGCGCGACTGGTGGAAGTGCATGGCGGCCGAGCCGTCAGCTTCACCGTCGACGTGCGCGACGCCGCCGCCCTGACCGCCGCCGTCGACGACGGGGTTGCCCAATTGGGCGGCTTGGACGCCTCTGTCGCCAATGCCGGAGTGCTGACCGCGGGAACGTGGGACACCACCACCTCCGAGCAATGGCGGACAGTAGTGGACGTCAACCTGATCGGCACCTGGAACACCTGTGCCGCGGCCCTACCCCACCTGGTGGAGCGCGGCGGCAGCGTGGTGAACATCAGCTCAGCGGCGGGCCTCAAAGGCACGCCGCTCCACACCCCCTACACCGCCTCGAAACACGGCGTGGTGGGGCTCAGTCGAGCACTCGCCAATGAGCTAGCAGCGCAGAGTGTTCGAGTGAACACCGTGCACCCGACGGGGGTCGCGACGGGAATGCGGCCGGACTCGCTGCACACCCTCCTCGCCGAGGTACGACCCGATCTGGCACCAATGTTCGGTAACGCCCTGCCGATAGTGATGACCGAAGCGATGGACATCAGCAACGCGGTGCTGTTCCTCGTCTCCGACGAGTCCCGTCATATCACCGGTTTGGAGTTCAAAGTCGACGCCGGAGTCACGCTCCGATGAGCACGGCCCAGCAGGAGGAAACCACATGACCACCTTCCATACCGACCGACTCGAGCGCGGCAGACGCGCGTTCGAAGACGTGATGACCTTCGCCGCGCCCGAGGATCCCACGCCAGCCACCACGAACATGCTGGACTTCGTTTTTGCCGAGGTGTGGCAGCGGCCCATGCTGAGCCGTCGTGCGCGCCGGTTCATCACGCTCCCCTGCGTCGCCGCCGCCGACGCCGAAGGCCCGTTGCGTGATCACGTCTACGCAGCACTGAACAGTGGCGACGTGACGATCATCGAGATGCAGGAAACAGTCCTGCATTTCGCGGTGTATGCCGGCTGGCCGAAGGCGTCGCGGTTCAACATGGTGGTGGATGAACAATGGGAACGAATTCACCGGGAGCGAGGAGCAGTGCCACCGCCTGCGCCGGCGTTACTGCCGCTGCCGACACCCAGCGATCCCGAAGCGCGGCTGGCAGTCGGTGAGAAATCGTTCAAGGACATCAACTGCCTGCCGTACGCCCCCGTGCGCGACAATCCCTTTCAGGGCGCGGGAATCTTGAACTTCGTCTTCGGCGAGATGTGGCTGCGTCCGGGTCTCGGCATGAAAGAACGACGACTCGTCACCGTGGCCTGTGTCGCCTTCCAGGACGCTCCCTATCCGATCCTGAGTCACGTCTATGCCGCCCTCAAGAGTCGGGAAATCTCGTTCCACGAAATGGATGAACTGGCACTGCATTTCGCGGCCTATTACGGGTGGCCCAAAGCGTCACATCTGAACCAGGTGATCGGCGAGCAGAAACTGCGCGTATCCGAAGAGTGGGCTGCGGAGGCGGGCTCACCATCGTGACCGACTCCGCAGCCGTACTGCCCGCCACGCTTGACGAACCGGTGGGTTTGCTGGTCGGCGGCGACCGCATCACCGCGACCTCGGGGGGATATCACCGGCATATCTTTCCTGCGACCGGCCTGCCCAACGCAACCATTGCCCTCGCCGGCGACGCCGACGTCGACCTCGCCGTCGAATCGGCGTGCCAAGCGCAGCGAGAATGGCAGTCGTGGACCGCAGATCGTCGGCGCGACCTCCTGATCGATCTGGCCGATTCTGTCCACGCGCACCACGGTGCGCTCGCTGAGCTTAATGTCCATGACTATGCTGTCCCGGTCTCCTATGCCGGCACCGCGGTGATGCTTGAGCAGTTCCTGCGCCATTTCGCCGGCTACGCGGACAAGCCGCACGGATCGAGCACTCCGGTCAGCGGATCGTTCGACCTCAACTTCGTCGAGCGCGAACCGTACGGCGTGGTCGCCGTCGTGGCGCCGTGGAACGGGTCGCTGGCAGTCACGGCTTCCTGCGTGGCCCCGGCGCTGGCGGCGGGAAATGCGGTAGTACTCAAGCCGTCTGAACTGGCACCGCTGGCCGCGCTGCGCTTCGGTGAGCTCTGCATCGAGGCCGGACTTCCCAGTGGTCTGGTCAACGTCGTTCCCGCGGCTGCCGAAGGCGGGAACGCCTTGGTGCGCCATCCCGGCATTGGGAAGGTCTGGTTCACCGGCGGCGGCCAGACCGCGCGTGCAGTGGTCCAGGCCGCGGCCACGAATCTCACACCCGTCGTGGCCGAGCTCGGCGGCAAGTCGGCCAGCATCGTCTTCGCCGATGCCGATCTCGATCTTGCTGCCGCACTGTCGGCTCACCAGGGCCCGGTGATGCAATCCGGGCAGAGTTGCGCGTGCGCCGGTCGCTTCCTGGTGCACGAGTCAGTTTACGACGCGTTCGTCGACAAGTTCCTCCACGCGATCGGCGGCGCCAAGGTCGGCGACCCGTTCGATCCGACGGTGAGTGTGGGCCCGGTAATCAGCGAGGCGTCGGCAACCCGGATCGTCGCCGTGATCGAACAGGCCACCAAGAACGGTGCCGGCGAACTACTCACCGGTGGCTCCAGGATGGGAGGCGCACTGGCACAAGGTTATTTCGTCGAGCCCACAGTGTTCGGCGACGTCGACAACAGCTCCGAACTCGCGCAAACCGAGACGTTCGGTCCCGTCGTCTCCCTCATCCGCTTCAGTGCGGACGCCGACGCAGTTCGCATCGCCAACGACACTCCATACGGTCTGAATGCCTTCATGCACACCAACGACCTGAACCGGGCCCACCAGGTGGCACGGCAACTCGAGGCCGGTTCGGTATGGATCAACCAAAACAGCCGGATCTCACCCCAGGGCCCCTACGGTGGCTACAAGCAGAGCGGTTTCGGCAGAACCGGTGGAATCGACGGACTGCATGAGTTCCAGCAAGTCAAGAACATTCGCATCGGCATGCGGTGACCCAGAGGCGGCCGATCACCTTTCCACAACCAGATTGGAGATCGCATGACTGCCCGGTCCGCTGTCTCGCCGGTACGGGTGGTCGCGGGAGACATCTTCTTCCCTGCCCTCGAGAGATACCGGCTCCACGTCATAGCGCCGAGAGTCGTGGGCGTCGTGGCGTCCGTGGGCGGCTGGCTGTTCGATCGCGCGATGGCTGGATGGGAGGTGACCGTGCTGCTGGCGAGCACGGGCGAGGACCCACTGCCAATACACATTCTCGGTGGTGAGGTCGTCGCTCTCGAGACCGGGCCCCAGCGAGAGTGGTACCGCACCAGCCCGGACGCGCTCGCCGTAGCGGCCGATCTTTGCAGCCGAGACAACCGCATTCGGGAGAAAGTACAACTCGCGCTGGATCGCGGGCGCAGCGAAGTCGCGTTGTGGGGCCAAAGCTGGCCCGACGAGCTGGATTCGATCGCGCAAGTAGAGACTGTCGAGTACCGGCTCAGCGTCGCGGCGCGGGCCTTCAAAGCACGCGCGCTGGCTGCGGCGGCTTGGCCCGTCGCACCCGCGCCGGCCATCGAGGTGATCCGCACCAACCGGACAGCCATAGTATCCACCCGAACTACCTTTCCACCCCGAACTCCCAGCAGCCAAAGGTCCCCGTGATAAGGCGCGGAGGCACCTCGGTGTTTCACCCTGAGCTTCGCCTTCACGCCCGGCTCCTGCCGCGGACCCTGGTCACCCCCCTGACCGTGAGAGCATTTCGCGCGTTCCCCGCGCGACGACGACGCTCCCCGGAGGACGTGGAGGTCGTAACGCTGCCGTCGGGCATCGGTCTCAGAGTGCACCGCCCACCTCAGGGCGGGTCGGGCAGCGGATTGTTGTGGATCCACGGCGGCGGTTACGTTCTCGGTGATGCGGCCATGGATGACAGTTGGTGCCAACGGCATGCCCGCGAACTCGCGACGACGGTGGTGGCGGTGGACTATCGGCTAGCCCCCGCGCATCCCTTCCCCGCACCTCTACATGACTGTTATGACGCGTTGCGATGGCTCGCCGCCCAGTCAACCATCGACCCGACACGGATCGCGGTCGCCGGAGCCAGCGCTGGTGGGGGCTTGGCTGCCGCGCTGGCCTTGCTGGCCCGCGATCGTGGCGAAATAGCCTTAGCAGCACAGATTCTGGTGTATCCCATGCTCGACGACCGTACCGCGGCACGCCACGACACCGATGCGGCGCTCCGGCGATTGTGGAACAACTCGAGTAACCGGCTGGGGTGGCGTGCGTACCTCAACGGCGCCAACCCGAATATTGCGGTGCCGGCACGCTGCGGTGACCTCCGCCGGTTGCCGGCAACCTGGCTCGGCGTGGGGACGCTCGACGTCCTTTACGGCGAATCCACGGCCTACGCCCACCGCTTACAGGCCGCCGAGGTGGACTGCGAACTGAAGACTGTGCCGGGCGCCTTCCATGGCTTTGACGCGGTTGCACCCAAAACAGCTGTCACGGCGGACTTTCTGCTGAGTCAGCGGGAGTTTCTGCGCCGCGCGCTTGCCTGCCCTTGACACTGTCTGTCACTGGCCCGTCCCCGGTGAGATGTAGGTGTTGCCATCAAGAACCGTGGTGAGTGTGCCGGTGACCATCGCCCTCCCACCCGGGGCAGACGGCGGGGTGATGACAAACCCTGCAGGCTCGCTGCTTCTCCTGGAGCCGGAGTGCAGACCTGAAAGGCTCAGGTTCACGTGCCAGGTATAGGGGGCCCCGGTCGCCGACTCGGTCCCGTCAACGGTGTTCACGCCGTCGCTGCTGAAGTTGGTGTAGGTGACATCGATCCGCGCAATGCCTCGGCCGTCCGCGGATTCGGCGATCACGACGCGGGCGTCGCCGGAGGTCCTTCCCTTCAGAGTGTAGGACCCCGCCGGCAGGCTGGGCCGCGTGGGCAGCGGAGAACCAGGTACGTAGCGGACCGCCCACGGGATGTCACTTCGGAATGGAGGTGGCTGCCGATACCGCTGCGGTTCGCGGTCCGCTAACTCGGCCATCATCAATCGCGTCTTGCGGGCGCCCGGTTCCGTCGATCGCGGACATGTGGGCGCTGTTGCTTGTCCGGTACCGCACGCCGGCGGTTCCACCATCGCCTGCCAATACACGATCCTCGTACCGTCAGGAGACCATGTCGGGTCGGCGCGCCCGTTCCACAGCGGATCGCAGATACTGCCGCTACCCGGGGACGGGTCGTCGCACGCATTGAGCTGCTGACCACGGGCACCGATGGCGTCGCTGCTCGCGAGGTAGGGCTGAAAGAAGCGCCGGTTGCCGTTGTTGTACATGAATTGCACCGCTCCGGCGTTCACGGTATCGATGAGCGGCGGGACGCCGGGAAGCGCCCCGGCGTAATACATTCGGTCGTTCACTCGCCCGTCCAGGTAGACCATCCACTTTCCATCGGGTGCCATGTCGGCGGGGTCGGTATAGGCCGGGCTCTGTGTCCAACGGCGCGACGCTGCGTTCGCCAGATCCGTGGTGAACAGGTCGTAGTTGCCCGAATCGACTGTCCCGATGCCCAGTGCGGAGTTGCCGTCGTCGGTGAAACCGCGAAATTCACCGATCATCGCGGTGGGTTCGTCGAGCCTCAGCTCAGTCGGGTTCTGCGGGTCGACGCTGAGCATCTGCGTCCTCGGGTCGGTGTCGACGAGGTAGCGAATATCTTCCAGGACATATCGGTTGGCCGTGGCCTCGAAGCGCAGGCGGCTGAAGACGGCGAACTGATCTACGTAAACGTCACCCGCCATGACGGGTTCACTGAAGCCCAGATGAGCATCGTCAGGGTGCAGTCGCAGCTCGCGCATTGTCGCACCTGTCCGATATGGCGTGATCGGATAGATTTTGGCTGTCTCCGCCGTGCATTCCTCGTCGACAATTCTGTGGGGTCCGCAATCGAGGACATTGGTACCGAGCAGAACGCGCTTGCCATCCCGGAACGCTTGCGGATGGTCAACGGTGAAGCTCCTCGCGGTCTGCGGTGCGTGAACATTCTTGTTGGCGTTGAAGGTGTCCGGCACGCCGCACGTGATGCACTTCCACGCGTCCCCGTTCGGAAAGGACGTACCGCCGGTCTTGATCACAATCACTTGGTCACCGGAATAGACATGGGCCGGATCGGGCGCATCCGGGCCGCCCGCGAAGCGAACCGGCACCAGCACATGCGCGCCGTCTTTCATATACCCGGGCCCTTCGGCCAGCCCGGCGGTCCCAGGATCCAGGCAGCCTGTGCTGTTCCCGCAGGATCCCGTATCGAGGTTCGGCGACGTCGGGGGCAGCGGGAGTCGGCTGATCGAAACTGTTTCGGCCGCAGGTTGATCAGCTGAAGGCTGCGCAGCGCCCTCGCCGGGTACCCGCGCTGGGGCCGCGCATGCAGCCACGACGGCCAACATACCGCCGAGCACACCTGCGCGGGACCACCTCCCGGGCCTCACCACTCCATGCACCTTCCCTCACCCGCAGCCCTGTCAAATACATTCCTACAAATACATTAGCAGTGATGTAATCTCGGGTGATGGATCGGCAGCGGATGCACCGGCTCGGCCGTCGCCTGGTCAAGCTTTCGCGTCAGGTCCACCTCGAGCCACAGGACGTCACACCCAGTCCCGCCGAAGAGCTCATTCTCGGCGATGTCATGCTTTATCCGGGAAGCGCGGTGGCCGACGTCGTCAAGCGGACAGGCTTCACTCAGGGCTACGTATCGAAATGTGTTGCCGCCCTGACCGACCAGGGCCTGTTGACCACCGGAGTAGACCCCGCCGACCGACGACGTATCGTGATTGAACCGAGCGTGATGCTTGTGAGCGCCACGCGGCGCCGCACGCCGCCGCTGACCGACGTTCTGTCGGATGCGCTTGGTGGCGAGGCATCCGCTACGGAAGTGATGGCGATGCTCGACGAACTGGCTGAACTGCTCTTGCGATGACGTGGCGCTGGATCCCGGTGGTGCCTCCGGCTACGCGCCACACAGAGAACCAGTCAGGCTATAGCTGTGCGTACACCGTTTTGGTCTGCAGATAACTTTCAATGCCGTCACGCCCCCACTCGTAGCCCCAGCCGGACTGCTTGTGTCCCCCGAAGGGCATCGCCGGGTCGAACACCATCTGGCAATTCAGCGAAACCGTCCCGGACTGCAGACGTTTCGCCAACTGATGAGCGCGGCTGATGTCCCGCGTCCACACGGTGGCGGCCAGGCCGTAGTCGGAGTCGTTGGCCAATGCCACTACCTGGTCGTCTTCATCGAAAGGTAGCACCGCGACCACAGGCCCGAAGATCTCCTGCCGGTACAGGCGCATCTCGGGGTCGACGTCAGTGAGCACAGTGGGGTGAACAAAGTATCCGCGTCGGTCTAGGCGGTGTCCGCCCGCCACCACCTCTACTCCATCGTGGCGGCCTTCGTCGATATAGCCCATGACCCGGCCCAGTTGCTTTTGGCTGATCAGCGGCCCGATGAGGGCGTGCTCATCGGCGGGCCCTCCCAGTTGTACCGAATTCGCCACATTGGCAATGCCTTCCACTACCTGTTCATAGACCCCGCGTTGAACGAAGACCCGTGAGCCGCAGATACATCCTTGACCGGAATGGATGAAGATCCCCATTGCCGCCATCGTGATGGCCATGTTCAGGTCGGCGTCATCGTAGATCAGCACGGGTGATTTTCCACCGAGTTCCAGCGTGACGCGCTTGAGGTTCCCGGTGGAGGCCTGCACGATCCGCTTACCGACCTCAGTGGAACCGGTGAAAGCGATCTTGTCCACACCGGGGTGCCCGGCAAGTGCCGCGCCGGCGGTGTGACCGTAGCCGGTCACGAGGTTGACCACTCCTTCCGGAACTCCGGCCCGCTCCAAGATCTTCATCAGCAGCAGCGCCGACAGCGGAGTTTCCTCGGCAGGTTTCACCACGCTGCTGCATCCGGCGGCCAGTGCGGGCGCCAGTTTGGTGCAGGCGTTGAACACCGGACCGTTCCAGGGGAAGATCAAGCCGACCACACCGTAGGGCTCTTTGAGGGTGTAGCCGTGCAAGTTCGAGTGGGCGCCGGTGATTCCACCGGTCATCTGGATATCGTGAGCGATGCCATTGACCTTGGTGCACCAGCCACCGTAGTACCGGAAGATGTCGGCGCTGGTGGACATGATCATGTGCGCCTGCGTGTACGGCATGCCCGTGTTGATCGAGTCGATCTCCGCGAGTTCCGCGGCGTGCTCGTCGATCAAATCGGCTATGCGCCAAAGAATCTTGGCCCGCTCGTTGCCCGGCTTCCCCCGCCAGATCCCCGACTCGAAGCTCGCCCGTGCCCGCGCGACTGCGTCATCGACGGCCGCAACCCCGCCGTCGATGAATTCGGCAATGGTTTCCTCGGTTGCAGGATCGATGATCGGAATGACTTCACCGGTGCCCGGGCGTCGACTCAGTTCGTCGAGCACAGTTTGCAAGGTCATCAGGGCTCTCATTCTGTTTACGGTGTGCCGATGCGGTTGTCCCGCATCATCGGCGGGTTTCAGCGAGGAGTGTGCCGCTACGCGCAGGGCTCGAACTCGATATGCAACTCGGTCAGACCCCGCAGCAGGAAAGTCGGCTCGTAGGCATAGCGACGGTTGTCCGCAGGACCGTGGTTCGTTTCGTCGATCTTGATGTCGCGCATGCGATCCAGGAGACGGCGAATGGTGATCTGGCCTTCGACCCGAGCCAGGGGCGCGCCGGCGCACGTGTGGATGCCCCGCCCGAACGCGATGTGCTCGCGGACGTTCTTGCGTTCCGGCAGGAAGTCGTGTGGGTTCTCGAACTTTTGCGGATCGCGGTTCGCCGCACCCAGGCACAGCATCACGATGGTGCCGGCGGGCAGATGCATGCCCCCGAGGGTGGTGGACTTGCGGACCAGCCGGAAGTCTATCTTCGTCGGCGAGTGCATCCGCAGCGCTTCCTCGATGAACGTCGGTATGCGATCAGGGTGCTCGCGCAGCATCTGCTGATACTCGGGCCGATCCCCCAGAGTCTGTACCGCGGCGCTGAGCAGCTTGGTGACCGTCTCCTGCCCCGCCGCGAACAGAAACGTGGCCGGTTTCGCGACTTCGATCAACTCCGGTGTGGAGCCATCGGGGTAGACCGCGGCGGCCATCCCGGAAAGGACATCATCCTGCGGTTCGCGGCGTCGTTCGGCCAGGTAACCAACGAACCTATCGTCGAGATATTTCAGAGGGTCGAGGCCCACCGGTTCACCGTCGAGGGCGCCCACGCGGTTGCCGTCCGGACGCTCGGCGCCCAGCGCCGCCAGGAACTCAGGGCGGTCCGCCTCGGGAACACCCAGCAGGTCGATGATGGCTGAGGTGGCAAAGGGTTTCGCGTACTCGCTCAGGAATTCACAACGGCCGGCAGCGATGAACTGGTCGATCTGGTGATCGACCAGCCGCCACATGTAGTCCTCGTTCTCCTTGAGGCGACGAGGCGTCAGCAACTTGCTGAGCAAGGACCGAGCCTTCTCATGGGCCGGCGGGTCCATGACGACCATGTGCTCGTAGATCGGGAACAGATGACGGTGCGCCTCGATCTGTTCGGTGATGTCGTCGCCCTCTGGTTCGAACGGCAGTGGCGGAAACGGTCCGCCGATCGCGTTGACCGCCGAGAACGAATCGTGGTCTTTGAACGCCGCCATGACTTCGTGATAACCCGTAACCACCACGACATTGTGGTGGGGTTCCCGAACGACCGGGCCCTGCTCCCGCAGATAGTCCCAATATTCATATGGGCTCTGGCTGACTGCCGGATCGGAGAAGAAGTCGACTGTTGCGAGGTCGGTCATGGACGGGCTGTCCTTTCGGTCAAGAGATTCGGCTGAAGAAGTCGGCGAGCGTGCTTTCTAGTCCTCGACCACGGTGATGGCCCCGCGCGGGCACGCGTCGACGGCGGCCTGGACCTGATCCCAGAGATCGTCGGACGGCCGTTCCGTACAGGTGGCGACGTCGTCGTCGGTCAGATTGAAGACCTCGGGTGCGGTGTCGAGGCAGAGTGCGTGACCCTCGCACAGGTGTGGATCAACCAGCACCCTCCTGCGGACTGTCATCGCCGCTGATCCAGACGATGCGAAGAGGCGGATGCGTGTGATCGAGTTCCGAACACCGGCCATACCTCCAGTCTCGATGGGTCGGTCCTGCACCGCGCCAACTTCTGATCGATCGACCAGCTGGTAGAATGCGCCATGCTTACCAGAATGGGCGCCGGGCGGTCAAGCATTCGCCGCGTCGGGACGAGCTGAATGGCGGCGTCGCGCAAGACCAAGCCCGCCGATGCCGGAGCCCGGCACCGCCTGATCGAGGCGACCGCCAAGATCATGCGCGTCGAGGGCTACGCGGCGGCGACCTCACGACGCGTGGCAGCGGAGGCGGGCGTCAAGCAGGCACTGGTCTATTACTACTTCCCAACGATGGATGATCTCTTCGTGGAGGTGCTGCGCACTGGAGCCGAAGCCTCGCTGAACAACATGCGTGCTGCACCCACCGACGCCGACCCGATACGCGCGTTGTGGTTGATAAACAGCGACCCTCGACTGACCGGCCTGAACACCGAATTCATGGCGTTGGCGAACCACCGCAAGGCAATTCGTGCCGAACTCAAGTCTTACGCGGAGCGGGTCCGCGACATCGAGACAGCCGCCGTCACGGTGGCGCTGCGCGGCCGTGGGGTCGACCTCGACGCCCATCCGGCCATGGCGATTTCCATGCTGATCGCACAGACTGCGCGCAGCCTGTGCAACGAGAGCGCGGTAGGCGTCACACTGGGTCACGACGAGTTACGCGATTTCGTCGAGCGCCAGATAAGCCTGCTGCTGGACACAGCTGCGACGACCCCATCTGCCGCACCGCAGCCGTAGCCCCCACCGCGGACCGTCGCCCGCTCGGCATCTCAGCGTCCTTTCTGACAGCGACGTATGGTTGACAGTCGTATCCATCAGTGCCAACATTCCTGATCGATCGACAAGTGCCGGTCATTCGGCGATACCGACCGGGTACGGCTCTCCGGCGGCCAGAGACGACGAGGTGTACATATGGGCGGGCGACTCGAAGGCAAAGTAGCGTTCATTACCGGTGCGGCGCGAGGTCAGGGCCGTAGTCACGCGGTCCGCCTGGCTGAGGAAGGCGCCGACATCATCGCCGTCGACGTGTGCAAGCAGATCAGTTCAGAGAGCCAGATTCCGCCGGCTTCGCCCGAGGATCTGGCCGAGACTGCCGATCTGGTGAAGGGCCTGAACCGCCGCATTGTGACCGCAGAGGTGGATGTCCGCGACTACGACGCGCTCAAAGCCGCCGTCGACAGCGGTGTGGAACAACTCGGCCGCTTGGACATCATCGTGGCCAACGCCGGAATCGGCAACGGCGGTCAAACCCTGGACAAGACCAGTGAGACCGACTGGGATGACATGATCGCCGTCAACCTCTCGGGTGTCTGGAAGTCGGTGAAAGCGGCTGTTCCACACATTCTTTCAGGTGGCAGCGGCGGTTCCATCATCCTCACCAGCTCGGTGGGTGGCCTCAAGCCCTACGCCCATACCGGCCACTACATCGCCGCCAAACATGGTGTGATCGGACTGATGAGAACCTTCGCGGTGGAGCTGGGCCAACACTCGATCCGAGTCAACGCGGTGTGCCCCACCAACGTGAACACGCCCCTGTTCATGAACGAAGGCACCATGAAGCTGTTCCGTCCCGATCTGGAGAACCCGGGTCCCGACGACCTCGCCGTTGCCGCTCAGTTCATGCACGTGCTGCCAATCGGTTGGGTCGAACCAGTCGATGTGAGCAATGCCGTGCTGTTCCTGGCATCTGACGAATCACGTTACATCACAGGGCTTCCCGTTACCGTTGACGCTGGCAGCATGCTCAAATAGTCCCGAGGACGCACAAGTGTGCTTCTCGGCCATCGTCGGCAGCGCCGCCGTCGCTCGAAGTGCACCTCGGCTACCGTGGGGCCCATCCGTCTAGGCCAACTCCGATTGCTCCCTTACTGCTTGGCACCCAAAGTGGGGCGGCCATCTGAGCCCGACCCGACTCCGAACCACGCCGCCGGCAGCCAGCACAATTGTGTGCGTTGCAGATGCTGCGGACCTCGCCGTGACTCACTCCACAAGGTAATCGGCAAGAATCCAGCATTCCGTGGGTCGAGTGCGGACGGCAGCGATCTCTTGGGGTCTCGACCGTTTGGGAGTGCTGGGGTGCGGGTGTTTGACGACACGACCAACCGTTCCCAATGAAAGCAGGAGACGAACGGCGGCAATTGCGCCGCGCAGCGGCGACGGCGAGCACCTGAGAGACGGACACATGAATCACCACGCCTACGACCGGGGGAAGCAGATCCGGACCGAAGGACTCGGTGCCGCCTACGTCGAGTCCGCTACCGCTGGCGGCGACGAGTTCACCGAACCTCTTCAGGAACTGATCAACGAGTACTGCTGGGGAGGCATTTGGGATCGAGACGGCCTCTCCCGAAAGACCCGCAGCATCCTGAACCTGGCGATGCTCTCGGTACTCAACCGCCCACATGAGTTGCGCACCCACGTCCGGGGGCGATCAACAACGGGGTGACACGCGAGGAGATCCAAGAGGTGCTCTTGCAAGTCACAGTGTTCGATACCGACGCAGCATCGGCAGACCACGCCGTCGCATTGGGTGCGGTCGCCCTCACCTCGCCGAGGGCCGTCGCCGACACCGCCGAGACCGTGCTCGCCAGCCCTCCGTCTCCACAAGCGTCATGGCAGGTTGCCACCGGTGTCGATGGCGTCATCGAAGGAACGCAGGTGAAGCGCTTCCTCGACATGTCGACTATCGGTGCCGAGATGGCGGCCCGAGTCTCAGAGCGGATGGCGCAGCGTGGCATTGTCGCGCTCGACTGTCCGGTCTGCGGCGGCGTAACCGGCTCCCAGAAGGGCACATTGGCGATCATGGTGTCCGGACCCGGCGCCAGTTTGATGCGGTGACAGCAATCCTCGATGTCCTCGGCAAGCCGATTTTCGTCGACGAACAGTCGGGCGCCGCCCAGACGATGAAGCTGGTGAATAACCTCATGGCGGCAATTACCCTTGCCTCGACCGCAGAAGTGATGGTCATGGGCGTCAAGGCTGGACTGGATCCGTCAGTGATGATCGATGTCCTCAATGCCGGATCCGGTGGCACGCATGCCAGCCGCGACAAGTTTCCCCGTGCGGTGCTGCCTCGGACGTTTGACTACGGTTTCGCCACCGCCCTGATGGTCAAGGATGTGCGCCTCTATCTCCAGGAGGCAGAAACACTGGGCGTACCAGCATGTATCGCTGAGGCGGTAGCCCAAGTGTGGGAAGCCACACTCCAACTGACAGGACCAGATTCGGACTTCACCACAGTCGTGAAACCGATGGAAGAGGCCGCAGGCGTCATAGTCGCCGACCGCAGGCTGTGCGCGCAGTAAACAGCCACCGGTGTTTCGGTACCGGTTGTGCCGACGTCCGTGGCCATCTACTGGCGGGTTCGGTAGCTGAAACAGCCTCGCAGTCGATAATTTTCACCGCTTACCGTCGATGGGTCGCTGGCCGACTTTAGCGTGGTATCAGATCGATGGATCAGCCGCCGAGCTTCCGGATCGGGTCGCTACCGTCCCAGTCCACCGCGGCGCTGCGGACGAGTTCGGCCATGCCGACGAGAGCGTCGGTGCGCGCAGTGATCTCGGCGATCGCCGCGCCCGTCGGCGGCTCCACGTACGCGTAACGCTGCCCCTGGTCCTCGCCACCGGCCCACACCACCGGCCACCCCGCGTCGGCGACGGCAGCCATGGTGGTGTCGAAGTCGTCGGTCCACCAGCACAACTGATTGAAACCCTCGCCGTGAATCTCCAGGAACTCGGTGTAGATGCTCGGGGTGTCGTCGGTCTGATTGATCAACTCGATCTGCATGTCGCCGCTGTTCGCCCACGCCAATGACAGCGTGACCGAGCACGGCTCACCGCGGTAGGTCACGTTCTGCTGCAGTCCGCGCATGACGAACCAGGGGCCGATGCCCATCGCCACCCAGCCCTCGATGACGGCGTCGAGATCGGTCACGACGTAACCGATTTGGCGCACGACCCCCGGAAGAATCGGATTCATCAGGCCTCCTCCATGTCAGACGTTCCTGCGGGCGGCGAAATCGGCCGACGCCGTGCTCATCATCTCCACCAGAGTCCTCCGGTCGATCGTCCACACCTGGGATGCCACCGCGCGGTTGTTCTCACCCACGACGTGCACGGGGCCGTCTCCGATGTGCTCGAGGATCTCAGCCGCGACGGCCTCCGACGTCATCTGTGACGCGGCGTCATACTCGACGCCCATCCGCTGCAGCGCAGGTGTGTACGTCATGCCGAGCGGGATGCAGACCACGTCCACACCGTGTGGCCGAAGCTCCGCCCACGCGCCCCGAGTTCGTCGGCCAGGCACGCGCCGATGCCCTCGGATGCTCCAGCGATCAGCGCCCAGCGGCCGTACTTGGCGGCGAAGTCGGTCATGCGCGTGCGTTGTCGATGCCGGTGACCGTCGCGGCGCCGGCCCGGGCGCCACCGGTGAGCATCCGCGACATGCTCGTGCTGCGCTTCCGGATGCGCCACCCGCTCGGTGTCCGCGCGAACACATCGTCGTAATGCCCGACGACGTCGATCCAGTTGTCTGCGTCGCCCGGCACCAGCATCAGCACCGCATGGACATAGGACCGCACCGCGGCCTGGTCCCCCTGCACGTCGATGACGGAGTTGGATAGGCGGTGATACGTCGCGCCCATGCTGCCGTGGAGCTGCTGCACGACCTCTGTGAACGCGTCGGGATCGGTGAACTTGCCGACTTCGGCGTAGTCGACGTCGATCTCGTCGGTCCAGCAGGTGCGGAACAGCGCCCAGTCCTTCTGATCGATACCGGTTGCGTAGCGGATGAGTACTTCACCGATCTGAGCGACGTCCGTGTCCATGCGTCGAAGCTAGCCAGTTCCCGGCCGTTTCGCCGCCCCGTCGTAAATATCGTTCTAATATTTGGAAATGATGTTTCCGTTGCGAGCGACCTCAACACGCGTGGCGAGGACACTGGCCCGTATCGCGCCGGTGGCACTGGTGCTGATCGCCGGAGTCGGGTTGCACGTGCCCACTGCGAGCGCCGAGGAACCGGTGCTCCATCACGTCAAGTACACGGTGTTCTCGGAGGTTCCGTTTCGGAACGCCGAGATCTACTACCGCGACGTGGACCCGCCGAACTGGGCCGACTACAGCCACAATCCCTACGTCTTCAGCCCCAACGTCGAGGCGGACCTCGGCCCGGACCAGATGTGGACGTTCGACGCCATGCTGGCCAATCCCGACCAGTGGGCGATGGTGACGGTCAGCAGCCTGGACTCTGTCCAGCGGCCGAACTTCCACTGCGTCCTGGCGGTCGACGGCCAGGTGGTGGCCACCAATCAGGGCCCCAAGGGCGCGCTCTGCTCAGTACGGAACTGGTGACGGGCGCTCGACTCAGGCCGAGGACGCCGGGGCAACCTCCGGGATCCGATCACCCTCGAGGCGACGCAGCCAGTCCTCGCAGAACGACAGCAACTCCTTGTGTCCGAAGGTGATACCCAGCGATTGCTCCAGTACCAACACCCGGGACACGCTCGTCGCGAATACGGCCCACACGACGGGCGGTACGTCAGACACCTCTTGGCCGTAGCGACGGAGCACCACCTCCATCGCCGCGACCTGCTGCTCGCGGAACCGATCGGCGAACAGGACGATCTCGGCCCTCAGCGCCTTGCGGTGATTGGCCAGGCCCATGAACTCCATCAGCAGCCTGGCCACGTGCGGGTCGCTGCCGAACTCCCACATGGCCCACAGCGGTTGTTCCGATTTCAGCACCTCGGCGTGCGCTTCGAGCCCCAGCCTGGACATCCGGCGGAAGACCTCGATGAAGAGGTCGTCCATGGTTCGGAAGTAGTAGTGCACCAATTGAGGTTTCAAGCCGGCCCGCTCCGCCACACGGCGCGACGTCACGGCGGCGTAGCCCTCCTCCATCATGAGCTGCTCGGCCGCATCGAGCAGCACGCCGCGGTTCTTGGCGTCCGGGCCTCCGATCCTCCGGTCCGATGTCATGGCCGCCCTTCCCTGTCTCTACGTGCCGATCCTCGATTCCGCACGCGAATCGTAGACGCCCGCTGCGTGTCGGAACCTTGACCGCGACACTACGTCATGCTAAGCAAGTGCTCAGCAATTTCTATCGATCGCGCCGACAGCCCCGCTCGGCGCGCGTCCCGTCTCCCGCCTCATCGCGGCTCCGGAAGGAACTATTGAGATGACCGCAGATTTCGACACGGTCGACTACTTCACCGATCAGTCTCTGGTTCCCGACCCGCACCCCTACTTCGACCACCTTCGGAGCAAGTGTCCGATCGTGCGGGAACCCAACTACGGCGTGCTCGCCATCACCGGATACGACGAGGCCGCAGTCGTGTTGAAGGACACCGACACCTTCTCGTCGTGCATCGCGGTGGCAGGACCGTTCCCGCCGCTGCCGTTCACCCCCGAGGGGAACGACATCACCGACCAGATCGCCGCACACCGCTCGCAGATGCCGATGTTCGAGCACATGGTCACCATGGATCCGCCCGATCACACCAACGCCCGGTCGCTCCTGAACCGGCTCCTCACGCCCAGGCGGCTGAAGGAGAACGAGGACTTCATGTGGCGACTCGCCGATGAGTGCCTCGACGACTTTGTCGCACAGGGCAGCTGCGAGTTCCTGAGCGCGTATGCAAAGCCGTTCTCGCTGTTGGTGATCGCCGACATGCTGGGCGTTCCCGAGGAGGACCACGAGCAGTTCCGCACGGTCCTGGGTTCACCACGGCCGGGAGCCATCGTCGGCTCGCTCGATCACACTGACCTCGTCGGCACCAACCCGCTCGAATGGCTCGACGAGAAGTTCATCGGCTATCTCGAGGACCGTCGCGCGACCCCGCGTGACGACGTGCTGACTGCGCTGGCCACCGCGAACTACCCCGACGGTTCGGTTCCACCGGTCCTCGAGGTGGCCCGCTCGGCGACCTTCCTGTTCGCCGCCGGCCAGGAGACCACCACCAAGCTGCTGTCCGCCTCCATGAAGGTCCTCGGCGACCGCCCCGACGTCCAGCAGGCACTGCGCGACGACCGCAGCCGCATACCGGTGTTCGTCGAGGAGTCACTGCGGATGGACGCTCCGGTCAAGAGCCAGTTCCGGCTGGCCAAGAAGGACACCAAGGTCGGCGACATGGATGTCCCCGCGGGTACCACGCTGATGGTCTGTCCCGGCGCGGTTAACCGGGACCCTGGCCGGTTCGAGAACCCGCACGACTTCGACCTCGACCGCAAAAACGTTCGTGAGCACATTGCGTTCGGTCGCGGCGCGCACTCCTGCCCCGGTGGACCGTTGGCCCGCGTGGAGGGTCGGGTGTCGATCGAACGCATCCTGGACCGGATGGCCGACATCACCATCGACGAGGAGAAGCACGGCCCAGCGGACAATCGCAGCTACACGTACGAGCCCACCTTCATCCTGCGCGGACTCACCGAGATCAACATCAAGTTCACGCCCGTCGGGTAGATGTCCTCGGCAGTCCCGCTGCAGCAGATCGGTTGCAGCGGCAGCGAAGACGAGGTCTGCCATCTGGCTGACGGGGGCGTTGTCGGCCCGATAGGCTGCGACTGACAAGCGCTTGCGAAGACGGGAGATGGCCGTGGCCACAACGGTGAAGAAGGCACTACCGGTACTGGGAGCTGCCCTCGTAACCGCGGCGATGGTCGGCGCTCCGACCGCCAATGCCGGTATGCGGGTGGGGAATTACGAGGTTCTGACCGACCGCTGGAACGATCACGCATGGATCTGGTCGGTCGCGCACTCCTGCGGAGGCCCCGAATGTGCGACGTGGATCGAAGATCCGGTCATTGCGCCAGAGACCGATAACCTCAACGTGATCGGCATCCCCAGACCGTTGAAGAGTCAACGAATTCAGAACACCGCGTATTACGCCGACGGTCGGTACACCTTGACCGTCGACGTGATCGACGGCGTGCGCTGCGTCGGCTACAACCTGCCCTCGCACGACGTCTACTCATGGGACGCGGTGTCGCTGGCCGGCACGATCGACTCCACCTACAACGCGGGCTGCTACGGGGCGCCGGGCGGCGCCAGCACGTACACCTTCGCATTGCGAACGTACTGAGGGCGACGGACCGACTTCCGTTGCAGACAAGAATCCTCTGCCGACTGGCGGAGGATTCGCTGCTTTCAGTTCAGATGTCGCCGCGCGTCCAGACCGCCGCGGAGTTGCGTACGTCGCAGGACAGGAAGAGGCCGTCCGGGGCTTGAGCCATCTCACCGTCACGCCCGGAACAGCTAGCGCCCTCGGTCTTGATACCGCGTAACTCGGTGGTCCGGAACCAACGGGGCTCCAGCCGGCGCGGCGATCCGCAGAACACCAACCTGCCCCAGGACGTCACCCCAAACACGTAATAGGTGGTCTGGGCACACGGGGCGCCGAGCACAGCTCCGGGCATGATGCCAGGAACGCAGGAGGGCTCGTTACACTCGGCCGCGGTGGGTTCTGCGGGTACCGGCTCGGCCGACACCGGCGGAGCCGTAAACAGCCCTGCGGCCAGTAGACCAGCTGCGGCAGCCACGACGATTCGCACGAAAGATACTCTCCCACATCAGAGAGCGAAATTCTCCCCTTCAGAGAAGATCGAATACCACCCTGTCACCGCTGGTCACATCCGTGACAGTGGACAAGCACAGACTGGGCCCCAACACAGTCTTCCCGACATGCCCAAAGTGTTATTCTCCTGCGTAAGAATGGTATTGCCATGGCGGGACGATCAAGGAGCATCACATGAGCCCGAAGAAAGTGGTCCCGGGGGCCGCATTGATCGCCGCCGCCGCGTTCGGGCTCGGCACTGCCCCACCGGCCGCCGCCGAGTACGAGGAGTACGCCATGAATGGCACGTACTCCGTGGTCTCGAATGGCGAGTGGGCCAGGATGAACGACCGCTATCAGGACGAGCCGTCAGTGCGAAGCACGTGGACCGTCACCACCACGTGTACGACAGCCCTGACCTGCTCGGGCAAGGTGACCAGTTCCCTGGGTTGGACCGAAGACATCTACACCGGGATCGGCACCTTGTGGTACGTCAAACACTATGTTCCCGAATGGATCCCGTGCCCCGACGGCAGTCGCGCTCCCGGACTGCAGGTGTACGAGTTCTACCCCGCCACCGAGGAGGGCATGACCCAGCGGATTTCCGACCTATGGCTCGGCGAGGACGAGACAACCGGCGTGAGCGGCAACTGTGGGAGGAACAAGTCGCTGGTGCTCAACCTGCCGGTCAAGATCACCAAGATCTCTTGATCAGCATCGGCTGATCGCCGACTGAAACACCCACAAGAGCGCCCCCGCCGGTCCGGCAGGGGGCGTTCTTGCGCGAGTTCTAGTGCGGCATCAGGTCTTTCCACGACTTGGGCAGCGGCATGCCCGCCACCAGATTCGTCACGGTGTACAGCTTGCCGTTGGAACCGATGTACTCGCCCGTGCGCGGGTTGTATTCGACAACAGCCACCGACGGGCCGGCTCCGGGCTTCGCTCCGAATGAACTTGGTGCGGCCTGGGGAACCGATCCATCGCCTGATGCGAGCGGCGGCTCAGCGGGTGGGAGCACCGGCGGTGCCTCCCCTGCCGGCGCCACGGACGCGGCCTCGGTCGCGGGTCCCGGCGGCGGTCCCGCCGCCGGTATTGGCTGTCCGTTCAAGGAGTTACCGGCCGGCGGGGGCGGTGGGACGGGCGCCGCAGGTGCCGTGGGCGCCAGCGGTGCCAGAGGCGCCTCGAGTGGTGACACACCGGGCGGTGTACCCGAGGGAACCGCCCCTGGCGGCAGCGGGGTGCCCTCAATCGGAGCGTGGATGTCGTCGCTGAGGGTGGCTCGGTCATCGATAGGAATACCCTGCGCGATCAGGCTGGGGTCGAACGGCGCCGGTCCCGTCGCATGCTGACGCATCGCCAGTGGCACGAACGGCTTGTCGCTGTTGCAGATCTCGACCGTCGGTGCACGCTTGCCGGGCTTTCTCATGCAGGGGAAGTTGCGGACACCGCGCACGGCGATCGGCGAATCCTGCGGCAGCTTGCAGTAGATACCGTCCGGAGTGTCGATATCGGACTCATCGGCCGGTGAACGCCACGACGACGGAGGCAGGAACCCGACGGTACATGCCGGCGGATCGCTCACCGTGGCGGCGAAGTCCCCGCGCGGGGCACCAGTCGAGTCGGAGGTGATCGAATACGACTGCTGCTGAGCGATATACGGCGGCAGTAGCACCAGGAGTTGCTCCAGAGACGCGTTGTACGTCATGAGGATCTCGCTGACGGTGCCGAGGTTCGCAAGCAACACTGGCAGTGTCGGCTTGAGCTGATTCAGCAGCCCTGAGACCTCGCCCTCAAAGCTTGGGAACGTTTGCAGCACAGTGCGAAACTGCGGATCGCTGGCCGCGAGCTGGCCGGTGAAACCGGCGAGACTCCGTGCCCAGGTTCGGATCGAATCCGCGTTCTGGACCTGTCCCTCAAGTAGGGGTCGAACGTCGTCGGCCAACGTCCGGGTCTGCTCGGCGACGCTGTTCAGGTCGGAACTCAGTGTCGCACCCGAGTCCAACAGCGAGCCGAAATCGTAACCGGCCCCGTTGAATCCCTTGTACGTCTCGTCGAGCAGCGCACTCAGCCGGTCCTTGGGGAACGTGTCAACCAATTGGCTGACTCTATCCAATACCGGTCCGACGGGCGCCGGAATGGTGGTGTTCTCCGCGGTGATGACCGAACCGTTCTGCAGGTAGGGACCCGCGTCGGTTCGCGGCCGCAGGTCGACATACTGCTCACCGACCGCCGAGACGCTTCGGACCTCCGCTAGCAGATCGGCAGGGATCTTGGGTGACGTCGCAATGGACATCGTCGCTTCCGCACCGTTGGGGGTGACCTTGATGTCGGTGACCTTGCCGACCTCGACACCGCGATACGTCACGTTGCTGAACCGGTAGAGCCCGCCGGAGGAAGGCAACTGCAGCGTCACGACGTTACGGCCAAGACCCAGAAGCGTGGGTACCTGGATGTAGGTGAACGCCATCACCGCCACGCCGATGATCGACACGACCGTGAAGATCGCCAGCTGAATCTTGATGAAGCGAGTCAGCATCAGTTACCTCCAACTAACGGCGGGAGTGGGTACGGCCCGGCGAAGATGGGACCTCCCCCACCTGGCGGCGGCACACTCTCGATCATCGCCCCCTCTGCGCTCGCCTGCGGGACCACGGGCAGTACGGGTCCTGTGACCGGCGGCGGCAGAGCCAGCACGGCACCCGGCCCCGGCAGGCTGCGTTCCGCCCCCGGCGGGTCAGCATTCAAACCCGGATTGTTCGGCGGCACCGGCCCCAACGGACCACCCAGCGGCGGCGGTGCCAGCGGGCGGCCGATCGGATCGTAGGTGTAGCGCTGGAAGTACGGCTCACCGGGCATCGGCACCAGGTCGCGTCCCTCTTGACCGGCGCGCGTGCCGAGGAATATCGACTTCCGCAAGCGCGGCCCGGAGATGTCGATCGTGGTGAAGAGGTTGATGAAGTCGCCTCTGACCGCGCGGTCGATGAGGTTCTGGCCGTAGGGGAACACCGTCGCGTAGGCGATGCTCGCGTCCAGATCCGGTCCGACGTCGGCGAGCGCCTGAATGGTCGGCTGAAGGTTCTTCAAATTCCTCACCAGGTCGGCCTGGGTGTCATTGACGAGCCTGTTGGCGGTGTCGCTGAACTGTCCGAGCTTGGTGAGCGCGGTGGTGAGCTGCGGTCGCTCACGATCCAGGACCTCCAGGGCACGTGGGATCCGTTGTAGCGCCTGGTCGATAACCTCACGCCGGTCGGCGAAATTCGACGCGACGCGATTCAGGGCGTCGATCGTGGCGACGAGATTGTGACGCTGGCTATCCAGAGTGCCGATGAACGTGTCGAGTTCGGTGAACAGCGAGCGGAACTCTTCCTCCCGCCCGGACAGGGCGGTGTTAAACGTATGGATGACGTCGCCGAGTTGGCCCAACCCGCCGGCATTCACGACGACGGACAGTGACGACAGCGTCTCCTCGGTGGTCGGATAGGTCGACGACTCGTTCAGCCCGATCGTGGACCCCGGTGTCAGTTTGCCCTCGGGCGACTGACCCAGCGGCGGGTCCAGCGCCAGATGCATCGAACCCAGAAGGCTTGTCTGTCCGACCCGTGCGACGGCATTGACTGGGATGACCGCACCGGGCTCGACAGAGATCTCGACGTTGGCGTGCCAGTCCTGAACTTCCATCTTGCCGACGCTGCCCACCACGACGTCGTTGATGAGAACCGGCGAATTCGACTCCAGCGTCGAGACGTTCGCGATCTGCACGTGGTAGACCACCGTATCGGAGCCGCGTCCCACCGCGCCCGGCAGCGGCAGGGAGTTGATTCCCTGAAACGCACACCCCGTGGCACTCAACGCCACGCAGGCGCCTACGGCGAAGAGCCGACCAATTGCTCCTCGCGTGCGCGGCAGGCGGATCGAAGCGCCATTCATCATGGTGTCCCCTCGGCGGGAAGTAGCGGCCCGGGCGGCGGGCTCGGGGCGGGTTGCGGCGCGTCGCCCGGAAGCAACATTGCCGGCAGGCTCGGCCCCGCAGCTGGCTCCGGAGGCGGAGGCCCGATCCGCGTGTCAGCCGGTGTGGGCACCGGAGCTCCGGGATACAACGCGGGGAACGGCTGCAGCGGCGTTCGCTCGTTGGTCGGTAGCGGAACACCGGGCGGTCCCATGCCGGGCGGCGGCGGAACATCGCCGTCCAGGCCGGTGTACGCCGACACGGCGGGTGGCGTCTCGGGTGGCATGGGCGCACCGCCCTCGCCGCCGGGTGCCAGCTTGGGGTCCGCGTAGACGATGTTCTCCGGGGCGGCCGACCTGGCGAGGTACGGGTTGATCGGAACCGGGATGTAGTTCAAGTTGAGCAGCCGCAGCGCGGGACCGAGGTAATCGTTGCACAGCTTCGCGGTCTCTGGGGCAGTGGTGTTCTGCGTCGCGCCGATCATGCCGCACACGAACTGCATGGGGCTCGCGAGGTTGGGGATCGAGAATCCACCACGAACCGTGCCGAGATCCGGGTCGTAAATATTGTAACCATTGGCGAAAGCCGTTGGCGTGACGTGCAGGACCTGTTCGAAATCGGACTTCACGTCGACCAACGTCTGGGTGACCTTGACCAGCCCCTCGAGCTGCTCGGCAGTCTGGTTTCGGGTGCCCGCGACGAAGCGCTTCACCTCCTCGGTGGCCAAGGAGAGATTGGTCAGCGCCGCATCGAGGTCGGACTTGCTCCCGTCGAGCACGCTGGACAGCGTGGCCAGCCGATCGTTGAAGGCCACGATCTGTTGGTTGCTGTCCCGCAACGCGGTGACGAAGATCTGCAGGTTCTTGATGATGCCGACGAAGTTGCCGCTCCCCTCGGCGAGTATCCGGCCTGCCCCGGAGAGTTCGGCCAGCGTCGCGCGCAGCTTGTCGCCGTTGCCGTCCAAGGCGTTGGCGGCACTGTCGATGAAGCGACCCACCGAGCTGGTGGACGTGTCTCCGGTGGGAGCCAGATCGGTGGCGAGCCGCTCGAGTTGGCGCTTGACCTCATCCCACTCGACGGGGACCGCGGTCCGGTCCGTCGGAATCACCGCACCATCGGCCATCTTCGGGCCCTCTGTCCGGTATGCCGGTGTGAGTTGCACATAGCGGGCGGCGACCAGGTTCTGGGCGACGATCACCGCCGACGCGTCAGCGGGCACGGGTACGGACCTGTCGACCCTCATGGTCATCTTGGTCTGCGTGCCCTGCGGCTCGATCGATGCGATCGTGCCGACCTTGACACCTGAGACCCTGACGTCGTCGCCGGGATAGATGGCCGTCGCCGTCGGGAAGAACGCAGTGATCGTGTTGGGGCCGAAGAACAGTGCACGGGCCGCGACGAACCCGCCGCCGAGGAGCGCGAGCACGAGCACCCCGGCGACCGTGGGGACGAGCCACTTTCGAGACTTCTCCGACATCACCGTGAACCCCCGGGAAGCGCGTTGTACGGAAGCGGCAGTTCAGCCCGCGGTCCGGTCTCGGGTGAGGTGGGCGGTACTCCAGCGCCGAACGCGCCACGACGGAATCCGAATGCGTAGTCCATGAACGGCTGCAACAGCTGCATCGGCTGGAAGTTCGGCACGTATGCGGTGTAGTACGCACCGCTGGACACGGCCTCACTCAACGTGGTCTGGTACTTGGCCGCCCCGGGGATCGCCTTGGCGAGATTGTCGCGGTTGCGCACCAATACCTCGTTCACCTTGTTGAGCCGCTCCAGCGTTGGTGCCAACTCCGCCTCGTTGTCTGCCACCAGGCCGACCAGTTGCTTGGACACCGCCGACGTGTTCGCAAGAAGGTCGACGACCGCCTGACGACGTTCGACCAGTACCGCCAGGAGATCGTTGGCGTTGAGTATCAGGCTGTTCACCTGCTGGCTTCGTTCCGACAGAATTCCGGTGACATCGGAGGCGGCCTTGAGCAGGTCGGCAAGGGTTTCGTTGCGACTGTTCAACGACCGGGAGACCCGGGACAGCCCGTCGAATGTCGGCCCCAGTCGCGGTGCGATCTGGTCCAGAGTCGTCGACAGGGTGTCCAGCGACTGGTTGAGCTGCCCGGTGTCGGTGCCGGCAGTGTTCTCCGTCAGCTCACCGACCGCATCGCTCAGCGAGTACGGCGATGACGTCCGCGAGACAGGGATGGCCTCGGTGCGGTCCAACTTCCCACTGCCCGAGGACTCCAGGCTCAGCACCCGCTCACCGAGAAGCGTGCCGGTCTTGATGTGTGCTGTGGTCTCCGACCCCAGCGGGTACTTGCCGTTGATGGTGAAAGCGACGAGGGCATCGCCATTGTCGAGTGAAACATCGGTCACCGCACCGACTTTGATTCCGGATAGGGTGACGTCGTTACCGACGATGATGCCGCCGGCCTCACTGAACAGCGCCTTGTACTGCAGCGACGTGGCATACGCGAGTAGGCGTTCGGGTTGCAGACCGACGGCGATGATCAGGATGGCGAGAACAACCCCCATGAAACCGGCGCGGACGAGTTTGGCTGCGCGATACTTCAGCATTACGGCTCAGCGCACCTTCCGTTTTCTTGCTTCACGAACGGGAAGAGCGACGCTCTGCCCTGAAGGTCCGTGACGCGGATGGAGAGTTCACAGATGTAGTACTGCACGAAGGAGCCGTACGCACCGATTCGTGCGAGTTTGCGGTAGTTGCCCGGAGCGCGCTGCAGCGCTCCGTCGAGATAGCCCTTGCCGCTTTCGAGGTTGGGCGCCAGGCGGTTCAACTGATCGACCGTGCCAGCGAGCGGAGGCCGCGTCTCGGTGAGGAGGGACGCGATCGACGCCGTTCCGGTGTCGAGCGACGAGATCGCGGTGGCGATCGGATCCCGGTCCTGTGACAGCCCGCTGATGAGCTTCTCGAGTCGATCGATCGCGCCGGAGAACTGATCGCCGTCCTTGGAGATGGTGCCGAGCACCACGTTGAGGTTGTCGATCACGCCCTCGATGTTCTCGTTGTCGTCCGCCAGCGTGTTGGTGAACGACGATGTCCTCGCCAGGAGGGAGTCCAGCGTGCCCTCCTGCCCTTGGAACACCTGGATCAGGGCCGACGAGAGTTCGTTGACGTCCTGCGGATTCAGCCCCTGGACGACGGGTTTCAGCCCACTGAGAAGCAGGTCCAGGTCGAGCGCGGGTTGAGTGCGATCCACCGGGATCTGCGATCCGGGTGACATCAACTTCGTCGAACCGGGACCGTCGATAAGGTCCAGGTAGCGGTCACCGGTGAGATTGAGGTAGCGAATCGCGGCGTTGGTACCGCTGGTCAGCTTGATATCGCGATCGGCGTCGAACTCGACCAGCACCTTGCGGTCCGCCTGCAGCGACACGTCCGTGACGGTCCCCACCCGGATGCCGGCCACCCGGACCGTGTCCCCCGTGGCCAGTCGCGAGGCATCGGTGAAGACAGCCGAGTATCCGTTAGTCGAACCGGTGCGGTACTGCCCGAAGGTGAAGACCAGGAACACCGTCAGCAGCGACATGATCGTGGCGAAGATGCCGAACTTGATGATGATGCCTTTTGACCGGGTCATCCCGGCATTCCGATCTGCGCGCTGTTCCGCGGCGGGCCCTGGATCGGACCGAACAGCGCCTGCTTTAGCGCGTCCGAGTTGAGCAGGAGGCCCTGGTTTCCGTACTTCCACGGGTTCGCACCGACATCGGTGACCAGGAAGGGCGGGCGCTTGTTATTCGGCACGGCCGGCAGCATCTGATCCTTACAGGACGGACCGCTCGTGGCGTTGACCTTCGGAAGGTCCTCCGGGTAGTGGTAGCGCTCGACACCGAGCGTGAAGCTAGCCGAGACATCGACACCTGGGCGGTCCGGCGGCGGGCTGTGGACGAAGGCGATCAAGCCCTGAAGTCCGCACCGCAGGTTCTCCCAGTACTTGCTCGCGACATCGGTCGTCGGCACCAGCATGCGCATGACGTCGGTGAGTGCCTGACGGTTGGTTCCCACCACGTCATTGCCGGTGTCGGCCAGTCCGACGGCGCTGATGAGGAAGGCGTCGAGATTCTGCTCCTGGTCCACCAGGGTGTCACTCACCTTGGTGGTGCTCTCGATGATGTCGACGAGATCCGGTGCGACGTCGGCATATGCGCTCAGGGCGACGGGAGCCAGCTCGAGGTCGCGGCTGATGTTGTCCATGCTCGGATTGATCTGCTTGAAGTACCGGTTGAAGTCGGTCACGGTCTGGCCCAGCTTCTCGCCGCGGCCGTTCAGCGCGCCCGAGAGCGCGGACAGGGTCTCGTTGAGCTTCACCGGGTCGATCGCCTTCAACACGGACGTGAGCTGCTGGAACACGGTATTGGTCTCCACCGTGACATGTTGGACGTCAAGCTGCTGGTTCTTCGCCAACGGCTTCGATGACGGGTCGGACGGAGCCACCAACTCCACGAACTTGGCGCCGAATACCGTCGAGGACGTGATGTTGACGTCCACGTTGCCCGGGATGTGCTGCAGCTGCGAGGGATCCATCGCGAGATGCAGCACTGCCCTACCGTCGGACGTGGTCTCGATCGATTCAACCTGGCCGACCTGAACACCGCGCATCTTGACCTTGGCTTCGGGGTTCATCACGAGGCCGGCGCGTTCGGATACGACGGTGACCGGCACGGTGGTTCCGAAGCCACCCGAGAACAGCCCGAGTGCGACGAACACGATCGCCGCCAACACGAGCACGGTGGCCAGACCGGCGAGCGGGCGGACCGCTGAGCTAGACATCGATGTTCTCCCTATCCCGACAGGTTGAAGTTGCCGTTGGAGCCGTAGACGGCCAGTGAGACCAGCAGGGTCACCGACACCACCACGATCAGAGAGGTCCGAACCGCGTTGCCAACCGCCACCCCCACCCCCGACGGCCCGCCGGTGGCGAAGTAGCCGTAGTAGGTGTGAATCAACAAGATGGTCAAGGCCATCAACAACGCCTGAAGAAAGGACCACAACAGGTCGATCGGGTTCAGGAACGTGTTGAAGTAGTGGTCGTAGAGCCCACCGGACTGCCCGAACAACACCACCGTGGTGAACCGAGACGCCATGAACGACAAGATCACCGCGACCGAGTACAGCGGCGTGATCGCGATCATCCCCGCCACCAACCGCGTCGACACCAGATACTCCACCGGCCGGATCCCCATCGACTCCAGCGCGTCAATCTCCTCGTTGATCCGCATCGCCCCCAGCTGCGCGGTCACCCCGGCACCGAACGTCGCGGCCAGACCGATACCGGCGATGACCGGCGCCGCGATGCGCACGTTGATGAACGCCGACAAGAACCCCGTCAACGCCTCGATACCGATATTGCCCAGCGAGCTGTAACCCTGCACGGCCAGCACCCCGCCGGTGGCCAGGGTCAAGAACCCGACGATCACCAACGTGCCGCCGATCATCGCCAGAACCCCAGCCCCCATGGATATCTCGGCGATCAGCCGCACGATCTCCTTGCGGAAGTGCACAAACGCATGCGGTGTCCCGCCGATCGCCTTGCCGAAGAACAGCGTCTGATCCCCGATGCGCGAGAGCACACCGACAGGACGCCCCACAGCCCTTGTCAGCCGCGGGTAAGTCACTCGTAGAGCCACGATCTACCCCGCCCCTACTTGGCCGTCAACTGGATACCGATCGCGGTGACCACCACGTTGATCACGAACAGCGCCATGAACGCGAACACCACCGTCTCGTTGACCGCGTTACCGACCGCCTTGGCCCCACCACCGGTGATCGTCAACCCCCGATAGCAGGCCACTAACCCCGCGATCAGACCGAACAACAACGCCTTCACACACGAGATGATCACCTCGGGCACACCGGTCAACAACGTGATCCCCGCCGCGAAGGCACCCGGGTTCACGTCCTGGACAAACACCGAGAAGAAATAGCCGCCCAGGATACCGATGATCACCACCAACGAATTGAGCAACAGCGCCACCAGACCCGAGGCTAGAATCCGCGGCGTCACCAGCCGCTGCACCGGGTTGATTCCCAACACCTCCAACGCGTCGATCTCCTCGCGGATGGTGCGCGACCCCAAGTCCGCACACATCGCCGTGGCCCCAGCCCCCGCGACGATCAACACCGTCACAACCGGACCCACCTGGGTCACCGCACCAAACGCCGCACCCGCCCCGGACAGATCAGCCGCACCCAGCTCGCGAAGCAGGATGTTCAACGTGAAGCTCACCAACACCGTGAACGGAATCGCCACCAACAACGTCGGCGCCAACGACACCCGCGCCACAAACCACGACTGCTCCAAAAACTCCCGCCACTGAAACGGCCGCACGAAGATGAACTTGAACGCGTCCAACCCCATCGAGAACAGCCCGCCGACCGCCTGCGCCGGCGCCGCAATCCCCTTCGGCAACGAGATCCCCGGCGACCAACGCTCTGGCCCTTTAACTGCCATACGTCCCGGGTCCTTCCGAGTTCGTCACGGCCGACGCATCTGTCGGACCGTCAATGTTGTGCGCCAGCGCGATTCGCGCGCGGCCGTCCTGATTGACAGCATCCCGCAGTTGTTGGAACAACTCGACGCACTGTCCCATACCAAAGGCACCCGGCGGGTGCCGTTTGGCCTTAAAGCCACCACTGGAATTCACCGGTAAAGACTTACGAGACTGATGGTCTCGGTTGCGACGCGAAGCATTGGCCGACTTACGTTGGCGCATAGCCGAATCCGGCGCTGTCCATACGCGCCCGATGCCACTCCCGGCGGCACCCACCATCGGCTGCTGAGCTGTCGCCCAGCACGGCAGGTGGGGGCGGTCAATCGCTGCGATTAACGGCATCGTTGTTATCCGCCGCCTAGGTGACGGCGCCAGCCGTCTTGAGTTCGATGATGCGGTCCCAATCCAGGTCGAGTTCCAGGAGGATCTCGTCGGTCTGCTCGGCGAACGCGGGTGCGGGCCCGGCCTGTGGAGCGGCCACATCGAATTGCACCGGGTTTGCAACTAACTCGAGTTCGCCTGCCGCAACGATGTATTCATTGGCTCGGACCTGTGCGTCCTGGGCCGCCTGCAGCGTGTCCTGCACGGGGGCCCACGGGCCGGCGAGAGTGGCGAAGCGCGCACTCCACTCAGGCAGGGTCCGCGTGGCGATCACCTCGCGCAGGATCTCGACGGCCTCGGCGGTGTGCTCGGCGATGCTCTGCGCCGTTGCGAACCGCGGGTCGTCGATCAGATCCTCGCGATCGACGTGGCGGCAGACGTCGGCCCAGAACTTGGTCGGCTGCATCATCACCAGCGAGATGAAGCGATCATCCTTGGTTCGGTAGACGCCCACCAGCGGGTTGATGGGTGAACCGTGCACTCCGGGCGGGGGCTGCACCATCAACTGATTCAGGTGTGAGGTGAGTGCGATGGTGTGGCCCATCGCCCACAGACCGCTGCCGAGCAGTGAGACGTCGACGATCGACGACTCCCCCGTGCGCTCGCGCTTGAGCAGCGCCGCGGCGACTCCGCCCGCGAGATTGGTGCCAGAGATGGTGTCGCCGTAGGCCGGTCCGGGAGGCCCGATCATGCCCTCGACACCGGGTGGGGTGATGGTGGCTGCGGTACCCGCCCGGCACCAGAAGGCGGTCATGTCGTAGCCGCCCTTCTCGGACTCGCCGCCGCGCGGTCCGAGCGCGCTGCCGCGCGCGTAGACGATGGTCGGGTTGACCGCGCGGATGTCGTCGACGTCGATACCGAACTTGGTGCGGTGCCCCGGCAGGAAGCTGGTCAGGAAGACGTCGGCGCGCTTGGCGAGCTCCAGCAGGACCTCACGCCCCTCTGGCTTGGAGACGTCCAGCCCGATACTGCGCTTGCCACGGTTGGCGTGCTCGATGTTGGGGTTCGGGTCGCCCTCGACGCGCAGCGGGCCGGTCTGGCGCAGACCGCGCTGCGGGTCACCGGTGACGGCGTGCTCGACCTTGATGACCTCGGCGCCCCACTCGGCGAGCACCGCGCCAGCGGACGGGACGAACCCGTACATGGCGACCTCGAGAACACGAATTCCATCCAGGGGCCCGGCCATCAGGACACCACCGTGGCAAAGGTCTTGGACTCGAGGAACTCGTCCAGGCCCGCCGAGCCCATCTCCCTGCCGATGCCGGATTGCTTGAACCCGCCGAACGGACTGTCGGGACTGAAGTAGTTGCCGCCGTTGATCGAGAACGTGCCGGTGCGGATGCGGCGGGCGATCGCCAGGGCACGTTCCTGACCGCCGAACACCGCGCCGGACAGCCCGTAGATCGAGTTGTTGGCAATCCGGACGGCGTCATCGTCGTCGTCGTAGGCGATCACTGCCAGGACCGGCCCGAAGACCTCCTCCTGGGCGATCTCACTGTCGGGCGCGACATTGGTCAGCAGGGTCGGCGTGTAGAAGTAGCCCGGGCCCTTCTTCTCGCCGCCGGTGACGAGCGTCGCACCGGCCGCGACGGCTCGCTGCACCATCGCGTCGACCTTGTCCCGTTGCCGTTCGCTAATCAGCGGACCCATGTAGGTCTTGGGGTCTGTCGGGTCGCCGTAGCGCACGTGGCTGAAGTTCGTCTTGATGAGTTCGACGATCTCGTCGTGGTGTTTGCGCGGCACCAGCAGCCGCGATGTCAGCGCGCAGCCCTGACCGGCGTGGGTGACCATGCTGAACGCCGAGAACACCGCAGCGGTGCCGAAGTCGGCATCGTCGAGCACGATCGCCGCGGACTTGCCGCCGAGTTCGAGGAATACCTTCTTGAGTGTCTCGCTGGCAGCCGCCATGATGCGGCGCCCCGTCGGGGTGGATCCGGTGAAGGTCACCATGTCGACGTCGGGGCTCGTGGTGAGCACCGCGCCGACCGCGGGGTCCGAGGAGCTGAGCACGTTGACGACACCCGCGGGGATGTCGGTGTGGTTGGCGATCAGCTCACCGAGCGCCAGCGTGACGAGCGGGGTGTCGGGTGCACCCTTGAGAACCACGGTGCAGCCCGCGGCCAGGGCGGGTGCGAGCTTCGCCAGCGCCAACTGGTTGGGGTAGTTGTAGGCGATGATCGCCGCGACGACGCCTGCGGCTTCCTTCTCCACCCAGCGGTGGTGCTGCATGCCGCGGCTCTCGATGTTGCCGAGGTCCTCGGTCAGCGGATAGTCGCGCAGCAGATCGGCGTAGTACCGCACGATCGCGATCGGCTGATCGAGCTGTGCGCCCTGGGTCAGTGCCGGCGTGGCACCGACCTCGGCGATGGTGAGATCGGCCAGTTCGTCGCGGTGCTCGACGAGCGCGCGATGGAACTGATCGAGGCAACGGATCCGAAGGTCGACGTCGGTGGCCCAGTCGCCGGTGTCGAAGGCGCGCCGCGCTGCCGCGATCGCCCTCTCCGCGTCGGCCACCGTGCCCTCGGGGGCGTATCCCAGCACCTCTTCGGTCGCCGGATTCACCGAGGCGAAGGTCCCCGCCACCTCGACCAGTTCCCCGTCGATCAGCATCCGTCGATCAGCCTGCGACACCGGCGCCGACTCGGCGCGATCCTGTGCGCCACTGGAGATGGTCGGCGTCTGGGACATCCAGCCTCCTGGCTTCGTGATTTGGGTGGTGCGTGGTCACTGTGATGGAAATTTCATTCTCATCAGGGGCGAATCTTACATTCGCAGAGTGAGAATGCAAGGAATGCTAGACCACCTAGTCAGGTTGGTTGACGCCGCCGGACATGGTGTTGGGCGACGTCACCAGGACTGGTCCGGATCTTGCGGGACAACACACCGCGAGAGTACGGTTCTCATAATCGAAAGGAAGATTCTTGATGCCTGTGCGACATCCCCTCGGAGGCCGTGAGTGAAGAACGCCGTTGTCACCGGAGGCGGGTCTGGCATTGGTGAGGCGATCGCCAATCGGCTGCGGTCCGATGGGCACCACGTCGCGGTCATTGATCTGAATCCGTCAGAGGCCGATTTCAGCTTCGTCGCCGACGTCACCGACCGTGGCGCGATCGATGAGGCCCTGACGGGTATCCGCGCACAGCTCGGCCCGGTGTCGATCCTCGTCAACGCCGCCGGCCTGGACAGCTTCAAGAAGTTCCACGACGTGTCCTTCGAGCGCTGGCAGCGCGTGATCGACGTCAATCTCAACGGCGTCTTTCACTGCATCCAGGCAGTGCTGCCCGACATGATCGAGGCGGGCTGGGGACGCATCGTCAACATCTCGTCGTCGAGCACGCACTCGGGCGCTCCCTATATGGCTCCGTATGTGGCGGCCAAGTCCGCGGTCAACGGCCTCACCAAGACGCTGGCCCTCGAGTACGGCCCCGACGGCATCACGGTCAACGCCGTGCCTCCGGGCTTCATCGACACACCGATGCTGCGCGCCGCCGCGGACAAGGGCTTCCTCGGCGATATCGAGCAGACCATCAAGGCCACCCCGGTGCGACGTATCGGCAGGCCCGAGGACATCGCCGCCGCGTGCGCCTTCCTCATCTCCGAGGAGGCGTCCTACATCACCGGACAGATCCTGGGCGTCAACGGCGGCCGCAACACCTGATCGACCACCACAACTTATGACAACGCAAAGACTCTCGAAAGGACAGACCTGTGGGACGTGTTGAGGGCAAGGTCGCATTCGTCACTGGCGCAGCTCGAGGACAGGGCCGCAGCCACGCGGTTCGACTGGCGGAGGAGGGCGCCGACATCATCGCCGTCGATCTCTGCGAGAACATCGACACCATCGGTTACCCGATGGCCACTCTCGAAGATCTCGAGGAGACGGCGAAGTTCATCGAGAAGACCGGGCGACGTGCCTTCACCGCGCGGGCCGACGTCCGTGAGGCGAGCCAGCTGCGTGAGGCGCTCGACAACGGGCTCAAGGAGTTCGGCAAGGTCGACATCGTGGTCGCCCAGGCGGGTGTCGCAGGGATGAAGGGCCAGCCGCCACTGCAGGCCTGGATCGACGTCATCAACACCAACCTGATCGGCACCATCAACGCCATCCAGGTGGCCCTGCCCCACCTCACCGAGGGCGGGTCGATCATCGCGACGGGTTCGACGGCGGCGCTGATGGACACCAGCAAGAAGGACAACCCCGGCAACGATCCCGGCGGCATGGCCTACGTCCACTCCAAGCGCGCACTGTCGGCCTTCGTCCACGACCTGGCCACCGAGCTGGCGCCACGCGGAATCCGCGCCAACGTCATTCATCCGACGAACTGCAACACCAACATGCTCAAGAGTGACCCGATGTACCGCTCGTTCCGCCCCGACTTGGAGACCCCCGAACTCAAGGACGCCGAGCCGGTGTTCTACGTGCAGCAGGCGATGAAGGTGCCGTGGGTGGAGCCCGAGGACATCAGCAACGCGGTGCTGTGGCTGGCCTCCGACGAGGCCAGGTTCGTCACGGGAGCCCAGCTGCGCATCGACGCGGGCGGCTACCTGAAGTGGTACGACTACCACAACTAGTGACGGTCGAATCCATTGGCACACAGCATGATCTGGTCTGGAGGGAAATGACGATGAAGGTTTGGGTGGACGGCGCGAAGTGCCAGGGCCACACGCTGTGCGCGATGATCGCCCCCGACGCTTTCGAACTCAATGACGTCGACGGCCACGCCTCGGCGGTGAACGAGATCGTCCCGGACGACCAGCGGGACGCCGTCCGCGAGGCCGCGCACTCCTGCCCTGAACAAGCCATCATCCTCGAATGACCGCCCGCCAAGGCCGTCTGATCCTTCAAGCGAAACACTAGGAGACACCGCCGTGAGTATCGACGACGTCACCACCGATGACGACCGCAAGAAGAACAGCTACCACTTCGACCGGCACACGCCGGAGTATCGGGTCCAGTTCGAGAAGATCACCGAGGAGATGCAGTCCAGGTGCCCGATGGCGTGGACTGACACCTACGACGGGCACTGGGTCGCCGCGGACAGCAAGCACGTCTTCGAGCTGGCCCGCTGCCCCGTGGTGTCCAATCACCATGACATCAGCGGCGAGACCCCCTTCCAGGGCATTACCATCCCGAAAGCCAGCCGTGCCACCGTGGTTCGCGGCGGCATTCTGGAGATGGACGAGCCGGAGCACAGCCAGTACCGCGGCGCACTGAACCCGTACCTGTCGCCGGCGGCGATCAAGCGCTGGGTGCCGTTCGTCGATGAGATCACCCGGGCCGCACTGGACGAGCACATCCAGTCCGGTCGCATCGACTTCGTCGACCACCTGGCCAATGTCGTTCCGGCGGTGTTCACCCTGGCGATGATGGGTCTCGATCTCAAGAAGTGGAACGTCTACAGCGAGCCCACCCACGCCTCGGTGTACACCCCGGAGCACTCCCCCGACCGCGAGAAGATCAACGAGCAGCACCGTGAGATGGGTGTCGACCTCCTCACCAACATGTTCGCATTCAAGGAGGCGCCGCGGCCGGGCCTAATCAATGCGCTGCTGCAGTTGCGCATCGACGGCGAGCCCGCACCCGATATGGAGATCCTGGGTAACCTCGGGCTCGTCATCGGCGGCGGCTTCGACACCACCACCGCACTGACCGCCCACGCGCTGGAGTGGCTGGGCGAGCACCCCGATCAGCGCGCATTGCTCAGCCGCGAGCGCAATACCCTGCTGGACCCGGCCACCGAGGAGTTCCTGCGGTTCTTCACCCCCGCACCCGGCGACGGCCGCACCTTCTCCGAGGATGTCGAGGTCGAGGGCCAGCAGTTCAAGCAGTACGAGCGAATCTGGCTGTCGTGGGCGATGGCCAACCGGGATCCGTCGGTGTTCGAGAATCCCAACGAGATCATGATGGACCGTAAGGGCAACCGGCACTTTAGCTTCGGCATCGGCGTGCACCGTTGCGTCGGCTCCAACGTGGCCCGCACTGTGTTCAAATCCATGGTGACCGCGGTGCTCGACCGGATGCCGGACTACGTCTGCGACCCGGAGGGCACCGTGCACTACGACACGATCGGCGTCATCCAGGGCATGCGGCACCTGCCGGCGACGTTCACGCCGAGGAAGCCGCTTGGCCCTGGCCTCGACGAGACCCTGGAGAAGCTGCAGCGCATCTGCGATGAACAGCTACCGGCCCGGCCCATCACCGAGTACAAGGAAACCGTCGTCATCGACTGACCCCCGTCCCCCTTGCGATTTCGGCGCGTTTTGGAGCGGTGAGCGCTCCAAAACGCGCCGAAATCGCTAGGCCCGGGGCAGTCCGAGCACCTGCTGCGCGATGATGTTGCGCTGGATCTCCGAGGTCCCGCCTGCGATGGTCCCCGAGAAGCTGCGGGCGTACCGCTCGAACCAGCTGGCGAAATAGTGGTCGAGGTTCATGTGCGCGTACGGACCCGACGTGGACGGATGGATCAGCCCCTGTGGGCCGGCCCCAGTCAGCGCGTTGCCCGCCGCCCGCATCTCCGCCTCGGCGCCAAACAGTTTGGGTATCGACACCGCCGCGACGTCGACCTGCCCACGGGCCGCCTGCGCCAGACCAACCGAGCCCAGCAGCCGCAGGGCCTGGTAGTCCATGATCGTGCTGGCGAACGCGTCGCGCTCGAGCGCGTTGCTCGGCTTGAAGTCGGCGATCGAGTTGGCGATCCGGTCGGCGAATCCCAGCCACATCATCGTGCGCTCGTGGCCCAGTGAACCGTTGGCGACCTTCCAACCGCCGTTGAGCGGTCCGACGAGGTTCTCGGCGGGGACGCGGACGTCGGCGAAGAAGACCTCGTTGAAGTCCTTGTTCTCCTCGCCGCAGATGTCTGCGAACGGACGGCACACCACGCCAGGAAGGTCCGTCGGGATGATCAGCACACTGATGCCCTTGTGCTTGGGCGCATCGGGGTCGGTGCGCACGAAGGTCAGCAGCCAGTCGGCATCGTGCGCCCCCGACGTCCACACCTTCTGCCCGTTGACGACGAACTCGTCGCCGTCACGGACCGCGCGTGTGCGCAGCGACGCAAGGTCAGAACCCGCACTGGGCTCACTCATACCCAGCGACGCGGTGCGCTCACCACGCAGGACGGGCACGGCCCACCGCTGCTTCTGCTCATCACTGCCGAACGAGATCAGTGATGCGGCAATGATATTGACGCCCTGCGGGTTGAAGCTGTGATAGATCCGGCGGGTGCACAACTCCTCGAGGTGCACGTACTGCTGCAGGACCGACGCATTGCGCCCACCGAACTCGGGCGGTTGCGCGGGCAGGAGCCAACCGTTGTCGAACAGCAGTCGCTGCCAGTCGCGGGCCCACTGCGGCATGTGCGATACCGAGCGCGGACGCTCGAGGGTGTCGGCCGCCGAGGGTAGGTGCTCGTCGAGAAACGCGGCGAACTCGGCGCGGAACTCCTCGACCTCGGCATCAAATGTGAGCTGCATCGAACTCCTCCGCGATCAATGCACGGTGCTCCGCGGCACCACCGAGCATCAGCTCCCCCGCCTTGGCGCGCTTCAGCGCGAACTGCAGGTCGTTCTCCCAGGTGAATCCCATCGCCCCGAACGTCTGCAGTCCGTGCCGGAAGACCAGGTCCTGGCACTCGCCGGCCGACGCCTTGGCCATCGCTGCCGCGAGGCGGCGCCTTGGGTCGTCAGCGGCGATGGTCAGCGCCGCGAAGTAGGACAGGGCACGAGCACGTTCGATCGCGACGTGCATGTCGACTGCCTTGTGCTGAATGGCCTGGAAGGAGCCAATCGGCACACCGAACTGGTGGCGGTTCTTCGCGTGGTCGAGAGCCATGTCCAGGATGCGTTGGCACGCACCGACCATCGTCATCGACATGCCCATCAGCGCGATATGCCTGGCGCGCTCCACGTCGACCTCGAGCCGATCACTGTCGGCGACGTGCGCGCCGTGGAATGACACCTCGGACACGTGCAGCACCGGGTCGAAGACATCGGCGCGGTGGGTGCTCGCCGCGCCGGCCTCGACGAGGAACACACCGGCATCGGTCACCACGGCGAAGCGGTCGGCCCGGTCGCCGTCGAGGACGAACCGGTCGGTGCCGTTGAGCAGCCAGCCGTCGGCATCTCGGTGGGCGCTGATCCCGGTGTACACAGCACTTCCCGTGCACTGCGGATCGAATCGGTCCCCCACCAGGGGTGCGTACTGCGTGAGCGTGGCCAGAAACGGCGTGGGGTCGGTGGCGCGGCCGAGTTCCTCGAGCACGATCGCCAACTCGACCGCGTTCTCGGGATCGGTCAGCTCAGTCCAGCCGGCATCGACGTAGGTCTTCCACAACGGCGTCGCATCCGCACCGTTCTCAGCGATATCGCGCACCAACGTGGCCGGACACTGCTTGCCCACGGCGTCGCGGACAGTCTCCTGCCATAGTCGCTGATCAGCATCGAACTCCAAAAGCATGCAGCCGCCTCCCGATGACTTGCGTGGTCTGAGTGAGAATATCATTCTCACTCAGTGGGGACGCGTTCTCCGTTTCCACGTACGCTGTTTCGCATCAGCCCCGCTGCGCAACTGACCAGCAGACACGCTTACCAGCGAAGACGCGAGAGTTCATCCGGAGAATATTGTTCTTGCTAATGAAGAACAACGATCTACACTGAGGATATGACCGACGTCGGTGGCCGCCTGGCACGACCCGTCGGCAGGTTCGGCCGGGCCATCAGGACATCGGAGGGCAGATCTCGGTGAGGGAACTCATTGACGGCGCGGGCAACGTCACGACGACGCCCGTGATCGACGCGAGCGTGCACATCTTCTGCCAGTCCAACAAGGACCTGCGGCAGACGTTCATGCGGGAGCCCTTCTCCAGCCGGGGCTTCCCCGATTACGAGATGGACTGGTACGGCGCGCCCGGCGGCGAGTACATCAAGGGCAGCAAGGGGCCGGACCGGCAGTACCCCGGCTCGGACCCCGCGCTCGTCGCCGAGGAGCTGTTCGGCAGGCGGGGCGTGGACATCGCCATCCTGCATCCGATGACGCGCGGCATCATGCCGGACCGTCACCTCGGTACCGCGATCGCAGCCGGTCACAACGAGATGATGGTGACGCGCTGGCTCGAGCACGACGAGTTCGGCGACAAGTTCCGTGGCACCATCCGGGTCAACCCCGACGACGTCGCCGGTGCGTTACGCGAGATCGCGAGGTACAAGGACCATCCACGCGTGGTGCAGATCGGCATTCCGCTGCAGTCGCGTGAGCTTTACGGCAAGCCGCAGTTCTGGCCGCTGTGGGAGGCTGCGGTAGCCGCGAATCTGCCTGTCGCCGTTCACATCGAGGTGGGCGCAGGTATCGCCTTCCCGCCGACTCCGTCGGGTAAGACCCGCACCTACGAGCAGTACCTGTCCTTCATGTCGTTGAACTACCTGTACCACCTGATGAACATGATCGCCGAGGGCGTTTTCGAGCGTCTCCCGGAGTTGAGGTTCGTCTGGGCCGATGGCGCAGCGGACATGTTGACGCCATTCATGTGGCGGATGGACTGCTTCGGCCGACCGCACCTGGAGCAGACGCCGTGGGCGCCGAAGATGCCCAGCGACTACCTGCCGGGCCACGTCTTCTTCGTCCAGGGCTACTTCGACGGTCCTGGCGACACCGACTTCGCCGGTGAGTGGTTCAGCTTCACCGGCAAGGAGGACATGACGATGTTCGGCTCCAGCTACCCGCACTGGGACAGCAACGAGTTGGTCGTGCCGAGCAGCTACTCAGCCGAGCAGCGCGACAAGCTCTGCTGGCGCAATGCCGCTGAGCTGTACGGCCTTGAAATCCCGGCAAGCCCGGTCATTCCGTCCGCGCGTGCGGCACAGTAGAGGGAAGCGAGGAGGCCACCATGTCCGTGACTGCCAATCCACGAGTGCCCGCCGCCGAGCGCATCGCCGTTCGGTGCGTTGACTCCGATGTTCACCCGATGCCCAAGCGAGGGCAGCTGATTGAGTACATCCCGGAGCCGTGGCGCAGCAAGTACTTCACCAACCATGCCGTCGGTGACCAGATCTATTACGACGCGCCGGATTACGCGCACTCCTACGCCATGCGGGTCGACAGCTTCCCGCCGGACGGGGAGTTCGCGTGCAGCGACCCCGATATGGCACTGCGGCAGCTGATCATGGAGGCCGGCTCCGATATCGCCATCCTTGAGCCCACCCACGGCGAGAGCAGGCTCGCCGAGGCCACCGGCGCGTACTGCACGGCCACCAACGCCTGGCTCGCCGACAATTGGCTCGACAGCCACAACAACTGGCACGAGCGCTGGCGTGGTTCCATCTGCATCGCCATCGAGGATCAGAAGAGCTCCATCAGCGAGATCGAGAAGTGGGCCGAGCACCCCTACATGTCGCAGATCCTGATCAAGGCCGAGCCACGCCCGTCGTGGGGTGACCCGAGCTACGACCCGATCTGGGCAACCGCCACCAAGTACGACATGCCGGTGAGCTGCCACCTGTCACGCGGCGTGTACGAGACGCTGCCGATCCCGCCGGTGGGCCTGCCCAGTTACAACCACGACTTCATGGTCACCTACTCGCTGCTGGCGGCCAATCAGGTGATGAGTCTCATCTTCGACGGCACGTTCGACCGCCACCCCACCCTGAGGATCGTGTTCATTGAGCACGCGTTCACCTGGATCCTGCCGCTGATGTGGCGGATGGATGCCATCTACGAGAAGCGCAAGTCCTGGATGGACATCAAGCGCAAGCCCAGCGAGTACGTCAAGGACCACATCAAGTTCAGCACCCAGCCGTTGGACTACCCCGAGGACAAGACCGAACTCTCGCGCGCCTTCGAATGGATGGAGTGCGAGAAGATCCTGCTCTACAGCAGCGACTACCCGCACTGGACGTTCGACGACCCACGCTGGCTGGTCAAGCACCTGCCCGAGCACGCCCGCGAGGCCATCATGTTCCGCAACGGCATCGAGACCTACAAGCTGCCGGACACCGTGCCGGTGCTCGAGGGTCAGGTCCGGGTCTTCTAGAGCATGGCTGAGGACAAGACGCCCCGGCTGGCGCAGGGGCGAGAGCACGCCGTCGCCACCGTCGACGAAATACCCCCTGGCACACACAAACTGGTGCCAATCGGCAGACATGGCGTTGGCGTGTACAACGTCAACGGTACGTTCTACGCCATCGCGAACTACTGCCCACACGAGGGCGGACCGCTGTGCGCGGGACGCGCGCGCGGCCGCAACATCGTCGACGAGAGCGTGCCCGGTGACGCGGTGATGGTGCGCGATATGGAGTACATCTTCTGTCCCTGGCACCAATGGGGTTTCGAGCTCGCAACGGGGACTACGGCGGTCAAGCCCGAATGGAGCATTCGCACGTACCCCGTCCGGGTCGTCGGCAACGACGTCCTCGTGCAGGCCTGACCGGACTTCGAGCCCAGGAGAGTTGGAGAGAAGTTGCCCGACAAGAAGATCGAGATCAACGGCGGGAATGTCGTCTACGAGATCCTCGGCAAGGAGGGCGATTTCATCGCCCTCACCCCCGGCGGTCGATTCAGCAAGGACATTCCCGGGCTGAAGCCCCTTGCGCGCAAGCTCGTCGCGGGCGGCTACCGGGTGTTGCTGTGGGACCGGCCGAACTGCGGCAAGTCCGACGTGCAGTTCTACGGGCAGAGCGAATCCCACATGCGCGCTGAGACGTTGAAGGAGCTGATCACCAGGCTCGACATCGGGCCGTGCATCATCGCGGGCGGATCTGGTGGCGCCAGGGACTCGATGATCACCACGATGCTCTATCCCGAACTGGTCACCAAGCTGGTGGTGTGGAACATCGTCGGCGGGGTCTACGGGTCCTTCGTACTCGGCGGGCACTACATCGTGCCGAGCATCCTCGCGGTCCGCGGGATGGGCATCAAGGGGTTGCAGCACGTCGCGGAGTGGAAGGAGCGCATCGAAGAGAACCCCGACAACGAAGCGCGCCTGCTTGGTCTTGATGCCGATGAGTTCCTCAAGGTGATGTTGCGCTGGCTCAACGCATTCGTGCCCAAGCCCGGTCAAACCATCCCCGGCGTGCCGGACGATATGTTCGACGAGATCAAGGTTCCGACGTTGATCATCCGGGGCGGCGAGAACGACTGGGATCACCCCAAGCGCACCTCACTCGAGGTCAACTGTCTCATCAAGGGATCCAAGCTGATCGATCCACCGTGGCCGGAGGACGCCTGGGAACGGGCGGGCGAGAAGTTCGCCGCCAGCGGCGGAACGAAGTTCTGCCTGTTCGACACCTGGGTCAAGGCGGCGCCGCCGATCCTCGACTTCCTCAGGGATTGATGACGGTGCAGCTACACCGTCACGATCTGAACCTCGCAATTGAGCGACGCCTCCAAAGCGGTGTGGACACGGCTTTCCGGCACGCGTTCGAGGTCCGCCTTGCGCAGGGTCACCCGCACGGTGTCCCACCCCGGGCCGTCAGGGCCCCCATCGGTTCGCTCGACATCGCCACGAAGCCCCAGTCCGGCGAGCACGCCATGCGCGTCGTCATCGGTGCCCCTGCTGACGTAGGTCAGCACTCCCGCAGCGGGTTCCGCACCGAATCCGCCGAATGCCGTGGTGCACAACTCGACCGCCGTGCGCTCCAGCGCCTCGGCGTCGTCTCCGACGATCAGTACCTCGACCTGTCTGCGACTGGGTGGCATGGCCGCGAGGTCGACATGCACTACCTCGGCACCGATCGCCGCGGCCAACCTCGCGAGGCTCGTCATGCCGTCAGTGAGTTGGGCGGGCGCAAGCCGCGCAGACGGGTCGACGTCGACACGCACCACCGCAGTTCTCATGCCCGCCAGCCTATCCGCGGGAAGGAAGGCCGTGAAATGACTACCGACGAGCGCTTGCGCGAGGAGCCATGACTACCGACGAGCGCTTGCGCGAGGAGCCATGACTACCGCCGAGAATCCGGTTGCCACCGACCTCAAGGTCGCGTCGTGGCCCGGACTCCAACCGCGGCTGCTCCTGGACACCACATCCGGTGTCGAGGGCTACCCCGAGTACGTCCGGGCCGGCGGATATCAGAGCCTCACCGACCCCGATGCCCTGCTCGATGAGATCGACCGCAGCGGTCTATTGGGTCGCGGCGGTGCGGCATTCCCGATGGCGGTCAAACTGCGCACGGTGCGCGACGCTGGCCGCGCGGGCCGTCGCACGGTCTTGCTGGCCAACGGCGAGGAGGGCGAGCCGGCATCAGTCAAGGACAGGTGGCTGCTCCGAAACCGTCCGCACCTGGTACTGGACGGCGTGCGACTCGCGGCGCGCATCGTCAACGCCGACAGCGCATTCGTCTACGTGTCGGACCCGCAAGCCGCCCACTCTGTGCGCACCGCGTTAACCGCCGTGCCGTCGGACGGTGTCGCGGTCAGCGTCGTCACCGTCGATCCCGGCTATGTCGCTGGCGAGGAGACCGCCGCGGTGCGCGCCGTCAACGGCGGACCGGCCAAGCCCACCGACAAGCCGCCACGTCCCTTCCAGGAGGGTGTCGGCGGTCATCCCACGCTGGTGAGCAACGTGGAGACACTCGCCAATCTGCCGTTCATCCTCAAGCACGGAAGCGATGCCTACCGCCTGACGGGCACATCGGCCTCCCCCGGCACGTTCCTGGCGACCGTTACGGGCGCAGGCAGGGCCGCCGGACTATACGAGCTGCCTCACGGGACGTCAGTGGCCGATCTGCTGGTCCTGCACGGTGTTTCGGCCGACGCCGTGACCGGTGTCCTGATGGGCGGCTACTTCGCCGGCCTCCTCAACCGTGATGTGCTGGGCGCCACGCTCGACCACGAGACGATGCGAGCGCTGGGCAGCGGACTGGGTTGTGGCGCCGTGGCGATCCTCACCGACGACTGCCCCGTTGCCGTCGCGGCCGCGGTGCTGGCGTACTTCGACCGCGAGAACGCCGACCAGTGCGGTTCCTGCTTCAACGGCACTGCTGCGATGTCCGCGGTCGCCGCAGCCCTGCGCGACGGCGTCGCCACCGTCGAGGACCTGGCCCGACTGGAGCGGTGGTCGGTGGTGCTACGGGGCCGAGGCGCGTGCGCGACCCTCGACGCCGCCACCAACGTGGCCGCGACCCTGCTCAAGCAGTTCTCCGAGGATGTCGCCCGCCATGTGGCCGGCGACTGCGACTCATGCCGTAACGGTGCGTACACCGCGCTGCGGCCCTATGAAGTGGAGGTGGAGTCATGAGTGGCCCCATGAGGATTCGTCTGGACCGCACCCTGTGCGACGGCTTCGGCATCTGCGCAAAGCACGCCCCCGAGTACTTCTCATTGGACGACTGGGGATACGCGTCGCTCATCGCCGACGGCACGGTGCCCGAGGCCGACCACGATGCCGTCCAGCGCGCGCTGTTTGACTGCCCCGTCCACGCGATCATCGAAATGAGCGAGAACCCCGGCGCCACGAACGGTGCGAACGGCGCGACCAACCTCCCCGTGCACGCCACGGCATCAACGAAGACGGGAAACTGACATGAACGTGCCCGGCCGCCCCCTGCCGCAGATCACGGCGGAGAACGAGTTCTTCTGGACCTCTGGCTCCGACGGCCAACTGCGCATCCAGGAGTGCCAGAGCTGTCAGGCACTCATCCATCCGCCCGCGCCGATCTGCCGCTACTGCCGAAGCCGTGACCTGGGTGTCCGCGCGGTATCCGGCAAGGCGTCGCTCTCGGCTTTCACGGTGAACCACCGGTTCGGGTTTCCCGACCTGCCTCCCCCGTACGTCATAGCGCAGGTCGGTATCGCGGAGGATCCGCGGGTGCGCTTGACCACCAACATCATCGAGTGCGATCCCGAGGACCTCAAGATCGGCCAGACAGTCGAGGTCGTGTTCCAGCAGATCGCCGACGTCTGGCTGCCGGTGTTCCGGCCAGCGAGCGACGGTGAGACCGCGGCCCTGCCCGTCGACGAGATCGCACCACAGGACTTCGCCAAGCACGTTCGCCCGGCGTTGTCGGAGAAGAGATTCGAGGAGCACTCGGCGATCACCGGAATCGGCGCCTCGCGCATCGGCCGCCGTCTGATGGTGCCTCCGCTGTCGCTGACCATTGAGGCGTGTGAGGCGGCTGTCGCCGACGCCGGCCTGACGTTCGACGATATCGACGGCCTGTCGACCTACCCCGGGCTGGACATGGCCGGCATGGGCGAGGGCGGCGTGAGCGCACTCGAGGGCGCCCTCGGCTTGCGGCCGACGTGGATCAACGGCGGTATGGACACCTTCGGTCCCGGTGGATCGGTGATCGCGGCCATGATGGCCGTGGCCACTGGTATGGCACGCCACGTGCTGTGCTTCCGCACGCTGTGGGAGTCGACATTCGGCGAGATGTTGAAGCAGGGCAAGATGTCGCCGCCCGGCGGAGCACGAACCTCCAGTTGGCAGATGCCCTTCGGCGCGTCGTCGGCGTCGCACACCTTGGCGCTCAACGCTCAACGTCATTTCGACCGGTACGGCACGACGCGAGAAACACTCGGCTGGATCGCGATCAATCAGCGCACCAACGCCGCACTGAACCCGACGGCGATCTACCGCGATCCCATGACGATGGACGACTACCTCTCGGCGCGCCTGATCACGACACCCTTCGGGCTCTACGACTGCGACGTGCCCTGCGACGGCGCCGTCGCCGTCATCGTGTCGGCTGTCGACGTCGCGCGTGACATGCCCAAGACCCCGGTGCTGTTCGAGGCCGTTGGCACGCAGATCCTCGAGCGCACCGACTGGGATCAGTCAACCCTGACCCATGAGCCGCAGGTGCTCGGCCAGGCCGCGCACATGTGGTCCCGAACGTCGCTGCGGCCAAGCGACGTCGACGTCGCCGAGCTGTATGACGGGTTCTCGTTCAATTGCCTGTCCTGGCTGGAGGCCCTGGGCTTCTGCGGTATCGGCGAGGCCAAGGACTTCCTCGACGGCGGCAAGAACATCGCGCGTGACGGCGTGATCCCGCTCAACACCCACGGCGGTCAGCTGTCGCACGGCCGGACGCACGGTATGGGCCTGATCCACGAGGCCGTCACCCAGCTTCGCGGTGAGGCGGGCGATCGTCAGGTCAAGGACGCCAAGATCGCGGTCACCAGCAGCGGCGGTCTGACGCCCAGCGGCGTCATGCTGATGCGGATCGATTCGTGAGAGTGCGCACGCGAGGAGCAAAATGACGGTGCGGACGCGAGGAGCAAGATGACGGTGCGGACGCGAGGAGCAAGATGACAGAAGCCGCGCCACGTCCCCGCGTCGTCATGGTCGACGGCGTACCGATGTCCGGGCTCGTCGCCGAGGTACAGGATCCGCGGGCCGTGATCGTCGCCATCCACGGCGGCGCGACGTCGGCGGCGTACTTCGACTGCCCGGGCAATCCGCGATTGTCATTGCTGCGCTTGGCCGCAGCGCAGGGCTACACGGCGATCGCGCTGGACCGGCCCGGCTACGGCGCGTCCGCGCTCTACTCCGACGAGATGGCCGACCCCGACCGCCGCGTGTCACTCGCCTACGGCGCCGTCGACAAGATCATCGCCGATGCCGGACGCGGCGCGGGTGTGTTCCTGGTCGCCCACTCGGCGGGCTGCGAACTCGCCCTGCGGATGGCGGTCGCCGACCGTGCCTCCGACGTGATCGGCCTGGAGCTCGCGGGCACCGGATTGCGCTACAGCCCCGACGCACACGCCGTGATCAAGGAAGCCACCGTCACGTCACGACCGGCCGGTCTGCGTGATCTGCTCTGGCAACCGACCGACCTGTATCCGCCCGAGGTGCTGACCGGCGCGCTCTCCGCACCGGGTGTGGCCTACGAAAGCGACGTCACCGCGAACTGGGCGAAACGGGACTTCGCCGAACTGGCTGCGCGCGTGAGTGTTCCGGTCGAGTTCAGCATCGCCGATCACGAGAGCGTCTGGGAGTCCACACCCCAGGCGATCGACGACATCACCGCGCTGTTCACCGCCGCCCCGCGCATCGCCGCCAACGAGATGGCAGACAGCGGACACAATCTCAGCGTTGGCCTGACGGCAGGCGAGTACCACCAGCGAGTGTTGTCGTTCATCTCCGACTGCGTGGCTGCCGCGAGGGACAGCGCACCAGCGGACCATTCAGCGAAGTTAGAGGTGGAGGCGTGATGCGGGTCGGATTCATCGGTTTGGGCAGTCAGGGCGGGCCAATGGCGCGCCGGATCGTCGAGGGCGGCTATGACCTCACGTTGTGGGCACGCCGGTCGGCGTCGGTCGAGCCCTACGCCGACACCGCGGCGAAGGTGGCGGCGACCCCCGCCGAGCTCGGTGCGGCCAGCGACCTCGTCTGCCTGTGCGTGGTCGGCGATGACGACGTGCGCCAGGTCATCCTGGGTGACCAAGGTGTGCTGGCCGGGATGAAGCCCGGCGGGATCATCGCGATCCACAGCACGGTGCACCCCGACACGTGTCGCGAGCTTGCAGAAGTGGCAGCGGCCCAGGGTGTCTCGGTGATCGACGCACCGGTCAGCGGTGGCGGTCCGGCCGTGGTGGAGGGCACGCTGATGGTCATGGTCGGCGGCGAGGAGGCCGATGTCGAGAGGGTCCGACCGGTGTTCGCCACCTACTCCGACGCGGTCGTGCACCTCGGCGCTCTTGGCGCCGGCCAGGTGGCCAAGATCCTGAACAATCTTCAGTTCACCGCGAATCTGGGCAGCGCCTTGAGCACCCTGGAACTCGGCGACGCGCTTGGCATCGCTCGGGAACGGCTGTGCGAGGTGCTCAATCGCGGGTCCGCCACCAGCAAGGCGATCAGCAGCATCACGATGTTCGGCGGCAGTGTGGAGGGATTGGCCCCCATCGCCGGTGCGCTACTGCAGAAGGACGTCCGCCACGCAGCGAGCCTCGCCGCGACGGCGTCGGCGCCCGAGGGCACGGTTTTCAATGTCGCGGACACGGCGTTGGCGACGATGGACCACTCACGCTGATGCGCATCGGATTCGTCGGCGCGGGCCGGATGGGCGCTCCGATGGTGCGCCGCCTGGTCGACGCCGGACACGACGTCGACGCCGTCGGTCGCACCGAGGACAAGCGGCAGGCCGTCGCCGAACTCGGCGCACGACCGGTCCCCGACCTGGCCGCCACAGCACCCGATGCCGACGCGATTGTGCTGTGCGTATTCACCGACGACCAGGTGAAACAGATCTGCGTCGAGGGTGATCTGGTGGCCGGGATGCGCCCGGGCTCCGCTTTGATTGTCCACACCACGGGAAGCCCGCGCACCGCACAGGCGATCGCCGAGCGCTTCACCCATGTCGATGTCATCGACGCACCGGTGAGTGGAGGTCCGCACGACATCGCCGCAGGCCACGTCACCCTCTTCGTCGGAGGCGACGACGCCGCGGTGGCCCGGATGCAACCCATGCTCGGGGCGTACGGCGATCCCATCGTGCATGCGGGCGCCGTCGGCGCGGGCCAGTTGGTCAAGCTGATCAACAACACCATGTTCGCCGCTCAGATCGGACTGGTCGCCGAGGGCGTGCGACTCGGCACCCGGTTCGGCATCGACGAGGGCGCACTGCTCGGGGCCCTGACCCACGGCAGCTCCTCGAGCCGGGTGCTGGGCATGATCGCCTCGGCGGGCTCGGCAGATGCGTTCATCTCGGCGGTCGGCGAGTTCATCGGGAAGGACGTGGCCGTCGTGCGCAAGACAGTCGCGGAACTGGGCGGTGACCTCGGTGTCCTCGATGCACTGGTGAACGCTGGGGTCACGTCGTGACGCGCGCGGCTCACTTCATGAATCCGCTGAAAATCTCCCTGCGATGCCGCATACTGTAAGCGTTACAATTAATCAGCCTTCCGTAACGTATCCGGCATTGAGTTCAGTGCCGAGGAGGACACAGTGACCAAGCCCAAAGTCGTGTTCAGCCCGGTCTCGCCGGAGTACTTCGAGAACCCGTACGAGGTGTACAGGCGGATGCGCGACGAGGCGCCGCTGTACTACGACGAGGAAGAGGACTTCTACGCTCTGACCCGGCACGAGGACGTGGCGGCGGCGTTCAAGGACCACGAGTCGTTCTCGTCGGCCCGCGGTTGCGATCTGGGCATGGTGCGCTCGGGTGAGGTACCGCAGAAGTCGATCATCTTCATGGATCCGCCTGACCACCGGCACATGCGCAGCCTGCTCAACAAGGCGTTCACACCGCGTGCCATCCAGTCGCAGCGGGAGACCGTGGTCGAGCTCATCGACCACTATCTCGGCAAGGTGGATCCGAATAACTTCGATGTGGTGCAGGACTTCTCGGGACCGTTCCCGGTTGAGGTCATCACCCGCATGGCAGGGGTTCCCGAGGACTTCCGCCAGCAGGTTCGGCACTGGATCGACACCAGCCTGCACCGCAAACCGGGCCAGATCGATCTCGATGAAGACAACATGCAGGCCAACATCGACTCCGGCATGTACTACTACGGCCTGGTCCAGGAGCGGCGTAAGAACCCGCAGGACGACATGATCAGCCGGCTGATCGCCGCGGAGATCCCCGACGACGAGGGCAACCTGCGCAAGCTCGACGACATCGAGATCACGGGCTTCACCACGCTTCTCGGCGGTGCCGGTGCGGAGACCGTCACCAAGCTCGTCGGCAGCGCCGTGGTGGAGTTCGCCCAGCACCCCGACCAGTGGCAGAAGTTGCTCGACGACCGCAGCAAGATCCCGGCCGCGGTCGAGGAACTGCTTCGCTACGTGGGCCCGGTGCAGTACAACGTCCGCTACAGCGTGAGGGAAGTCGTGGTGCCCAGCGGTGTGATCCCGGCGAACAAGCCGGTCTTCCTGATGGGTGCCTCGGCCAACCGCGATCCGCGTGCCTTCACCGATGGCGAGACCTTCGACATCGACCGCGATCGCGCCGAGGCGCAGAATCTCGGGCTCGGCTACGGCATTCACAGCTGCCTCGGTGCCGCACTCGCCCGTATGGAGACCGCCATCGCGCTCGAGAAGTTGCTCGACTTCATGCCTCGCTACGAGGTCGACTTCGATGGCCTGCAGCGCGTCAACATGCAGAACGTCGCGGGCTATCACCACGTGCCGGTGGGGGTCGGCCGATGAGCCGCTTGCGCGAAGAGAAGGTCGTGAGGTGATCGTGACTCAGAAGATCGTGGTCGACTTCGGCCTATGCGAGAGCAATGCCGTGTGCATGGGCATCATCCCCGAGGTGTTCGACCTGGACGAGGACGATTACCTGCACGTGCTGACCGACGAAGTGACCCCGGACAACGAGGCGCAGGTCAGGGAAGCCGTGCGCCAGTGCCCGCGGCAGGCCATCGCCATCAGCGACGAGTAGATCCGCTCCGGTGCGATTCGTCCTCGTGCACGGTGGTTTTCACGCCGCGTGGTGTTGGGAGCGCACCATCTCCGAGCTGGCGAGGTTGGGGCACAGCGCGGTCGCCGTCGACCTGCCCGGCCATGGCGCCCTGATCGACCAGGAGTCGACGCTGACCAATCGACGCGACGCGATCGTCGGCGCGATGGCAGCCGACGGACAGACCCTCAATGTGCTGGTCGGCCACTCGGGCGGCGGATTCGACGCGACGCTCGCCGCCGACGCGCGCCCGGACCTGGTGAGCCACATCGTCTATCTGGCCGCCGCACTCCCCCGTGAGGGCCGCACCTACCCGGAGGCGATGGCGATGCGTGACTCCGACGACGAGTTGGGTGACGAGTTCGACGGTGACGTCGGAGAGATGTTGAGCTACTTGAAGTTCGACGACGACGGCGCTATGACGCTCGCGGACTTCGACGGTGCCTGGAAGTACTTCTATCACGACTGCGATGAGGACACCGCGCGCTGGGCGTTCGACCGGCTCGGCCCGGAGCGGTTCGGTGACACCACCGCGACACCGGTGTCGGTGGCTCGCTTCTGGGAGGCCAACCTGCCGCGCAGTTTCATCGTGTGCGAGCAGGATCGGTCGATGCCACGCTGGCTCGCCGACACCGTGACCCGGCGACTCGGCGTCAATCAGATCAGCATCGACGCCTCGCACTCGCCGTTCCTCAGCCGCCCGCGCGAACTCGCCGATCTCCTCGTGCACGCCACGACCACCACACCCGTGGGCCCACTGATTCCCCACTAATTCGCCGCGAGCAGACGCAAAGCTGCCCCTTTTCGCGTGAAAAGGGGCAGCTTTGTGTCTGCTCGCGAAAACTCAGAAGCCCGAGACGATGACTCCGTTGCAGTCGGCGGCGCCCTGGCGCACCTTCACCGCCTCCTGGTACGCGTCGGAGTAGTACCAGTCCTTGGCCGCGTCGACCGATTCGAACTCCAGCACCACGGTCTGGTGACCATGCCAGTCGCCCTCGATCACCGTCGGCTTGGTGTCCACCGACAGCACGGTGGCGCCGGCCATGGCCTTCATCGCCAGCTTTCCGTAGTCAGCCATACCCGCCGGGTCGTTGATGTGCTCGGTGATGATCACATAGCCCTTTGCCACAGTACGAATCTCCTTGTCGGTGAAGCGGGTTGGATCAGATCTCGTGGATGGCGTGCTCGGGGCAGTTGTCGATGGCCTCGCGGGCCGCGCCCTCGAGTTCGGCGGGCACTTCCTCCGGGTCGGCAACAGCCCACCCGTCGTCGGACAGCTCGAACACCTCGGGGCACAGCGTCAGGCACATGCCGTGGCCCGCGCAGCGGTCTTCATCGACGGCGACCCTCACGAGGCCCCGCTCGGCTCGCGCACGTCGAATTCGAGATGCAGTTCGGTCAGCCCACGCAGGATGAACGTCGGGATGTAGTGGTAGTCGCGGTGGCGCGCCGGCCCGTGCTTCTCCTCCGAGATCCTGATGTCGGTGGTGCGGTCGAGCAGTCGCTCAAGGCCGACGCGCGTCTCGGCGCGGGCCAACGGAGCCCCCGGGCAGCTGTGGATACCGCGCCCGAAGGCAAGGTGCTGGCGGGCGTTCTTGCGCGCCGGGTCAAACTCGTCAGGCTCTTCGAAACGGCGCGGATCACGGTTGGCTGCGCCGTTGACCACCATTACCGTTGTGCCTGACTTCAATTCGTGATCGCCGACGGTGACCGGGGTGCGCGACAGCCGGAAGTCACCCTTGACGGGGCTCTCGTGGCGCAGCGCCTCCTCGATGAAGTTGGGCAGCAGGCTGCGGTCCTCGCGGACCCTCCTCTGGATGTCAGGCCGGTCGCCGAGCACCTTGAGCGCTGTGCCGAGCAGCCGGACCGTGGTCTCCTGACCCGCCGAGAAGACATTGGTGGCAACACGTGCGACGTCGCCGGCGCTGGGCGTGGTGCCGTCGGGGAACAGCGCTGTGGCCAGCCCTGTCAGCACGTCCTCGCGGGGATTGACCCGACGGTCCTCGACGTACGCCTCGAACTGGCCGTACAGGAACTCCAGCGGGCTGTGCGACAGCGACTCCTTGCTGGTGCTGCCGACACCGCCACCCGAGTGCTGGGAGATGCCGTCGACGAAGGCGTTGCGGTCCTCCGGTGGAATGCCCAGTAGGTCGGCGATGACCAGCAGTGTGAACGGGCTCGCGAAACCCTTGATGAACTCACCCCGGCCGGGCGCCAGGAACTCGTCGAGCACCCCGTCGGCCAGTTGCCACATCGCGTCCTCGTTCTCCTTGAGGCGCTTGGGGGTGATGAGCCGCATCATCAGGGAGCGATGGTTGGTGTGGACGGGCGGATCCAGTGTGGGCAGCTGGTCGCTGAACGGCAGCTCGTCGCGGTGCTTCTCGATCAGCTCGGCGACGTCGTCACGGCCCTCCAACGGCACCGGGAACCCGGGGAAGGGACCCGTCACCGAGGTGCACGACGAGAAGGTCTCCTCGTCGTTGTAGACCGAGACCGCCTCCTCCCAGCCGGTCACCATGGTCACGCCGTAGTGGTCCTCGCGCTCGACCGGGCACTTGTCGCGCAGCGCATTGAAGAACGGGTACGGGTCGTCGACGAGCCGTGGGTCCCTGAACCAGTCGATACCGGCGGGGTCGATCGTCATGCAACGCTCCGTTCCTCACACATGACAATGAGAACGCGGCTCTCATTGTTGAGCATTACATTTCCATAGCGCTGCTTCGACGTCAACGAAGGCAGCCGCCTAGTCGCCTCGCTCAATGCGCGCGCGGACGCCACAGACTGCCCGACGTGGAGAACGCGATTCTCCAATCGGCGTCAACGCCGGCCCCGTAGGACCGCCCCCACCACGGCACCCGTCACGCACAGGCCCACCGCCACCGCGAAGGAGCCGACGACAAGGTGGCGCGGGAAGCCCGTCGCGACGTATGCCCAGATCTGCAAGCCGCCCGCCACGAGGGCGAGCACGCCGAGAGCCAGTGCCGCGATCCGCAGTGGGCTCACATCGCCGAACGGGCTCCCGGACGCAGCACCAGGCTGACCTCACACGCGCCGTTCGTCGGGTCAGGCCGCACGACCGCGACGTAGGGCCTGTCCAGCAGATCGGCGTTGCTGTCGATGACCTCCTGAATCAGACCCTGCTGAATACCGCGCACAACCTCCGGAGCATCGGCGGCGATCTCGGCGAGCGGACAGGTACAGATCTGCACCGTCAGCTCTCCGAATGCGTTCACCACGGATCGAATCTGGAAACCGAGTGCTGTCAGCGCAGCGACGACGAGGTCGGTGATCGACGACTCCCGGCACGTCTCGGTCAGGCGCACCCGGCGGGCCAGGTCCGCACCGATCCGCAGCGCGCGGGCCTCACGTTCCTCCGGCGTGCCGCCGAGGTGTGTCGCGAAGAGCGCCACGATGTCGGCATAGTCCAGGCGGGGTGCCAGCTCGTAAGTCAGGCGTGGCCGGCCGACGCGACCCGCCGTCGCGCCACCACGCCGGATGACCCCTTGCGACTCCAACGTGCCCAGATGGAAGCGTGCCGTGGTGACATGGATGTTCAGCGCATCGGCGACGTGGTGAGCGTCGACGGGCTCCTCCGCCGTGCGAAGCACACTCAATACCCGCTGACGCTGGTGTCCCACGGCACGGTCAGAGGAACCGCTGGCGTCGGCGTGTACTTCGGTGGCGGGCAACTGAACTCCCCCGTCCTGCGGCTGTGACAGATACTCCATCGTCGCACGTCGGGTGCGATCGCACCCGCGTGGGCGGTCAGAGCAGGAACGTGACCGTCAGCGATGTCGGTGCGATCGCGCGAACGGCGTGAACGGCGCCGCCGTCCACCGACATCAGCCCCCCGGCCCCTATCCGGGTGGTCTCGCCTGCGCACGTGAACTCCACGTCACCGGAGAGAACCTGCACCAGGATCGGGTGCTGACTGGAGTGGTCGGCCAGCAGCGCACCCTCGACGAACGCGAGATTGACCACCTTGACCTCGGGTGAGGAGTACACCATCTTGCTGGCGATCTGACGCTCGGTTGCGTCGGGTGGCGGCAGGTGATCAGCACTGCTCTGGAAGTGCAGCCGACCCGTCATCGCGTCACCGTGTCCCGTCCTGAACCCTCCTGCGGCACCGTGCCGACGAGCGCAACGGCGGTCAACGCCTCCCGATACCGTCCGAACGTGCCACGCATGGCCAGCACCCGCTTGCGGGCCGCGGGCCGCCTGAGCACATTTCCGGCGATGCGCAGGGTACCCAGCAGACCTTCGTCGGCCAGCACGCGCGCGGGCCGCAACAGTGCCATGGGCGCGAGTTGCACCGAGGTGACCTCGAATCCGGCCTCGGTCAGCAGCGCGGTCCACTCCTGGGCTGTCAGCGGGCGCGCATTCACCTTGATCGACCGGGCGAGATCGCGCCTGATGGCGTCCTTGGTGTCTTGCGGCAGCGTGTCGGGGGTCAGGCCGAGTTCGTGGATGGCGTAGCGGCCCCCAGGCCGCAGCACGCGGAAGGCCTCCGCGACGATCGCGCGCTTGGCGTTCTCCCCCTGCATGGTGAGCATGGCCTCGCCCACGACGACGTCAGCACTGGCATCGTCCAGTCCGGTCTCGGCGGCGTCGGCGGCGACGGTGCGGCCACCCGTGCGGGCGACCACATCGCGTAGCAGTGGCGAGGACGCAGAGCTGTCGTCCACTCCGACATAGGACTTCGGCCCCAGGGCACTAATGTCGTTCGCCGTCCTGCCGAGTCCCGGACCGAGTTCGACGACGTCTGAGCCGGCCACTTTGGCCGCGGACAACAGACGAGCCGTCAGTTCGACCCCGCCAGGCCTCAGCACGCGCTTGCCCAGCCGCGCCAGCAGCCAGTGGCCAGGTACGTCGGCGTCCGATCGACTGCTCAGGGGAATGCTTTCCTGGTCGGTCACGAGGTGACCCCTCCCTTCAGGCGGGCGGCGCACAGGCCTCCCGCGAACATGATGGCGAACACGGCACAGGCATAGGCCAATCCCGCGTCGGGACCCCACGGTGGGGCCAAAATGATGTCCTGTCCCGTGCCGTACACACCGTTCAGGAATGGCATGAAGCGTTGCGTGGAGATGCCGCCGGGGATGTAGCCCACGGCGGTCTCGATGACGTAGACCCACAACAGCACCGCACCCACGGCGGCTGCCGGGCTGCGGGTGATGGCCCCGACACCGATGCCGAACCCGGCGGCGAAGAACGCGAGGATCGGCACGGTCACCAGCAGCCTGCGGCCGACGGAGTCGGCGATGGACACCTCGCCGTAGACCAGCGGCGACACCATCGGCAGGGCAATGAGCACCACTGCCACCATCACCGCCGCGGCGAACGCTGCGAGCAACCCGTAGAAGAGCCACTTGCCCGCGTCGGCAGTCCAGGTGCGAGGCAGCGCGGCCTTTACGAAGGCGCCTGCTCCCCACTGAGACTCACTGCTTCGCCCGTACGCCGCAGCGGTCGCCGCCATCACGACGGTGACCGTGACGACCCAGTAGGTGGCATTGGATGTCGCGACCTGCTGGACGTAGGCCTGGCCGGGGATGCGCGCGAAGTACTCGGCGACGATGGCGATCGTGAAGGTGATGACAGCCGGAACGAGGCAGGCCGCCGGGATCAGAATGGTCCACAGCGGACCGCGCCCACCGGTGCGGATGGACTCGGCGCGCGCGCTGCGGAGAACATGCGTCGGCACGGTCATGACGCGACTCCGACGCCGCTGGTGAGTTGCTGCTCGAGGTGTTCGCGCGGATCGGACCCGAAGGGCACGACGTCGGCCAGCGAGCCGTCGACAGCGATCTGGCCGGCGGACATGATGACCACGCGGTCGGCGGTGAGGACCACCTCGGCCAGTAGGTGACTGGCGATGACGACGCTTCGACCGCGAGAGGCGAAGTCGCGCAACAGGTGCCGCAGCCAGACGATGGCCGGCACATCGAGGCCGTTCACGGGCTCGTCGAGTACCAGCACGTCGGGGTCGCCGAGCAATGCGCCTGCGATCGCGAGCCGCTGCCGCGCACCCAGCGACAGCGCGGCGATGCGGTGGTTGCTCAGGGCGGTCAGGTTGGCCATCGCGAGAACCGTGTCGACGCGCCCCGCGTCGAGACCGCCAAGGGCGGCCAGCCACCGCAGGTGGCGCACCACGGTGTGGCGGGTGTCCAACTGGCCGGGCCCGAAGTGCGCACCCACCAGGCGATTTGGGTCGCGCACGTCCCGCAGACGCAGGCCGTCGATCGTCACCGTGCCGCGGTCGGGGGTATCCAGCCCCGCGATGAGCCGCAGCAGGGTGGACTTGCCCGCACCGTTGAGTCCCAGCAGTCCCGTGACCGTGCCCGCGGGGATGGACAGGGTCACATCGCCGACGGCGCGGCACCGGCCGAAGCTCTTCGAGACTCCCTCGACGTGGATCACCAGTGGCTCATTCGAAGTTGCACGGGATGGGCAGGCCGAGGGTCTTGATGCCATTGCACAACGACTTGCTCGCGAGTTTCCAGCGCCCGTCGAGGTAGCGCCACTCCGCCTCGATCAGGATCGTCGGCCGACCCGCTCGACTGGCGTTGATGATGGCGGTGTGGCGGCCCTCCTCATGCGTTTCGGGTCCGGTGACCACGCTCGAACCCTTTGGTGGACGGAAGAATCCGATGCGGTAGACCATCTTCGGCACGACCGCCGCACGCGAACCACCCTCCAATTGCGCGGCCTTCACGTGGTCCGGGGCGGGCGAGGCGACCAGCAGGGCGATCTGCGCGCTGAGCTCCTCGAGCGTGGGGACCTCCGAGGTGATGGCGAAGTCCTCGGCATGCGCGGGCGGGTCATCGGCCTGCGCAGGCGACGCCGAGAACACTCCGAACACAACCACACACGTGAGCACTGCGCCGTTCACGACGCTGAAGAGTCGAGGCACCAGCCAGCCCTTAATTTAGAGGATATTTCTCCGGTAAATATAGATAGGTTAGCCGTGCCTTACAAGACCTACGCCCAGGGCGCCCCGCCCTGGCCATTAGTTAGACGCGAGTCGACTAGTGACAGCCCGACAATCCCCTGTTACTTTGCGTATATGGCTAGGCCCACGAATTCGACCTCGCCTGACCGTGGTCAGCGTAGGGCGACCTTCCAGCGGGCGAACTCACGTGAGACCAAACGGATGCTGGTCCAGGCCGCGATGGCACTGTGGCGCACCAAGGGATATGCCACCACCACCGTCGCCGACATCTGCACCGCGGCGGGCGTCTCCAAGGCGCTGTTCTACTTCTACTTCCCCCGCAAGGAGGACGTGCTCTTCGAGGTGGGCGTCATGTCGACGCAGTCGGCGCACCGCACCATCCACGACATGCTCGACAAGCCCTACGAGATCGCCACCGTCATCGGCGCTGCCATGACGACGTTGGAGCAGTCGATGAGCCGCAACCCCCGTGAGCTGATCATCGAGGCGATCCTCGAGGGCTACCGCGTCGAGCACCGCCTCATCGCCGAGGGCACGCCCTCCGATCTCGAGGACGATATGTTCAGCGAGCTGTTCACAAAGGCCAAGGCCGACGGCAAGCTCCCCGACCACGTCAACGTCGCGCATCTGGCGTACTTGGCCCAGACCTTCGTCAGCGAGGGCGCACGACACTGGGCCGCAGGCACATTCGGAGAGCGCTCATTCGCCGACGTCGTCACCGACGACATCACCACGCTCATCGACGGCTACGCACACCGACGCACCACACCCTGATCCCTGCCAAGGAGGCCGAAATGTGGGACTTCGAGACCGATCCGCAATACCAGGAACTGCTCGACTGGGCGGACGCATTCGTGCGCGACGAGGTCGAGCCGCTCGACCTGATCTGGCCCCATCTGCAGTTCACCCCGCTGACCGAGACGCGACGCAAGGTTGTCGACCCCCTCAAGCAGCAGGTGCGCGAGAAGGGTTTGTGGGCCACGCATCTCGGACCTGACCTTGGCGGGCAGGGTTATGGCCAGCTGAAGCTGGCACTGCTCAACGAGGTCATCGGCCGATCGCAATGGGCACCCATCATCTTCGGCTGCCAGGCCCCCGACACCGGCAACGCCGAGATCATCGCGCACTACGGCACGCCCGAGCAGAAGGAGACCTACCTGCGCCCGCTGCTCGACGGCGAACTGTTCTCGAGCTACTCGATGACCGAACCCCAGGGCGGCGCGGACCCAACGCAGTTCACGACCAGCGCCGTGCGCGATGGTGACGACTGGGTCATCAACGGCTGGAAGTACTTCTCCTCCAACGCCAACACCGCCGCGTTCCTGATCGTGATGGTGGTGACCAACCCCGACGTCAGCGCGTATCAGGGCATGTCGATGTTCCTGCTACCCACCGACACCCCGGGGGTGCACATCGTGCGCAACGTCGGGCTGTACGGCGAGCGCGAGAACGAGGGCAGCCACGCGCTCATCCACTACGACAATGTGCGGGTGCCGAACTCAGCCTTGCTCGGCGGTGAGGGCCAGGCGTTCGTCATCGCGCAGACCCGGCTCGGCGGTGGCCGCATCCACCACGCGATGCGCACCATAGGCCTGGCCCAGAAGGCCATCGACATGATGTGCGAGCGCGTGCTGAGCCGCGAGACCGCGGGCAGCCTGCTGTCGGACAAGCAGACCGTGCAGTCCTACATCGCCGACTCCTACGCCCAGCTCAAGCAGTTCCGGCTGATGGTGCTCCACACCGCGTGGGAGATCGACAAGTACAACGACTACGAGAGGGTGCGCAAGGACATCGCGGCGGTCAAGGTCGTCATGCCGACTGTGCTGCATGACATCGCCTGGCGCGCAATGCAAGTCCACGGCGCTCTGGGTGTCACCAACGAGATGCCGTTCCTCGGCATGGTCACCGGCGCGGCCGTGATGGGACTGGCCGACGGACCCACCGAGGTGCACAAGGTCACGGTCGCCAAACAGGTGCTGCGTGGCTACAAGCCCAGCGAGGACATCTGGCCGTCCGAATGGCTGCCCCGCAAGCGGGACGCCGCGCGGGAACGCTTCGCCGAGTACCTCGAACTCGAGGCGGGCAACCAGTGAGCGAACCCGCTATCGACACCACCCGGCTGGCCGCCTGGATGGACGGCACCGATCTACCGGGCAGGGGCGAACCCCTGCGGGCACGCTTCCTGTCCGGTGGCACCCAGAACGTGATCTATGAACTGACGCGCGGCGACGCACGCTGTGTCATCCGCATGCCACCGCCCGATGCACCCTCGGACCGAGACCGGGGCATCCTGCGGGAGTGGCGCATCATCGAGGCACTCGACGGCACGGATGTGCCGCATACCAAGGCCATCGGCGTGTGCGACGACGCGGACGTTCTGGGTCGGCCGTTCTACCTCATGGGCTTCGTCGACGGTTGGTCTCCCATGGATCAGCACGCCGTGTGGCCCGAACCGTTCAACAGTGATCTGAGTACCCGGCCAGGCCTGAGTTATCAACTGGCCGAGGGCATCGCACTGCTGTCGAAGGTCGACTGGAAGGCCAAGGGACTGTCCGACCTCGGGCGACCGGACGGGTTCCACGAACGGCAGGTGGCCCGGTGGACCGGCTTCCTCGATCGGATCAAGGGACGCGATCTGCCCGGGTTGGAGGTCGCCACCGGCTGGCTCAAGGCCCACGGTCCGCTCGATTTCATCCCCGGATTGATGCACGGTGACTACCAGTTCGCAAACGTCATGTACCAGCACGGTGCACCGGCTCGGCTCGCCGCACTGGTGGACTGGGAGATGGGCACCGTCGGCGACCCGAAACTCGACCTCGGGTGGATGGTGCAGTCCTGGCCGTCCAGCGATTCCGACGACGCCGCGATGAGCTATGTCGACATGCGCGGAATGCCCTCCCGCGACCAGGTCGTCGCGCACTATGCCGAGGTGTCCGGCCGCCAGGTGGACGACTTGGACTACTACCTGGTGCTGGCGAAGTGGAAGCTGGCGATCGTGTTGGAGCAGGGCTTTCAGCGTGCCGGTGACGACGAGAAGCTGCTGGCGTTCGGGCCGGTGGTCACCGACCTGATGGCCTCGGCCGCCGAACTCGCCGAGTCCACCGACTACAGGGGTTGACCCGGTGCGTGCTGCGGTGTGCCCGTCCTACGGGCCTCCGGAGGTGGTCCGGATCGAGGAGCGCGCCACGCCGATCCTGGAACCGGGTCAGGCATTGGTGCGCGTCCAGGCGGCAGCGGTCAACTTCCCCGACGTTCTCCTGGTCGCCGACAAGTACCAGATCAGCGTGCCGCCACCGTTCGTGCCCGGTAGCGAGTTCGCCGGGATCATCTCCGAGACATGCGGGGAGACAGACGGTTTCATGGTTGGCGACCGAGTCACCGGCACCGGACTGTTCGGTGCGTTCGCCGAGCAGGTGGCGACGGCCGCCGCAGGCCTGGCGCGAATTCCCGAGGGCGTGGACGCTGGCACGGCGGCCGCGTTCGGGGTGGGCCACCGCACCGCCTATCACTGCCTGCGGTCGGTCGCGCGCATCGGCGCCGGTGACGACATCGTGGTCCTGGGCGCCGGCGGTGGCGTCGGTCTGGCCGCGGTTCAGCTGGGCGTCGCACTCGGCGCCAGGGTCACGGCGGTGGCTTCGACGCCCGAGAAGCTGGCCGTCGCACGCCAACTCGGGGCCGCCAACCTCGTGAACCACCGGCGGGCAGGAGCGCAGCGACCGGGGAGTGAATCCAGCGACGGTGACCTGCGCGACGCGTTGCGCACCGCGTTACCCGATGGGTGCCACGCCGTGCTCGATCCGGTCGGAGGGGCACTGTCGGAGCCCGCGTTGCGCTCACTGCGTCGCGGCGGCCGATTCGTCACCATCGGCTATGCCTCGGGCGACATTCCCCGGATCCCCTTGAACCTGGTGCTGGTGAAGGGAGTTCACCTCCTGGGCTTCCAGTTCCAGGATGTGCCACCGGCCGAGTTCACTCGCAACGAGACCGAGCTGCGCGACCTGCTGCGGTCGGGTCACGCGACACCGCACGTCGGCGCGGTCTACCCGCTCGTGGACACCGCGAAGGCGTTACGGCACGTCGCCGACGGACGGGCCGTGGGCAAGGTTCTGATCGACGTCGGCGGCATGGGCTGACGCCGCCAACCGCTCAGCTGGCCGGGACCAGGTCCGCGGCCACCGATGGGACGGTGGTGACACCGCAGCGGAACGACTCGGCCCGCCCGACATCGAACGCCTCCTGATTGTCGGTCGCCGCCAGCGCCTGAGCCTTGAACGCACGGGCTGCCGCGCTCAACTTGTGCTGTACCGAACCCACCGTGGCATCGAGTTCCTCGGGCCAGCTCTCGCCCCACAGCGTCACCTCGGTCATACCGTGCTCCAGCGCACTGAGCACACCCTTGCGGACCCGCGCGTCGGAGGCGAACAAATCGGCGGCCACCGCAACGGTCTGCGGATGCGGACGGTCGGCCCACAGGGTGAGCGCCGACTCCAGGTCCTGGGTCTCCACGCCGAGGATCTCCAGTGCGCGGAGGTCCTCGTTCGAGTCGATTAGGACGGTGACATCCCAGCCGGCCATCACGCGGTCGACGAGCCAGCCGCCCGCGTACTTGACCACCTCGGGCACGTTGGCCGCGACGACGTCGAGGCGATATCTCACGTCGAGTTCCGGTTGAGATCCGCGCTCTGCTCGCGGGCTGTCTGCGGCGTGAAGTCGCGGTCCAGTGTCTCGGCGTACCCCTTGAACACGTCGTTCAGAGGTATCGAAGGATCGAGAAGCCATGCGGTCTCCATTCCGTTGACGAATGCCAGAATCTCAATGGCCTTGACGGCCGGGTCAAGGTCCGCGCGGTAACGCCCACGGGCCTGACCTGCGCGGATGAGGTCCGCGACGATATCGACGGCCGCCTGCTGACGCTTGAGCAGGCGATCGTGCAGCGGTGCGTCCGGATCGATGTTCTCGATCAGGAGCACGGTGAATGTGCCGAGCAGTTCCGGCGCGCGATTGAAGCGCTCGGCGACCCTGCAGATCTCGGTGATCAGATCTCCGGTGCGGTCGGCGTGGGTGTCGTCATCGGCATCGCGGGCGTCGAGCACCGCGTTGAGGAGTTGTTCCTTGGATTCGAAGTGGTGCAGCAGGCCCGCCGGGCTGACACCGGCTTCCTTGGCGATCTGAGCGAGCGACGTGTTGCGCCAGCCGTTGCGGGTCACCAGGCGCTCGGCGATCGCCAGGATCCGCTGCTTGCGGTCATCACCCTTCGCGAGCAACGTGGCGTACGGACGAGCGCTTGCGCGAGGATCAGACGGCTCCTGACGAGCGCTTGCGCGAGGATCGGACAGATCCTTCGACTCCACTGCGGACACGGAACCCCTTCGCCAAACCAACCTAGTGAACACACAGTAGGTAGGTTTGGCGCGTGTGACAAGGGTCTCAGCGCATCTATTTCGTGGCGACCGTCACCAGCCCAGCTCACGGGGCGAAACCAGCGCGGCTAGAGGCCGAGCGATTTCGCGATGATCACCTTCATGACCTCGCTGGTGCCGGCGTAGATCCGCGCCACGCGGGCGTCGGTGTACAGCCGGGCGATCGGGTACTCCATCATGTAGCCGTAGCCGCCGAATAGCTGCAGGCAGCGGTCGATGACTCGGGCCTGCATCTCGGTGCAGAACAGCTTGACCCGTGCGGCGTCTGCGCCGGAGAGCTCTCCGTCAACGTGCAGCGTGACGGCGCGGTCCAGCATTGCCTGGGCGGCCTCGACCTCGGTCGAGCAGGCGGCGAGTTCGAACTTGGTGTTCTGGAATGACGCCACGGGCGTGCCGAAGGCCTTGCGGCTCTGCGTGTACTCGATGGCTGCGCCGATCGCCGAGCGCGCCTGGGCCACCGATCCGACGGCTACCGTGAGCCGCTCCTGCGCCAGGTTGTGGCCGAGGTAGCCGAACGCCTCGCCCTCCTCCCCCAGCACGTTTGCCATAGGCACCCGGACGTCGACGAAGGACAGCTCCGCGGTGTCCTGCACCTTGCAGCCCATCTTCTCGAGTTCGCGGCCACGGGTGAAACCGGGCATCCCGTCCTCGACAACGAGCAGAGTCAGACCCTTGCGCCGGTTGTCGGGGTCGCTGGAGGTGCGGGCGACGACGACGACGAGGTCTGCCTGCATGCCGCCGGTGATGAACGTCTTGGCACCGTTGACGACGAAGTGATCACCGTCCCTGACAGCGGTGGTGCGCACCCCGGCGAGGTCCGAGCCGGTGCCCGGTTCGGTCATCGCCACCGCGGTGAGCAGCGTGCCGTCGGCCAGCCCGGGGAACCAGCGCTGACGCTGCTCGGCGTTCGCGTAGTGCAGGAAGTACGGCAGGATCACCTCGAGCTGGGTGCGCACCGTCGACAGCGTCACCAGAGCGCGGGCCGCCTCCTCCTGCAGCACCACGTTGTACCGGTAGTCGGGCATGCCACCGCCGCCGTACTCCTCCGGGATCGCCATGCCGAGCATGCCCAGTGCGCCCATCTGCTTGAAGGCCTCACGGGGCATGCGACCGCCCTTCTCCCAGGCCGGGTAGTTCGGGACGATCTCCTTCTCGACGAAGTCCCGGGCCAGCCCGCGGAATGCCTCGTGGTCCTCGGTGAACAGATCTCGGCGCATCACGCGTCCTCTTTCGATTCGGGGTGCGGGTCTACGGAAGCAGTTCCACGACGGTGGCGTTGGCCGTGCCGCCGCCCTCGCACATGGTCTGCAATCCGTAGCGAATTCCGTTGTCCCGCATGTGGTGAAGCATCCGCGTCATCAGGACCGCACCGGATCCGCCGAGCGGGTGACCGAGCGCGATCGCGCCGCCGAGGGGGTTGAGCCTGTTCTCGTCGCCACCGGTCTCGGCAAGCCAGGCCAACGGCACCGGCGCGAACGCCTCATTGACCTCGTAGACGCCGATCTCGGACAGGTCTAGGCCCGCCTTGTGCAGCACCTTCTCGGTCGCCGGGATGGGTGCGGTCAGCATCAGCCTCGGGTCCGCGCCGACGACCGCGCCGGCCCGGTAACGCGCCAGCGGGGTGAGCCCCAGCGCCACCGCGTTCTCGGCCGTCATGACCATAAGCGCCGCCGCCCCATCGGAGATCTGCGACGAGTTCCCGGCGTGGATGACCCCGTCGTCGGTGAAGGCGGGTTTGAGGCCGGCGAGCTTCTCGACGGTCGTCCCGCGGCGGATGCCCTCGTCCTTGGTCACCACTCCGTCGTCAGTGAAGACGGGGACGATCTGATCCTTGAACGCACCCGCGTCCTGGGCGGCGGCCGCCCGGGCGTGCGACTGCGCCGAGTACTCGTCGAGGCGGGTGCGCGAGAGGTTCCACTTCTGCGCGATCATCTCCGCGGAGATGCCCTGGTTGAAGGAGAAGTCGTCGTAGCGAGCGAGAACCTTGGGCCCGTACGGCATTCCGGTGGAGCGTGCGGAGCCCAACGGCACCCGGCTCATGACCTCCACACCGCCGGCGACGACCACGTCCTGCTGACCGGACATCACGGCGTGCACGGCGAAGTCGAGCGCCTGCTGGCTCGATCCACACGCGCGGTTCACCGTGGTGCCGGGAATGCGCTCGGGCCATCCCGCGGCCAGGACCGCAAAGCGGCCGATATTGCTCGACTGGTCCCCGACCTGAGACACACACCCCCACACGACGTCGTCGACGATGTCGGGGTCGACGCCGGTGCGCTCGGCGAGTTCGTTGAGCACGATTGCCGAGAGGTCGGCCGCGTGCTGGTTGGACAGGCCGCCGTTGCGCTTGCCCACGGGCGTGCGCACGGCACCGACGATGACGGTCTCCCGCATTACCTCTGCTCCGATCTGTCCGACTCATCCCCCGAGTCGGTCCGTTCCTGCCCCCTGGCCGGCGATACCGCCCACCGGCCAGTGAACTCCACATTCCGTTTCGCTGCGAACGCCGCGTAGGCCTCCGCAGAGTCTGTCGTCGCGAAATTTCCCGGCTGGGCCCGGGCCTCGTTCGCCAGCGCCTCGCGCAGTGTGGCGTTGACACCGTCGTTGAGCAGCGCCTTGCTCTGCGCCAGCGCGAACGTCGGTCCCGCGGCGAGTCGCGCCGCGAGATCGTCGACGAACGCGTCGATCTCGTCGCTCGGCGTCACCCAGGTGACCAGCCCGAGGCGGTGCGCCTCGGAGGCATCGATCATGTCGGCGAGCAACACCAGTCGCTTCGCCTGCTGTAGCCCGACCAGCTTGGGCAGCAGCCACGATCCGCCGAGGTCAACCGACAGACCTCGCTTGGCGAAGATCTGACAGAACCGCGATTCGGGGGTCGCCACCACCAGGTCGCAGCCCAGCGCCAGATTCCAGCCGGCGCCGACGGCGATGCCGGTCACCTTGGCCACGGTGGGGATCGCGAGTTCGTGCAGGGCCAGTGCGACGTCGGTCAGCCGGTCCAGCTTGTAGCGGGGATGAATGTCCTCGGGTGTCGAGATGTCGGCACCCGAGCAGAACGCGCCACCCGCCCCGGTGAGCACGAGTGCGCGAATACCGGTCTCCCGCTTGGCGGCGCGCAACGCGTCGGCCAACTCGACCCACAGCGCCGCGTTGAGCGCGTTCTTGCGCTCGGGCCGGTTCAACGTCAGGGTGCGCACACCGTCCCGGTCATCTGTCAGCAGCGCCGCTGTCTCCGGACGCGGGGAGGAATCAGTCTTCTCCGGACGCGAGGAGGAATCGGTCATGAGTAGACCGGCCCGATCGCACCCTCGGAACGCAGCGCCGCGATCTCGTCGACGGCGAGGCCGAGTTCGGCCAGCACCGCGTCGGTGTGCTCGCCCAGCCCGGGTACCGCACCCATGGGCTGTTCGTAATCACTGATCACCGGCGGCGGCCGAAGTGCGGAGATCTCACCCTTCGACGTGCCGACCGTGCGCCAGCGATCCCGAGCGGTCAGCTGCGGGTGCACCACGACCTCGCTGGGCAGGTTATAGCGGGAGTTGCCGATTCCGGCATCGTCGGCGACCTTCTGGATGTGTGCGAGATCGTGCTGGGCACACCATGTTCCGATGGCCTCGTCGAGCACGTCCCGGTGCGCACAGCGATCGGAGTTGGTGCTGAATCGGGGGTCCTCGGCCAGGTCGGGCCGCTCAATGATGTCCCTGGCCACCCGCTGCCACTCACGATCGTTGGTGGTGCCGAGCACGACGGTCTGTCCGTCGCGGGTGGGAAAGGCGCCGTATGGCGCGACCGCCGGTGAACTCACCCCGAGCGGCTGCTGGTTGATTCCGGTGTGCTGGGTGTAGGTCAATGCGTAGCCCATGACATCGGTCATCACGTCGAACAGGCTCAGCTCCACCGACGGCGCCGTCGCGCCCTCGGGCCGGCCACCGCGCCCGACGAGCAGCGCCAGAATCGAGATCGCGGCGTACAGCCCTGTGGTGAAGTCGGCCATCGCAGGCCCAGGTTTGGCGGGCATGTCGGGATATCCGGTGACGGCACACGATCCCGCCTCGGCCTGGACGAGTAGGTCGTAGGCACGCTTGTGCGATATCGGGCCGCCAGGTCCGTATCCGTCGATCTCGACCGGGATGACATCGGGATGCCGGACGGCAAGATCGGCAGCCGAAATCCCCAGCCGCGCGGTCGCACCCGGCGCGAGGTTGGACACGAAGGCGTCGGCGCGGTCGAGCAGTCGGTGCAGCAGGTCCATCCCGGCAGCCGATTTCGTGTTGATCGTGACTGACTCCTTGCCGCGGTTGCACCACACGAAGTGGGCCGCCAGCCCGCCGGGTCCGTTCACCACGTCGTCGTAGTCGCGGGCGAAGTCCCCACCTCTTGGGTTCTCCACCTTGATGACGCGGGCCCCGAAGTCGGCGAGCACCCGTGTGCACATCGGCGCGGCCACGGCCTGCTCCATGGCGACGATCGTGATCCCAGCCAGAGGGGCTGTGCTTGATCCCCCGGTCGCAGCGCTCCTGCCCGCCGGCATCACATCACCATGCCGCCGTCAACCGGCAGCACCTGACCCGTGACGTAGGAGGCGGCATCCGAGGCGAGGAACACGAACGCTCCCGCCACCTCCGATGGTTCCGCCCAGCGCTTCAACGGGATTCGCGTCATCATGTTCGCCGCGAACTTCTCGTTGGTGCGGATGGTCTCGGTCATCGGCGTGGCTGCCAGCGGCGCAAGGGCATTCACCAGAATGTTCTTGGCGGCGAGTTCACGGGCCAGCGATTTCGTGAAGCCGATGAGACCCGCCTTGGCGGCCGAGTAGTTGACCTGCCCCAGGGTTCCGGTGATCCCGGCCGAGGACGTCACATTGATGACGCGGCCCGTGCCGTCGGTGGGAATGTAGGGCAGCGCGGCCTGGGTGCAGTGGAAGGTGCCCATCACGTGCACGTCGAACGTCAGCCGAAACGTCTCGTCGGTCAGCTTGGGGAACATCGCAGGCTTCGTCACCCCGGCGTTGTTGACCAGGATGTGCAGCGCTCCTCCAGCCAGTCCCGCCGCCTGCGCCGCTGCGGCGTCGGCCGCGGCGCGGTCACCGACATCCAGCGCGCAGGACTCGGCCTTGCCTCCGTCGGCGCGGATACCCTCGGCAACCGAGGCCGCTGCGTCACCGTTGATATCGGTGACCAGGACGGCCGCACCGGCCTGGGCGAGAGCAGTGGCGACAGCCGCACCAATCCCCCCATTCGCGCCCGCGCCGGTGACCATCGCCGAACGGCCGGTCAGGTCGAAGTATCCACTCATCGGTAGCGCTCCATCTCAGTAACTACGGGGAAGGCCCAGCACGTGTGAGCCGAGGAAGTTGAGGATCATCTCCTGGCTCACCGGCGCGATCTTCATCAAGCGTGACTCGCGGAAGAACCGGGAGATGTTGTACTCCTCCGAATATCCCATCCCGCCATGTGTCTGCAGCGCGCGGTCGGCGGCGTCGAATCCAGCATCCGCGCACAGGTACTTGGCCATGTTGGCCTCGCGGCCGCAGGACTTGCCGTTGTCGTAGAGCCAGGTGGCCTTCCGCAGGATCAGCTCTGCGGCATCGAGGCGGGCCAGCGAGTCGGCCAGCGGAAACTGGATTCCCTGGTTCATGCCGATCGGCCGGTCGAACACGACACGTTCGTTGGCGTACTTCACCGCCCGGTCCAGCGAGACCCGGCCGATGCCGAGCGCCTCGGCGGCGATCAACATTCGTTCCGGGTTGAGCCCGTGCAGAATGTAGCTGAAACCCTTGCCCTCCTCGCCGATCCGGTCCTCGACTGGGATCCGGAGGTCGTCGATGAACAGCTCATTGGACGAGACGGCGTTGCGGCCCATCTTCTTGATCGGCCTGATGTCGACGTGGTCGCGATTGAGATCGGTCAGAAACAGCGACAGGCCATCGGTCTTCTTCGTCACCTCGTCATACGGCGTTGTGCGGGTCAACAGCAGGATCTTCTCGGACTCGAGCGCCTTGGAGATCCATACCTTGCGACCGTTGACAGTGTAGTAATCGGCGGAATGGCCGCTACTACGCTTGGCGAAGGTGGAGATGCGCGAAGTATCCAGTCCCGCACCGGGTTCGGTGACACCGAAGCACACGTGCAGGTCGCCGTTGACGATTCGAGGAAGGGTGGCCGCCTTCATCTCGTCGGACCCGAACACGACGACCGGCTGCATACCGAAGATGGACATGTGAATCGCGCTGGCCGCATTCATCCCGCCGCCCGACCGTGCCACCTCCTCGGCCAGGATCGTCGCCTCGGTGATGCCGAGACCGTGTCCGCCGTACTCCTCGGGAATGGTCATCCCGAGCCAGCCCCCAGATGCGATGGCGTCGTAGAACTCCCGAGGAAACTCGTGGTTCTGGTCCTTGTCCATCCAGTAGTGGTCGTCGAACTTCGCCGACAGTTCCGCCACGGATCTTCGGATCAGTTCCTGATCCTCGGTCAGCTCGAAGTTCATCCCGCCGGACACGGCGCCCTCCTCAACTCGAAAAACATCGATAAGCTATGTATAGCAGCGGTCGCGTGGGCAAGTCGATGCGGACGCCATAACCGAGGTCCGCACCGACTTGCCCGCGATGGAGATCAGTCCTTGTTGCCCGTCAGCTCTTTCGCATTCGCGGCGAAGGCCGCGAAGTTGGCGGTGCCGTGGTCGTGTTTGGAGAGGGCCTGGATCGAGACATCGTGTCCCTCTGCGGATTTGCGCAGGGCGCCGACGGTGGCCTGATCCTTGGGGATGTGGGCGAAGGGGTCCCAGTGATACCACCGCATGGCGTTCTCATAGGTCATCTTGTTGATGTCGGCATCCGACACGTCGTTGGCCTTGAGCACCTCGTCGAGCTGCTCGGGCGCGCCGGGCCACATCGAGTCACTGTGCGGGTAGTCGGCCTCCCAGCAGATGTTGTCCACACCGATCTGATCGCGCAGCGTCACCCCGACCGGATCGGCGATGAAGCAGGTCAGGAAGTGCTCACGGAACACCTCCGAGGGCAGCTTCCCGCCGAAGTCCTGATGGGTCCAGGTCGAGTGCATCTCGTAGGTGCGGTCGACGCGCTCCAGGAAGTAGGGAATCCACCCGGTGCCGCCCTCGCTCAGCGCGATCTTGAGCGTCGGGTACTTCTTGATCGGCGCCGACCACAGCAGATCGGCCGCGGCCTGCACGATGTTCATCGGCTGCAACGTGATCATCACGTCCATCGGCGCATCGGGCGCGGTGATCGCCAACCGGCCCGAGGATCCGATGTGCACGTTGAGAACGGTCTCGGTGTCCACCAGCGCCTCCCAGAGCGGCGTCCAGTAGTCATCGTGGAACGACGGGTATCCCATCGCCGCCGGATTCTCGGTGAACGTCAACGAGTGCACCCCGCGTTTGGCGTTGCGGCGCACCTCATCTGCACACAACTGGGCATCCCAGATGACCGGCAACGTCATCGGGATGAAGCGCGCGGGATAGGCACCGCACCACTCCTCGACGTGCCAGTCGTTGTAGGCCTGCACCAACGCCAGCGAGAAGTCCGAGTCCTCCGTAGCGAACAACCGACCCGCGAACCCCGGAAACGATGGGAAGCACATCGATCCCAGGATGCCGCCGGCGTTCATGTCCTTGACCCGCTCGTCGACCTGATAACAGCCCGGCCGGATCTCATCCAGACCCTGCGGCTCCAGGCCGTACTCCTCCTTGGGGCGACCGGCCACCGCGTTGAGGGCCACGTTCGGGATCACGATGTCGCGGAACTGCCAGGTGTCCGAACCATCGGCGTTGTGCACCAAACGCGGCGCCTCATCGCGGTACTTCGCCGGCAGATGGTTCTTGAACATGTCCGGCGGTTCCACGATGTGGTCATCCACACTGATCAAGATCATGTCGTCTTTGTTCACGACCGCTCCCTCCACATTGGCCCAGGGGCTTGTCCTCGAGGCATGTTCGCTTTCTAGGAAAACTAGCTTCTCACGATACGAGAATCAACATCTGATAACGCCTGTCAGCCTGCTGACCCCGCAGTTTCACCTCCACGAAGGCGCCCACGGGCAGCCACAACACGGCCCTCCCATTGACCATCTCGCCGAAGAGTGGAAATCTATTGATCAAATATGAGAACCTGATTCTCGTACCCGAGAGGAAGTGGGATGTCCGCACGCGTGGCCCGTCACGGACCTCGTACCCACAAGCCAGCACCGCCCGCCGGCCATCCACGAACCGAACATGACACCGAACACCAGGAGAGGCAGTAGAAGTGGCACACTTCCCGAAACCCGCTGAGGGCAGCTGGACCGAGCATTGGCCCGAACTCGGCACCGCTCCGATCGACTACACCGACTCCATTGACCCCGAGCACTGGAAGCTCGAGCAGCAAGCCATCTTCCGCAAGACCTGGCTGCATGTCGGCCGCGTCGAGCGGCTGCCCAAGGCCGGCAGCTACTTCACCCGCGAGATGCCGTCGGTGGGCACGGGCACCTCGATCATCATCAACAAGGACAAGGAAGGCGTCATCCGCGCCTTCTACAACCTGTGCCGGCACCGCGGTAACAAGCTGGTCTGGAACGACTACCCGGGCGAGGAGGTCTCGGGCAGCTGCCGCCAGTTCACCTGCAAGTACCACGCCTGGCGCTACGCCCAGAACGGTGATCTGACGTTCATCCAGCAGGAGCAGGAGTTCTTCGACGTCGACAAGGCCGACTACCCGCTCAAGCCAGTCCGCTGCGAGGTGTGGGAGGGCTTCATCTTCGTCAACTTCGACGATGACGCCCAGCCGCTGGTCGACTCGATGGGTGACTTCGGCAAGGGCCTGGAGGGCTACCCGTTCCATGAGATGACCGAGGTCTACAGCTACAAGGCGGAGATCAAGGCGAACTGGAAGCTGTTCATCGACGCGTTCATCGAGTTCTACCACGCGCCGATCCTGCACATGAAGCAGGCGACCAAGGAGGAGGCCGAGAAGCTCGCCAAGGTCGGCTTCGAGGCGCTGCACTACGACATCAAGGGCGATCACTCGATGATCTCGTCCTGGGGTGGCATGTCACCGCCCAAGGACCTCAACATGGTCAAGCCCATCGAGCGGATCCTGCACAGTGGCCTGTTCGGCCCGTGGGACCGCCCCGACATCAAGGGCATCCTGCCCGACGAGTTGCCGCCGGCCGTGAACCCGGCCCGCCAGCCCACCTGGGGCCAGGACAGCTTCGAGTTCTTCCCCAACTGGACTCTGCTGCTGTGGGTTCCGGGCTGGTACCTGACCTACAACTACTGGCCGACGGGCGTGGACAGTCACATCTTCGAGGCCAACCTCTACTTCGTGCCACCGAAGAACACCCGGCAGCGACTGAGCCAGGAACTGGCCGCGGTGACCTTCAAGGAGTACGCACTGCAGGACGCCAACACGCTGGAGGCCACCCAGACCCAGATCGGCACCCGGGCGGTCACCGAGTTCCCCCTGTGCGACCAGGAGGTCCTGCTGCGCCACCTGCATCACACCGCGCACAAGTACGTGGATGAGTACAAAGCGGCCCAAGCCGAGAAGGCCGCCACCAATGGGAGGGCGAAGACCGCTCAGAATGAGAAGGACGGGGCACATGTCTGAAACCAAGAGGCTGCCAGCTGAATTCGCCGACCTGGAGCGCTTCAGCGACTGGATCCTGCCGACCGAACCGGAGCGCTACGCCAAGCGGCTGGCATCGAGCATGGACGAGATGCAGGATCTCTACGACGTCGGCATGGCCCGGCTCGAGGAGGTCATGGTGTACCTGGATGCCCGCTTCCCGCTGCATGACATGCCCGCGGATGCCAAGAACCTGATGCACCTGATGCAGTCGGTGGTGATGGTCAGCTTCCCGGTGGAGGCCTGGAAGCAACCGCGTGTGCTCGACAGCGGTGCGGCATGGGTCAGCATCACCAGGGAGCCGGTGGTCTGAAGGTGCTGACCCTCAAAGCTGCGGGTCTACTCGACGTCGATGCCGGGGCGATCGTTCGCCCCGGCATTGTCCGTGTCGACGGAGACCGCATTGTCAGCGTCGGCGGAGCCGACACATCAGGCACCGTTGGTGAAGGCGCGGAAGACGACAGCTCACAGGTCATCGATCTGGGCGACGCGATCCTGCTGCCCGGCCTGATGGACATGGAGGTCAACCTGCTCATGGGCGGGCGCGGGGAGAACCCCGGCCTGTCTCAGGTGCAGGACGATCCCCCGACCCGCGTGCTGCGCGCGGTGGGCAATGCCCGTCGCACGCTGCGCGCCGGCTTCACCACCGTCCGCAACCTGGGTCTGTTCGTCAAGACCGGCGGCTACCTGCTCGACGTGGCACTGGGCAGGGCAATCGACGCCGGCTTGATCGAGGGGCCGCGCATTGTGCCCGCCGGGCACGCGATCACCCCCACGGGCGGGCATCTGGACCCCACGATGTTCGCCGGTTTCATGCCGGGCGTGCTGGAGTTGACCCTCGAGGAGGGCATCGCCAATGGCGTCGACGAGATCCGGAAGGCGGTGCGCTACCAGATCAAGCACGGCGCACAACTGATCAAGGTGTGCTGCTCGGGCGGCGTCATGTCGCTGACGGGTGAAGCTGGTGCGCAACACTATTCGGACGAGGAACTGCGCGTCATCGTTGACGAGGCGCACCGACGCGGGTTGCGCGTCGCGGCGCACACCCACGGCGCCGAGGCGGTCAAGCACGCCATCGCGTGCGGAATCGACTGCATAGAGCACGGTTTCCTGATGGACGACGAGGCCATCCAGATGCTGGTGGACAACGACCGCTTCCTGGTGACGACCAGACGCCTCGCCGAGTACATGGACGTCTCGAAGGCTCCGCCGGAGTTGCAGGCCAAGGCCGCCGAGATGTTTCCGAAGGCACGCACGTCGATCAAGGCGGCGTATGAGGCCGGGGTGAAGATCGCGGTCGGGACCGACGCGCCCGCCATCCCGCACGGGAGGAACGCGGATGAGCTGGTCACGCTGGTCGACTGGGGCATGCCACCCGCGGCGGTCCTGCGTGCGGCCACCGTGGTCGCCGCGGACCTGATCAACGTCACTGACCGCGGCCGTCTGGCCGAGGGTCAAGTGGCGGACATCATCGCCGTCCCCGGCGATCCCCTGCAGGACATCAGCGTTACACAGCATGTCAATTTTGTAATGAAGGGCGGTAAGGTCTACCGACATGACGCAGTCAACTAACCGGCGCCCCCGCCGCACCGACGACCTGGTCGAGATCCAGCAGCTCCTCGCCAAATACGCGGTCACCATCACCCAGGGCGACGTCGAGGGTCTCATCGAGGTGTTCACCCCGGACGGCACGTACAGCGCCTTCGGGTCGACGTACACGCTGGCTCGCTTCCCCGAGTTGGTGGCGGCGGCGCCCAGCGGATTGTTCATGACCGGCACGTCGCTCGTCGACCTCAGCGGCGACGATCCTGACACCGCGACCGGGACGCAGCCGTTGTGCTTCATCGAGCACTCCAAGCACGACATGCGCATCGGCTACTACCGAGACACCTACGTCCGCACCGATGACGGGTGGCGGCTCAAGACGCGCGCCATGACCTTCATCCGGCGCAGCGGCGAGCATGACTCCGGTCGTCCGCACGCGATCGGGCGGCCGGAGGCGGGATGACCGACGACCTGACGGCCGGCACCGCGTTCGCGACCGTCGACGAGTTCCGGTCGCAGTTCGTCGAGTGGCTGCAGAGCCACGACCTGACCCCGCCGCCCGGCGACCACTCGCTCGACGCCCATCACGCACAGCACTCGCGTGTGTTGAGGGAGTTGTACGACGCCGGCTGGATGCGTTGGGGCTGGCCCGAATCCGCGGGCGGCCTCGGCGGCCCGATGATCCTGCGCGCGATCGTCGGCGAGGAGGTCGTGGGTCGCGGGCTCGACGATCCCGGACCGTACTCGATGCTCGAGGTTCTGACCCCGACGATGATCGACTATGCCCGTCCCGAACTCGCGGCGGAGATGGTGCCGCTGCTGCTGTCCGGTAGGGAGACCTGGTGTCAGGGCTTCTCAGAACCCGGCTCCGGCAGCGATCTGGCATCGCTAACGACCCGCGCCGAACCGCGCGGCACGGACTGGGTCGTCAACGGCCAGAAGGTCTGGACTAGCTTCGCGCAGTACGCAACTCGCTGCGTCCTGCTGACGCGTACCGGGCCCGGTCATGCCGGCATCACGGCCTTCTTCGTCGACATGGACAGCCCCGGCATCGACGTCCGCCCACTGCGGACGATGCACGGCGTCGACGAGTTCTGCGAGGTCTACTTCGACGATGTGGTCGTGCCTGCCGATCGCATGCTCGGGAACCCCGGCGACGGCTGGCAGCTCGCGATGGACCTGCTGCCCTACGAGCGCTCGACATGCTTCTGGCAACGAATCGCCCACCTGTACCACAGGTTCGACGCGTTGATCGACGAGGTCGCAGGCGTCGGTCAGGCCGCGGACGCTGAGATGGGTGCTGCGTATCTGGCACTGCACACGCTGCGCTGCCGGTCCCGAGCCACCCAGCATCGGCTGGCCGACGGCCAGAATCTGGGTGCCGAGACGTCGATCGACAAGGTGCTGCTGGCGGGCGCCGAACAACAGCTCTACGACACCGCACGCGATCTGCTTCCGGGGGCGATCGAGCTGGACGAAACCGCCTGGCGCACTGAGTACCTGTACTCGCGGGCGGCCACCATCTACGGAGGCACCGCCGAAGTGCAGCGCAACATCATCGCCCGCCGGCTGCTCGACCTCGGCAAGGAGTGATCATGGCTAACCAACCAGACGCGGCGTCCCTCGACTTACTCGAGGACGGACTGCGCAAGACCATGCTGGCGGCCTCCGGCGCGGAGCTCGACGCGGCGCTGGCCCAACTGGGCTGGGCCGACATGCTGTCCGACATGTCGGAGCAGGCGATACCGCTGGTGTTCCGACTCCTGGGCGAAACGGGTTCGCACGCCTCGGTTCTCAACGATGTGGTGCTTCTGACCGCTGGCCGTGATGCCGGCACCACCCCAGCGCTGCCGTATGCCGGCGGCACTTGGGTGGTGTGGGACGAGTCCCGTCCGGGCCAGAGTTCGACGCTGGGCGGGCTGCCTCTGCACCGGGTTGACGAGGGCGGGCACCTACGGCTACCTGACGCCCGCCGCGCGCTGGGCTGGTGGCTGGTCGGTTCGGCCAGGGCGATGCTGACGCTGGCCCGCCAGCATGCGCTTGATCGGGTCCAGTTCGGCCGACCGATCGCAGGTTTCCAGGCGGTCCGGCACCGACTGGCCGAGACACTGGTCGCCATCGAGGGCGCCGAGGCGACACTGGACCTGCCGGGCGACGACAACCCGGATCTGACGGCGCTGCTGGCCAAGGCCGCTGCGGGCAAGGCCGCGCTGACCGCGGCCAAACACTGCCAGCAGGTGCTCGGCGGCATCGGCTTCACCGAGGAGCACGATCTGCACCACCACGTGAATCGCGTCCTGGTTCTCGACGGATTGCTGGGCAGCTCAAAGGAACTGACCCGGAGGGCCGGAGCGGGGCTGCGCGCCCGCGGTTCGGCGCCACGGCTGGCTCAGCTGTAGTACCTCGTTCGCCGCGAGTCAGCCGCGTGGCAGTCCCAGTACCCGCTGGGCGATGATGTTGCGCTGGATCTCCGATGTGCCTCCGGCGATGGTCCCCGCGAACGATCGGATGTAGCGATCCGCCCAGCTACCGGCGTAGCCGTCGTGGTTCATCGGCCGGTAGCGCGTCGACACCCCAGGATGGATGAGCCCGTCAGCGCCGCTGGCGTTCAGCGCGTGCCCACCGGCGGCCTGACCGGTCTCGCCCCCGAGAAGCTTCAGCACCGACAGTGCGGGCACATCCTCCTCGCCGCGCGCGGCACGCGCGATGGCCGCCGAGCCCAACAGCCGCAGCGCCTGGTTGTCCATCACCAGTGTCGCGAAGCGGTCCCTCTCCAGCTCGGTGCGCGGCCGCCAGTCAGCGATCAGATCGGCCAGCCGGTCGGCGTAACTGAGCCACAACATGTTCCGTTCATGCCCCAGCGAGCCGCTGGCGACGCCCCAGCCCTTGTCGAGCTCACCGACCAGGTTCTGCGCAGGCACTCGCACGTCGTCGAAGAACACCTCGTTGAAGTCCAGATCGTCGCGGTCGGCCGCCGACCCGAACGGGCGGCACGTGACACCCGGCGAGTCGGTGCGGATCAGCAACACGCTGATCCCCTGATGCTTGGGGACATCGGAATTGGTCCGAACGAAGGTCAGCAACACGTCGGCATCGTGGGCCCCCGACGTCCACACCTTCTGCCCGTTGACGACGAAGTCGTCGCCGTCGCGCACGGCACGGGTCTTCAGCGACGCCAGGTCCGAGCCCGCCGCGGGTTCGCTCATGCCAAGGGCCGCCGTGATCTCGCCCCGCAGGATCGGCACCGCCCACCCCTGCTGTTGTTCGGTGGTCCCGAACGTGATGAGCGAGGCGGCGATGATGCCCACGCCCTGCGCGTTGAAGCTCGGCACCATGCGCCGGCGGGACAACTCCGTCTGGTGCACGTACTGCTGCAGGATGGTTGCATTGCGGCCGCCGAACTCGGGCGGATTACCCGGCACCAGCCAGCCATTGTCGAAAAGCAGACGCTGCCACCGACGGGCCCAGTCCGGAAGGTGCGACGACGAGCGAGAACGTTCGAACGCCTCGGTGTCCGTCGGGAGGTGCTCATCCAGGAATGCGACGAACTCAGCCCGGAAGGCCTCGACATCGGAATCGAACGTCAGCTGCACGGCGCTCCCCGCATGATGTGCGACCTGCGGCATCACACGCACGGGACGATGTGAATCGGGTCGCGGCTTCCACATAAGCCTTCTGTAATGGCAGAAATGAGAATACTATTCTCGTCATGAGGAAGTTACAATCTCAGACACGGCGGTCGCGAGGGGGTCCAGGACCACAATGCCCAGGCGTCCTCCGGTACAGTTCATCCATGCTCTTCCCACCCAGCCCGCGTCCGAGCCGCTGGTGAGCAGCCCCAGCGAAGAGCCGGCCTGGAAGCAAAGGGCCGTCGAACGCTCGATCAAGACCGCGAAGGTGCGCGCCGCTCAGCGGGTGCAGCGGTTCCTCGATGCCGCCCAGGCGATCATCATCGAGAAGGGCAGCACCGACTTCACCGTGCAAGAGGTCGTTGATCGCTCCCGCCAGTCGCTGCGCAGCTTCTACCTGCAGTTTGACGGTAAGCATGAGCTTCTGCTCGCCCTCTTCGAGGACGCGCTCGGCCGATCTGCGGACCAGATTCGCGCGGCCGTCGCCGGCCAGACCGACCCGCTCGAGCGGCTCAAAGTCGCTGTCCAGCTGCTGTTCGAGTCCTCGCGCCCCGATCCCACTGCCAAGCGCCCGCTCTTCACCGACTTCGCGCCACGCCTGCTGGTGTCGCATCCCTCCGAGGTCAAGATCGCGCACGCACCACTGTTGGCGCTGCTCACCGAGCTGATGGAGGAGGCCGCGGAGGCAGGAGCCCTGCGCCCCGACGTCAGCCCGCGGCGCATGGCGGCCATGACCATGCAGACGGTGATGTTCGTCGCCCAGTCCAGCGGGTCCGAGGACATCGCCGTCAAACCCATCTCTGCCGACGAAGTATGGGACTTCTGCTCCCACGGATTCGCCTCCAGCTAGCAGAGAATTACATTCTCGACCAGGAAGAACTTCGCTCGCGTCTGCGCGCGAAACCGATCTCTGGTTCGATTTGCCGTGCACCCGGTCGGGGTCGACGCCGGAGCCTCCCCCGCCCTTGAGCCTCGGTGCGCCAGATCGCACGCGGCGTCGTCCGCTCCACGGCACATCGACGGGTACGCCGATATCTCACAACGTGATTCGCCGCGGCCGGGTTGCGGTTTAAGCGGACAGTACAAACGGCCCGAGCCGAGAGAGCCGTTGACACAATGGGATCGACGATGACAGAGTGCTGAGCAAGTGCACAGCGTGAGGTGTCTGGCGTCGAACAGGGGGTCGAGGATTCACATGGCAGGCAGCGGACGCGAGGAGCAGAAAATGGGCCGGCTAGAGGGCAAGGTCGCGTTCATCACGGGCGCGGCGCGCGGGCAGGGTCGCGCACACGCGGTTCGCATGGCGCAAGAGGGCGCCGACATCATCGCCATCGACATCTGCAAGCAGATCGACAGCGTGCTGATCCCGCTGGCCAATCCCGAGGATCTCGCCGAGACCGCCGATCTGGTCAAGGGTCTGAACCGGCGCATCTACACCGCGGAGGTCGACACACGCGACTACGACGCGATGAAGGCCGCCGTCGACGCCGGTGTCGAGGAACTCGGCAGGCTCGACATCATCGTCGCCAACGCCGGCATCGGCAACGGTGGTCAGACGCTGGACAAGACCAGCGAGGGCGACTGGGACGACATGATCGCCGTCAACCTGTCCGGCGTGTGGAAGACCGTCAAGGCGGGCGTCCCCCATATCCTCGAGGGTGGCCGCGGCGGGTCAATCATCCTGACCAGCTCGGTCGGCGGACTCAAGGCCTACCCCCACACCGGGCACTACGTCGCCGCCAAGCACGGCGTCGTCGGGCTCATGCGCACGTTCGCCGTAGAGCTTGGCGCGCAGAACATTCGGGTCAACTCGGTACACCCCACCAACGTCAACACCCCGCTGTTCATGAACGAGCCCACGATGAAACTGTTCCGACCCGACCTGGAGAACCCGGGCCCCGAGGACATGAAGGTCATCGGTCAGCTGATGCACACGCTGCCCATCGGCTGGGTGGAGCCCGAGGACATCGCCAACGCGGTGCTGTTCCTGGCCTCCGACGAGGCACGCTTCATCACCGGTGTCACGCTGCCCGTCGACGGTGGCAGCTGCCTGAAGTAGCCGCGGACAGCGCGCAGCACTGCCACACTCATGGAATGAGCGAGCCCGCGTTTGTCGGGTACAGCCCCTCGATCACCAGGTTCGTGGCCGAGAGGATCGGACCGCTGCTGCGCCGGTGGTATCGCGCCGAGACACATGGCCTCGACGCGTTTCCCTCCACGGGCGGCGCGTTGGTCGTGTCGAACCACTCCGGTGGGATGCTCACGCCCGATGTGATGTTGTTCGGATCCGCGTACTACGACCGCTTCGGATACGAGGATCGGCCGCTGATCACGCTGGCCCACTACGGCGTCGTGATGGGGCCGCTCAGCGATCTCATGCCCAAGGTCGGCGTCATCGAGGCCAGCCGCGAGAACGCAGCGGCGGCACTCGATTCCGGTGCCGTCGTGTTGGTCTTTCCCGGCGGCGACTACGACTCCTACCGACCGACGATGTCGGACACGGTGATCGATTTCAACGGACGCACGGGTTACGTGAGCACCGCCATCGCGGCGCGAGTTCCGATCGTGCCGTCGGTGTCCATCGGCGGTCAGGAGAGTCAGCTGTTCCTCACCCGCGGGTACGGGATGGCCAAACTTCTCCGCCTGACGAGGGCACGGGTGGAGATCCTGCCGATCACGTTCGGCTTCCCGTTCGGATTCAGCGTTCTGGGGCCACCCAACGTGCCCCTGCCGACCAAGATCGTCACGCAGGTCCTGGAACCCATCGACGTCATCGCACGCTTCGGGTCCGATCCCGACGTCGACGACGTCGACGTGTATGTCCGGTCGGTAATGCAGGGCGCCCTCAACGAACTGGCCCGCAAGCGCCGGTTTCCGATCATCGGCTGAGGAGCGGCCTACTGACTGCGTTTTCGGCGCGCTGAGCCGCGTTCAGCGCGGCTCAACGCGCCCAGACCGCCGATGGCCGGGTGCGGTGCCTATGACCCCGTCCTTGAGCAGCGCGTCGATCTCCTCGTCGGTCACGCCGAGTTCACGCAGCAACTCGGTGTTGTGCTGGCCCAGTAATGGTGCGGGAATCCGGTGAAACCTCGCGGGCCCGTTCGACAGGCGCACGGGCAGCGTGCTGTGTGGGGCCGACGGGTTGATCGGATGGTCCAGGCTCTCGAAGAAGCCCCGATGCGCCAACTGATCCAGCTCGGTCTGGCGGTGCGGCTGCATGACCTTGGCCACCGGCACCCCTGCGCTCCACAGCACTTCGACCACGTCGTCCGCGCTGCGCACCCGACACCACGCGCCGAGCCACTCGTCGATATCGTCGTCGCGCGACCTGCGCCCAGCCACGCCGTCCAGTTCGGGATCCATCGCCCAGTCGGGACGACCGATCGCGTCGCGCAGCGCCACCCACTGCGCATCGGTGTTCACCGCCACCGCGACCCAGCAGTCGTCGCGGCCGAACTCGTCGGTGCCCGCGACCTGGTAGAGGTTCTGCGGCGCGGCCGCGGGTCCGCGGTTGCCCGCGCGTTGCAGCAGGACCCCGTAGGCGGAGTGTTCGATGACCTGTTCTGCGGCCACGTTCAGCGCGGCGTCCACCATGGCGGCCTCGACCAGGACGCCCTCGCCCGTGCGACGGCGGTGCTCGAGCGCGAGCTGTACGGCATTGAGCGCGTGGACACCCGCGTTCGGATCACCGATCGAGTAGGGCTCGCAGGGATTGCGATCGGGATAGCCCGTCAGCCAACTCAGCCCGGACGCGTCCTCAATGATGTAGGCGAACGCCGGGTTGTCCCGCCAGGGACCGTCAAGGCCGAACCCCGGCATGCGGACCATGATGATGTCGTCACGCAGCTCGCGTACCGAGGCGAAGTCCAGCCCGAGTTGGTCGATCACCCGGGGAGTGAAGTTCTCGACGATGACGTCGCAGGTCGGTATCAGGCGACGCAGCAGATCCCGGCCTCGCTCGGTCTGGAAGTCGAGTGTGAGTCCCAACTTGTTGGTGTTGAGCGCGGAGAAGATCGGCGAGCGCTCCCACCACTTGTCCACGCTCGCGGGGATGCCGGCGATCAGCCGGGTGCCGTCCGGCCGCGACGCCGACTCCAGGTGGATGACCTCGGCGCCGAGCAACGCCATAGCGTGCGTGCACGACGGTCCTGCCCAGAACGTCGTCATATCGAGAACGCGAAGACCACTGAACGGCAACCGGTCCCGGTCGGTACGGGTCGGCGGTACGGTCCGCGCTGGCGCCGGGCGCGCGCGGTGTGCCGCGGTGTGCTCGCCAAGGCGCGGAGCTGGCTCCGGGCTCCGCAGCTCGACACCGCTGAGCCGGTAGGGGTGGCTGGGTTGGACGAAGCCGTCGCGAGGATTCTCGGTGAACGCGTTGCGCACGCGGTAATGGTCCATCGCCGTGACGTTCTCACCGTTGCCCACCGGGCTGTTGGGAATCCGGAACGCCGAGGCGAGATCTCGCACATCGTCGACGCGCTGATCACGCAACCAGTCGTAGAGCTCCTCGGCGTGCAGGTTGGCCTGCTCGGTGATGGTGAGCGTGGTCTCCTCATCGATCCAGTCGTCGTGACCCGACATGGCGCACAGGTCGTGCCACTGCTGGGCGGTGCCGCACCCCAGTGCGACGAGACCGTCGGCGGCCTGAGCCACCCCGGGCACGGTGGGCCTGCGTTCGGTGCGCCAGGGGCGCCCGAGCATCTCGCAGTAGGTCACCGGATAGTAGGTGAGGCCGAGGATCTGGACCTCGAGCATCGACAGGTCGATAAGCTCGCCCTTGCCGTCATCGAGTGCCCTGGCGCGAAACGCCAGTGTCATCGCGGAAGCGTAGGCCCCGGCCAGCCAGTCCCCCACCTGCCCACCCACGTGCACGGGTGCCCTGTCCTGGGAGCCCCGGCCTATGCCGATCGTTCCACCGGACCAGGCCTGCAGGGTGAACTCGGTGGCGGGCCGGTCATGCCACGGGCCGTCGAGTCCGAACGCCGTGATCGACGTGATCACCAGGTGGGGGTGTCGTTCGTGAATCCGGCGCGGGGACAACGAGTCCAGCTCCGCAACCCGCGATCCACGCGACCACACCACCGCGTCGGCCGACGCGAGCAGTGACTCGACCAGCGCGGTGTCCATCCCCTCGTCGGGGTCGATCACCACACTCTGCTTCGAACAGGACAGGAAGCTGAACAGCGCGCCGTCACAACCCGGCTCGATGGTCGCACCCGAGGCCGACCACCCGCGCAACGGATCGCCCTCGGGTGGTTCAACCTTGATCACGTCGGCACCGCCGTCGGCGAGCAGCTTGGTGCAGTACGCGCCCGCAATGCCGGTCGACAGGTCGATGACGGTGTACCCACCCAGTGGCGATGTCATGAGGGGGCCGTGGCTATTTCGGCTTCTTGCGGTTCTTCTTGGACAGCCGGAAGTCGGGAGGGAACTTGTCGTCGTTGTCGTTCACCGCAGCGGCCAGACCAGTGCCGATGGCCTCGTGCATGTCGAGATCTCCGTCGCTGTCGTTGGTCACCCCGCTGCCCATCGACTCGAAGAACGCCGACAGCAGGCTGCCCATGTACTCACCCTGATGCTGCTTGTAGACCTCGAAGAAGAGCTTCTGCATGTAGACGGTGTCGACGGGCCGATTACGCGCGCACGCCTCGGCGTACTTCTGCGTCTCAGCCTCCAGTGCGTCGCGCGTCACGACCTTATTGAGGAAGTTGCACTTCTCCATGTCCTCGGCGGTGAATGGCCGCCCGGTGAACACCATCTCCTGGAACTTGCGCAGTCCCATCATCTGCACCCAGGTCCACATCCGCGGACCCCAGCCGTAATAGCGGAACGACGGGTGCCCGAAGAGCGCGTCGTCCGACGAGATCACCAGATCGGCGTCGGCGCACTGGTAGAAGTGCCAGCCATAGCAGTATCCCTTGGCCTCGACGATGCTGATCTTCTTCAGCTCCTGCAGCGGCCGGTTGCCCGCCTGCACGTTGGCGTACCAACCGCTGATGGTCGCCCCGTTGCGGAATGACCCCTTGGGCGGATACTCGACGCCCATCCCCTCGACCTTGAGTTCCCGCAGTCGAAGTTCTGGATCGTCATTGCCCTCCATGAACTCCGGCAGATCCGCTCCGCTACCGAGGTTGTCTCCGACCCCGCGAATCACCACGACCTTGACGTCGTTGTCGACGCTGCACGCACGAATCAGGTCCGCGTAGCGCAGCCGCGCATCCGATGTCGGCGCGTTGAGGAACTCGGGACGATTGAACGTGATCGTCGCGATCTTGGTCTTGGGGTCCTTGGCGTAGAGGATGATCTCCTCGGCCGACGGTCGCTTCTTGGTCTTGTTCTTGTCAGGCATCTGCTTCTTTCCCGGCATCTCCGCGCCTTCTAGCTCGTGCCGACAGAGGCAGCTCGATGGGACGAGGCATCCGTGGTCAGAACCTCGGGACCATTCTGGGTGATCAGGACCGCGTCGCGCTGGTAGACGGCGCCGACTCCCGCTTCCCACACGTATCCGGTCACGGCGAGCACCGTGCCGGGATCGAGGCGTTCGGCTGCAGATGTCGCGGGTAGGTCCGGTGACACCACGGGCGGGTCGAACCCGAGACCCAGGCCGTGCGCCACCGGCATCGGGGGCAGCGACTCACCTGCGGCCTCGTAGGCCGCGAGCAGGTCGCTGGCCGGAGCACCGGCACGGCACGACGCAACCAGCCTGTCCCACAACGCTGCCGAACGCTGATACAACTCATCGGCACCGGGGACGTCGCCGACCGGCGCCGTGCGGCCCACCTCACCGACGTAACCGTCCGCGAGTGCGCCAGACGCAAACGCCACCAGGTCGCCTGCGCCCACTCGGCGATCCCGTGGACCGTGGCGCCATGGGTGTTCGCGCGACGTGATCCACGCACCGTCCTGGGTGGCCGACGTGCTCACCCCGCCGGCAGCCATCGCCTCCAGCATCGCGCCGGTCAGGGCCTGCTCGGTGACACCGGGCGCCACAGCCGAAACACCAGCGGCAAGACCGGCTTGCGCCACCCGGGCCGCATTGCGAAGCGACTCGATCTCCTCGGGCGTCTTTATCCGCCGCGCGGTACGCATGGCGAGTTCGCCGTCGACGAACTCGGCCTTCGGGAACGCGATCGGCAGAAGTTGGGCGAATGTGGGTGACAGCGCGTCGGTTCCGACGCGGCGCGCCGTGGCGGCCCCGTCGATTTTTTTCAGCACGTCCATCAGCGTCATCGGGTTCCAGGCCAGCCCGTAGAGGTGATCGTGGTCGATCTCCTCGGGCATGCCCTCGTCCCAGCTGCTGTTCAGGTGGATCTCGCCGGTGCCGCGCAGCATGACGCAGATGGGCGCGAAGGGGCGCGTGCCCGCCACCCACAGCTGCGGTGCCCCGGTGACGTACCGGACGTTGGCCTGGCGGCCCAGCACCAGGATGTCGAGGTCGAAGGCCTCCATCTGAGCCAGTGCGCGTGCGCGCCGACCGGTCCGCAGTTCCAGACCGTCGGCAAGAACCTCGTCGCTCATCGTGAAAGACCGATCAGCTCATCGCCGTACGGCGCGTAGGGGTAGTCGGTGATCGGTGTGAAGCCGTCCTCGGTGATGACCACAATCTCCTCGCTTCGATATCCACCGGTACCGTCCTCCCAGACCACCGGCTCCAGTACGAGCACCATGCCGGCCGGGAAGACGAAGTTGTCGTCGAACTCCTGCCCTAGATCGGTTCCGATCATTGGCATTTCGGCAGCATTGGTGCCGATGCTGTGTCCGAGGTAGAAGTGCGGCAGCCACGGTTTGCGACCGCCGTTGGCCGCGATCGCCGCTCGCGCCAGATCACCCGATGTCGCGCCCGCCTTGGTCACCGCCAGTACGGCGCCGAGGATCTCGCGCCACTTGAGGTACTGCTCCTGCTGGCGGGCCGTCGGCTCCTCACCCACGATCCAGGTGCGGCCGAAGTCCGAGCAGTATCCCTCGTAGGTGATGCTGACATCGGTCCACAGCACGTCCCCCTTGACCAGTTCCTTCTCGGTGGTCAGCAGAGGAAGGGCAAGATCGCCGGTGGTGGTCCACACGTTGCCGCTGCCTCTGGTGGTGGGCATCACCTGCCAGATGGCCTCGAGCATGTTCGCGGTGGCGCCGAGTTCGAATGCGCGCCGGACGAACTGGGCCGAGAGGTCGATCTGACGGACACCGGGAGCCAGCGCCCTGTGTACATCGATGACGGCCTCCTCGGTGATCCGGCAGGCCTTGCGGATGCAGGAGATCTGATCGGGTGTCTTCGTCAGCTTCGCGGGACCCACCACCAGGGCCGCGTCCGATGGCGGCCCCGCGGGGAAGAGTCGGCTCGACGCGTGCCGCATCGCACCGGTGAGTTCGTCGACCGCGATGCTCGCTCCGGGCGGGACCAGCTCGGCCAGCACCTTGGCGAAACGTTCGACGCCCTCGTCGAACTCGAGGTAGAGCGGACCGTGGACGTGATCGGCGGGAAGCTCGGACTCCCATGCGGAACCCTCACGGAACGGCATGTAGAGGTGCGGGTGCGGATCGTCGGCCAGCACGATCGCGACCGGGCGCTCGACGTGGGACAGGCCAGCGTCGAGCAGCGGCCAGCTCGCACCGGTCGCGTACACGACGTTGCCGTTGCCCAGCAGGACGAGCGCGTCGACGCCCTTCTCCCTCATCACCGTGCGTAGGCGCTCGCCGATCTCGCGATACATGCGGCCGCGGTCGGGCAGATCGGGGATGTCGAGCAGGGCAGCGTTCGGCTGCAGAAATGTCGTCATATCGCCGCTCCCTCAGATCCCGAGGAATCGCTTGATGTTGCCGCTGACTATCTTCACGGCATTGTCCGGACCGACCGCCTCGACCACGGCGGCCAGGGACTTCTCCGAGTACCCGAAGGTGCTCTCGTTGTGCGGGTAGTCGCTGGACCACATCACGTTGTCGACACCGATCTGATCGATCAGGCGCAGCCCCAGCGGATCCACCATGAACGAGGCGCTCATGTGGTTGTCCCAGTAGTGGCGGACGTCGTGGGAGAGCTGATGGTTGAACATGTGCCGATAGGAGGCGAGCATGTGCTCGGCGTCCTGTAAGGCCGTGGGAACCCAGGCGATACCGCCCTCGAACCAGCCGACGTTCAACGACGGGTGCCGGTCCAGGATGCCGGAGAAGACGTACTTGGCGAACTGCTCTCGGAACGAGTCGACGTTCACCATCATGCCGACCACGACACTGTTGTTCTGGCACGGCGTCTTCGGCGGTGTCTCGCCGATGTGGTGGCTGACCGGCAGCCCGGCCGCCTCGATCTCGTCCCAGACCGCGTCCATATCGGTGCTGCCGTAGTCGTAGATGTTGCCGTCGTCATCCTTGCCGGGGTTCAGTGGCAGCAGGAACGTCTTGAGTCCCAACCCCTTCAACTCCTCAAGCGTGCTGCGGGTGCCCTTCGGGTCCCACCAGTTGATTAGACCGACGCCGTAGAAGTGGCCTCCCGAGCGCTCCTGCAGTTCTGCGATGTGCTCGTTGTAGATCCGGAACACGCGCTCGCGCAACGCCTTGTCCGGGTAGTGGAAGAGGGCGAGCACGGCGTTGGGGAAGGCCAGCTCCCTGTCGATGCCGTCCTCTTTGAGTTCCCGGACGCGCGCCTCGATGTTGTTGGATGCGGCACCGGCGAGATCGTCGTACTGCATGAGCACCCGGCCGAAGTCACCGCCGGTCCAGGCCTTGCCCTTCATGCCCACCATGTAGGCGCCGTCCTCGTACCAGATGCGCGGCGCCGCACCCTTCAGCTCCTCGGGGAACCGGTCGAAGAAGATGTCGTCGGCCACCGAGATGTGGTTGTCGGCGGAGAAGATCTCGGTGTCGGCGGGCAGGCCGACGACTCCGCCGGTTGAGTGACCGTGGCGGTACTTGGGCGCACCCCAGCCCTCGGGGGGATAGAGGGATGCCGGCGGTGAGGTGGGGGCTGGGGTCGGCCGTGATGAGGTTGGGGCTGGGGTCGGCCATGATGAGGTCGGGGTAGTCATCGTTGGTACTCCAATCGGACTGCGGGCGGGCTGGTGTTGGGCTGGCGGGCTACCAGGTCACCGGAAGTTCGTAGACGCCGTATGCGAGGCGATCGTGCTTGAAGGGGATCTCGTCGAACGGGATCGCCAGACGCAGCGTGGGGATGCGGCGAAGAAGCGTGTGGAACACGATCTGCAGCTCGGCGCGCGCCAGCTGCTGACCGACGCACTGGTGACGTCCGTAGCCGAAGCCGAGTTGCTGCCCGGCACTGCGCGTGAAGTCAAGCTGGTCGGGCCGCGGGTAGGCGGCGGCATCCCAGTTCGCCGGCGCGAGATCGATGATGATGCCCTCGCCTGCGCGGATGGTCTCCCCTGCGATCTCGATATCCTCGATGGCCACACGCCGCTGACCGTTCTGGATGATCGACAGATACCGCATCAGTTCCTCGGCGGCATTCGCGATGAACTTCGGATCATCGGAATCACGAAGCAGGGCAGCCTGTTCGGGGTTCTCCAGCAGTGCGAGCACACCGATGCCGATCATGTTGGCGGTGGTCTCGTGGCCGGCGATCAGCAGGCCGGTGCCCAACTGGGCGGCCTCCTTCACGCTGATCTCGCCCGCTGTCACGCGTTCGGCAAGGTCGGACACCGCGTCCTCGGACGGGTTGGCCTGCTTCTCCTCGACGAGGTTGATCAGATACTGGTGCAGGCTCATCGCGCCCTTCTGCATGGCGTCCGCGGCTGCGTAGCGGGCCAGGCCGGCGTTGGCGTGCTCCTGGAAGAACTCGTGGTCCTCGTAGGGGACGCCCAGCATCTCGCTGATCACCACGGTGGGGACCGGCAGCGCGAGCTTCGCGATGATGTCGGCGGGCTGCGGCCCGGCCAGGATCTCGTCGATGCACTCGTCGGTGATCTTCTGGATCGCCGGACGCAGGCCCTCGACACGCTTGAACGTGAACGGCTTGGACAGCATCCGCCGGAACCGGGTGTGCTCCTCGGCGTCGGCGGTGAACACCGAGCGCGGTCGCTTGTTGACGGTGGAGAGCATGTGCTCGTTCCAGTGCGGGAATCCCTCGATGCGGTCGTCGACGCTCACGCGGGCGTCGGCGAACAGCTCCCGTGCCACCTCGTACCCGGTGATGAGCCACGGTGTGCTGCCGTTCCAGATCCGCACCCGCGACAGCGGTTTGACCTCGCCCATCTCCAGCATCTGACGGGGCGGCGCGAACGGGCAGCGCGCCTCACGCTCCATCGGGTACTCGGGGATGTCGGCGGAGACCTCGTCTGTCGCGAGCGTTTCTGTCATGGACTCACTCCTCGATGTGGATGGCTAGGGCCGGACATGCCGCTGCTGCATCGCGGGTGCTGTCGGCCCGGTCGGGGCTGGGACTCTCGATGAGGAGTACGACGACACCGTCGTCGTCACGCTGGTCGAAGACGTCCGGGGAGTTCATCACGCACATCCCGGACGAGACACACTTGTCCTGGTCCACCGTGACCCTCACGACGAATGGCCCTCCGGCGAGACCGGTGCGAGCCACATACCGACGATGGCGTCGATGAGCCCGGATCCGGCCTCCCGCCAGCTGGACCGTGCGACGGTGGCGCCCTTGGCCAGCGCGCGCTCGCGATCGGCACAGCTGTGCATCAACAGGTTTCGGGCCATGATGTTGCGCTCGAACCGGACGTCCAGCGGCAGGTCGGGAAGGCATCGGCTGATGCCGTCGACGACCTGGACCAGCGACGGTGAACTCAGCGCGTCCTTGACGACAAAGCCGTGGTAGGCCGGATCGGTCATTGCCTGCGCGGCGAATCGTGCGTACCAGGTCGGGTTGCCGAGATCGGCGAGGTGGTCGGTCAGCGGGCGGACCAGGCATGACACCCAGCCGCGCATGTCGGTGGTCTCGTCGGTCTGCTCGACCATCCGCTCCCGGTGTGCCTCGATGGGCGCGCGGTGACGCTCCTCGATGGCCCGGACCAGGTCGGTCTTGGTGCCGAAGTGATAGCCGACGGCGGCGTTGTTCCCTTGCCCCGCAGCCTCACTCACCTGGCGGTTGGATATGGCGTAGACGCCGTGCTCGGCGTAGAGCCGTTCGGCGGCGGCGAGAATCGCGTCACGCGTGCTGCTGGCACGTTCGGTGCGTAATGGCCGGGCTGCGGTCACGTGCTCAGTCAACGCCGTCCCTCCAATTAAGTCAAGCGACTGATTTAAATCAGCGCCGTGAACCGCTGCCGAGTGTGGGCTTGAGACACGCGTCCGGGCAGCTCCGCGCGGCGGTACTCGGCGTTTGGCCGTCAGCCGTCCTGCTTGGGCTTACGAGGTGGCATCACCTTTCCCGCCACGGTGCCGCCGTCCACGGGCAACACCGTGCCGGTGACGTACCGCGACCGGTCGGTGGCGAAGTACAGCGTTGCCTCGGCGACGTCGTCGGGCGTGCCCTCACGTTTCAGCGGACGGTCGTCGCGCATCTGCTGACGGATCCGGGCCTCGAACTTCTCGAGCCGCTCGCGATCCTCATCGCTGGCCGCGGTCTGCAGCAGTGGCGTCGGGATGTTTCCGGGGGCGATGCAGTTCACCCGGATCTCCCACTGGGCCAACTCGATCGCCGCAGACTTGGTGAACTGAATGACGGCCGCCTTGGAGGCGCGGTAGCTCGTCACTCCCCCGCCCGCCAGGATGCCGCCGATCGATGACATGTTGATGATCGAGCCGCCGCCGTGCTCGGCCATATACCGCGCCGCGTCTCGAGTGCCCGCCATCACGCCGAGCACGTTGATCCGCATGACGCTGTCGAACTCCTCGAAGTCCTCGTTGAAGAGCCCCCGCTTCAACGGGCTGGACCGTCCCGCGTTGTTGACCATGACGTCCAGTGCGCCGAACTTGCGAACCGTCGCCGCGATGAGCTCGGCGATATGTGCCTGATCGGAGACGTCGGTGTGGTGGTAGACCGCCATACCACCGAGTTCGGCGGCGAGCGTCTCGCCGAGATCGTCTTGAATGTCGGCGATCACCACCTTGGCGCCCTCACCGTGGAACCGCTCGACGATCCCGCGGCCGATTCCGGATGCACCGCCCGTCACGATGGCGACCTTGCCTGAAAGCTCATTGACCATGGTGCAGAATCCCTTTCACGCCTTGCTCAGGAAGTCGAGCAACAGGCCGTTGACCTCGTCGGGCCGTTCCAATTGGGGACAGTGTCCCGCGCCGTCGACGACGGCCGAGCGAGCGCCTGCGATATGCGTGGCGATCTCGGCGGCCCACCCCGGGGGCAATAGCTTGTCGCCACCTCCCTCGAGGATCAGCGTCGGGACCACAATCCGCTCGTAGGCGCGTTCGGTAGACGGTGTCGGTGGCGGAATCGCGCCGGGCCTGCGGAAGCGCGCCGCCGCGACGGCCTCCCACGCACCGGGTGCGGTGCTCGAGTCGTAGCGGCGCCGGACGTAGGCGTCGTCGGCCGGATAGGCGGGATCGGCGAACAGCGCGACGACGATGCGCCGCATGCCCTCAATCGTCGCGTCGTAGTCGTACAGGGCGTCGGCGTGCTCGTTGCGCTGAATCTGTCCGCCGCCGCAGATCAACGCCAGGCTGCGCACCGGCAGCACCGGCGACTCCGACGTCGTGTCGGTCAGCAGGTTGATTGCACCCATCGAGTTTCCGACGAAATGCGCGGACGCGACGCCCAGAACGTCACAGAACCGCGCCACATGCCGGATACGCATACCGCGCCCGTCGACGAAGTCGAGCACCTTCGCGGACTCGCCGTAGCCCAGCATGTCCGGTGCCAGCACCCGGTACCTCGCGGCCAGCGCCCCGATTGTGCGCTCCCATCCGAGGTCCGCACTGGCGCCGAACTCGCCGCCGTGCAGCAGGATGACGGTGTCGCCGCTGCCTGCCTCCAGATAACCGGTGACGAGGCCGTCGACGACAACGGACTTCCGTTCGAACTCCACGGGAGCCAACGTACTGGTCACGAATTGTCCGAAGTGCTTAGTTTGTACCGCATGTCGAGGTGGCTGCCCTACTTGATCGCGATCGGGCTGACCGGGGAACCGACGGCGCCGACCACCTTCAGCGGTGGCGCAACCAGTTGAAACTCGTAGACGCCGTCGGCGGCGCAGTCGGCGGCCAGGCCACCGAGGTCCCAGTACTCACCGAGCATCAGGCCCATATCGCGCAGGCACAGCATGTGCATCGGGAGGAACGTGCCGTCGACGCCGTTGGCCGGATCAGGGTCCTCGACCATCAGATTGTCCGCGGCGACGGCCGCGACGTCGTGGTCGTGCAGCCAAGAGGCGCACGTCCAGTCCAGCCCGGATCCCGCTTCGGCACCGTCACCGGTGGACAGGAATCTGGTCCACCATCCGGTGTGCACCACCACGACGTCACCGGGTTGGACGCTGATGCCCTGGGCCTTGGCGATATCGTCGAGTTCGGCGGGCGTGATGGGGTTTCCGGGCTCGCAGAACACGTCTGCGCCGCGATGCGCGACGACGTCGAGCAGCACACCGCGCGATGTGATGCCCTTGACGTCGACCTTCTCGATCCCGAGGTGAAACGCACCGAAACTCGTCACCGAGTCCGCGGGAAAACCGTTGTACAGCTTGTCCTCGTAGTAGACGTGTGACAGCGCGTCCCACTGCGTCGCCGCCTGCAGTGGCATGACAATCATGTCGTCGTTGAACCGGAATGGATTGTCCACGAAGAACCCGCTGAGCTCCTTGGCCACGGAGTTACGCAGCCAGCCGGGCGCGTACTGGCACAGCGTGTTCGCGTCACCGCCGTCGACAGTCATGACGTGCACGGGGTTCTGCCGGAAGCCGAAGGCGCCTTGGGGACCCGAGGAGCCGAAGTCACCACCGAGCGAGATGACCTTGCCCTTGCGCACGGTCGCCGCAGCCTGCGCCACCTTGTCCGCGGTGATCAGGTTCAGCGTGCCGAGTTCGTCGTCATCACCCCAGCGCCCCCAGTTGCGGACGTCGTCGGCAACCCGCCGAAAGTCAGCCATGCTGGCCATGCTGCGTCCTTCGTCTCTCGACCTCTCTGGCGTCTGCCAGGTCGCCGAACATCTTCTCCGCCACCGTGCCGCCGTCCGCCCAGATGACCTGTCCGGTGATGTAACTCGCCGCGTCACTGTTGAGGAACACCAGCACGCTGGCCTGCTCGGCGGGCTCCGCGACGCGCCCCAGCGGGGTGCGGAAGGCCTTTAGGAACAACTCCCCGTAGGCACCGCGCAACTGGTCCAGGATCGGGGTGTCCGTGACGCCGGGCGCGGTGGCATTGATCCGGATTCCCTTGGCGCCCAGCGTGGCCACGTTGGCCATGCCGTAGAGAATGAGCGCCTCCTTGGACAGCCGGTAGCCGCCGTCGGCCAGCGCCTCCGGATGGCGCTCACACCACTCGATGCCCGCAGACATGTCAGGTGTGTCCAGCAGGCCTGCGGTGACACTCGCGTTCTCCCGGTACCCCGAGGCCGCGAGCGAGGAGACGCTGGCGATCGCCGATCCCGGTGGCATCGCCGGTATCAACCCCTCGGTGAGGCGTCGGGTGCCGAGGAAGTTGATCGTCACCACCCGTAGCGGGTCCTTGATCCCCGAGGACACCCCGGCGACGTTGAATAGGCGGTCCACCGGGCCGTTGACGGCCTCGATAGCGGCGTCGATCGAGTCCGGATCCGACAGGTCCACCGAGTGGAACTCGTTGACCGCGAACGACGGCGGGCACACATCGAGGCCAACAACGTATGCACCCAGGTCAGCCAACTGGCTCACCAGCGCCGCGCCGATGCCCGATGCGCAGCCCGTCACCACGACGCGCTGCGCCGCGTAGCTCGTCAGGTCGTGATACTCAGACACCGTCGTCCCCGTTCCGCTCAGCCGGCCGCCTCGCGAGCCGCCTCTTGTTCCTTGGCCAACTGCGCGGCATGCACGCGGCCCTCGTTGATCTCGGCCATGGCCTCGGGAATCTCGCCCGCGGTGAACTTTCCACCGCGACCGGTGGGCAACCCGCCGAACGCATAGGTCTCGTCGAACAGCGGCGCATCGGAACCTTCCCGACGCGCTTCGACCTTATCGATCACCGGCGCGAGCCGCTTGGCCTTGGCCACAACCGCCTTCGCATCGCGCTCGATGAACTCGGGCAGGATCTCCTTGCCCATGATCTCGATGGACTCCATCGTGCCCTCGTGGCTGCGCGGGTTGAGCAGCAGGATGATCTCGTCGACACCGCTGGCCTCGTAGCCGCGAAGGAACTCCCGAACAGTGTCCGGCGATCCGATCGCGCCGCGGCCGGGGCCGTACGCCAGCGTCGGATCCTCCTTCACGGCCTCCTCGTAGCGCTCCCACACCTTGGTGCGGCCGGGTGTGTGCATGCCGGTCAGGTAGTAGTGCATGATGCCGAAGGAGAAGAAGCCGCCGCCGATGCCAAGCCGCTTGAGCGCCTCGTCGTCACTCTTGGCGACCATCATCGACAGGTCACCGCCGATGGCGAGCACATTCGGGTTGATGGCGGGTGTGATGGGGGCACCCTTCTCCTCGAACTCGCGGTAGTAGCCGTCAACACGTTCCTTGAGGGCTTCGGGACCGGTGTAGGCGAAGCTCAGTGCCCCGATGGCCTTCTGCGCTGCCATCTGCACCGAGGACGGGCGGGTGCAGGCGACCCAGACCGGGGGGTGCGGCTTCTGCAGCGGCTTGGGAATCACGTTTCGGGCAGGCATCTCGACGTGTTCGCCCTTGAATCCGCTGAAGGGCTCCTCGACCATGCAGCGGATCGCGACCTCGAGGGCTTCCTCCCACTGTGCGCGCTTGTCGGCGGGATCGATGTTGAAGCCCTCGAGTTCTGCGACCGACGAGCCCTCACCGGTGCCGAACTCGACGCGTCCGTTGGACAGGTGATCGAGGGTGGCGACGCGCTCAGCGATGCGGGCCGGGTGATTGATCGTGGGCGGCAGGTGCATCACGCCGAATCCCAGCCGAATGTCCTTGGTGCGCTGGCTCGCCGCGGCCAGGAACATCTCCGGAGCAGTCGAGTGACAGTACTCCTCGAGGAAGTGGTGCTCGGTGAGCCAGACCGTCGAGAAACCGGCCTTGTCGGCGGCCTCGACCTCGTCCAGACCGTGCTGGAACAGCTGGTGCTCGTCGTCCTCCGACCACGGACGAGGCAGCGGGAACTCGTAGAAAAGTGAGATCTTCATTTAGTACCTCCGATAGGTGTCGGGCTGGTGCCGGTAGTGGGATGGGTATCCGTTGTGGGGCTTGAGGTGTGGTCGGCTCCCGCGGCGGCGATATGTCTGGCCGCCACGTAGCCGAACGTCATCGCGGGACCGATGGTGGCACCGGCGCCGGCGTAGCTGCGACCCATCACGGCCGCGGTTGCGTTTCCGGTCGCATACAACCCGTCGATCACCGAGTCGTCCTCACGCAGCACGCGGGCGAACTCGTCGGTGCGCAGGCCCCCGGACGTACCCAGATCACCCAGGATGATCTCAAACGCGTAATACGGCGGCTTGCCGAGCGGGTGCAGATTGGGGTTGGGCAGCGTCGGATCGCCGTAGTAGTTGTCATAGGCGCTGTCGCCGCGATTGAAGTCGTCGTCGTGGCCCTTTCTGGCCAGCTCGTTGAACCGTTCGGCAGTCTGGCGCAGGCTCGCTGCGGGAACACCGATCTGGACGGCCAGCTCCTCGAAGCTGGCGCCCTCCTTGACGATCCCGGAGTCCAGCCAGGCCTGTGGGACCTTCCATCCCGTCGGGACGGGAGCGAAGGGGATCTTCGGGAGCGGGAGATGCCCGCCGACCACGTAGCGGTGGAACGAATGGATGTCGGTGATCAGCCAACACGGTATGTGGGTGACACCGGAGCGCTCACCGTCCAGCATGGCGTGGGCGAAGTCCATGTACGGCGCGGCCTCGTTGATGAACCGCTTACCGTCGCCGTTGACGACGAACTGCGAGGGCATCATGCGCTCGTTGAGCATGAACTGCAGCCGCCCGTCGGGCCAGCACATCGCAGGGAACCACCATGCCTCGTCGAGCAGGTCGGTTGCGGCGCCCACCTTCTCGGCGGCGCGGATGCCCTCCCCCATCGCCGCTGGATTGCCGAAGCTCCAGTCCTTCTTCAGCTCCGGGAGGTGCTCCCTGCGCCACTCCATATCGTGGTCGAAGCCGCCTGCCGCCACGATCACGCCGCGCCGCGCCAGGACCCGCAGCGACTTTCCGTCGCGTTCCACGACGGCGCCCGTCACGTTGCCGTCGACGTCGGTGATGAGCTCGGTCATCGGCGCGCTCAGCCACAGCGGAATGCCGTGGTCCTTCAGCGCGAGCCGCATGCGGGCCATCAGTGACTGTCCGATGGCGGCCATCCGGTCCCCGAACACGTGCGCGCGGACCATCCGCCAGATGAGCTTGAGCAGCACGGTCTTGCCGCGCCAGTTCTGCCGCACCTGGTAGAAGAGCCGCAGATCCTTGGGCGCGAACCAGATTCCCCTGGGCGCCAGCGCCAACGGGGTCAGCAGGTCGGCTTCCTCGGGTCCCAGCTTGCGCAGGTCGATCTCGGGGACGTTGATCGTGCTGCCGCGCTCCGAGCCGCCGGGCAGCTCCGGGTAGTAGTCGGCGTAGCCCGGCTTCCAGACGAATTCGAACCACGAGCTGGACCTCTCGAGGAACTCCATCATCTCCGGAGCGGCGTCGACGTACGTCCGCAGGCGGGCATCGCTGACCAGTCCGTCGGTGATGCGCTTGAGGTAGTCGAAGGTGGCGTCCGGGTCGGGGCGATAACCCGCACGCCGCTGCGACGGTGCGCCGGGTACCCAGATGCCGCCGCCGGACAGTGCGGTGGAACCGCCGAACTGCGGTGACTTCTCGACGACGAGCGTGCTCAGGCCCGCCTCGTCGGCGGCCAATGCGGCCGTCATGCCGCCGCCACCGGAGCCCACCACCAGGACGTCGACCTCGTGATCGAAGGGGGCCTCGTGGTCGAACACCGCCTCGGTACCCGTCATCGCGCCACCGCCGTGCGGACGGCGAAGCCGGCGATCAGCTCGGGCGCGGCCCGGTAGTAGCGCTGAACCGTGTCGTAGTCCCCCTGCGCTGCCATGGCCGCGTACGCCGCGATCCATGTGCGCACCTCGTGGGCGGAGTTACCGGCCTCGGCGGCGATCTGCGCGTTGGACCACCCGTCGACGTCCGCGACCCGGTTGGTGTCCAGGAGTTCGAGAAGAGCGTGGTCCCAATCGGGGTTCAGCGGTTGCAACGGGCTCTCTCCGTGGGCGAAGTCGTGTGCGGCGGATATCACCGCGCTCTGTCTGGCTGCCCGCTGTTCGGGCGACATCGGCTCACCGTGCACAATGCGTCCGAGCGCGGCCGGTGGCGCGGTGGCCAGTGTGGGTACGGGCGGATCATGTGATAGGCCACCGGATCCCACCACCAGAACCCGCTTGCCGAGAGTGCCCAGAAAGTCCCCGACGGCAGCACCGAGTGCCCGCGCCCGCTTGACGGGGCCCAGCGGCGTGGCCACCGAGTTGATGAAGATCGGGAGCACGGGCACAGACGCCGCGTCACCGAACAACGTCTCAAGCGGCTGGACCGTGCCGTGGTCGACCTCCATGCTCGACGAGATCGCCACATCGACGCCCGCCTCCCACAGGGCCTCCGCGCAGGCGGTCGCGATATCGGCGGGCACACTCAGTGGACCCGCGTGCGTGCCGTAGTCACCCACACCGGTGGCCGCGGTGCCGACGCAGAACGGTGGCATCAGTCGGTAGAAGAAGCCGTTGTAGTGATCCGGCGAGAAGATCACGACGAGTTCCGGATCGAAGTCGCGCACGAAGTCCCGCGCACCCGCCAACGCAGAGTCGACGTCCTCAAGGAGCTCCGGTGACGGTCCCGGAAGATTCAGCAGCGGGCTGTGCGACATGCAGCACAGCGCGATCGCGCTCATGGGAATCATGGGTTTCATTGCCTCCCTTGTTCAGACAGAGGACCTCGAACAATGACGCGCTCAACTCGGAAGCGAGTTGAGCGATACAGGCGCCTGCGATGCACCGGTCGGGGCGCAGGAACAACACCGATTCGGCGTGTGCGTCGAACCAGGCCTTGAGGGCGCCGGTGCAGTCACCGACGATGACGACGTCGGGGTCGTCCTGGCCGGTCCAGTGCAGCTGGGTCAGCGGGCGCACCGCGACGAACGTCGCGCCCAGGGCCTTCCAGCGCGCGAAGGCGAGGTCTCCGAGCAGTTTGCGCGGGTCGTTGTTCCAGCTGAGAACCGTGAAGCCGGAACCGATCACGTCGTCGAGCAACAGATTCTGTGCGTCGCGGGTGTCGACTCTCGGCTGGATGAACAACGTGCCGGTGGGCGACGTCTTCGAGCGCGGACCAACATGTGCGATGGCACCCTGCTCATAGCGCGGCATCGGCTTGAACCGCATCTCCAGGATGTAGCGCTTCAACGTCGGCACCACGGACGCGGCCCGGATGACGCCGTCGCGCAATGACGCAACCCGTGCGTTCGTCGGCGAGATGACGCGGCCCACCAGCGTCGACAGGTCGATCATTGCGCGCGCGTGTTTGCGACGTTCCGCGTCGTAGGTGTCCAGCAGCGCGTCGTCGGCCTGCCCCGTGACCACCGCGGCGAGCTTCCAGCCCAGGTTCGTCGCGTCGCGGATGCCGCTGTTGTAGCCCTGCCCCTGCCACACCGGCATCAAGTGCGCGGCGTCGCCGGCCAGGAACGTGCGGCCACGCCGGAAGGCACCTGCGATGCGCGAGTGGTGGGTGTAGACCCGGTGGCGGATCACGTCGACCCGGTCCGGGTGCGGCACGAACGGCGCCAGCATCCGCTCGATGAACTCCGGCTCCTCCACCTGCTCGTCGGTCTCGGTCGCGTGAATCATGAACTCGAAGCGCCGGATTCCGTGCGCGATCGAAATCGAGGCGTAGGGCCGCGCCGGATCCGCGCCGACCTCGCTGTTGGGGTGTCCCAGCGGGTCGGTCGCCAGGTCGATGACCAACCAGCGCGTCGGCGAGGTGGTGCCCTCGAACGAGACACCCATCAGGCTTCGGGTCGCACTTCGTCCGCCGTCGCAGCCGACCACGTAGCGGGCAGTCACCGCGGGAGCGCCGGCCAACTCGACAGTCACGCCGTCGGCGGTCTCTGTGAGTGACTCCATGCGCGCGTCCCACGACACCTCGACGCAGTCGAAGCGCTCAAGACCGCGAAGCAGTTCGGCGTCGACCATCGGCTGAACGAAGCCATTGCGCTTGGGCCACCCGAAACGTGCATCGGGAGGCGCCATCTCGGCGAGCAGCCTGCGGTTGCCGTCGAAGAAGCGCAGGATCTGGTTCGGCACTGTGTGGGGCAGAATGCGCTCGACCAGGCCGATGGACTGAAACGTCCGCAGCGCCTCGTCGTCCAGGCCGACACCACGCGGGTAGTCGATGAGACTGTCCCGCTCGTCGACGACACGGGTGACGACCCCCTGCTGGCCAAGGATGTTCGCCAGTGTCAGACCCACCGGCCCGGCCCCGACAATGAGCACGTCCACCTGGTTCGCGGTCCCGCTCACTGCGGCGTGCCCAGCAGGAAGTCGATGTGCAGACGGTTGAACGTCTTCGCGTCCTCGTACTGTGGCCAATGACCGCAGTCGGGCATCACCTCGAACCGAGCACCGGGAATCATGGTGGCAATGCGATGACCCTCGCTGACGTCGGCGGTGGGATCGTCACTGGTCCACAGCACCAGCGTCGGTGCGGTGATCGCGCCGTACTCCTTGGGACCGAGTAGATTTCGAGCCCGGATCACGGGATCCTGCAGCGCCATGATGTCGCTCATCGCCGAGATGAAACCCGGCTGGCGGTACACGCGCTGCCTGCTCGCGACGATATCGTCGTAGTCCTTGGTCTTATCCGCCATAAGCCACTTGATGCGTGCCTGGACGGTGTCCCACGACGGGTTCTCCGCGGCGGCCATCGACAGCGTGATGATGCGCTTCATCACCTCGGGGTCGGCCTGTGACCCGCCTGCGGTGTTGAGCACCAGGCGGTAGATGCGGTCGGGATGGTCGGATGCGGCGCGGGCCGCCACCCAGCCACCCAGCGACTCGCCCGACAGGTGCACACGCTTGGCACCGATCGCGTCGAACACCGCGAGCAGGTGGTCGACGTAATGCGCGATCTCGAGCGGATGGCCGGGCTTGTCGGTGTAACCGTGCCCCAACATGTCGATCGACCACGTCGAGAAGTGCTCGGCGTGGGACGCCAGGTTGCGGACGTAGGCCTCCGCGTGACCGCCGGACCCGTGCAACAGCACCAGGGTCGGCTTGGTCTCGTCGCCGGCGTGCAGATACCGCGTGCGGACGCCACCCGCGTCGAGATAACCCTGCGAGAACGCGACGCCCTGGAGGTCGCTCCATACGCTCTCGAACACTGGGGACTCAGCCATTTCGGCGCCCTTCCAGATCCATGTTGGAAATCGCATTCTCTTGTACCGCGAGCAATGTGTGCTAATATCGCACATCGATGTGCACTATCTATAGAGCATCCTTCTCACGATGACGTCTGTCAAGGACGACGGCCCCGCGGAGCGGCTCACAGCCGGTTCGCAGACACTGGCGCGCGGGCTGACGGCACTGCAGGCGGTGGCCAACTCCCCCACGGGCGTGACGGCACAACAGGTCGCCGACCATGTCGGGGTCCACCGGACCATTGCCTACCGACTGCTGAGCACCCTTGCCCAGCAACGGTTCGTGGTGAAGGGCGAGGACGGCAAGTACCGGCCGGCCGCCGCGCTGGCGGTGCTCGGAGCGTCGTTCGACAACAACCTGCGACAGCTCAGCGTGCCCACGTTGCGCACCCTGGCCGACGACCTCGGCGCATCGGTGTCACTGCTGGTGGCCGAAGGCGACCAGCAGGTCGCGGTCGCGGTGATCGTCCCGACGCTGGTGTTCTACCAACTGTCGTTTCACGAGGGCAGCCGATACCCGCTGGACCGGGGCGCCGCAGGTATCGCGCTGCTGGCCAGCATGGCGCCGCGGCCCAATGAGCGTGACCTGGTGCCGCTCACCCGCGAACAGGGTTGGGTCATCACGCACGGCGAGATCGAGCCCGACACCTACGGATTGGCCGTCCCCGTGCGGCGCCGCCCCCCGTCCCCACCGACATGCATCAACCTCATCTCCCACCGCAAGGACGTCCTGATCGAGGGACGCGACGCGGTGATCATGGCAGCCGACAGGCTGTCGGACATCCTCGGCTGACCTCGTCAGCCGGCGACTGAAAGGGAACGGGCACTTGAGTTCCGAATGGGATCACGAAGTCGACGTCGTGGTGCTCGGCACCGGCGGTGCGGGGCTGACCGCCGCGTTGACAGCCGCGACCGGCGGCGCTTCGGTCGCCGTGTACGAGAAGGCGCCGACGGTCGGTGGCACGACCGCGGTGTCCGGCGGCATCGTCTGGATCCCGGCGCATCACCGCTCCCCCGACGGCGAGCTGACGGTCGACGACGCCATGCGCTATCTGGAGGCGCAGTCGCTCGGCGCGATGGACACCGACCTGGTGGAGACGTTCGTCCGCACTGGGCCCGAGATGCTCGACTTCGTCGAGAGCCACAGCGAGTTGCAGTTCGAGGTCGCCGCGGGTTTCCCCGACTACAAACCCGAACTGCCCGGCGGACGGCCATCGGGGGGCCGCTCGCACAACGCCAAGCCGTTCGACCTCGACCGCCTCGGCGACTGGAGTGACCGCATCACCTCCTTCCCCGTCGACTTCAGCAATGTCGGGATCGACGCCGAGACACGTGCGCGCATCCACGCCTCCGTCGACGACATCGACGGGAACTACTGCGTGGCAGGCACCGCGTTGATCGCCGGACTGCTCAAGGGGTTGCTCGACCACGGCGTTGCGCCGGTGACCGAGGCCCGCGCGCTCGAGCTGATCGCCGGCAGCGACGGGCGGATCGTCGGTGTGCGGATCAGCCACGGCGGCAGGGACCTTCGGGTGCACGCCCGCCGCGGCGTTGTGCTCGGCACGGGCGGCTTCGAGTGGGACGAGAAGCTCGTCGACGCCTATCTGCGCGGCCCGATGCACGGGCCGGTGTCTCCGCCCAACAACACCGGCGACGGCTTGCGCATGGCCATGGCGCACGGCGCTGACCTGGCCAACATGGGTGAGGCATGGTGGGTGCCGATCGTGCAGATCCCCGGCGACACCATCGATGGCCATCAACGCAGCCGCAGTGTGCGCCTGGAGCGCACCAGGCCGCGCAGCATCATCGTGAACCGGGCGGGCAGGCGCTTCCTCAACGAGGCGGGCGAGTACAACTCGATGGCGGGCCCGTTCCACCACCTCGACCCGCGATTTGGATACCTCAACGACCCGGCGTGGATCGTGTTCGACTCGCTGCACCTGAAGAAGTACGGCTTCCTCGGTGTCGAGCCCGACGGTGTGGCGCCCGACTGGTACTGCAAGTCCGCCGACCTGGCCGAGCTGGGCGCCAAGACGGGAATCGACTCGGATGGGCTGGCGCGCACGTTGGAGGTGTGGAACCGCAACGTCGCCCATGAGACCGATCTCGACTTCGGCCGCGGCTCAAGCGCTTACGACGGGTACTGGGGTGACACCAACGCCGCAACGCCCGCACTGCAGACTCTCGGCCCGATCGACACCGCACCGTACTTCGCCGTGCCGGTGACGGTCGGCGCGATGGGCACCAAGGGCGGGCCACGCACCGACCGTGACGCACGCGTGCTGCACGTCAGCGGCCAGCCCATCCGCGGGCTGTACGCGGCGGGTAACGCAATGGCGGGCGTGACCGGGAAGGCCTACGGGGGCGCGGGTGGAACACTTGGCCCCGCAATGGTGTTCGGCTACCGCGCGGGGCGAGCTGTCACGACCGACTAACCCTCGGCGAACGTGAACAAGTGTGCGAGACCTCGCTCAAAACTCGCACACTTCCTCACGTTCGCGCTCAGTCGTCGAACCGGACCTTGTCCTTGACCGCGGGCACCACCGGGGGCGCCTCGCGCCAGTTGGGCAGGCCATCGGTCTCGTTGCCGACGGGGAAGCCGCCGCCGTGCACCTGAGACCAGTGGCTGTGGTTGAGCTGGTGCAGCGTGAAGCACGCGTTGATGGAGTTGTAGAAGCCCTGGTTGTCCTGGGTCTGGTTGACCGACTCCTTGATCAACAGCGCGGCCATGGTGGGCACCTTGGCGATGCGTCGCGCGAACTCCAGTGTCTTGTCGGCCAACTCGTCGGCGGGGAAGACCTTGGACACCATGCCGAGCGCATGGGCCTCCTCGACCGACAGTGAATCACCGGTGAGCATGAGTTCCTTGGTCTTGCGCGCGCCGAACTCCCAGGGGTGGGCGAAGTACTCGACGCCGCACATCCCCAACCGGGTGCCGACGACGTCGGCGAAGGTGGTGTTGTCGGCCGCCACGATCAGGTCGCAGGACCACATCAGCATCAGGGCCGCCGCGTAGACGTCACCGTGCACCGACGCGACGGTGATCTTGCGCAGATTGCGCCAGCGGCGGGTGTTCTCGAAGAAGTGATGCCACTCCTGCAGCATCAGCTTCTCGGCACCCTCGCGGGTCGCCCCGTTCTCACGGAAGCTCGGATGCTGGTCCGGACCCGGCTGGTACTCCTGCATCATCACCTTGGAGCCCAGGTCGTGACCCGAGGAGAACATCGGCCCGTTGCCACCGAGGATGACGACGCGCACGTTGTCATCGGCCTCGGCCTTGAGGAACGCATCACCGAGTTCGACGAGCAGGCCACGCTGCTGGGCGTTGCGCTGCTCGGGGCGGTTCAGCATGATCCGGGCGATGGTGCCCTCGTCGAGCGTCTCGTATGTGACGTAGCGGTAGTCAGCCATGAATCGCACTCTATTCCTATGAGAATGACGTTACCGCGCGGGGTCGCGGCGCCGATTCAGAGCGACAGGATGGTCGCCGAAGCGGTACCCGGCGCGCCGTAAACCTGTGCCAATCCGACGCGCGGGTTGCCCGGCACCTGCCGGTCGCCCGCCTCGCCACGCAACTGGCGGACCAGTTCGTGCATCTGCCGCAGACCCGATGCGCCGATGGGCTCACCGTTGGCGATCAGACCGCCGTCGGTGTTGACCGGAATCGAGCCGCCGATCTCGGTGGCGCCGTCGGCCAGCAGCTTCTCCTGGTCACCGTCGGCGCACAGCCCGGTCTCGGCCATGTGGATGACCTCGGCGCCGGCATCGGTGTCCTGCAGCTGCGCGATGTCGACGTCCTCGGGCCCGATACCAGCTGCCTCGTAGGCGGCCTTGGCGGCGTACACCGTCGGCGAGGGGTCCTCGTCCAGCGGCGCGGAGGTGGCGTGCACCTCGTAGGCGCCGAAGGTTCGGGTGCGAATCTCGCTGGCCCGCACGTAGACCGGCGTCTTGGTGTACTTGTGGGCGAGATCGGCGCGGCACATGATGACCGCAGCCGCGCCCTCGTCGGGTGCGCAGAACATGAACTGCGTCAGGGGATAGTTCAGGGCCGGCGAGTTGAGGATGTCATCCTCGGAGATCGGCTTGCGGCGGAACGCGTTCGGATTGAGTTCACCGTTGCGGAAGTTCTTGGCGGCGACCTTGGCCAGCGTCCGCTGCGAGATGTTGTGCTTGTGGAGGTAGTGGTTGGCCTTCATCCCGAAGAACTTGGTGGTGACGAACTGCCCGTTCTCGGCGTACCACTGCGGTAGCGCGAGCTTCGCGGGGTCGTCGGTGAATGCGCCGCGCGGGTGCTTGTCCAGCCCTATCGCGATGCCGATGTCGTACTTACCCAGCCGGATGGTGTCCGCGGTCTGCTGGATGGCGCTGGCCGAGGTCGCGCATGCGTTGAACACGTTTGTGAACGTGATGCCGGTCAGCCCGACAAGTCGCGTCACCGAGTCGGGATTGGACACCTCATAGCTGCCGCCGAACCCGAATTGGATGTCCTGCCAGCTCAATCCGGCGTCAGCCAGTGCGAGATGGATGGCCTCTGCCCCCATCTGAACTGCGGACTTCTCGAACCGGCCGAACGGATGCAACCCGACACCGATGATCGCGACGTCATTGGATTTCGAAGTGCTCATGAATCAGTCCCCTCTAGACCGGCTGGAACGCGAAGGTGACGATCTCGTTGCCGTCGGCATCCGTGGCGAACGGGATGAAGGTCAGTTCGACGTCCATGCCGAAATCGAGCTTCTCCGGATCGCTCTCAGTGAGGCGACCTTCGACGCGCACCACATCACCGAGCTGCACCAGACCCACACCGAACGGGACGAAGTCCTTGCCCGTCGGACCGGCGTAGGGCGCACCCGGCGCGAAGCCCTGTGTCGTCCAGGCGATGACCGTGCCCCGACGCGGCAGCAGCACGTCGCTCATCTCAGCCTTGCTGCACTTCGGGCAGTGGCTCTGGACCGGGAAGACCGTCGCCGAGCAGGCCCCGCAGGAACTGCCGATCAGCTGCGGATTCTCCTGCGGCCACGTCGAGATCGTCGGGTCGATCGCCTTCTGCATCGAGGCTCCTCGCGGTGAAGATGTTGCGACTCCGGAATACGTTCACGAAATCGTACAACACGATTACTGCAAAGCGGAAACGTCATTCTCATTCTGGCCCCGCGCCTGTTCGGAAGCCACCGAGCCGGTGCCGAACCCAGCCTGATCGAGTAGGGCCGCGGTGGCCGCGTAGATGTCGAGGTCGCCGGTTGCCACTGAATCGGCGAGCGCGTCCAACCCGCCGTGCGCGCGCAGCGCACTCTGGGCCAGCGACAGGATCTGCGCGCGGGCGCGCGCCGCGCGGCGCCCCGGACTGTCGTCGCGGTGATAGTCATCGATCACCGCGACGAGTTCCTCGATGCCCTCGTTGCGCGCTGCGATGATCTTGAGAATGGGCGCATCGGTCTCCGCGTGCAGGTCGCGCACCGTCTGATCGGCGCCCTCGCGGTCGGCCTTGTTGATGGCGACGATGTCGGCGACCTCGAGCAGCCCTGCCTTCGCCGCCTGAACCGCGTCTCCCGCACCGGGGTTGAGGATGACGACCGTGGGATCAGCGACAGCGGAGATCTCGATCTCGGACTGCCCGACCCCGACGGTCTCCAAAAGCACCACATCGTAGGCAAGTTCGGCGAGCAGACGGATGGCCGCGGGCACCGCAGCGGCCAGACCGCCGAGATGTCCGCGTGCGGCAACGGATCGAATCAGCACGTCATCGTCGTTGATATGGGCGGCCATCCGGATTCGGTCACCCAGGAGCGCTCCCCCGCTGTACGGCGACGACGGGTCCACGGCGAGCACCGCGACGCGTAGGTCCCGCTGCCGGTAGGCCGCCACCAGTACGGCGATGGTCGTCGACTTTCCGGCACCGGGCGGTCCCGTCACACCGATGACACGTGCGGTGTTCGTGCCGATGACGGCAAGCACCTCATCGCGGCGCGGACTCTCGACGAGGCTCAGCAGTCTGCCGACCGCACGGGTCGACCCGTTGCGCGCCTTCTCGAGGAGATCTTCGATGGTCATCGTGCGAGTCAGCCTATCGGCGCTGTCGGGGGCGACCTCGGGCATCGACTGACTCCTCTGTCCGCTTCATGAAAATGTTATTCTCCCCTCAAGAGAGTCAGCGTTGCAACAAGGAGAACCACATGCAAATCGCCGGTAGCTCAGCGATCGTCGTCGGAGGCACGGGCGGTTTGGGAGAGGCGACGGTGCGCCGCTTGCACGCGGCGGGCGCCAAAGTCGTGATCGCCGACGTGGCCGACGACAAGGGCAGCGCGCTGGAGAGCGAACTGGGCGTGCGCTACGTCCACACCGACGCGACATCTGAGGAGTCGGTGAACGCGGCCATTGCCGAGGCGGAGGCGCTCGGTCCGCTGCGCATCTCGGTGGACACGCACGGCGGTCCGGCCAGTGGCGGCCGGCTCATCGGCAAGGACGGTTCACCGCTCGCCCTCGACGGTTTCAAGAAGACCATCGAGTTCTACCTGACAGCGGTGTTCAACGTGATGCGCCTGTCGGCGGCTGCCATGGCGAGGACCGACCCCCTCGACGAGGGGGCCCGCGGCGTCATCGTCAATACCGCCTCGATCGCCGGTTACGAGGGCCAGATCGGCCAGCTGCCCTACTCGGCGGCCAAGGGCGGGGTGCTCGGCATGACGCTCGTCGCCGCGCGTGACCTGTCGCCGCTCGGTATCCGCGTCGTCACCATCGCCCCCGGCACGATCAACACCCCGGCCTACGGCAAGGCAGGCGATCAGCTCGAGCAGTACTGGGGCCCGCAGGTTCCGTTCCCCAAGCGCATGGGTCGCTCGACCGAGTACGCCCAGCTGGCCCAGAGCATCATCGAGAACGACTACCTCAACGGCGAGATCATCCGTCTCGACGGCGCTCTGCGATTCCCGCCGAAGTGACGCAGTCCCTCGCAGGCAAGGTCGCGTTCGTCGCGGGCGCCAGCCGCGGTATCGGCGCGACCGTGGCGAAATCGCTTGCCGCGGCGGGCGCCGCGGTGGCCGTCGCGGCGCGGTCCGAGCAGCGGGGCAAGCTGCCCGGCACCATCGTCTCGGTGGCCGACGACATCGTCGCCGCGGGCGGCCGGGCCATACCGGTTCCGTGCGACGTCACCAGCGAGGAGTCCGTCAACGCCGCCGTCGCCGCGACGGTCGCCGAGTTCGGCGGCATCGACATCCTGGTCGCCAACGCGGGCGTATTGTGGCTCGGCCCAGTCGAATCGACGCCGCTCAAGCGCTGGCAGCTGTGCCTGGACGTCAACCTGACGGGTGTCTTCCTGGCCACCAAGGCCGTGATCCCACACGTTCGCGAGCGTGGCGGTGGCTCGCTGATCGCGGTCACCACCACCGGCGTCAACATGATCGACCAGGGCGCCAACGCGTACTGGGTGTCCAAGGCCGCCGCCGAGCGCCTGTACCTCGGGCTGGCGACGGATCTGCGGGCCGACAACATCGCCGTCAACTGCCTCAGCCCGTCGCGGGTCGTGCTGACCGAGGGCTGGCAGGCCGGCGGCGGTGGCTTCGAGATCCCGCCCGAGATGGTCGAACCACCCGAGGCGATGGGTACCGCCGCGGTATGGCTCGCCGGGCAGGACGCCAGCGGGACCACGGGCACCATCCAGCGCTCCGAGGCACTGGCCACCTAGCTCGCCGAAATCGTCGTCCCTGTCGCTAACTCGTCGAGTTAGCGACAGGGACGACGATTTCGGCGCAGTAGGGCGGGCTAGTTCTTGGCGATCAGACCGTCGACGATCCGGTTGAAGTCGGCGGTCCCGAAGGACACGTACTCGGACAGGTTGGCGTAGTCCAACGACGCCAGCACCGACTTCTCCAGCTGGATGTTCATCAGCCGCTTGGTGGCCTCGAGCGCCTGCTGCGGCAACTCCATGATCTTCTTCGCGCAGGCAATCGCCTCGGTCAGCGGGTCAGCCACCACGTGGTTGGCCATACCCAGTTCGAGCGCTCGCGCGGCCTTGATCCGCACACCGGTGAAGGCGAACTCCTTGGCCTGCAACAGGCTTATCTGCGACGGCCACACCAGTGGCCCACCGTCGGCGGCCACCAGACCGATCGACACGTGCGGGTCGGCGAAGAACGCGGTCTCGGCCATGTAGACGATGTCGCTCAATGCGGCCAGGCTGCAGCCCAGGCCCACGGCAGGCCCGTTGACCGCCGCGACAACGGGGACGCGGCAGCGCACCATGCCGATGACGAGATCGCGGCCGTGCTTGATGGTCTTCTGGCGCAGGGCCTCGTCATTGCGCAGCTCGTCGAGGTAGTTGAAGTCGCCACCGGCCGAGAAGGCGCGGCCCGCACCGGTAATCACCGCCGCTCGCGCACCGGCATCCTCGTTGAGCGCTTCCCAGATCTTGGCCAGCCCCACGTGCAGCGAGTCATTGACCGCATTGAGCTCATCGGGTCGGTTGAGCGTGATGATGCGCAGTCCGCCGTCGGCCTGGACGTCGATTTCGTCTGGCATGTCGTACATGCTGTTCCCTTCGTTCTTCATCCATTGCTCCTCGCCCGAGGGCTCGTCGCGGCGCGAGCGCTCATCACACTCCCAATCCGAGAATTCGCTGCGCGATGATGTTCTTCTGAATCTGCGATGTGCCACCCATCACGCTCTGGGCCCGGCTGTAGAGGTAGGCGCCGAACAACTCCTCGTCGGTGGTTCCGACGGTCGCCAGCGCCGCATGACCCACGGCCTGCTCGGTCCAGGTCATCAGGAGCTTGTCCAACGAACCGTTCGGCCCGTGTGTGATGCCGTCCAGCTGTTCGGACAGTCGCCGTCGCACGTGCAGGCGCAGCATCTCGGTCTGAACCCACGCCCAGGACAGCTCGTCGGGCACACGCCCCTCGGCACCGTCCACACGGGAGGCCAACTGACGCACCAGCTTTCCGTAACGTGCCGAGAATCCCAGGGTGGACGGCTCGCGCTCGTGGCCGACGACGGTCATCGCCAGCTTCCACCCATCGCCCGGCTCACCCACCATGTTCTCGGCGGACACCCGGGCGCCATCGAAGAGAACCTGACCGAATTCCTTGGTGACACCGCTGATCATCTGCAGCGGCCGCTGCTCGATTCCGGGTTGATGCATGGAGACGATGAATGCCGAGATGCCCTTGTGCTTCGGCGCGTCCTTGTCGGTGCGCGCCAGCACCAGACACCAGTCGGCGACATCGGAGTAGCTGGTCCAGACCTTGTGTCCGTGAATCACGTAGTCGTCGCCGTCGCGAGTGGCGGTGGTCGTCAGCGACGCCAGGTCCGAGCCCGCACCGGGTTCGCTGAAGCCCTGACACCAGCGTTCGGTGCCCTTGATCATGCCGGGCAGAAACCGTTGCCGCAGTTCCTCACTGCCGTGGTGGCTCAAGCCGACGACGAGGTAGCCGAGGCCCGGCCGGGCAGGGGCGCCGGCCTTCGCGATCTCCTCGTCGACGATGACGTCGTATACCGGCGGCAGGTCCTGTCCGCCATACGCCTTGGGCCAGGACGTGCCGAAGAACCCGGCCTCGTACAGCGCCACGTGCCACTCGCCCGCCTTGGCCCAGTACTCGTCGCCGGACGTCGGGAACTTGCCCTTCTGTTCCTTCAGCCAGCCGCGCAACCTGTCCCGGAACGCGGCCTCCTCCGGAGAGTCACGAAAGTCCAACGGTCAACTCCTCCAACTTCACTGGCCACAACTCGGTGGCGCTCAGAACTCGACGCAGGTAGACGTGCGCGAGGCAGTCCCAGGTGTTGCCGATTCCGCCGTGCACCTGAATCGACGTCTCGCACACGGTGAGCGCGGCCCGGGCGCTGTAGATCTTGGCGATGCGGGCAGCCTCGATGGCCTCGACGGCGGGTAGTTCGTCGACAGCCCATGCGGCGTGGCGTAGCACGCTGATGGAGCCCTCGATGAGTGCCTGCCCCTCGGCCAGCATGTGCCGCACGGCCTGGTACGAGCCGATCGCCGCACCGTACTGCTCGCGCACCTTGGCGTACTCGGTCGCGAGTGCCAGCGTGCCGCGCGCGGCACCCACCAGGTCCGCCGTGGTCGCCGTGAGGGCCAGCGCGTACCAGCGGCCGGCATCCTCATCGGACAGTTCGGCGAGGGCGTCGGGCGATTCGACTACGCCCACAAGGCTTCTCGTCAGGTCGACCGACCTCGGTGCGGATGCCGGCGGCGACACCTCGCGACCCAGCCGGTGGCTCAGGTCGTCGGCCAGGACCGGCCCGAGGAACGCCACGTCGACCAGGCCGCGGGCGAACTCCTCGGCGACGATGGCCACCTCGACACCGGACGCCTCGTCGGTGCGCAGCGCGCGCCAGCCAGTGGCCGCGACGTTCTTCTCGAGCCGGGCGATGCGGCCGTCATCATCGAGATCAGCGACCGAACCCGGCCCCAGATCGTCGGCCAGTTTGGCGGCCGCATCGCGTAGTTGTCGTTGTTCGGATGTCAGTCGGACGTCCACAGCCGCTCCTTGAGCACTCGGCGCAATACCTTTCCGGATGGAAGTCGGGGAATCTCCTCGACGAACACGACCCGGCTGGGTCGCTTGTAGGAAGCCAGACGGTCGGCCACCAGCGCGGTCAGCTCATCAGATTCCACTACCTGGCAACGTGATACGGCGGCGACGACGGCCTCGCCGTTGGCGGCGTCGGGGATCCCGAACACGGCGCAGTCGGCGACCGCCGGATGTCCGTGCAGGACGGCCTCGATCTCGGCGGGCGCCACCTGAAAGCCCCGCACCTTGATCATCTCCTTGGACCTGTCGGTGATCCGCAACCATCCGTCGGCGTCCAGATGGCCGACGTCACCGGTGCGGTACCACCCGTCACCGACCGGGCCGGCGAAGGCGTCGGCCGTCGCGTCGTCGGGCAGGTAGCCCGCCATCACCGACGCGGAACGCACCTGGATCTCACCGGTCTCGTCCACGGGAACCGGCTCGCCGGTCTCCAGGGACACCACTCGGATCGTCACACCCGGCACCGCGCGGCCGACGGTGTCCAGCCGCCCGTCCACCAGGGAGTTGCAGGCGATGACCGGCAGTTCGCTTGCGCCGTAGGCAGTCACCCAGTTGATGCCGACGCGGGCGGTGACCTCCTCGGCCACGCTCTTGGTCACCGGCGTCGCGCACCACATGACATACCGCAGCGACGACAGGTCGTAGCTCTCCAGACTCGGGTGCGCGGCGAGCGCCAGCGCGATGGGCGCGACGGCCATCTCGATCGTGATGCGGTCGGTCTGGATGTGGCGCAGCATCGCATCGACGTCGAATCGGCGATGCAGCCGCAGCCATGCGCCGGCCTCGAACGCTGTCGCGATGTTGAGCAGACCGAGGATGTGCGACGGCGGCGTCATGATCTGCATCCGGTCGTCTGCCGAGAGCCCAAGGGCTGAGCGCCAGTGGGCGACGGCCGTCGCGAACGCCCGATGCGTGTGCCGGACGGCCTTGGGCATGCCGGTGGTGCCGGAGCTGAAGACGAACAGCGCGTCGGCGTCGAGACTCGGCGGCGCGAACCGACGGGGGCTCGGGGTGATGGGCGCGTCGAGGTCGAGCATCGGCATTGCCTCGGCCAGCATCGGGTTGTCTCCGATTGCGTGCGACGGTGTCGTGAGCGCCAGCGCGTGGTCAACTTCGGCGCGCCTCCACGCGGTGCTGAGCAGCACGACGGCGGCCCCGAGACTCCAGATGGCCTGCAGGGCGACGACGAACTCGGGTCGGTTCGACGACATCAGCGCCACCCGATCACCGGAACGCACACCACGTTCCTCGAGGAGCGTCGCCATGCCGCTGACCAGCGCATCAAGCTCGGATCGGGTGTACTCCCGGTCCTCGAACGCAAGGAGGACCGGCTCAGTCACGTCTCGGTCCCTCCTGCCTCGGCGCCCGCACTCAATTGCAGTTGAGAATAGACTATCTGTTATGGAGAATAGTATTCTCGCAGATACAGAATCTCAATGTCGATTGGGATGTTGAACGTGCCGCCGAACGTGATGTCAGGAGTGAGAGCGATGAGCGCAGACCCCGCGCCGTCCGATGTGGACGCCGACGAGGTGACGATCGTCCTCGACCGCAAGACTGTCTCCGTCAAGATGGTCGAGGGCGAGACACTCCTCGAGTCCGCGAGGCGTGCCGGCATGGGCCCACCGTTCTCCTGCGAGGCGGGCAACTGCGGCACATGCATGGCCAAGATCACCGAGGGCAGCGCGACGATGCGGGTGAATGACGCCCTCGACGATGACGAGGTCGCCGACGGCTATGTGCTGACATGCCAAGCCGTGCCGGACACCTCGTGCGTCAAGTTCAGCTACGACGAGTGAGGCTGAGCCGAGTCAGGCTGAGCTGAGTACTCGTCCAGCGCCGGCGCCGGGCGATACTCGGCCTCGTGGCCAACGACCCTGATCGACCCGCGGACCAGACGCTTGTCCCCCGCGGTCACGATCACGTCCGGCGTCGCCTCGAGGGCCTCGGGCAGCGAGCGCACCGCGGCGGCGGGTATTCCGAGCGGGCGTAGCCGCGCCTCCCAGTTGCGTGCGGTGTCCTTGGCCAGTGTCGCGGTCACCAGATCGAGCACCTCGTCGCGGCGCGCGGCGCGCTCAGCCATCTTCTCGAAGCCGTCGATACCCGCCTCCCCCGCGAACGAACGCCAGAAACCGTCGTGGGTGATGAAGAGTGCGAGGTAACCGTCCGAGGTCGGAAACAGTTGCGCTGGAACGTAGTACGAGTGTGCGCCGAACGGGTGGCGCTGTGGTGCCGCGCCGTCGTTCAGATAGGCCGCCGCGCGGTAGTTCAATTGCGAGAGCATCACATCGCGCAACGACACGTCGATCTGCCCGCCGCGGCCCGAGACGACCTGTGCGAGCAGTCCCAGCGCAGCGGTCAGTCCCGTCGAGTTGTCCGCCGACGAATACCCGGGAAGCGTCGGCGGCCCGTCGGGGTCACCGGTCATCGCCGCGACTCCGGTGGCGGCCTGCACCACGTAGTCGAATGCCGGGTCGTCGCCACCCTCGAGGCCGTACCCGGTCAGCGCCACACAGACGATCCTCGGGTTGAACTGTGATAGCGCGTCATAGGTGAGGCCGAGCTTGCGGATCACCGACGGTTTCATGTTCACCAGCAGCGCATGGGATTTCGCGACCAACTCGCCGAGCCTGCGTCGACCCTCATCGGAGGTGAGGTCGAGGCACACGCTGCGCTTGTTGCGATTGAGGCTGGCGAAGTAGCTGTCGCTCACCTGACGGGATATCTCGCCACCGGGTGGCTCGATCTTGATCACCTCGGCGCCGAGGTCAGCCAACATCATCGTGGCGTAGGGGCCTGCGAGCATCACGCCTACCTCGAGGACACGGATGCCCTCGAGCGGTCCGCCGGTCGGCGTCACCTGACCGCCTTGGCCAACTCCGCGATCACCTCACGCGTGCGGTACTTCGACGCGATGAGTTCGTCTCGGGTGTCGCCGATGGGCAACAGGCGCACGGACAGGTCCGTCACACCGGCGTCGGCGAACGACTTGAAGCGCGCCAGGATCGACTCCTCATCCCCCGCGGCGCACAGGTCGCCGACGTTGCGAGCCTCGCCCCGGTCGAGCAGCTTCTGGTAGTTGGGCGATGTCTCGGCCTCGGCCAGAATCCGGTTGGCCCGGTCCTTGGCGGCGTCGATCTCGGAGTTGGCGCACAGCGTGACCGGGATACCGGCGACAATGCGTGGCGCGGGCTTACCCGCCTCCGCAGCGGCCTTGTTGATCTTCGGCGCGATGTGCTCGCCGATGGCCTTCTCGTCCGCCATCCACAGCGACGTCCCGTCGGCGTGCTCGCCGGCGATCTGCAGCATCACCGGGCCCAGCGCGGCCACCAGCACCGGCATCGGCGTCTCGGCGCCGAGAGCTGTCGGGTTGTGCACCGTGAAGTTGTCGTTCTCGACATCCACGGGGCCGGGCCCCGCGGTCGCGGCGTTGAGCACCTGCAGGTAGTCGCGGGTGTAGGCGGCTGGCTTATCATAGGGCAGGCCGAGCATGTCGCGAATGATCCAGTGATGCGAGGGGCCGACGCCGAGGGCCAGGCGGCCTCCCGACATAGCGTGCACCGACAATGCCTGGCGCGCCAACGCGATCGGGTGCTGTGCCTGCAGCGGCACCACGGCGGTACCGAGCTCGATCCGAGTGCTGTGCCCCGCCATCAGCGCCACCATGGTCAGCAGGTCGAAGTCGTCGGGCACCTGTGGCATCCACGCGGTGTCCAGGCCCGCCGAATCGGCCCACTCGATATCGGCGATGAGTTTCTTGACCTTGCGGGCCATATCGCCGCGCTCGGCCCCGATCATCACACCCAGTCTCATGCGCCCGCCTCCCCCGCTGACTCGGTCAAGGCCCGCACGTCGCGGACGAGCGTGTCGAGCGGGGTGCCGGTCGGGAACACCGCAGCGGCACCGGCATCGAGCAGCTTCTGCACGTCGGACTCGGGGATGGTGCCACCAACGACGACGGCGATGTCTCCCGCGTCGGCGGCGCGCAGCGCGTCGACTGTCCGGGTGGTCAGTGCGACGTGCGCACCCGACAGGATCGAAAGCCCCACCAGCGCAACGTCCTCCTGCAGCGCGATGGACACGATGTCCTCGATGCGCTGCCTGATTCCGGTATAGATGACCTCGAATCCCGCATCACGCAGCGTGCGCGCGACGATTTTGGCGCCCTTGTCGTGTCCGTCCAGACCGGGCTTGGCCACAAGCACTCTGGTGGCCATCAGAACACCACCGGTTGCTGGAACTCGCCCCACACTGCCTTGAGCGTGGAGACCATCTCGCCCACCGTGCAGTAGGCGTTGGCACAGTCGATGAGCTTGTGCATGAGATTGTCGGTGCCCTCCGCTGAACGTGCCAGTGCGGCCAGAGCGTCCTTGACCGCGACCGGGTCCCGGTCGGCCTTGACCCTCCCGAGCCGCTTGAGTTGAAGATCGCGCCCCTCGGCGTCGAGTTCGTAGGTGTCGATGTCCGGTGGCGGCTCATCTGCGACGAACCTGTTGACGCCCACCACCGGGCGCTCCCCCGACTCGATCTCCTGGTGAATCTTGAATGCCTCATCGGCGATCAAGCCCTGCAGATAGCCGTCCTCGATGCACCGAACCATGCCGCCGTGCTTCTCGAGATCGTCCATAATCTCGATGATCTTGGCCTCTGTCGCGTCGGTGAGCGCCTCGACGAAGTAGGAGCCGCCGAGCGGGTCGGCGACCTTGGTGACGCCGGTCTCGAGGGCCAGGATCTGCTGGGTGCGCAGAGCCAGCGTCGCCGACTCCTCGCTGGGCAGCGCGAACGGCTCGTCCCAGGCGGCGGTGAACATCGACTGCACGCCGCCGAGTACCGAGGCCATCGCCTCATAGGCGACGCGGACGAGGTTGTTCTGCGCCTGCGGCGCGTAGAGGGAGGCCCCGCCGGACACGCAGCCGAAACGAAACATCGACGCCTTGTCGCTGGTCGAGCCGTAGCGTTCGCGCACGATGGTGGCCCACCGCCGACGTCCGGCCCGGTATTTGGCGATCTCCTCGAAGAAGTCACCGTGGGTGTAGAAGAAGAACGAGATCTGCGGCGCGAACTTGTCGATGGACATCCGGCCGCGCTCGACGACGGTGTCGCAGTAGGTGACGCCGTCGGCGAGTGTGAACGCCATCTCCTGCACGGCGTTGGCGCCGGCATCGCGAAAGTGCGCACCCGCCACCGAGATTGCGTTGAACCGCGGCACCTCCGCGGCGCAGAACTCGATAGTGTCGGCGATCAGGCGCAGCGACGGGTCGGGCGGCCAGATCCAGGTACCGCGTGAGGCGTACTCCTTGAGGATGTCGTTCTGGATCGTGCCGGTGAGCCTCTCGCGCGAGACGCCCGACTTCTCGGCGGCGGCGACGTAGAGCGCCAGCAGTATCGCGGCGGTGCCGTTGATCGTGAAGCTGGTGCTGATCCTGTCCAGCGGGATGCCGTCGAACAGGATCTCGGCGTCGGCCAGCGTGTCCACCGCAACACCCACTCGACCCACCTCCTCGCCGTACTCCTCGTCATCGGAGTCGTATCCGCACTGAGTCGGCAGATCGAGGGCCACCGACAGCCCGGTGCCCCCCTGGTCCAGCAGGTACCGGTAGCGGCGGTTGCTCTCCTCAGCGGTGCCGAATCCCGAATACTGGCGAAATGTCCACGTCTTACCGCGATAGCCGGACGCGAAGTTGCCACGGGTGAAGGGGTACTCGCCGGGTGCCGGGGGATCTCCCACGCGGTCACCGGGTCCGTACGTGGGCTCCAGGGGGATGCCCGACGGGGTTTGAACGACGTCACTCATCGGTTGATAACGTACTTGCAAAAAATGAGAATGCCAATACCGCAGAGTGGAAACACAGCCGAGGCCTGGCATTCATTGGCACGTCAGCAGGCACGCGGGTGCGCGTGCCGTTCCCGCATGCCAGGCGATACGCCCCGTGTGCGAGCATGACATTTGCCCAAAAAGAGAATGCCACTGCCGGTCGGCTACCATCGGGGGCACCTGAGTCACGAGGAGTCACATGACGGACCAGCGAGAAGCGCAGCGGGATCGCGCATGAAAAACGAGCGAGATTCGCTTGCCGATCGGACGATGGTGGTGTCCGGCGGTAGTCGTGGCATCGGCCTGGCGATAGCCCTTGGCGCCGCCAAGCGCGGCGCCAACGTCGTCCTTCTGGCCAAGACCTCCGAACCCCACCCAAGGCTTCCAGGCACCGTGCACACCGCGGTCGCCGACGTCGAGGCGGCCGGGGGCAAGGGGCTTGCCGTCGTCGGTGACGTCCGCAGGGAGGAGGACGTGCAACGCGCGGTCGACGCGGCCGTCGCGCACTTCGGTGGCATCGACATCGTCGTGAACAACGCCAGCGCCATCTCGACCGAACCGACCGAGCACCTGTCGGCCAAGAAGTTCGACCTGATGATGGACATCAACGTGCGCGGCACGTTCCTGCTCACCAAGACAGCGCTGCCGCACCTGCGCGCGTCGAGAGACGCGCATGTGATCACGCTGGCGCCACCGCTGAACATGAACCCGCACTGGCTGGGCGCACACCCGTCCTACACCGTGTCCAAGTACGGCATGACCCTGCTGTCGCTGGGATGGGCCGCGGAGTACGGCTCCGCGGAAGACGGAACAGCCATCGGATTCAGCTGCCTGTGGCCGCAGACCTACATCGCGACATCAGCCGTGACCAACCTGGCCGAAGGCGATGACCTGGTGCAGAGGTCGCGTAGCACCGACATCATGGCCGACGCCGCGGTCGACATCCTGACCCGGCCCGCCGCCGAGTCCAATGGCCAGACCTACATCGACGCCGATGTCCTGACCGCGGCCGGGGTCACCGACCTGTCGCGCTACGGCGGTGGCGACGATCCGATGTGGGATATCTTCGTCGACAAACCATGAGCGAGCATTCATGAGCATCTCGTTGTTGCTGGAAATGGCCCTAGAAGCGGCCATGACGTCCAATCCGGACCGCACCGCCGTGGTGTCCGGTGAGTTACGGCTGACCGTCGATGAGTTGAGCGCGATGGCCGATGGCGGCGCGGGCGTCATCGCCGCCTCGGGCGCTGAGCACGTCGCCTACGTCGGTGCCGGTGGTGCGATGCTGCCACTGCTGCTGTTCTCCTCGGCGCGGGCGGCCGTGCCGCTCACCCCACTGAACTACCGGTTGTCCGCTGACGGGTTGCGCGCACTTATCGACCGGCTGCCCAATGCGTTGGTCGTCGTCGACGACGAGTACCGCGAAGCGGTGGGCGACGCTGGTGTGCAGGTTCTCTCCTCGGCCGACTTCCTCGCCGCGGCGCGCACCGCGGAGCCCGCCGCCGAGTTCGCCGATCCCGACTCGGTCGCTGTCGTGCTGTTCACCTCCGGCACCACCTCGGCGCCCAAGGCCGTCGAGCTGACCCACAACAATCTCACCAGCTACGTGATGGGCACCGTCGAGTTCGACTCCGCCGCCGACGGCGACGCCGCGCTGATCTGCGTCCCGCCGTACCACATCGCGGGCGTCGGAGCGGCACTGTCAAACCCCTACGCCGGCCGAAAGATGGTGTACCTGACCGCCTTCGACGCGGCCCAGTGGGTGCGGCTGGTCGACGGCGAGGGCGTCACGGCGGCGACCGTCGTCCCGACAATGCTCGACCGCATCGTCAAGGTCCTCGAGACCGAACGCGCGACCCTGCCGTCGCTGCGCACGCTCGCCTACGGCGGCTCCAAAGTTGCACTGCCCCTTGTGCGCAAGGCGTTGTCGCTGCTGCCCGACGTCGGATTCGTCAACGCATACGGTCTGACCGAGACCAGTTCCACGATCGCGGTGCTCACCCCCGACGATCACCGCGCCGCGCTGGGCTCGCCCGACGAGGCCGCTGCTCGTCGGCTTGGATCGGTGGGCCAACCGGTGCCGAGCATCGAGGTGCAGATCCGCGCCGAGGACGGCACGGTACTCGGCGCAGGCGAGACCGGCGAGCTCTTCGTCCGTGGCGAGCAGGTCTCGGGCCGTTACACCGGCATCGGCTCGGTGCTCGACGAGCAGGGCTGGTTCCCCACCCGCGATGTCGCCTACCTCGACGACGAGGGCTACCTGTTCATCGGCGGCCGCTCCGACGACACCATCATCCGCGGCGGGGAGAACATCGCACCCGCCGAGATCGAGGACGTCCTCGTCGAGCATCCGCACGTGCACGACTGCGCCGTGGTGGGCGTCGAGGACCCGGAGTGGGGCCAAATCATCGTCGCCGTCGTGGTTCCCGCTTCCGACAGCACGCCCGACACCGAGGATCTACGGTCCTTCGTCCGCGGCCAGCTCCGCGGATCGCGCACTCCCGACCGAGTCGTGTTCCGCACCGAACTGCCCACCAACGCGACCGGCAAGGTACTGCGCCGCGAACTTGTCGCCGAACTCAACGCCGAACAGAGCATCTCGAAGGAGTCAGCATGATCAAGAACGGCACCCGCCTCCAGAGCCAGGTCTGCGATACCCAGGTGATCGTGGTGCGCAGCGCCGACAGTCTCGATGACCTGCGTGCTGGCGGCGCACCCCTGGTCCCGGTCGGCTCGGACGTTGATTCCGGCCTGTCGCTCGATGAGTCGCTGGCCGAGGGCAACCTGATGGGCAAGCGCTACGTCGACGAGGCGGGCGCCGAGGTACTGGTCACCAAGGCAGGCAAGGGCACGCTCAGCATCGGATCCACTCCCCTGGCCATCAAGGAGGCCAAGCCGCTGCCCGCCAGCGACTAGGTCGGCATCGGGACTAGGACTGCATCAGGCTCGCGGCAACGGCCGCGGCCTCGACCGCGCCGGCGGGCAGTTCAGTCGCCGCGGCGGCGCGTAGACCGTCCAGCAGCAGGGCAATCTGGCGGCGGGCGACCGCAGCGGCATTCGGGCCGCCGTGATCGGCCAGGCAGGCATTGAGCCAAAGCGCCGTGAACACGTCGTCGACGGTGACGTCAGCACGCAGCGAACCGTCGGCCTGAGCGCCGGCAATCAACCGTGAGCCGAGTTCCAGACTGGCGTGGCAGATCTGCTCGATCGCCGGCGACGCGTACCGCGTGGTGCACATGGCATCGCTGAAGGCATGATCGCCGGCCTGCAGATCACACAATCCAAAAATGAAGGTGGCGAAGCGATCCCACGCCGAGTCGGCTGACAGCGCGCGCTCGGTCAGGTCCTCCAGTGTCTGCGCAAGCAGGGCAGGCAACGCTGCGTCGATGAGGTCCTCGCGAGTCGGGAATCGGTTGTAGAGCGTGCCGATACTGACCCCGGCGCGCGCCGCGATCGCCTCCAGCGGAGCGCCGAGCCCGCGCTCCTGAAACTCGACCTGCGCGGCTTCGAGCAGCTTCTCGCGATTGCGGCGCGCATCAGCGCGCAACGCGCGTTGTGTAGGCATCGCACCTCCAGAAATAAGTTGACACGCACCCTCAATATAGCGGTAAGCTGGCCCGCATAACTTGAGCCCAATCCTCAACTTGGAGAAACCGTGAAGCTGCCCTGGTACATCAAGCCCGGCAACAAGGCGATCGTCGCGCTGTCGCGGCTCGGACTCCGCTTCGGCGCAAAGGGTCCCGTGATCCTCACCGTCACCGGACGTAAATCCGGGCAACCCCGCGCGACACCGGTCACACCGATGTTCGTCGACGGCAAGCAGTACGTCGCGGCGGCACCGGAGGCGGCGTGGATCGCCAATGTGCGGGCCGACCAGGCCGCGACGCTGAGCCGAGGTCGTCGAGTCGAGCAGGTACGGGTGGTCGAACTCTCCGATGAGGACGCCAGACCACTACTTCGCCTGCTGCCCAGCCTGATTCCCGGCTGGGTCGGCTTTCTTCGCCAGGGCGGGCTGGTGACCGACGGTGGCCCCGAGGAGTTCGAGGCGCTACTGGGGCGGATGCCGATCTTCCGGATGGATCCCGCGTAGGTGCCCTGCGCGCTCAGACCCTCAAGGTCAGCAGGTGCGCCGCTCGTGCGACTTGGCACCGCGCGCGGCCCGCACCACATCGTCGGTGAACCGTTCCAGCAGCAGCGACTGGGTGGCGGCTAGGTGCTTGCGAGCAATGCGTTCGGCCTCGGCGGCATTACCCGCGGCGATCTCGTCGACGAGGCGACGGTGGGTGCGCACTGCACCGCGCGCCTCGGCCGGTGACGGGTACTCCCCCCGTTTGACGACGTAGTCGGCCCACTTCTCCTCCTGCGCCGACCACAGCGCCACCAGGCTGCCCACCACATGCCGAACGGTGGCATTCGGGGTGTATTCGACCACCAGATCATGGAATTCACGCGCGATCCGGGTGAATGCCGCACCATCGGCGACGACTGCCGCGGACGCATCGACACTACGGGTGAGCACGGGCACCACGACCTTGAGCCGATCGGCGCGGCGTGCGACCTCGGCGACGCAGAGTGGTTCCAGCAACTGCAGGCCTGCCGCCAGGTCGCCGAGCGGTACGGCGGATCCCTGCAGGGCCAGGCCCAGGTGGTACGCCGCAGACGATTCGTCGGGCCGATGCACCTCGGCGCCACCGACGCTGCCGCGGCGAACCGTGATCAGGCCCTCGGTCTCCAGGATCCGCAACGCCTCCCGCACCGACGGATAACTGACGCCGAACTCGGTGACCAGCTGGTCCTGGGTCGGCAACCGATCGGCGCCCGCCAGGATCCGGTCGCGCAGTTCGCCCGCGACGGTCTCGGCGATGCGCTGCTGGGGAGTCCGCCGAGAGGCCATATCGAGAATACTAGCAATCCTTATAAGGATTGCCCTACCATCGGCTGGTGGACTTCGACATGAGCGGCGCGGCCACCGCACTTCGCCATGAGCTCCGTGAGCTGGTACACGCCAACGTGCCGGACGGTTACCTCGGCGCCTTCACCGACGATCCGGCCGATCTCGAGGTGGCACAGGCATTCTGCCGACTGCTCGCCGATCGCGGGCTGCTGTGCATGTCCTGGCCCGAGGAGTTCGGCGGCAAGGCGTCCTCGGCGTGGGAGCAGACCGTGGTCCGCGAGGAGATGTGGGCCCACCACGAACCGCGCGGCGCGCAGTACATGGGCGTCAACTGGGTGGGCCCGACCCTGATGCGGCACGGCACACCCGAGCAACAGCGTCAGCACCTGCCGCCGATCGCACGCGGTGAGGTCATCTGGTGTCAGGGCTTCAGCGAGCCCGAGGCCGGTTCCGACCTGGCGTCGCTGCGGACCACCGCGACCCGTGACGGCGACGGCTGGCGCATCAACGGGCAGAAGATCTGGACGTCGTACGCGACCATGGCGCAGTGGTGCTTCCTGCTGGCGCGCACCACCCGGGTGGGTGAGGGTGCCGTCACCAAGAAGCAACAGGGCCTGACGATCTTCCTGGTCCCGATGTCCGATCCGGCGATCACCGTGCGCCCGATCGGCACCATGTTGGGGCCGCACCACCTCAACGAGGTGTTCTTCGACGACCTTCGCGTCACCGACGCCGACGTGCTGGGAACCGTCGACGACGGCTGGTCGATCGTGCAGAACGTGCTGGCCTTCGAACGGGTCGGCATCGCCCGGTACGCCCGCTGTGAACGCCTGCTGCACATGGCACCCGAAGCTCTCGGCGACGACTGGGACCGCCTACCCGTCGAACTGCGGGGCCGCTGGGCGCGCATGCTGACGCACTGTCGCCGCGCTCGGCTACTGGCTTACCGCGTCGTGGCACTGCAGGCCAGCGGCCAGGTGAAGCCGACCGATGCCGCGTCCTATCGCATCGCCGTCACCAAACTCGACCAGGACAGCGCGGAGGTACTGATGGAGATCAGCGCCGAGATCCCGGCCCAGGCAACCGGTATCGCCGCGGTATTCCGAGGCGAGGCCGAGGATCACTGGCGCTACTCGCAGGCCTCGACGGTGTCCTCGGGCAGCATCGAGATGCAGCGGATCCTGTTGGCTCGAACCCTGTTGGCGGCGAAGTGATCATCGATCTGAGTGACGAGGCCAGGGAGTACGGCGTGCAGGCCCGCCGCGCCTTCGAGGCCGCGGGCGGCGACGACCTGGTGCAGCGCGCCGAGGCAGATCCCACCATCCGCGAGGCCCTTGTCGGCGGTGTTCTCGCCGAACTCGGCGCGTGGGATCTCGAACCACGCGATGATGCCGACTTCCTGGAGGCCGCCGCCGCGCTGTGCCGCAGCGCGGGCTACTGGGCGCTCCCCTACCCCGTCGCCGAGCGCCTAGCGCGGCCGAGTGACCTCGACGTTGACGGCCTACTCGTCGTCGCGCAACCCCGCCCGACTGCGACCGTCACCGGTATCGACGGGCGCTGGGCCGCGGTGACATTGGATGGCCGCAGGCACACCGTCACCGGAACGACCCACCCCGGTCCCGCCTTCACCAGCGTGCTGGAGTTGACCGCACGTGACGACGACGGCGCGGCCGACCTCCCGCTGTCTTTGACCCTGCCCTGCTGGACGCTTCTCGGAATGCTGGACCGGGCAATCGAACTCACCATCAGCCACGTCCAGATGCGCCAGCAGTTCGGCCAGCAGCTGTCGTCATTCCAGAGCGTGCAGTTTCAGCTGACGGACGCCGAGGTGGAGCGCGCGGGCCTCGACATGCTGGCCAAGTACACGCTGTGGAGCGTCGGCACCGGACGCCCCGAGGCACTCGACGACGCCCTGGCCCTGCGGATGGCCGCACTGGAGGCCGCCGAGGTGGTCTTCCGCGTCACCCATCAGCTCCACGGTGCCATCGGCTTCTGCGACGAGACCACGTTGTCGTGGCTGTCGCGCCACAGCCAACCGCTGCGGCGCCTGCCGCTCGGCCTCTCGGCCACCCGCGATCTGCTGACCACCCGCGTCGACCGCCGCGGCCTGACCGGCCTGTACACACCCGAGCGGGATGTCGCGCGATGACAACCGACCTTGCGGAGTTCCGAAACCGGGTGCGGCAGTGGTGCGTCGAGCACGTTCCGCCTGACTGGCGGGCCCGGCAGACAGGCGTCGGCGATGAGGAGTTCGTCGCGTTCCAGAAGTCGTGGTTCGCCGAGCTGCACACGGCGGGCTTCGCCGTGCCGCACTGGCCCACCGAGTGGGGTGGCGGTATGTCGGTCGCCGAGCAGATCGTGCTCTACCAGGAACTCGCAGCGCACGATGCGCCACGGCTGGTGTTGGCGTTCGTCGGGATTCACCATGCCGCCTCCACTCTGCTGGTCGCAGGCACTGACGCGCAACGCGAGCGGCACCTGCCCGCAATCCTCAATGGCGAGATCTGGGTGCAGGGCTTCTCCGAGCCCGAGGCCGGCTCGGACCTGGCCGCCCTGCGCACCACGGCCAGACGCGACGGCGACACCTTCGTGGTCAACGGCCAGAAGCTGTGGGCCAGCGGCGGAATGCACGCCGACTGGTGCCTGCTTCTGGCCCGCACCGATCCGGATGCGGCCAAGCGCAAGGGCATCTCGTACTTCCTGATGGACATGACCTCCCCCGGCATCGACGTACGCCCCATCCGCAACGCCGTGGGTGACTCACACTTCTGCGAGGTGTTCCTCAACGACGTGGTGATCCCCGCAGAGAACCTCATCGGGCCGGAGAATGACGGATGGCAGGTGGCGCAGGCAACGTTGGGCGCCGAACGCGGAACGACGATGCTGGAACTGGCCGAGAGGCTCGGCAACGCCGGCTTCCGATGGTTGGTGCAGGAGTGCGCGCGCGTACGTGAGGACGGCACACGCCCCCTCGACGACTCCGCCGTACGTGATTCCCTGGCCCGGTTCGAGACCGACATCAGCGGGTTGCGCGGGCTGTGCCGCAAGGTCGTCGAGGGGCACGACGGCAGCGCCGTGGGTCCCGCCGACGCGTCGATCGTGAAGCTCTTCTACAGCGAGTTGCTGCAGCGCATGACCGACTTCGGCGCCGAGATCAGTGGTCTGCACGCGCACACCGTGCTGGCCAAGCCGATGTCGAGCGGGTGGGAGTCGGGCGCGTGGATGCTCGACTTCATCGGATCGTGGGAGTGGACCATTCCCGGCGGGGCCAGCGAGATTCAGCGCACCATCATCGGTGAGCGTGGACTCGGACTGCCGCGAGAGCCGGTGCCGCAGTGAGCGAGGACTTCCGCGAGATCCACGACGAACTGCGGGCCGTGTCACGCGACATGCTCGCCCACGCCCCAGTCGACTGGGCGCAGATCACCGCCGCGGGATGGGCCGGCCTCGAGGTTCCGGAGGCGTTCGGCGGTGCAGGCGCGACCTTCGTCGAGACCGCGATCGTGCTCGAGGAGATCGGCCGCGCCGCAACGGCCAGTCGGTTTCTCGGCACCACGCTGGCCGTCGGCGCGCTGACGGCGCTGTCGCCCAACGAATCCCGGAACACACTGCTGGGACGGCTGGCCGCGGGCGAGAGCGCCGCGTTGGCATCCGGATTCACCCTCGAGCACGGCACCGATGGCCTCGTCGTGTCGGGACGGGCGGAGTTCGTCCTCGACGCCGACGGCGCCGACCACCTGCTGCTGCTGGCCCGCGACCCCGACGGTGCCCAAGTTCTCGTCGTGCCCTCTGCGGCGACGATCACGCCACAACCGGCACTGGACGAGACGCGCTCGCTTGCCGTCGTCACGACCGATCGGACACCGGTGTCGCAGTCCTGGTCCCCGATAGTCGATCCCGATGCGCTGGGCCACCGCGCGGCGGTCTCGGTCGCGTGCGACAGCCTTGGGTTGGCCGAGGCGATGCTGGCACGCACCGTCGACTACACCAGCGTGCGCAACCAGTTCGGCCGGGCGATCGGATCCTTCCAGGCGGTCAAGCACGCGTGTGCGGACATGCTGGTGCACATCGCGGTGGCACGACAGTTGGTCGAGGCGGCAGTGGCGGACGTGGCCGCGGGACTCGATGCGGCCGTGACGACGGCGATGGCCAAGTCGTACGCCACCTCCATGGCGGTCGACGTCGCGGGCAAGGCCATGCAGCTGCACGGCGGAATCGGCTACACCTGGGAGAGCGGTGTGCACGTCTACCTCAAGCGCGCCGCGCTGAACCGCGCACTGTTCGGGTCGCCGTCCGAACACCGCAGGCGACTTGCCGCGCGGTACGGCTAGGGCCTGTTTCTGATGACCGCGCCCGGACCGAGCACGGGGCCTGTCGTCAGACCGGGAAACGATCCTCCGCTGGCCTGAGTCAGCGCGATGCAGACACCAAGGTGATTGCCCGTACATGGCACGCCCTGCACGGTCGGCACCTGCCCGACGGGGCGGCTGACACCGGGATTCGTGATGTGGCGCGACGACCCGTTCTCCGTACACCGCACGAGGTAACCGTCCGCACAGTCATCGGCCCACGAGGGCACCGCCGGGCTCAGCGCGCCGAGCGCGGCAGCGGCGATGACTCCCCACCCGAGGGCCGCTCTCACACCGTGCACACTACTCCAGCGCCCCCGAACCCTCTTGCATACTGTATGGCTTTCGATAAGGTGGGGCGGAACTCGTCCCCAGGAGGACCAGATGGCGGCTGTCGACGACGACACCCGGTACGACGCCGTGATCATCGGCGCGGGCTTCTCGGGCCTCTACATGCTTTACGAACTGCGTCGCCGCGGCCTGCGCACGTGCGTGCTGGAGCGCGCAGGCGCCGTCGGCGGCACGTGGCTGTTCAACCGGTACCCGGGCGCGCGCTGCGACATCGAGAGCATCGAGTACTCCTACAGCTTCTCCGAGGAGATCCAGCAGGAGTGGGTCTGGACCGAGTCGATGCCTGCGCAGCCCGAGATCGAGCGCTACCTGAACTTCGTCGCCGACCGCCTCGACCTCCGCAGGGATATTCGGTTGCACACCGAGGTCGTCGCGATGACATTCGATGAGGACGCCGCGCAGTGGCGTCTGGACACCGCGGACGGGCAGCGCGTCGTCGCCCCGTTTGTCGTCGCCGCATCGGGGATCCTGTCGGTGCCGCTGGAACCCGACATCGATGGCAAGGACACGTTCGCCGGTACCTCCTTGTACACCAGCCGTTGGCCCGCCGACGGCTTCGACTTCACCGGCACGCGTGTCGGTGTCATCGGAACTGGTTCCACCGGAGTCCAACTCATCCCGGTGGTGGCGAAGGAGGCGAGCCAACTCACGGTGTTCCAGCGCTCGCCGGCCTTCACGCTGCCGTGGGCGGTGCAACCGATCGAGCCGGCCGAACTCGACGATATGAAGGCCAACTACGGCCAGATCCGGGAGGCGCAGCGCAACAGCGCCGTCGGTGCGGCGCGCCTATCGGCGTTCTCGGTCCTCATCGACATGCTCAGCCAGCCGCCCATCAAGTCGGCCTCACGCGAGGAGCAACTGGCCGCCATCGAGGCGAATGGTGTTATGGGCGCCCTCAACTGGGGTGACATCTTCTTCGACATCGAGGCCAACCGGATGGCCACCGCGCTGTACGGCGAGGCGATCGCCCGCATCGTGGCAGACCCGGAGACCGCGGCGGCGCTGGTGCCCACGCACCCGTTCGGCTGCAAGCGCCCGATCATCGACCAGGGCTATTACGAGACCTACAACCGTGACAACGTCACCCTCATCGACCTGCGCAGGGGGCCGATCACGGCGGTGACGCCGACGGGCATCGCAACCGAGCAGGGCTCGTTCGACCTCGACGTGATCGTCTACGCCACCGGCTTCGACGCCATGACGGGCGCATTGACCCGCATCGACGTTCGCGGCCGAGACGGCGTGCTGCTCAAGGACTTCTGGGCCAGCGAGGGTCCGCTGTCCTACCTCGGCCTCGCGGTGGCCGGGTTCCCGAACCTGTTCGTCGTGCAGGGGCCGGGCAGCCCGTCAGCGGCCACGAACTTCCTCACCGCGCTCGAGCAGCATGTGGAGTGGATCGCGGACTGCCTCGATCACCTGCGCGCCAACGGGTACCGCGAGATCGAGGCGCTTCCCGAGGCGCAAATCGAGTGGATCGAGCACGCGACGTCGATAGTCGAGGCGACGGTGCTCATGGATCCGTCGTGCAACTCCTGGTACAACGGCGGCAACGTGCCAGGCAAGAAGCGGATGTACATGGGCTACACCGCAGGCATCCCGGAGTACCGGCGACGCTGCGATGAGATCGCCGCGGGCGGCTACACCGGCTTCAAGTTGACCTGATGCGGTCAGAGGTCGAGGACGACCTCCTCGGCGGGAACCGAGCAGCAGATCAGGACGTTTCCCTGCGCGGGCGGCTCGAGCGGCTCGGGGTCGTAGCGAACCGCCCCCGACAGCAGCGCTGTCTCACAGTTGTGACACACCCCCGTTCGGCACGACCACCTGGTGGGCACATCGCACGCCTCGGCGAACTCGAGCAGGCTCTCGTACTGCGAACCCCACGGCACCGTGAGGCCGCTGCGGGCGAAGCCAACGCCGGGGCCCGACCCTGCAGGACCGGATGGCGTATGCGGTGCGACGGACGCTGTCGCGGTGATCCCCGGGGTGAGCGCTGCTGCAGCACCGAAGGTCTCACTGTGAATGCGGCCGGCAGTGAGACCGTAGTCCACCAGTCCGGTGCTCAGCGCCGCCATGAAGTCGGCGGGGCCACACAGGTACGCGTCGCAGTCCCGCGGCGGTCCCAGTGTCGCGAGCGCCTCGAACGACAGCCGGCCGAGCGCCGTGTAGTCCGAGCCCAGCCGGTCGGAGACACCGGGACGGCTGTAGAAGACGTGCAGATGACCACCGGGCAACTGGCGCAGAACATCACGGCACTCGGCGGCGAACGGATGCTCCGTGCCGTCTCTGGCGCCGTGCAGCCACCAGACCTCCCGCGGCGACGCCGACTCGGCGAGCGTGTGCAGCATCGACAGCACCGGCGTGATCCCGACACCCGCCGACAACAGGAGCACCGGGCCGTCGCCGTCGGCGAGAAAGAACGTGCCCCGCGGCGCGGCGACGTCGAGCACGTCGCCGACCGCGACCCGGGTGTGAAGGTATCCGCTGCCGCGCCCGTTCGGTTCCCGCTTGACGCCGATACGGTAGGCGCCGGAGTCCGGCGCGTTGGACAGCGAGTAGTTGCGCAGCACGAAGCCGCCATCCGGCTCGGACCGCAACCGCAATGCGATTGACTGGCCAGCACGCCAATTCGGCAACCGTGCCCCATCGGGGGCGGCCAGCACCACCGATCGGACACGGGCGCTCTCGTCATTGATCGAGGTGACCACCAATGGCCGGAAACCGGACCACGCCGGCGGCGGACTGGCCGCCGCGCCAGTCAGCCCCGTGTTTCCGTTCGATGTCGCCGGGCCCTGCCCCTGGTTGATCAGGTTCTCGAGGGAGGCCTTCCACCCCGGACTCAGCGCGGGTATCCGCAGTGCGCGCTCGAGGGCGTCGTGGGGATGACCGGGCAGGTAGAGCAGTGCGTCGATCTCTGCGACGGTGACCGACTCGGGACCGTCGGCGATCTTCACGATCTCCTGGCCCGCGGCCACCTCGCCTTCGGTGACGACACGGAGGTAGAAGCCCGGGCGTCGGTGAGACACCAGCAGCGAGGCCATGTTCGGCACTGCCAGTCGCATGCCGACGCGATAGCAGGTGACCCGGGGCTGGGTGACCTCGAAGACAGCATCACCGATCCGGTAGCGGTCGCCGATGCAGACCTCGTCGTCGGGTAGACCGTCGACGGTGAAGTTCTCGCCGAAGTGTCCCGGTGCCAGGTCGTCACGTCCGAGTTCGGCGGTCCAATGGCGGTAGGACGCGTCCTGATACACCAGGACGGCCCGATTCTCACCGCCGTGCCCACCCAGGTCCCCTTGGCCATCACCGTCGACGTTGAGCCTTCGCACCATTCGAGGACCATCGACGGGCTGCTTCCACGCGCCGGTGTGAACGACCCGGCCCCGCCACGCGACGTCCTTTGGCGTACCGACGTTCAGCGAGAGCAGAGTGGGCATGGCTGTCAGCCCTCCGCCAGGCCGACTTCGAGTTCGGCCAGCAGCGTCAGCGCCGAATCGAGGTTGCGCCGGTCCGCGCCGGCATTGCCCAACAGCCGCGACCAATTCGCCCGCAGCCGACGAAGATTGGCCTCCGCGCGCGGGGTCGGGTTCAACTGCGCCTGCCGTGCGTCACCCCCGCCGACGGACCTGGAGACCAGCCCCTTCTCCTCCAGGGAACGCACGGCGCGGCTGAGATTGCTGCGCTGCAGGCCGGTGGCGGCAGCCACCGCGGTGGGCGATGCACCCGGGTGACGGTCGATGAATCGCATGACGTTGATCTCGGTTGCCGTGAGTTCCACGACCTGAGCATCCAGATGCGCCTCGGTGCTGATCGTGCGTGCCAGCGCCAGGATCAGGTCGGCCAGGTCCGCCATGCGGTCCTCGGTGTGACCATCATCGCCCTCACTCATCTGGCCAAGACTACCCCGATTGTTGTACTTTAATAAGTATCATTTGATAACTAATTGGAGGTGATCCGTGACAGCGGCCCTAGACACGTCCCCCCGGACCGACCGCGAGCGGACCATCACCGCAACCCTGCTGGTGACACTGGCGCTGCTGTCCGCGGTCGCGCCCTTCGCCACGGATCTGTATCTGCCCGCGTTCCCGACGATGGTGACCGACCTGGGCACCTCCGCGACGGCCGTACAACTGACGCTGACCGCGTTCCTGCTCGGGCTGGCATTCGGCCAACTTCTCTTCGGCCCGTTGTCCGACAGGTTCGGCCGGGTGCGGCCCCTACTCGTCGGGGCGACGGTATGCGTAGTCGCCAGTGCCGCAACCGTGTTCGCACCCACCGTCGAGGTGCTGATCGGAGCGCGGTTCGTCCAGGGCTTCGCCGGGGCGGCGGGCATGGTCATCGGACGCGCCATCATCGCCGACCTCGCGACGGGCAAGGCCGCCGCAAGGGCATTCAGCCTGATGATGATCGTCGGCGGGGTCGCACCGGTCATCGCGCCCCTGGCGGGCGGATTCCTGGTCGGGCCAATCGGATGGCGCGGGGCGCTGGCCGTCATCCTCGCCCTGTCGACGCTGATGCTGCTGGCGGTGCTGTCGATCGTGCGCGAGACGCACACCGAGTATCGGCGCGCCGAACTGCGATCGTCACGTGCCGCACTGGGGTCACCGCTGCGCGATCTGACGAGCCGGACCTACCTCGGCAACGCCGCGGCATTCTGCTGCGCATTCGCCACGATGATGGCCTACATCTCCGCGTCGCCGTTCATCTACCAGACCATGATGGGACTCAGCGCCGGCCAGTACGGCGCCATGTTCGGCGTGAATGCGCTTGCGTTGCTGAGCATGAGCGCGCTGTCAGCGCGCCTGACCACCCGGCACGACGTCCGGCGCCTTGCCGGAATCGGTCTGGGTCTGGGCCTGGACGCGACCGTGACGCTGCTGGTGTTGGCGACATCGGGTGTCGCCGCGGGCTGGCTCGCCCTGCCACTATTGGTGACGGTGGGCAGCATGGGGCTGGTCTTCGGCAACACCACCGCGCTGGCACTGGGCGCGGCACCCCGCGCTGCGGGCACGGCCTCGGCGGCACTGGGCGCGACGCAATTCGGACTCGCCGCTGCGGTCACTCCCCTGGTGAGCATCGCAGGCGAGGCCACGGCCGTACCCGCGGCGATCGTCATGGTCTGCGCGAGCACGCTCGCCGTGCTGGCCTTCGCCTGCGCCGGTCGGCGCGGGTCGTCAACGAGCGAAAGTGAGCACGACATGTCAGAGGTGACGAGTGTCGCGACGGTGGCCACCGAGCGTGCCCCGCGATACGGCAAGCAGTTGGTATCGCACCTGGGCCGCAAGGCGGTCGGCGCGTGGGACGAAGCAACCGAGTCCGGCACGCTGGAGATGGGTGACGGCGCGGCACACGTGACGTTGACCTCGTCACCGTCGGCATTGCTCATCGAGATCCGCTCGACACCTGAGGCGATCGCCACCTACGAGGATGTCGTGGGCCGCCACCTGGAGCGCTTCGGCGAGCGCGACGAACTCACGGTGGAGTGGATCAGGGCCTGACACACCGTCACCGCCAGGACGTTCGATGATCGGGAGGCGGCTGGCTAGCCTCGAGGGGTCATGACGAAACGTTGCGCGCTGGTTCTGCTGATTGGTGTCCTACTCCTCGGATCGACGGGATGTTCGCTGTTCTCCAGCAGCGGCCCGGACGATGCACTGCGGGCATTCGCTGAAGCGCTGCAACGCAGGGACGCGGGCGCCGCTGCCGCCGCAACCGATGACCCGGACGCAGCGACTCCCGTCATCACATCGATGTTCGACGGTATGGGCAAGAACGCGTCGGTCACCGTCGACGTCGCCGAGCCGGATGACCCGGCCGAGAACCAGGCAACGACCAAGCTCGGCTACACGTGGACGTTCGGCCCCGACCGCACCCTGCACTACGAGGCGACGGCGACCGCCACCAAGGGCGGTGATGACTGGCACGTCCAGTGGTCACCCACCGCACTGCATCCCAAGCTCGCTCCAGGCGTGTCGTTCCAGTACAGCGACGACAAGAACTTCCTCACCCCGGTCGTCGACCGAGACGGCCAACCCCTACTGACCTGGCAGACCGTCGGCGTCGTCAACCTGACGCGCGAGCACCTTGCCGCCGCACCCGCGCTCGCGCCGGTGTTGGCCCAGTTCGAGCCGACGATCACCGCCGAGACCATCACCGCCCAGTTCGACGGCAACTCCGACGACGTCGTCACGGTGATCAGGCTGCGGCAGGCCGACCTGGACCTGGTGGCCGACCAACTCGCCCAGATTCCCGGCGTGAGCGTGGCCGAGCAGGGCGCCCTGCTCACCGCCAACCGCGAGCTGTCCTCCCCCGCCATCAGCGGGCTGCAGGAGATCTGGCAGAAGACGATCGACGCGAGCGCCGGGTGGTCGGTGGACCTGGTCGACGACGAGGGTCAGCCGGTCGACGTGCTGGAGTCGGCACAGCCCGGTGACACCAAGCCGATCCGCACCACCCTCGACACCCGGTTGCAGATGCTCGCCCAGCAGGCGGTGGCCGCTGAGCCGAGGGCCGCGGTCGTCGTGGCGATCTCGCCATCGACGGGTGGGATCCTGGCCGCGGCGCAGAACCCAGCCGCCGACGCGCAGGGGCCAATCGCCTTCACCGGCTCCTATCCGCCGGGTTCGACATTCAAGACCATCACCACCGCGGCGGCGTTGCAGGCGGGCCTTGCCACGCCGGACACCCCGGAACCGTGCCCGGGCCGCGTCACCGTCGAGAACCGCACCATCCCCAACGACGACGAATTCGACTTGGGCACTGTGCCGTTGACGACGGCGTTCTCCCACTCCTGCAACACGACGATGGCGGTGATGTCTGACAAGCTGCCAGCCGACGCGCTGCCGAAGACCGCCCGGATGTTCGGGATCGGTGTCGACTTCGTCATCCCGGGGCTGACCACCATCACGGGCAACGTGCCCAATGCCGACACCCCGGCACTGAAGGTGGAGAACGGGATCGGCCAGGGCACCGTGACTGTCAGCCCGTTCGGACTCGCTGTCGCCGAGGCGAGCCTCGGACACGGGTCGACCATCACCCCGACCCTGGTCATCGACGAGAAGACCACCGCCGACACCCCATCGGAGCAGATTCCGCCCGCCATCGCCGACAGCCTGCGCGCGATGATGCTGCAGACCGTGTCCGACGGCACGGCCACCGAACTGCGGGACGTGCCCGGTCTCGGCGGCAAGACGGGCACCGCCGAATTCGGCGACAACACTCATTCGCACGGCTGGTTCGCCGGTATCGCGGGTGATATCGCGTTCGCGACGCTGGTGGTCGGCGGAGACTCCTCGGCACCGGCGATCGCGGTCTCCGGCGCCTTCCTGCGTCCAGCTCTCATCCCCTGACCGGCGTTTCGCACCCGATAGCACCGCCCGGCCAGGGATGCTGAGGGCGTGCGAGTCGACGGCCGGGAGATCACAGTTGCAGGCAGGCTGCTGCAACCGCTGACCCGGCGAACCAACGACATCCTGCGACTCGCCGTCGCGACGGTGCTGCTGGCCGTCGTGATCACCAGCTCCCTGATCACCCGCAACGACTGGGTGGGGCTGGAGAAGTCGATCTCCAACATCGTGGGAGTGCTGACGCCCACACAGTCGAACCTGGTGTACCTGGCGTACGGCATCACCATCCTGGCGCTGCCGTTCGTGATCCTGATCGGGCTGATCATCTCGCGGCAGTTCAAACTGCTCGGGGCCTACGCGGCGGCCGGGATGGTCTCGATCCTCGCGCTGTCCATCACGGCGAACGGCATCGCAGCACCTCGTTGGCATTTCGATCTGTTCGACCGGCTCAACACCACGCTGTCGCAGTTCCTCGACGATCCGCGGTGGATCGCCATGCTGGCCGCGATGCTCACCGTCTCGGGTCCCTGGGTGCCCGCCCGCTGGCGCCGCTGGTGGTGGACCCTGCTGCTGGCATTCGTGCCGATCCACCTGGTGGTCAGCGCCGTCGTGCCGGCCAGGTCGGTGTTGGGCCTGTCGGTCGGTTGGTTCGTCGGCGCGTTGACGGTTCTGCTGGTCGGCACGCCAGCGCTGGAAGTGCCACTCGTGGAGGCGGTCCGCGCATTGGGACGGCGCCAATTCACCGTCACCGCATTGCAGGTACTACGCCCGGCCGGGCCGGGGCCCCTGGTGCTGTCCGCGACGTGCGAGGGCTCCGACGACCCCGCCGTCGTCGAGTTGTACGGTCCGAATCAGCGCAGCGGCGGCGCGTTGCGGCAGATCTGGCGCTACCTTCGCCTGCGCAGGAACGAGACCGGGCCGCTGCAGACGTCGATGCGCCGCGCCGTCGAACACCGGGCGTTGATGACGATCGCCGTCGACGACCTCGGCCTGTCGAACACCACCACCATGGCGGTGGCGGCGCTGGATCGTGGCTGGACGCTCTACGCGCACACCTGGCCCCGCGGTGACGCACTGTCGGGTGATGATCCGGTGGAGACGGCGTGGGAGTCATTGCGGCAGTTGCATGATCACCAGATCTCCCACGGTGACCTGCGTGCGGTGAAGATCACCCTCGATGAGGACAAGGCGCGCTTCGGCGGGTTCGACAACTCCGAGTACGGCGCATCCGACACCCAGCTGCAATCCGATATCGCCCAGTTGTTGGTGACGACGACGGCGCTGCACGGCGCGAAACCGGCGGTCACCGCTGCGATCACCTCCTTCGGCCGTGACACCGTTTTGACCGCATCGCGGCGGTTGACCAAATCGGCCATGCCACAACGGATCAGAAAGTCTGTGATCGATATCAAGACGTCGGTCACCAGCGCGCGAGACGAGGTGAAGCGCCAGACCGGCGCCGACCAGATCCAGACCGAGACCATCACCCGGTTCACCCGAAACCAGTTGATCCAGATGGTGCTGCTGGTGGCCCTGGTCTACGTCGCGTATCCGTTCATCAGCACGGTGCCCGCGTTCTTCGCCGAACTCCGGACCGCGAACTGGTGGTGGGCGCTGCTCGGCCTCGCGGTGTCCGCGTTGACCTACGTCGGCGCGGCTGCCGCTCTGTGGGCCTGCGCCTCGGAACAGGTGAACTTCAAGAACCTCACAATCATGCAGGTGGCCAACACGTTCGCGGCCACCACGACGCCCGCCGGGGTTGGCGGCCTTGCGCTCAGCACGCGCTTCCTGCAGAAGTCCGGCCTCGGCACGGTGCGCGCCACGGCGGCCGTGGCGCTGCAGCAGTCGGTGCAGGTGATCACCCATGTGGCGCTGCTGATCTTCTTCAGCGCCGTGGCGGGGGCATCGGCGAACCTGTCCCACTTCGTGCCATCGGCCACGGTGCTGTACCTGATCGCCGGCGCGGCACTGGGTGTGGTGGGCACGTTCATGCTGGTGCCGAAGGCACGCCGCTGGCTGGGCACCGAGGTGGGGCCGAGACTCAAGGAGGTCGGCCAGGATCTGGCCGACCTGGTTCGCGAGCCCAAACGCCTGGCATTGATCGTGCTGGGTTGCGGCGCAACCACTCTGGGAGCGGCACTGGCACTGTGGGCCAGCGTCGAGGCGTTCGGTGGCGACGTCTCGTTCGTCACGGTCACCGTGGTGACGATGATCGGCGGGACGCTGGCCTCCGCCGCGCCCACCCCGGGCGGTGTCGGCGCTGTGGAGGCCGCGCTGATCGGTGGCCTCGCCGCGTTCGGGGTCCCGGCGGCGGTGGCCGTTCCGTCGGTACTGCTGTACCGCGTGCTGACCTGCTGGCTGCCGGTGTTCATCGGATGGCCGGTGATGCGGTGGCTGACGCGCAACGACATGATCTGAGGCGGGCCGGGCATTCGCGAGTCGGACGCACCACCACCCGCGATGGTGTTTGATGGGTGCCGTGTCGGTCATCACCCGCGATGCCACGATTTCTGCCTCGCCTCAGGCGATCTGGGACGTCCTCGCCGATTTCGGTGCGCTCAGTAGCTGGGCGGACGGCGTCGACCACTCGTGCATCCTGAACCACGGTGCGGACGGGGTGTCAGCGGGCACGACCCGCCGCGTCCAGGTCGGCCGCAACGTCCTGGTCGAGCGCATCACCGAGGCGGATGCACCGGAAACCCTCGCCTACGACATCGAGGGACTGCCACGCCGACTGCGCCACGTCGCCAACCGCTGGACCCTGCGGCCCGCCGGCACGGCAACGGTGGTGACGCTCACCAGCACCGTCGAGGTGGGAGCCAACCCGCTGGCACGCACCGCCGAGCGAATCGTGTGCCGTGTCATGGTCAAGCAGTCCGACTCGATGCTCGCTGGGCTGGCTCGACATCTGGAGAACACGCATGGCTCACCGTGACACCATTCGCTCCTCGCGTGCGCACCCCGACATCGTCATCCTCATGACCGACGAGGAGCGCGCCACACCGCCGTATGAGTCCGACGAGGTGCTCACCTGGCGGCAGCGCACGCTGACCGGCCGACGCTGGTTCGACGAGCACGGCGTCAACTTCACCAGGCACTACACCGGGTCGCTGGCGTGCGTGCCGAGCCGCCCGACGATCTTCACCGGCCAGTACCCGGATCTGCACGGGGTCACCCAAACCGATGGCATCGGCAAGCGCTACGACGATTCGCGGCTGCGCTGGTTGCGCCGCGGCGAGGTGCCCACCCTGGGCAACTGGTTCCGTGCCGCGGGCTATGACACCCACTACGACGGCAAGTGGCACATCAGCCACGCCGATCTCGAGGATCCGACGACCGGTGAGCCGTTGGCCACCAACGACGACGAGGGCGTGATCGACCCCGCCGCTGTCGCCCGCTACCTCGAGGCCGATCCCCTCGGGCCCTACGGCTTCTCGGGGTGGGTGGGCCCGGAGCCACACGGTGCGGCCATGGCCAACAGCGGTTTTCGGCGCGACAACCTGTTCGCCGACCGGATCGTCGCGTGGCTGGGCGATCGCTATGAGCGTCGCCGCGCCGGTGACGAGGAGGCGCTGCGCCCGTTCCTACTGGTGGCCAGCTTCGTCAACCCGCACGACATCGTGCTGTTCCCCGCCTGGGTGCGCCGCAGCCCGATCGAGCCCTCACCCCTGGATCCGCCGAGCGTGCCCGCACCGCCGACCGCGAGGGAGGACCTGTCGACCAAACCGGCCGCGCAGATCGCCTTCCGCGAGACCTACTACTCCGGATACGGCCCGGCACCCGTCGTCGGGCGCACCTACAAGCGCAACGCGCAGCGCTACCGCGACCTCTACTACCGCCTGCACGCCGAGGTCGACGGGCCACTCGATCGAGTCCGACGTGCCGTCACCGACGGCGGTTCCGAGGACGCGGTCCTGGTCCGCACGTCCGATCACGGTGAGCTGCTCGGCGCACACGGCGGGCTGCACCAGAAGTGGTTCAACATGTACGACGAGGCCACCCGGGTGCCGTTCGTCATCGTCCGCACCGGTGCGCACGCGACGCAGCCACGCACCGTCTCCGCGCCGACATCGCATGTCGACCTGGTGCCGACACTGCTCTCGGCGGCGGGTGTCGACATCGACGCGACGGCCACGGCGCTCGCCGAGACGTTCACCGAGGTGCATCCGCTCCCGGGCACGGACTTGATGCCGGTGGTCGACGGCGCGCCGGCCGACGAGGGCCGGGCGGTCTACCTGATGACACGCGACAACGTGCTCGAGGGAGACACCGGGGCGTCCGGCGGCGCCAGGCAACTGGGCGTCACCGAGAACCCGCCCGCACCGCTGCGCATCACGCTGCCCGCGCACGTCGGCGCGAACTTCGAGGGACTGGTGGTCCGAGTCGATGACGTCGACGCCCCCGGCGGCGCGGGGCACCTGTGGAAGCTGGTGCGCACGTTCGACGACCCGGCCACCTGGACGCAGCCTGGTGTGCGTCACCTGGCGGCGAACGGGATCGGCGGCGAGGCGTACCGGACGGATCCCCTCGACGATCAGTGGGAGCTCTACGACCTGACGTCCGATCCGGTCGAGGCCGACAACCGGTGGCCGGACCCCGACCTGCACGACCTGCGGGCTCACCTGCGCATGCAGCTCAAGCAGGCGCGGGCATCCTCGGTTCCGGAACGCAACACGCCGTGGCCCTATGTGGACCGGCACCCGCCGGTGGGCGCGTCGCCCTCGGTGGTGCGCCAGGTGCTTGCGCGCCTGCGGAGGTAGCCACTCACCGGCGGTGACCAGCGTGTACCGCGGTGGCCTGACCGACACGATTACGGGTTTGGTGGGCGCCGCCAATATCATCGGTACTCAATGATTGAAAACGCCCCGGTCGTCCCGGCAGCCGCCGAGGGACGCGCGGCAGAACGCATAGCCACCGAGGCCCGGCGGCGCAGGACGTTCGCCGTCATCAGCCACCCCGACGCAGGCAAGTCGACGCTCACCGAAGCGCTCGTCCTGCATGCCAACGCCATCACCGAGGCCGGTGCCATCCACGGCAAGGCCGGCCGCCGCGCCACCGTGTCGGACTGGATGGACATGGAGAAGGCCCGAGGCATCTCCATCACGTCGACGGCGCTCCAGTTCCCCTACTCGACAGCGGGGCGCGACTGCGTCATCAACCTGCTCGACACCCCGGGCCACGCCGACTTCTCCGAGGACACCTACCGCGTCCTGACCGCCGTCGACTGCGCGGTGATGCTGATCGACGCCGCCAAGGGCCTCGAGCCACAGACCCTCAAGCTGTTTCAGGTCTGCCGTCACCGCCGGATCCCGATCATCACCGTGATCAACAAGTGGGACCGCCCCGGTCGTGACCCACTCGAGCTGATGGACGAGATCGCGGCCCGGATCGGGCTGCGCCCAACGCCATTGACGTGGCCGGTCGGTATCGCCGGTGACTTCAAGGGCGTGCTGGATCGGCGGACCGGGAACTTCATCCGGTTCACCCGCACGGCCGGTGGGGCGAAGGCCGCGCCCGAGGAGCACATCACCCCGGAGAACGCCCACGCCTCGGCGGGCATCGACTGGGACCGCTCGGTCGAGGAGTCCGAACTGCTCGAGGCCGATGGCGCCGACTACGACCAGGAGACCTTCCTGGGCTGTGAGTCCACGCCAGTCCTGTTCACCTCGGCGGCGTTGAACTTCGGCGTCAACCAGCTGCTCGACGTGCTGGTCCAACTCGCTCCGGCGCCCGACGGACAGGTCGACGTCGACGGCAACCGGCGCGCCACGGTGGCGCCGTTCAGCGCCTTCGTCTTCAAGGTGCAGGCCGGTATGGACTCGTCCCACCGCGACCGCATCGCCTACGCGCGGGTCTGCTCGGGCACATTCGAGCGGGGTGACGTCCTCACCCATGCGACGACGGGCAAGCCGTTCGTCACCAAGTACGCGCAGTCGGTGTTCGGCCAGCAGCGCTCCACTCTGGACACCGCGTGGCCCGGTGACGTCATCGGGTTGGCCAACGCCAACGCCCTGCGACCGGGTGACACGCTGTTCCGCGATGTCCCCGTGCAGTACCCACCGATCCCGAGCTTCTCCCCCGAGTACTTCTCGGTGGCCCGGGGCACCGACCCGAGCAAGCACAAGCAGTTCCGCCGCGGTATCGAGCAGTTGGAGCAGGAGGGCGTGGTGCAGGTGCTGCGCTCCGACCGCCGCGGCGAGCAGGCGCCGGTACTCGCCGCCGTCGGACCCATGCAGTTCGAGGTGGCCACCCACCGGATGGCGACCGAACTGAGTGCGCCGATCTCGCTGGAGTCGCTGCCCTACACGGTGGCGCGCATCGTGGATCCCGAGGACGCCGACTTCGTCCAGCGCCAGCCGTCGGCCGAGGTTCTGACGCGCACCGACGGCGTCATGCTCGCGCTGTTCTCGACCAAGTGGCGGCTTGAGGGCTTCCAACGCGACAACCCCGACGTGCATCTGCACTCGCTGGTGGCCGCGTCCGACGACTAGGTCGTGGCGCTTAGGGCGTAGCGATCGCCAATTGTGAATCTGAAGACGCCTGACCAGGGATCTGCGTCGCCAGATTCACAATCGGCGAGATGCCCCTACCAATTGTGCGGGCGGTGGGACTCGAACCCACAAGTTCTTTCGAACACCGGCACCTAAAGCCGGCGCGTCAGCCAATTGCGCCACGCCCGCGAACGGGCCAATCGTAGCGCGCCCGTGGCAGGCAATTTTGTCGGTGGCCATTCATAGCTTGGAGTCATCACCGAGCAGAGGGCACGAGATGAGGTCAGCGGAGGAATTCGATGAAGTACGGCGCCTTGTCGCTGCTGGATTCAACGACTGCGAAAATCTCACGACAGACGGGAGTGCCGAGACCGACCGTCCGCGGTTGGCGCAGCAATCCGCCCCAATGTCTGAGGCGGGCAGGCGCATCCACACCATGTGGCGTTCTACACGACTTCTCGACACTTCCGGTCCCGGCCTACTGCTACCTACTCGGCCTGTACCTCGGTGACGGGTGCATTTCCCGAATGGGTCGGGTGTGGCGACTCAGGATCGTTCTCGACATCAAGTATCCGGCGATCATCGACCGTTGCCGTGAGGCGATAGATGCAGTCATGCCTCGGCAGCGAGCAGCAATCGTCAGGCGACCGACACGATGTGTTGAGGTTGGCCACTACTCCAAACACTGGCCGTGTCTGTTTCCCCAACACGGACCCGGCCGGAAGCACCACAGACGTATCGCACTCGAACCATGGCAGCAGGCCCTCGTCGATCAGGAGACGGAGGAGTTCATCTGCGGGCTCATCCACAGCGACGGCTGCCGTGTCGTCGCCAACGATCGCGGGGTCCGCAGCATCCGCTACCACTTCTCGAATAGGTCAGAGGACATCATCGGCCTGTTCACCGCAGCCCTCGACCGACTCGACATTCCCTGGACGCGGTCGACTAGGTACATCGTCTCCATTTACCGCAAGGCTGCCACCGCACGCATGGACGAGTTCATCGGACCGAAGGACAGCGCGGTACCGTTAGGGCATGTCCACTACACGGCGTAGGAGACCGGCGCTCATCGCGCTGGTGTGCCTTGGCGCCGCAGGCTGCCTCGCGCTGGCCTGGTGGCAGTGGACCCGGTATGAGTCCAACTCGGGCAGCTTCGTGAATCTCGGCTACGCACTGCAGTGGCCCATGTTCGCCGGCTTCTGCTTCTACGCGTACTACAAGTTCGTCCGCTATGAGGAGGCCCCGCCTCCTGCGGCGAGCCATGGCGAGCTGACCGAGATCCCGGACGGGCTGCTGCCCGAGCGTCCCAGCGCCGCCACACCCCGCGACGACGACGATCCCACCCTGCGTGAGTACAACGCCTACCTTGCCGAACTCGCGAAGTCCGAAACCGATGACAGGACCACACCATGAGCAGCCCTGACCCCGAGGCTCCGGCCGATCGCCCCGAGGCCGCCGACCCGGCACCCGCGACGCCGCCTGGGATCTCCAAAGACGCGATCGCCAAGGCCCTGCTGCGCTACCGGACGCTGGCGTGGATCACGGGGATCTGGCTGATTGTCCTGTGCGCTGAGATGGTCGCCAAGTATGTGGTGGGGCTCGACTACGAGTGGTTCAAGTACATCGGTATCACTCATGGCGCCTTCTACATGCTCTACGTCCTCCTCACTTTTGACCTCGCGGTCAAGGTGCGCTGGCCCATCGGTAAGACCATCGGTGTGCTGCTCGCGGGCACCATTCCGCTGCTCGGCATCATCGTCGAGCACTTTCAGACCAAGCAGATCAAGGCGCAGTTCGGCCTTTAACGCGTCGGCCTTTAACGTCGATGGGACGTCAGTCGCGCTGCACCAGGAGCGGCGCGGTCACATCGGCGGCGGCGTCGTCAACGACGATGCTCAGCGCCAGCCGATCGACGTACTCGGATAGTGCCTCGACATGTGCCGAGGACCAGGCGTGCTCCGACGAGTACGACTCCCGAACGTCGCGCTGTCGGTACAGCCGTTCGCACCCTCGCGGGGTCAGATAGAACACCGGTGACCGACCGCTCTCGACGCGACCCGTGCCCGACGCCAGCCCGTCGCGCAGAAGCGCGGCGACGCGTCGGCTCGCGGTCGGTATGTCCCCTCCGATGGCGACCGCCAGGTCCGCCAGTGACATCGAGCCCGCCGCGTCGATGTGGCTCATCACCTGATGCGAATCGCGATCCATGCCCACCGACTCGTCGGCGTAAGGGCCCTTCTCCGAATGTCTGCTCAACAGCGACAGTGAGGACTCCAGCCGATGGGGCGGGACGGGGTCGGCGACGGGTTCACCGAGACCGTCGTCATCGACGAGGTCGGCGGTGGCCCCTGGCGGTTGCACCACCGGGATCCACAGCGCCAGCACCGCGGCCAACGCCGCGACGCACGCCGCCACCACCAGCGCCGTCCGGAAGCCGGCCATGGTCGGGACCTGAGTGCCGGCGTGCGACACCACCATGCCCGCGAGGATCGCGCCGATCACCGCGCTGGACACCGCCGTGCCAAGGGAGCGGGCCAGCGCATTGATGCCGTTGGCCGCCGCGGTCTCCGACACCGGCACCGCCGCGTTGATGAGGGCGGGCATGGACGCGTACGCGAACCCCACGCCCACCGACACCGCGATGTTGAGCAGCATGATCTGCCACGGTGCCGCCAGCAGCACCAGCCCGGCGGAGTACGACACGGCGATGATCACCGCTCCGGTCACCAGGGTGAAGCGCGGCCCACGCACCGCGGCGATTCGCGCCGCGATCGGCGACGTCACCATCATGGCCAGGCCACCGGGCGCCAACCAGAGGCCCGTCGCCAGCATCGACTGGCCCAGTCCGTAACCCGTCTCGGTCGACATCTCCAGAATCTGGGGCGCCACCAGCGTGAGCCCGAACATGCCGAATGCCACCGCGACCGAGGCGACGTTAGTGGCCAGCACCGGCCGCTTCACGGTGGTCCGCAGGTCGACCATCGGCGAGGACACCCGAAGCTGCCACCACCCGAACACCGCGAAGATCACCAGCGACGAGATGAACATCGCCAACGTCACACCGCTTGTCCAGCCCCAACTCTGGCCCTTCGAGATACCAAGGAGCAGCGTCACCAGGCCGCCCGCCAGGAGCAGCGCACCCAGCGGATCGAGCCGGTCGTCCGTGCGTGGCGGGACGTGCGGGACAAGGAATGTGAACATCACCAGGGCCGCGACGCCGAGCCCGGTCGCGAACCAGAACAGCATGTGCCAGTCGAAGCGCTCCGCGATCACGGCCGACAGCGGCAGGCCGAGCGCGCCGCCCACACCCAGAGATGCGCTCATCAAACCCATTGCGCTGCCGACACGCTCGGCGGGAACGCATGATCGCAGCACGCTGATCCCGAGCGGGATGATCGGAATCCCGAAACCCTGAAGGCCACGGCCGACGATCATCGGCAACAGCGACGTCGTCGAGGCCGCGAGCACCGACCCGCCGATCAACATCAGCGCGCACGTGATCAGCATCGGCTTGGGTCCGTACATGTCGCCGAGTCGGCCGAACACCGGTGTGGCGACGGCCGCGGTCAGCAGCGTCACGGTGATCACCCAGGACGCATCGGAGGGGCTGGTGTTCAACAGCCTCGGCAGCTCGGGGATCAACGGGATGATCAGCGTCTGCATCATGGACACGCTGATGCCCGCCGCCGACAGCACGGCGATGAGCACGCTCGGATGCCGCGGGGTCAGCGAGGATGAGGCCCCAGCGGCGGCACGACGTAACACCGCGCGAACACTACGCGTTTAGTAGCGCTACATAAAACTACTGATTCCCGGTGCTCAGACCAGCGCACGCAGGGCCGGAAGCAACAGAGCCAGCGCCCGTCCGCGATGCGACGCGGCGTCCTTCTCCTCGCGGGTCAGTTCGGCCGCCGACCGTGACTCCCCGATGGGCACGAACACCGGGTCGTAACCGAATCCGCCGGCCCCGCGTGGTTCGTGGGCCACCACGCCCGGCCACTCGCCGCGCACCACTGTCTCGCCCAATGGGGACACCAGCGCGCACGCCGACACGAAGGCCGCGCCGCGCCGCTCGTCGGGCACGTCCCGCAGCTGGCCCAGCAGGAGCGCGGTGTTGGCCGCGTCGTCACCGTGGGCACCCGACCACCGTGCGGACAGCACACCCGGCATGCCGTTCAGCGCGTCGACCGTGATCCCCGAGTCATCGGCGACCGAGGCCAAGCCGGTGGCGCGAAAGGCATCCCTGGCCTTGGCCAGGGCGTTCTCCTCGAACGTCGCACCCGTCTCCGGGGCCTCATCGAAGGGCGCCACGTCGTCCAGTGACAGCAGCGTCAGACCCGACACCCCGGCGGTGTCGAGCACACGATGCAGCTCGGCCAGCTTCTTGGGGTTGCGGGAGGCGACCAGGACGCGAGACAACCCGGTCAGCTTCCGAACGCCTTCTTCGGCGGACCGGACGGCTCGGGAAGCACACCGGGATAGGGCAACTCCAGCGCCGCGTTCTGGATCGCGAACAACTGCTCGCACGAGGCCATCGCAAGGTCGAGCATCTTGTCCAGCGTCGAACGCGGGAACGTCGCACCCTCACCCGTGCCCTGGATCTCGACCAGCGTGCCGGTGTCGGTCGCCACGACGTTCATGTCGACCTCGGCGCGCGAGTCCTCGGTGTAGGGCAGATCCACACGCACCCGGCCGTCGACCACGCCGACGGACACCGCGGCGATCGCACACGACAACGGGCGGGGGTCGGACAGCTTGTCCGCCGCGGCCAGATACGTCACCGCGTCGGCCAGCGCCACGTAGGCGCCGGTGATGGCCGCCGTCCGGGTACCGCCGTCGGCCTGCAGCACGTCGCAGTCCAACGCGATGGTGTTCTCCCCCAGCGCACCCAGGTCGATGCACGCGCGCAGCGATCGGCCGACGAGCCGGCTGATCTCCTGTGTGCGCCCGCCGACCTTGCCCTTCACCGACTCACGTTGCGAGCGGTCGTGGGTGGCCGCGGGCAGCATCGCGTACTCGGCCGTCAGCCAGCCCTGGCCCGACCCCTTGCGCCACCGGGGCACGCCCTCGGTGACGCTGGCCGTGCACATGACCCGGGTCTGGCCGAACTCGACCAGCACCGAACCGGCCGGATGTGAGGTGAAGCCTCGGGTGATGGTTACCGGTCGCAGCTCGTCATCGAGGCGGCCATCTTCTCGTCTGGACACGGGCCAACCCTATCGGCCCAGGGCAACTCTGGCGCGCGTGGTTCAGCGCGGCGTGACGTCGAACGTCTCGTCGCACACCACGGCGTGCACGGGACCGTCGAACTCGGCCTTGGCCTCGCTGATCACGTCCTCACGCGAGGTCCACGGCGGGATGTGGGTCAGGAGCAGCTCGCGCACACCGGCTCTCGCGGCGGCACGCCCCGCCTCGGTTCCCGACAGGTGAAGTTTCGGCGGACGGTCCGGCGCGTGGGTCCACGACGCCTCGCACAGGAACACGTCGGCGCCGCGGGCCAGGTCGACGAGCGCGTCGCAGTACCCGGTGTCACCGCTGTAGACGAAAACCGCCCCGGACGGGTCGGTGAACCGCATTCCGTAGGACTCGGTGGGATGGCACACCAGACGCGGCTCGACGGTGAGCGTGCCGATCTCAACCGGCTCGGCGTCGACCCAGTTGCGGACGTCGAAGATGTCGGTGAAGTCATCGATCTCGCGGCCCTCGGGAGAGGACGCGGCGCCAAGCCGGGCCCAGGTGGCCTGCGGGCCGTACATCAGGGCACGCCCCTTCGGCGGGGTCGGGTGATAGCGACGCCAGACGAACAGACCGGGAAGGTCCAGGCAGTGGTCGGCGTGAAGGTGCGACAGCAGAACACCAACGGTGCCGGGATCGGCATGACGTTGGAGTGCGCCCAGCACACCACCACCGAAGTCGATCACCAGCGGTGGCGTATCGGGTGCGGTCACCAAATATCCGGATGCTGGCGAATCAGGCCCCGTCACACTGCCGGAGCAACCCAGTACGGTGATTCGCACATTCACTAGCTTGCCATGCCCAATGGGCGTGTGACGAAAACATCAGCGCTTTGGGCGTCGCGTTTCATCAATTCGTCGCGATGTGCTGCCTCACCTGGTCAGACGCCGATTGAGACGCAGACCGCCCGTAGCCCAAAGTGTGGCGCAGGCCTCAATCAGCAAAGCGTGGCGCCCCGCCGCGACAAGACCGCCGATCGGCTCAGACGCCGAGCGCGGGCGCGGCGGGACCCTTGCGTCGCTCGCGCGCCTTGCGTTCCGGGCCGGCCAGCAGATAGGCGGCGATGACACCGGCGACCGCACCGCAGAAATGGCCCTGCCAGGACACCCCGAAAGTGCCGGGGAGCACGCCCAGCAGCACGCTGCCGTACACGATCAGCACGACGATGCCGACGACGATCTCCCACACCTTGCGGGTGAAGAAGCCGAACACGATGAGGAACGTCAGCCAGCCGAAGATGAGGCCCGAGGCGCCGATGTGGTTGGTCTCCACGCCCGGGGGCGCGCCCGCGTTTCCAATGAGCCACGTCCCGAAACCGCCGAGGATCCAGATCATCGCCGTCGCGTAGATGAAGCGTGACAACCCGGCCAGCGTCATGAGGAAACCCAGAACGAGCGCGGGACCGGTGTTAGCGATCAGGTGCTGCCAGTTCGAGTGCAGCAGCGGCGCGAACACGATGCCCCACAGCCCGTCGGTCTCCAGCGGCCGGATCCCGTTGGAGTCCAAGCGGTGTCCGGTGATGTTGTCCCAGATCTCGATGATGTAGAGCAGCGCGACGAAGCTGAGCACCGTGGCCCCGCCGATCATCCACGCCGGCCTCTTGCTGGGGCCTGGTGTGGTGGCGGGCGGATACCCCGGCATCGTCATGCCCGGTGCGCCCCTTGTCCGCGATCGACCGTCATGCCCATAGCTGCCCTTCCAATGCGTCCTCGGCATCGTCCAGGCTACCGGCGTAGGCGCCGGTCGACAGATACTTCCAACCCGCATCACACACCGTGAACGCGATGTCGGCACGCTCGCCTGCCTTGACCGCCTTGGCCGCCATACCGAGCGCGGCGTGCAGGATCGCCCCGGTCGAGATGCCGGCGAAGATGCCCTCCAACTGCACGATCTCGCGCGTGCGCCTGATGGCGTCGAACGCGCCCACGGAGAACCGAGTGGTCAGCACGTCCGGGTCGTAGAGCTCGGGCACGAAGCCCTCATCGATGTTGCGCAGCGCGTAGACACCCTCGCCGTAACGTGGTTCGGCGGCGACGATCTGGACCCCGGGGACGTTCTCGCGCAGGAATCGCCCGACGCCCATGAGCGTGCCCGTGGTGCCCAACCCGCCGACGAAGTGCGTGATCTCCGGCAGGTCGGCCAGGACCTCGGGTCCCGTGCCCTCGTAGTGCGCGGCGGCGTTCGCCGGGTTGCCGTACTGGTAGAGCATCACCCACTCGGGGTGCTCCTGCGCCAGTTCCTTGGCGGTCGCGACGGCGGTGTTCGACCCGCCCTCGGCGGGGCTGTAGATGATCTTGGCGCCATACAGCTCCAACAGCTGACGGCGTTCGATCGACGTGTTCTCGGGCATCACACAGATCAGGTTGTAGCCCTTCAACAGCGCCGCCATCGCGAGGGAGATGCCGGTGTTGCCGCTAGTGGGTTCCAGGATCGTGGAACCCGGGTGGATCAGCCCGTCGCGCTCGGCCTGCTCGATCATGCGCAGCGCCGGGCGGTCCTTGATGGAGCCGGTGGGGTTGCGGTCCTCGAGCTTGGCCCACAGCCGCACGTGCGGGGTGCCCTCCTCACCCGCATCCCACCGGGGCGACAACCGCTGTAACCCGACGAGCGGCGTGTTGCCGAGCGCAGACAACAGCGAGTCGTATCTCACGCGTCAGCCACCTGCAACGGCGGGCAGGATCGTGACCGAGTCACCGTCGGAGATCACGGTGTCCAGCCCGCCAGAGAAGCGGACGTCCTCGTCGTTGACGTAGATGTTGACGAAGCGGTGCAGCTTGCCTGCGTTACCGGCGTCGATGAGGCGCTCGGAGATGCCCGAGTAGTTGGCCTCGAGGTCGCTGATCACGGCCTGCAACGTGTCACCGGACGCGCTGACGCGCTTCTCGCCTCCGGTGTGAGTGCGCAGGATGGTGGGGATGGAGACGGTGATGGTCATGGGGCTCGGCCTTTCGGGGGCTGTTTCTCGGGGTCTACTGCTCGACGACGTTGACGGGTTCCTCGGTGACGACGCCCTCGCGGATGCGGTAGCTCCGCAGCTCATGCTCGTCGGGGTCGCGGGTGGAGATCAAGACGTAGTGGGCGTCGGGCTCGGACGCCAGCGCGATGTCGGTGCGGCTCGGATACGCCTCGGTGCCGGTGTGCGAGTGATAGATGACCACGGGCACCTCGTCGGCGTCGTCCATCGCTCGCCACACCTTGAGCTGCTCTCCCGAGTCGAATCGGTAGAAGGTCGGCGACCGCTCGGCGTTCTCCATCGCGATGAAGCGCTCAGGCCTGTCGGAGCCCTCGGGGCCCGCGATGATGCCGCACGCCTCGTCGGGGTGGTCGGCGCGGGCGTGGGCGACCATGGCGTCAACCAGGTCCCTACGAATCACCAGCACGGGTCAGGCTCCATTTCGGTTCGCGAACGCTCCGGGCAACATGTCGCGGTAGGTGGGTATTCCGGCCACCGATTCGGCAGCCAGGATTCCGGCCATCACCGCCTGCGCGAGACAGTCCGCCGCCGCCGCGCCGATGGTGGTGGTCAGCTTGGTCTCGGGCGACATCGCGGCAGGAATGTCGCTGGCGGGCTCGACCTCGATCGCGCCTGTCGCGAGCACGAAAACGGAGTCGCCGTCGAGCGGGGTGTGCGCCGGCCGGATGGTCCGGGCCAGTCCGTCCTGTGCGGCGACCGCGACCCGGCGGCAGGCGGCGGGGCTCAGTAGGGCGTCGGTGGCGACGACAGCGATCGTGGTGTTGAGCGGTGAGAGTTCGGCGTCGAGCGCCGCGAAGGCCGATATCTGCTCGGCGGGCGGCGGGGTCAGGTCCAGTTCGGTGATGTACTCGGCCATCCACGGCAGCCCGGTGCGCGGATCGGCGATATTGCCCGCCGAGTTCACCGCGACGACGGCGCCGACCGTGACACCGATGGCCTCGAGCCGGATGGACGCCGTGCCGATGCCGCCCTTGAGGACGCCCGCGCGTGCTCCGACGCCCGCACCCACGGTGCCGACGGCCACGTCGGTCCCCGCGGCGTTGGCTGCGGCGAAGCCGAATTCGGCGGTCGGGCGGCACTGCCACCCGCCGACGGGCAGGTCGAAGATCACCGCGGCGGGAACGATGGGCACCAGCCCGCCGTCCATCACCACCCCGCGGTCGTGCTGTTCGAGCCACGTCATGACGCCGTCCGCCGCGGCGAGCCCGTAGGCGCTTCCGCCGGTCAGCACGACTGCGTCGACGTAGCGCACGCTGTTGGCTGGATCGAGCAGGTCGGTCTCGCGGGTGCCCGGGGCACCGCCGCGCACGTCAACCGCGCCGACCGTGCCCGGTGGGGTGAGCACGACGGTGGTACCGCACGCCCAGCCCGCGCCCAGCGTCGCGTCGTCGTCCAGGCGCTGATGGTGCCCGACGAGAATGCCCGCGACGTCGGTGATGGAACCGCTCATCGCTGTCCTCTGCTCTTCGCGCAAGCGCTCATCGGGTCCCTCGGCTCATGAGACCCAGCACGAGATACTCCTGCAGCACGGTCAGCCACTGGTACACATCCAGGTGCCCGGCCATCGGATGCTCGGGCGGCAGCCGGTCGGGACCGTCCGGTCCGATCTCGAGCATGGTGCCCAGCGCCAGCCGAAGGTCGTTGACCGCCGCGGCCCAGCTGTGTGCGGCATCCTCGGTGAGTTCGAACTTCCCGCCAGCGGCGGGCAGGGTGTCCAGCAGACATTGGCACGCTTGCCGTTTGGCATCGATGATGGCCGGCTCATGCAGGCTGCGCAGCGCACTGTTCAGGCTCTCCGCGGTGCCCGAACCGGCCGGATGATCTCGGGCGGCGCGGTAGAAGTCCGGCAGCAACCGGCGCATCGTCTCGTCCTCGGGCGGCCGCGAGTTGCCGGTACGCATACCGGTCAGCTCCTCGAGTTCGTCTGTCGGCGAGTCAGATTCGCGGTCGTTGAGCATCTCCAGCATCGAGTTGGCCAGACTCTGCAACAGTGCCGACTCGTGCGCTGCCATCGCCGACCGGTACCGCACGCCGTCTACGGTGTCGACCCTCTTCCACTTACGCACCCGTCGCCTCAACGGTCCTGTTGCATTGAGGCCCACAGCCCCGCGGCGTGCAGCTTGGACACATCGACCTCCATGGACTCCCGACTGCCCGCGGAGACCACGGCCTTGCCGTCTTCGTGCACCTGCATCATGAGCTTCGTCGCGTGCGGCTCGCTGTAGCCGAAGAGCTTCTGGAACACGTAGGTCACGTACGACATCAGGTTCACCGGATCGTCCCAGACGATGGTCACCCACGGGCTGTCAGTGGCCACCTCGTCTTGCGGAACACTCTCACTCGCGTGTTCCTCGCGGGTCCCCGGCCGGGTCCTCGCTGGCGTAACCATGTCGCCAAGGATAGCGAGTCGCTGCAACGGCTACGGTTGGGCGTGTGACCTCGGCGTTGCTCACTGACAAATACGAACTGACGATGCTCGCGGCAGCGCTCCACAACGGCACCGCGCACCGTCGCACGACGTTCGAGGTATTCGGTCGGCGGCTGCCCGAGGGCCGACGCTACGGGGTCGTCGCGGGCACCGCTCGGCTGGTGGAAGCATTGCCGGAGTTCACCTTCGACGACGCCGCGCTGACGCTGCTCGCCGAGTTCCTCGATCCTGCCACCCTGGCCTACCTCGCCGACTACCGGTTTCGCGGTGACATCGACGGCTACCCCGAGGGTGAGCTGTACTTTCCCGGCTCGCCCGTCCTGTCGGTACACGGCAGTTTCGGCGAGTGCGTGATCCTCGAGACGCTGGCGCTGTCGATCCTCAACCACGACTCGGCCATCGCGTCGGCCGCGGCCCGCATGGTCAGCGCCGCCGATGGCAGGCCGCTGCTCGAGATGGGTTCGCGGCGCACGCACGAGGAGGCGGCCGTCGCCTGCGCGCGCGCCGCCTACCTCGCCGGATTCGCCGCATCGTCCAACCTCGCCGCACAACAGCGCTACGGCGTACCCGCTCGCGGGACCAGCGCGCACGCCTTCACACTGCTGTACTCCACCGCCGACGGGCCCGACGAGAGGGCGGCATTCGCAGCGCAGGTCGACGCGCTCGGCGTGAACACCACACTTCTCGTCGACACCTATGACATCACCACCGGCGTGGCCAATGCGATCGCCGTCGCGGGGCCGGAGCTGGGCGCGGTGCGCATCGACTCCGGCGAACTCGGCGTGCTGGCGCGCCAGGTCCGCGCGCAGCTCGATGACCTCGGTGCCACGACCACCCGGATCGTGGTGTCGGGCGACCTCGACGAGTTCGCGATCGCGGCCCTGCGTGCCGAGCCCGTCGACACCTATGGGGTCGGCACGTCGGTGGTCACCGGCTCGGGCGCTCCCACCGCGGGCATGGTCTACAAACTCGTCGAGGTGGACGGCCTGCCCGTCGCGAAACGCAGCAGCCGCAAGGAATCCCACGGTGGCCGCAAGCAGGCGCAGCGACTGTCCAAGCGGTCGGGCACCATCGTCGAGGAGGTCGTGCACCCGGACGGACGGGCGCCCGAAGTACCAGCCGGCCTGGTGGCCCGCGACGTTGCGGTGCCCCTGGTCCGCAACGGTGAGGTGGTCGCCGACCTCTCGATCGCCGCCGCCCGTGAGCGCGTGGCCGCCGGATTGCACAGCCTGCCGTGGGACGGTCTCAAGCTGTCCCGCGGCGAACCGGCCATCGCGACGCGGATGGTCACCCACTCGTCATGACCACCGAACCCGACACCACCCGCGTGACTGGCCTGCTCGCCGCCGCCGTGAGCGCCCTCGGCGGCTCCGAACGCAGCGGTCAGGTCGACATGGCCCAGGCCGTCGAGCGCTCCTTCAGCACCGGTGAGCACCTCGCCGTGCAGGCCGGCACAGGTACCGGCAAGTCGCTGGCCTATCTGGTGCCGGCCATCGCCCACGCCGTCGAGACCAACCGACCGGTCGTCGTCTCGACCGCGACCATTGCCCTGCAGCGCCAACTCGTCGACCGCGACCTGCCGCGACTGGCCGATGCACTGGCCCCCGAGCTGCCACGTCGACCCGACTTCGCGCTCCTGAAGGGGCGTGGAAACTATCTGTGCCTCAACAAGATTCATGGCGGTGCCGCCGACGAATCGGCCGAGGACAGACCGCAGGAGGAACTGTTCGACGCCGTCGCGTCGACGCAATTGGGCCGTGACGTCAAACGCCTCACCGAGTGGTCCTCGGACACCGAGACCGGCGACCGCGACGAGCTGATGCCCGGCGTGCTCGACCGGTCATGGGGCCAGGTCAGCGTGTCGGCCCGCGAGTGCATCGGCGCCACCCGCTGCGAGTACGGCTCGGACTGCTTCGCCGAGAAGTCCAAGGCGCTGGCCGGGGAGGCCGACGTGGTTGTCACCAATCACGCGCTGCTGGCCATCGACGCCATCTCCGACGTCAACGTCCTGCCCGAGCACGAGCTGCTCGTGGTCGACGAGGCGCACGAACTCGTGGATCGGGTGACGAGCGTGGCCACCGGCGAGCTGTCTGCGACGTCGCTCGGCGTCGCCCACCGCCGTTCCGCGCGGCTCGTCGAATCCGAACTGGCGCAACGGTTCGAGGCGGCCATCGCCACATTCACCTCCGCCATCTTCGACGAGGAACCGGGGCGCAAGGACAACCTCGGCGAGGAGTTGACGACCTACCTGACGGTGCTGCGCGACTCCGCCGACAAGGTTCGCGCCGGCATCGACATGGCTCCGGCCGACCCCAAGGCCGCGTCCGCGCGCAACGAGGCCGTGACGTCGTTGAACGACGTGCGGGACACCGCGACCCGGGTGCTGGACTCCTACGGCCCGGCGATCCCCGACCGCACCGATGTGGTGTGGCTCGACCACGACGAGAACCGCGGCAACAAACGAGCGATCCTGAGGGTGGCCCCGCTGTCGGTGGCCAGCCTGCTGCGTAACCGATTGTTCGATCAGTCGACCGTGATCCTCACGTCGGCCACCCTGACCGTCGGCGGGACATTCGACGCTATGGCGCGGTCGTGGGGCCTGCAGTTCGGTGCCGACGATAACGCCAAGTGGCGCGGTATCGACGTCGGATCGCCCTTCGCACACGCGAAGTCGGGCATCCTCTACGTCGCCAAGCACCTTCCCCCGCCGGGACGTGACGGCACGGGATCGTCGGAGCAACTCGATGAGATCGCCGAGTTGGTCACCGCCGCGGGAGGCCGCACGCTGGGTCTGTTCTCCTCGATGCGCGCCGCCAAGGCCACCGCCGAGGTGATGCGCGACCGACTCGACACGCCGGTTCTGTGTCAGGGCGAAGACACCACGTCGGCGCTGATTCGCCGCTTCGCCGAGGACGACGAGACGTCATTGTTCGGCACGCTGTCGTTGTGGCAGGGCGTGGATGTGCCCGGCGCGTCACTGTCCCTGGTGCTCATCGACCGGATTCCGTTCCCCCGCCCCGACGATCCGCTGATCACCGCGCGCCAACGCGCGATCGCCGCGCACGGCGGTAATGGGTTCATGGCGGTGGCCGCGAGTCACGCCGCGCTGCTGCTCGCCCAGGGCGCGGGCCGGCTGTTGCGCCACGTCGATGACCGCGGTGTCGTCGCCGTACTGGACTCCCGGATGGCCACCGCCCGCTACGCCGGGTACCTGCGGGCCTCGTTGCCGCCGTTCTGGTCGACCACCGACGGGGCACGGGTCCGGGCGGCCCTGGAGCGCTTGCGGAGCGCCTGACCGCCCTGGCCTCGAGGTTTCTGCTCCGCCTCCACGTTCGTTCACTAAGCTGCTCTGTCAGTAGTGCGCGCCGCCACGGCCGCCCCGCGAAACCTGAAAGGCGGCGTCCATGGGTCGTCGGCATCTGGGGTCACTGGCCGTCGCCGCGTGTGCCGCAGTTCTTGTCACCTCATGCGCCTCGACCGTGTCGGGCAGCGCCGTGTCGGTGTTCAACGATCCGTTCAGCGTCGCGGGCATGCCCGCCACCGACGGGCCAACGGGTCTGCGTGATGATGCCGCCGAGCCGTCGCGTGACGTGGTGGGAACCGACGGCGGCGATATCGACGAACTCGCGCGTCAGTCCATCAGCGATATCGAGGAGTTCTGGGCGACCGCCTACGGCGAGACGTTCGACGGCGAGTTCACGCCCGCCTCCGAACTCCACTCATGGGACGCCGAGGAGTTCGACGGCGTGTTCTGCGGTATGGACACCGTCGGGTTGGTCAATGCCGGGTTCTGTTTCGATGACGAGAGCATCGGCTGGGACCGCGGCGAGCTGCTGCCATCGCTGCGCCGGGCCAACGGCGACATGGCGGTCACGATGGTGCTGGCACACGAGTACGGCCACTCGATCCAGCATCAGGCCGGGCTCGTCGACGATGACACACCCACGTTGATGAGCGAGCAACAGGCCGACTGCCTGGCGGGCTCCTACATGCGCTGGGTTGCCGAGGACAACTCCCCCCGGTTCACGATGAACACCGGCGAGGGGCTGAACAACCTGTTGGCCGCGATGATCGCCTTCCGCGACCCGCTGCTCACCGAGAGCGACCCCGAAGTCGGTACGGACGAGCACGGTTCGGCGTTCGAGAGGGTGTCGGCGTTCCAGTTCGGCTTCACCGACGGGGCGAGTTCCTGCAAGGGCATCGACATGCAGGAGATCGATCAGCGTCGGGGCGACCTGCCCGTGTTGCTACCCGACGATGAGACCGGCGAACTGCCCGTCACCGAGGACTCGGTGCGCTCCATCATCGACGCGCTGGGCATCCTCTTCGAACCCGCCAATCCGCCAGAGCTGGCGTTTGAGGCGCAGGACTGCCAGGACGCCCGGATGCGCCCACCCGTCTCCTACTGCCCGGCCTCCAACACGATCATCGTCGACGTCGACAAACTGGCGGCGGTCGGAGCCGCAGCCGGCGAGGAGGACGGCGGCGGACTGGTCACCGGCGATAACACCGCCTACTCAATCCTGGTGTCCCGCTATATGCAGGCGCTGCAGCACGAGCACGGCGACGTCGCACTGAACACCGCCGAGGCCGCGCTGCGCACCGCCTGCCTCACGGGCGTCGCGACGGCGAAGATGACTCAGCCGATCACCACCCCCGACGGCGACACCATCGCCCTCACCGCGGGCGACGTCGACGAGGCGGTGTCGGGCATCCTGCTCAACGGCATGGTCGCCAGCGACGTCAACGGTGACTCCGTGCCGTCGGGCTTCTCGCGCATCGACGCGTTCCGGGTGGGTGTCCTCGGTGACACCGACCGCTGCTTCAAGCGCTTCGACTAGCCCCACCGTGATTTCGGCGCGTTTCGGAGCGGTGGGCGCTCTGTGGTGTCTCGGGACATCGTTGACACATATGTCTCGGGACATCGCTGACAGTCATGGTGATGGTTTGGGTTCGCGGGCGCGGTAGGTTCGCGTGTTTTTGTCACCGGGTTGGTACTGGCGGGTGGGGTCGGCGGTGAGTTCCCTGATCAGCGTCGTGCCGCTGAAGATGGCGATGTGGTCGCCGTCGCGGATGCTGTCGCAGGTGTGTCCAGCCCAGCGCAGGCCGACGTTGACTTTGTAGGGCGGGACGAACAGGTTGCCCGAGCGTTCCCCGACGATGTGGCTGCTCACGAAGATTGGTGCCGGCAGCGGACGTGCTGCGGGTCGGGCGGCTTCGGTGGCGGCGAAGGCCTCGGCCGGGGTGGCGCCGCGGTGGGCTCGGTGCGGACGGTGGTGGTTGTAGAAGGCTCGGAACCGGTCGAGCAGGTCGTTGAGCGCTTCGACGGTGGCCGGTGCCCGGCGGGCCCGAAGCCACTTCTTCAGGGTCTGCCAGAACCTCTCGATCTTGCCGCAGGTCTGAGGGTGATAGGGGGTGGAGTTGATGGTGCGGGTGCCCAGGGCGCGCAGGTTGGCCTCGAATGTCGACTCATAGCCGCGCAGTCGCCCGGTGTACATGAACCCGTTGTCGGTCAACGACATTGCCGGTACTGCGCACTCGCTGATACCGGCCAGCATCACCGCCCACACCAGTTCGGTGGAACCCGCACCCGCCGCCGCCTGAAGCGCGGTCAGGTAGCGCGAGTGGTCATCGATACTGCCCGCGATGGCCACCGGGGAGCCGTCGGCCAACGCCCACTGGGTCCAGTCGGACTGCCAGCACTCGTTGGGCCGATCGAAGGTGAACCGTTTGGTCGCCGAGCGCGGGCGCTTCTGCGGCGCCGGTGTGATCACGCCATGACGGGTCAGGATCCGCCACACCGTGGCCCGCGAGGGCACGACGCCGCGGCCCTCGCGACGAAGCGACCACACGATCGACTGCGGGCCGTGATCACCTCCCTGCTCGAAAAGCTGCTTGCGCTTGAGCAGCACCATCTCCTCGACTGCCGCACCGGTCTGACCTGGCGAGGACAACGGTCGTCGTGAGCGATCCTGCAGCCCTGGGACGCCATCGTCGCGGAACCGAGCCCGCCACTTGTAGAACGTCTGCCGACTGATCTGCTGGCGGCGGCAGAACTCCGCCACGTTCTCCACTTGCCCGGCCAACGCCGTCGCGGTACGGATGTCCATCGCCGTCACCTTCTGGGCCATGAACCATCCTGGTCGCGGCCCTACTCAGGTGTCAGCGATGTCCCGAGACATACAAGTGTCAGCGATGTCCCGAAACAGAACAGAGCGGTGGGCGCTCCTTATCGCGCCGAAGTCGCTAGACGACCTTCGTCTCGCCGTAGTAGGCCAGAATCGCGTCGGACATCCTCGTGGAGCGGGTCAGGAACGCGTACGAGCGGATGAATGACTCACCGACGCAGCCGTCGATCTTGACGTGGAAGTTGCTGATCATCACCCACGGTTCGGAGCCCTCGAACTCCTTCTTCGTGACGGGGACGGTATTGATGATGCCGGGCTTCAGACCGACGGTCACACCGCCGCCGATGTTGGCACCCACCCCGGGCAGAATGCCCTCCGGCAGGGGCGAGGCGACGTCGGTCCCGAGGATGCCGATCGACGAGTTGAGCCCCGCGGTCCCGGCGAGGGTGACGCCGTTCGACGTGCTCATATCGATACCGCAGCCGATCTGGTAGCCGACCTCGATGGTTCCCCCGGGGTCGCCGTCGGAACTGGGCCCGTCCAGTGAGCCGTTGAACGTGCCGCCGACGACGTACTCCCGCGATGACAGCGCGGTCGTCAGTGGGGCGCTGGCGACCTGGGTCTCGTCCTTGGCCGCCAGGGTCAGCGTCCACCCGTCGGGTGTCGTCAAGGTCCGTGGTGGCGGCGAGACCACCGCACCGTCCGGCGGGGGTGGGACGCCCTCAAGTGGGGCCTCGGCGACGACGGGTTCGATGGCAACCACTTCGGGATCGGCTACCGCCGATGGTGCGGTCGCCATCGCGACCAGCACGCATCCGACCAGCACGGTGAGACGTTCCCTCGGCACAGTTGGACCCCCTTGTTGGCGTTCTTCGGAACCTACCGCGCCAGAGGGTCCGTCGACCGCGGGGTTGGAGAACTGAACTCAGTTGGTCGGCAGCCGCAGAACGTAACCCGCTTCCAGCGCCACCCAGAGGGCGCCGTCGCGGCCCACCGCCATCCCGTGCGGTTCGCTCCCGCCGGGCAGGTCGATGGTGTAAACCTCGCCGTCGGCACTGACCCGGGCGATCTGGTCGGCACCCCAGAGACTCACCCACACCCCGCCGGTGGGATCGGCAACCACCGCGTGCGGCTTGCCCGGCAGATCCATCTCCTGAATCGCATCGTCCATCGGGATCCGGCCGATCTTGTCGGCCAGGATCGCGGTGAACCAGACAGTGTCGTCGTGAGTCGCGGTGATGCCCACGGGCCCCGCACCGCGCGTCGGCAGCGCGCGCACCGTCAACTCACCTGCGAGGTCCAGCCTGCCGATCGCGTTGGCCTGGTTCATGGTGAACCACAGGGCGCCGTCGGGCCCACTCGTGATCATCGACGGTCTGCCCCCGACCGGCCATTCCTCGACGACACCGTCGGCGGAGACTCGACCGACCGTCCCGGTCTCCATCGCGGTGAACCACAGCGCACCGTCGGGTCCGACCGTCAGCCCGAACGGCGAACTCCCGTTGGACAATTCGACAGCACTGAGCTCGCCGTCGGTGGTGATCCGGCCGATGCGGTCATCACCGGAGCGGGCGAACCACAGCGCGCCGTCTCCCCCGGCCGTGATGATCGTCGGCTTGGCGTCACCCGCGACGGGAAACTCACGCAGGTCCCCGTCTGCCGTCACACGGGCGATCGCGCCGCGGCGCGCCAGCGTGACCCACATCGCGCCGTCGGGCCCCAGCGCCAGGGCATAGGGCCCGCCGTCGATCGCAACCTCGAGAATTCCTCTCACGCCAGCGTGACCAGACCCAGCTCGGTGGGTGCGGCCAACAAACGGTGGTGCGGGAGCACGCGCACCGTGTAGCCGACCGGACCCGCAACGGGCAGAGGGGTTCTCGTCGAGAACACCTCGTTGCCGTCGTTGGCCGTCCCGGTGTGCGCCATCCGTACAGTCTCCGGGTGCACCAACGCGTCGGTCGCGTCCACCCGACCGACCACGGCCTGCACCACCACCTCGTCCGGTTGCAGCCCGGCGAGGTGCACGGTCGCGGTCAACGTCAGCTCCGAGCCGAGCAGCGGTGTGTCGGGCAGGCCGTAGCTGTCCACGTCGGTGATCTGGATCTTGGGCCAGGCGTCCTCGGCGCGCTGCCGATAGGCCGCCAGACCACGGGCCGCACCGAACGGCACGCCGTCGAAGGGCTCGATCGTGCGATGCAGCGACTGCGCGGCGGGTACGTAGTACTTCTCGGTGTAGTCGCGCACCATCCGCGACGCGAGGACCTTGGGCCCGAGCGTCTGAAGCGTGTGCCGCACCATCTCGACCCAGCGGTTCGGGATACCCCGCTCGTCGCGGTCGTAGAACTTGGTCGTCACCGAATCGGCCAGCAGGTCATACAGCGCGGCGGCCTCGAGATCGTCGCGGCGGGTCTCGTCGGCGAGGCCATCGGCGGTCGGGATCTCCCAACCGTTCTCGCCGTCGTACCACTCATCCCACCAGCCGTCGCGGATGGACAGGTTCAAACCCCCGTTGAGCGCACTCTTCATGCCCGACGTGCCGCAGGCCTCCAACGGCCGCAGCGGATTGTTCAGCCACACGTCACAGCCCCAGTACAGCAACCGTGCCATCGACATGTCGTAGTCGGGCAGGAAGGCGATGCGGTGACGCACCTCGGGCCGGTCGGCGAAACGCACCACCTGCTGGATCAGCGCCTTGCCGCCCTCGTCGGCGGGGTGTGACTTGCCTGCGACGATCAACTGCACCGGCCGCTCCTCGTCGAGGAGCAGTTGCTCGAGCCGCTCGGGATCGCGCAGCATCAGCGTCAACCGCTTGTACGTCGGCACCCGGCGGGCGAACCCAACGGTCAGCACGTTCGGATCGAACGCACTTGCAATCCAACCCAACTCGGCTTCCGATGCGCCCCGCTCCTGCCATGACCTGCGCACCCGCGCCCGCACGTCGGCGATCAGCCGCTCGCGCAGCTGAGAGCGAATCGACCACAGGCGAGCGGGGTCGACCTGCTGCAACCGCTCCCAGGTCGCGGGCTCCGACAACGAGTCACCGGCGGCGAGTTCACCCCCGAGTTCCAGCCACTGCGGAGCCGCCCAGGTGGGGGCGTGCACACCATTGGTGATCGACCCGATCGGCACCTCGCCCTCGTCGAATCCGGGCCACAGCTCGTTGAACATGCCGCGGCTGACTTGGCCGTGCAGCAGGGACACACCGTTGGCTCGCTGCGCCAGACGCAGGCCCATGTGGGCCATGTTGAACTTCGACGCGTCGTCCTCGGCACCGAACGCCAGGATGCGGTCGATCGGAACACCGGGCAGCAGAAGTGAATTCGCACCCGACGGGCTACCGGCGGGGCTGCCGAAGTAATGCCGCACCATCTCGACCGGAAACCTGTCGATACCCGCGGGCACGGGGGTGTGCGTGGTGAACACGGTGCTCGAACGGACCACCGCGAGCGCGGTGTCGAAGTCCAGGCCGCCATCGGTGACGAGTTCCCGGATACGTTCGGCTCCCAGGAACCCGGCGTGTCCCTCGTTCATGTGGAAGACCTGCGGTTCGGGCAGGCCCTCGACCGCGGTGAACGCGCGGATGGCACGCACGCCGCCGATCCCGGCCAGGATCTCCTGCTTGATTCGGTGCTCCTGGTCACCTCCGTACAGGCGGTCGGTCACACTGCGCAGATCGTGCTCGGTCTCTGGAATGTCGGAATCCAAGAGCAGCAACGGGATTCGGCCCACCTGTGCGATCCACACCCGGGCGTTCAGCTCGCCGGCGTCCGGCATGGCCAGCCGCACCAGGACCGGCGCTCCCGACTCGTCGGTCAACAGGCGCAGCGGCAGACCCTGCGGATCCAGGGGCGGATAGGTCTCGTGCTGCCAGCCGTCGGCGGTCAGCGACTGCCGGAAGTAGCCAGATCGGTAGTAGAGGCCAACCGCGATGAGCGGAAGCCCCAGGTCAGACGCGGACTTCAGGTGATCGCCGGCCAGGATGCCCAGACCTCCCGAGTAGTTCGGCAGCACCTCGGCCACGCCGAACTCCATCGAGAAGTACGCGATCCCCGTCGGCCAGGGCGATCCGCCGTCCTCCGCCTCTGCCTCCGCGGCGCGCTCCTGGTACCACATCGGGCGGCTCAGATAGTCGTCGAGATCGACCGCGAGATCATCCAGGCGCGTCAGGAACGAGTCATCCACCGCCAACTCATCGAGCCGCTTGGGGCTCACCGCGCCGAGCAGCGCCACCGGGTCCCTGCCCACCTGCTTCCACAAGTCGGGCTCGATGGTGGCAAACAGATCCTGCGTCGGTATGTGCCACGACCATCGCAAGTTCACCGAAAGCCGCTCCAGTGCGGCGAGACGCTGCGGAAGGTGGGCGCGGACCGTGAATCTGCGAAGGGCTTTCACGCGATCTCACCTTACCGACGAATTCATGCGTGGCACCGGTGTCGATGACAGCATCGGAGCACCTTTGGTTCGGCCGGACACTACGGTGGGTATAGAGCGACGGGGCTGTAACGGAACAGACGACACCGCGCGGCCGAGCAGGCCGCGTACAACGTGAGGAGTTGGGTGGTGGTGGTCGGTCGTATCGGTATCGATGACGTCGCGCCTGTGGTCTCGGGTGGCCGTTTTCCGGCAAAGGCGGTGGTCGGCGAGATCCTGCCCGTGCGGGCGACGGTGTGGCGCGAGGGCCACGATGCCGTAGCGGCAACGCTGGTCGTCCGATACCACGGCACCGCCTACCCGCGGCTGGCCGAGACGCCCACGGGCCTGCGCCCTGCCGAACTCGAACCCGTCCCGATCGAGACGGTGGTGGGCGCTTCCCAGCGGGTCAAACCGCAACGGCTGCCGATGCTGCCCGGGTCCGTCCCCGATGTGTTCCATGGCCAGTTCACGCCCGACGCCGTCGGGCTGTGGACGTTCCGGGTGGACGGCTGGGGTGACCCGCTGAGTACATGGCGGCACAACGTCACCGCCAAGCTCGAGGCGGGGCAGGGCGAATCAGAGCTGGACAACGACCTGCTGGTGGGTGCGCAGCTCCTCGAGCGGGCCGCTATGGGCGTGCCACGTCAGGACCGCTTCCCGCTGATCGATGCCGCGGACCGGCTGCGCGCACCCGGCGATCCGTTCACCAGAGCGGGTGCCGCGCTCGCCGTCGAGGTCACCGATCTGCTCAAGCGCTATCCGCTGCGCGAACTGGTCACGCGCGGAGACCAATTCGGTGTCTGGGTGGATCGACCGCTGGCGCGATTCAGCGCGTGGTACGAGATGTTTCCGCGCTCGACAGGCGGCTGGGACGCCGCAGGCAACGCGGTACACGGCACGTTCGCGACGGCGGCCAAGGCGCTGCCTCGAGTGGCGAACATGGGCTACGACATCGTCTACCTACCGCCGATCCATCCGATCGGCAAGGTGCACCGCAAGGGACGCAACAACAGCGTCACAGCGGCACCGAACGACGTCGGATCCCCGTGGGCCATCGGCAGCGACGAGGGCGGCCATGACGCGGTGCATCCGGAACTGGGCACGATCGACGACTTCGACGACTTCGTCGCCGCCGCCCACGCCGAGGGCCTCGAGGTCGCGCTGGATCTGGCGCTGCAGTGCGCTCCGGACCACCCCTGGGCCACGTCCCACCCCGAGTGGTTCACCGTGTTGCCCGACGGCACCATCGCCTACGCCGAGAACCCTCCGAAGAAGTACCAGGACATCTACCCGATCAACTTCGACAACGACCCGGCCGGAATCTACGCCGAGGTGCTGCGGGTGGTTCGGTACTGGATCAGTCACGGCGTCAAGGTGTTCCGCGTCGACAATCCGCACACCAAGCCACCCAACTTCTGGGCGTGGCTGATCGGCGAGGTGAAGAACACCGATCCCGACGTGCTGTTTCTGGCCGAGGCGTTCACCAGGCCGGCACGGCTTTTCGGCCTGGCCAAGCTCGGCTTCACACAGTCCTACACCTACTTCACGTGGCGTACCGCGAAGTGGGAGCTGACCGAGTTCGGCGAGCAGCTCGCCACACACGCCGACTACGCCCGGCAGAGCCTGTGGACCAACACGCCCGACATCCTGCACGAGAGCCTGCAGTACGGCGGCCCGGGCATGTTCGCCATTCGCGCGACGATGGCCGCCACGATGAGTTCGACGTGGGGCGTGTACTCCGGCTACGAACTGTTCGAGCACGCGGCGGTCCGCGAGGGCAGCGAGGAGTACCTGGACTCCGAGAAGTACCAGTTGCGTCCCCGCGACTTCGAGGGTGCTCTGGCCAGGGGCGAGTCGCTGGAGCCGTTCCTCACTCGGCTCAATGAGATTCGCAAGCTGCACCCGGCACTCAGCGAGGTGCGCACCATCAAGTTCCATCACCTGGACAACGACGCCCTCCTGGCCTATAGCAAGTTCGACCCCGCCACCGGGGACTGCGTGCTGGTGGTCGTGACGCTCAACGCGTTCGGCGCCGAGGAGTCGACGCTGTGGTTGGACATGGCAGCCCTGGGTATGCAGGATCACGACCGATTCTGGGTGCGGGATGAGATCACCGGGGCTGAGTACCAGTGGGGACAGTCCAACTACGTTCGCCTCGACCCGAACCAGGCGGTCGCGCACGTGCTGAACATGCCGTCGATCCCATACGAGAAACGGCTCAATCTCTTGCGGAGGGAGTGACATATGACCCGCACCAACTCGCTCAACGGCGTGCACCTCCGACCCGATTCCGCGGACCTGCGCAGACTGCTCGCCGGCGAGCACCACGATCCGCACTCGATTCTGGGTGCGCACGAGTACGGCCACCACACGGTGATCCGGGCGCTACGCCCATGGGCCCGCGACGTCGTCGCCGTGATCGGCGAGCAGCGCTACCCGCTCAACCACGTCGAGGGCGGCCTCTTCGCAGTCGCGGTGCCGTTCACGAACCTGATCGACTATCGACTCGAGATCAGCTACCCCGGCGCCACGGAGGACGACGCGCCCGTGGTGTACAGAACCGCGGACGCCTACCGGTTCCTGCCCACACTCGGCGAGGTCGATCTGCACCTGTTCGCCGAGGGTCGGCACGAGCGGTTGTGGGAGGTCCTCGGCGCACACCCCCGAAGCTTCACCACGGCCGATGGCGTCGTCGACGGTGTCTCGTTCGCCGTGTGGGCGCCGAACGCCAAGGGCGTCAGCCTGATCGGCGAGTTCAATCACTGGGACGGTAATGAGGCGCCGCTGCGCGTCCTGGGGTCGACCGGCGTGTGGGAGCTGTTCTGGCCGGGCTTCCCCACCGACGGTCTGTACAAGTTCCGCGTGCACGGCGCCGACGGTGTGATCACCGAGCGTGCCGATCCGATGGCGTTCGCCGCCGAGGTCCCACCCGCGCGGGCATCACGTGTCACCGAGAGCGAGTACACGTGGGGTGACGCCGAATGGATGTCGCAGCGCGCGTTGCGCAATCCGGTCTTCGAACCGATGAGCACCTACGAGGTGCACCTGCTGTCGTGGCGACCCGGCCTGAGCTACCGCGAACTCGCCACTGAGCTCACCGAGTATCTGGTCGAGCAGGGCTTCACACACGTCGAGATGCTGCCGGTTGCCGAGCATCCGTTCGGCGGTTCGTGGGGTTATCAGGTGACGTCGTACTACGCGCCGACATCACGGCTGGGAACCCCTGACGACTTCCGGTACCTGGTCGACCAACTGCACCGCGCGGGGATCGGCGTGATCGTCGACTGGGTTCCCGCTCACTTCCCGAAGGACGCCTGGGCGCTCGGCCGGTTCGACGGCACACCGCTGTACGAGCACTCGGACCCGCATCGTGGCGAGCAACTCGACTGGGGCACATACGTCTTCGACTTCGGCCGGGCCGAGGTGCGAAACTTCCTGGTCGCCAACGCCCTGTACTGGCTGCAGGAGTACCACATCGACGGCCTGCGCGTGGACGCCGTCGCCTCGATGCTCTATCTGGACTACTCACGGCCTGCGGACGGTTGGACACCCAACGTTCACGGTGGGCGCGAGAACCTGGAGGCCGTCCAGTTCCTGCAGGAGATGAACGCGACGGTCCACAAGGCCACGCCGGGCATCGTGACAATCGCCGAGGAGTCGACGTCGTGGCCGGGCGTGACCCGTCCGACAAACCTTGGCGGACTTGGCTTCTCGATGAAGTGGAATATGGGCTGGATGAACGACACGCTCGAGTTCATCAAGCGTGACCCGATTCACCGCAGCTTTCACCATCACGAGATCACGTTCTCGATGCTCTACGCGTTCAGCGAGAACTTCGTCCTGCCGATCAGTCACGACGAGGTGGTGCACGGCAAGGGCACACTGTGGACCCGGATGCCGGGCAACGACCACGCCAAGGCAGCCGGGCTGCGCGGACTGCTGGCCTACCAGTGGGCGCACCCGGGCAAGCAGCTCCTGTTCATGGGCCAGGAGTTCGGCCAGCGCGCCGAGTGGTCCGATGAGCGGGGCGTCGACTGGCATCAGTTGAGCGAGAACAGCTTCTCCAACGGTCTGGCCCGCTTCGTCCGCGATATGAACGGTATCTACCGGGACCGCCGCGCCCTGTGGTCGCGCGACACCAGCCAGGAAGGCTACTCGTGGATCGACGCCAACGACTCCGCGAACAACGTGCTGAGCTTCCTGCGCTTCGGTGATGACGGCTCCGTCATGGCGTGCGTGTTCAACTTCTCGGGAACAGAGCACGCGTCCTATCGCTTGGGCCTGCCGCACTCGGGGTCGTGGCGCGAGGTGCTCAACACCGACGCGACGACGTATAACGGCGCCGGCATCGGCAATCTCGGTGCGGTCGAGGCCACCGACGAGCCGTGGCACGGCAGGCCGGCGTCCGCCGTGATGGTGCTGCCACCGCTGGCGGCGCTGTGGTTCGAGCCGGCCTGACGCCTCCAGTTTCCCTCGCGAGCAGACGCAAAACTGCCCCTTTTCGCCGGAAAAGGGACAGTTTTGCGTCTGCTCGCGGGACTGCGGGACTAGTAGAGCGCGTTGGCGAGATTGCGCCGACCGGCGATGACGTCGGGGTCGGCGGGATCGAACAGTTCGAACAGCTCGATGAGCCGTGTGCGCACCCTGGTGCGGTCGTCGCCCGCGGTGCGCTTGACCAACCCGATGAGGCGATCGAACGCGGCCGCGGGATTCTGCGTCACGGTCTCGACGTCAGCCGCGGCGAACGCGGCATCGATATCGTCGGGGCTGGCATCGGCGAGCGCGACGGCCTCCGGCGGCTGCGCCGTCGCCCGCTGCAGAAAGACAATCTGGCGGATGGCACCGGTGGCCTCATCGTGATTGGGCTTGGCGTCGAGGATCGCCTGATACGCGGCGAGTGCGGCGTCGAAGTCGCCCTCGTCGAGGTGCGCACGTGCCGCCTCCAGCTCGGGGTCGACCGCCTCGGCCTCCCCGGGCCCGCCCGCCAGCTTGCCCGCGGTGGCGTCCAACAGCGAGTCAACCCAGCGGCGTAGCTGCTCTGGCGGCTGTGCGCCCTGGAAGCTGGACAGCGGCTGCCCTGCCGCCAGCGCGACGACGGTGGGGACGCCCTGAGCGCCGAAGGCCTGCGCGACCTGTGGCGCGACGTCGACGTTGACGGTGGCCAATGCCCACTTACCGCCGTCGGCATCGGCCAGCGCCCCCAGCATCTCAGCGAGTTGCACGCTGGACGCACTGCGCGGAGTCCACAGCAGCACCACGACGGGCACCTGGTTGGACCTGGCGAGAACCTCGGTTTCGAAGTTCGCCTCGGTGACCTCTACGCCGGGAACGGTCGGATCCGCTCCGCCCGCGCCCGTCGGCGGGGCCGTGGGTGGGTTCTTCAGCGCCGAGAGATCAACCGCTCCGGCCAATGCGGGGCCGATGGAAGGACGGGGACGTGTCACACCCTCAGTTTGTCACGCCGCTTCGGTGGCCGTCTGAGCGGAGGCCACAGAATCCTTCGCTGCCAGGCCTTTGTCTCCCAGGCGGCCGGTGCGATCTGCCCAGATGACGAAGATCACACTGGCCAACGGCACGACGCTGCCCAGCGCAGCGAGGATCCAGGTGAGCGCGCCCCACTTGAATGCGATCCCAGCCAGCACGGCGACCACGACGAACGCCATGAAGATCCCGCCATGCAGCGGGCCGAAGATCTTCACGCCGATCTCGGTCTGGGGCGAACCCACGTACTTGAAGTACATCCCGACCAGCAGGCCTACCCAGCTGAAGGCCTCGGCCAAGGCCACCAACCGGAACCAACCTGCGACCTTTGCGCCAGCGCGTGGGCCACTCAAAATGCTCGTCATGGCCGCCATTGTGCCCGAAACCGAGGCAGACTACTACGTAGCGTCGTTGATCACGCTGAGGGCACACTCAGCGCTCAGGGCCTCCGCAGGACCAGTGCGTCGCCCTGTCCGCCGGCACCGCACAGCGCCGCCACGGCGTAGCCGGAGCCCCGTCGTGCCAGTTCAAGCGCGGCGTGCAGCGTGATCCGAGCACCCGACATGCCGATCGGGTGCCCGACCGCGATGGCACCACCGTTGATGTTCACCTTCTCGGCGTCGACGCCCAGCTCCTTGGTCGAGGCCAACGAGACCGCGGCGAATGCCTCGTTGATCTCGATGACGTCGAGTTGCTCGACGGTGATGCCCTCCTTGGCGATCGCCTTCTTGATGGCGTTGGCGGGTTGGCTCTGCAGGGTTGAGTCGGGGCCCGCGACGACGCCGTGCGCACCGATCTCGGCCAACCAGCTAAGTCCGAGCGCCTCTGCCTTCGCCTTGCTCATCACGACCACCGCGCATGCACCGTCAGAGATCTGCGATGCCGAGCCCGCGGTGATGGTGCCGCCCTTGCGGAACGCGGGCTTGAGTCCGCCCAGCGACTCGGCGGTGGTGTTGGCGCGGATGCCCTCATCCTCGTTGAACTCGATTGGGTCGCCCTTGCGCTGCGGGATGGACACGGGAACGACCTCATCTGCGAAGACGCCGTCCTTCCACGCTGCGGCGGCCTTCCGATGGGACCCGGCGGCGAACTCATCCTGCTGCTCGCGGGTGAACTGGTCGACATCGTTGCGCTGCTCAGTGAGCGCGCCCATCGGCTGGTCGGTGAACACATCGTGCAGGCCGTCGTAGGCCAGATGGTCCACCAGCGTGGCGTTGCCGTACTTGAGGCCCTCGCGGCTCTTGGGCAGCAGGTGCGGGGCCTGGCTCATCGACTCCTGGCCGCCGGCGATCACCACCTCGAACTCCCCGGCCCGGATCAGCTGGTCGGCGAGCGCAATGGCATCGATACCCGACAGGCACATCTTGTTGATGGTCAGCGCGGGCACGTCCCAGCCGATACCCGCGGCGACGGCGGCCTGACGAGCCGGCATCTGACCCGCGCCCGCGGTCAGCACCTGCCCCATGATCACGTAATCGACCGCCGAGGCATCGACGCCCGCCTTCTCCAGCGCGCCCTTGATGGCGACGGCGCCCAGATCAGTGCCCGAGAAGTCCTTGAGCGAACCCATGAACTTGCCCATGGGAGTACGGGCTCCAGCAACGATCACCGACGTCGTCATTTCTACCTCCAAGAGTTGGGATCCGCGCCGTGTGGCCGATCACACATTCCTCAAACATTCAGGTAAAGGTTACCGTTACGAGATGACCACCGAGCATCTAGATGCCCGTCCGGCGCTCGCAAGTGCGCTGGTGACGGCGATCGATCACGTCGGGATTGCAGTCCCCGATCTCGATGCCGCCATCAAGTGGTACCACGACCATCTGGGCATGATCGTGCTGCACGAAGAGGTCAACGAGGAGCAGGGCATTCGCGAGGCGATGCTGTCGGTTCGCGGCGCGGCCAAGGGCAGCGCACAGGTGCAGTTGATGGCACCCCTTGACGAGACGTCGACCATCGCCAAGTTCCTCGACAAGCGCGGCCCCGGCCTGCAGCAGTTCGCCTATCGCGTCAGTGACATCGAAGCCCTCAGCGACCGCCTGCGCGAGCAGGGCATCCGCCTTCTCTACGACGTCCCGCGCAAGGGCACATCGAACTCGCGGATCAACTTCATCCACCCCAAGGACGCCGGCGGCGTGCTGGTGGAACTCGTCGAGCCCGCGGCCAACGCAGAGCACTGATCCGCTAGGACCACCTTCGGGTGGGATTCCGGGTCATCCGGTTGGCCCAGCACGCGGTGTGCCAGTGCCGGCGATCGTCGACGGCCGACTCCCCCGCATCGGCGGGCCACGCCACCACATGCGCGGTACCCGGCCTGATCTCGTGGTCACAACCCGGGCATCGGTAGATCTTGGTGGCCCGCGAACTCGCGACGGGCTTCACCTCATAGTCGTAGCCGTCGGGCCCCTGCTCGACGCGACGCCCGGCCAGCGACGGCGGTAGCGTCCGCGGTTTGCGAGGCGGGGGTCGACGCTTGGGCATGCCTGGAGTCTAGGCGCTCAGAACAGCCGGAACTCGTTACTGTCCAAACCCCGCATCTGATCGTAATCCAATGTCACGCAACGGATTCCGCGGTCAGTGGCGAGCGTTCGCGCCTGCGGCTTGATCTGCTGGGCGGCGAACACGCCAGCGACGGGCGCGATCACGCTGTCCCTGTTGAGCAGGTCGAGGTACCGGGTGAGTTGTTCCACACCGTCGATCTCGCCCCGTCGCTTGATCTCCACGGCCACCGACTTACCCAGCTCGTCACGACACAGCAGGTCCACCGGCCCGATGGCCGTCATGTACTCGCGACGCACCAGCGTGTAGCCCACACCGAGAAGCTCGACATGCTCGGCGAGCAGCTCCTGCAGATGGGCCTCGACACCGTCCTTGACCAGACCGGGGTCGACGCCCAACTCGTGGCTCGAGTCGTGCTCGACGTCCTCGACCGTGATGCGCAGCTGCTCACCCGCCTTGTTCTCCACCACCCACACCAGCGCACCGTCGTTCTGCTCGGTGACCCAGCACGGCGGGCTCATCCAGTTGAGCGGCTTGTAGGCACGGTCGTCGGCGTGCACGCTGACCGAACCGTCGGCCTTGAACAGAAGGAGCCTCCGAGCCGATGGAAGATGGGCTGTGAGGCGACCGACGTAGTCGACGGTGCACGAAGCAATGACGAGGCGCACCGAACCACCATAGTTTGTGCCGCGACCATCACTAGGCTGGCGCCACGATGACGGACAGAAAGAGCAGCGCGCAGCGTCTTGGCCGGGTGCTCGAGAAGGTCACCAACCAGAGCGGTCGCGGGCCGGCGACTCCCGAGTACGGGTCGTGGATCCTGGGTCGGGTCTCGGAGAGTCAGAGCCGTCGCCGCGTCCGCATCCAGATCATCCTCACGACGTTCGTCCTCGGCGCCAACCTCGTCGGGATCGGTGTCGCCCTCCTCGTCGTCACGGTCACCTTTCCGGTGCCGAGCGTCTTCGACTCACGGGTCCTGTGGATCACGTTCGCGGCCGCGCCTGCCTACATCGCGCTGGCGTTCGTGGGCGGGGTCGTCTGGGCGACCAACCGAGTCATCAATAACGTCCGGTGGGCGCTCGAGGAACGCGAACCGACACCCGAGGACCAACGCAATACCTTCTTCGCACCGTGGCGCCTCACCCGCGTCCTGCTGGCGCTGTGGGGTGGCGGCACCGTCGTGCTCACCGTTCTCTACGGGCTGCAGGACACCAACTACATCCCGAAGGTCCTACTGGGCATCAGCTTTCCCGGCATCGTCGTGTCAGCCAGCTGTTACCTGTTCACCGAGTTCGCGCTCCGCCCCGTCGCCGCGCAGGCCCTCGAGGTGGGCCCCCCGCCTCGCCGTTTCGCACCCGGCATCATGGGTCGGACGCTGACCGTGTGGGCGTTCGGCTCCGGCGTGCCCGTGCTGGGCATCCTGCTGGCCGCCATCATCACGCTGTCACTGCACAACGTGTCGCCGACACAGTTCACGGTCGCGGTGATGATCCTGGCGTTGTTCGCACTGGTCTTCGGCTTCATCCTGATGTGGATCCTGGCGTGGCTCACCGTGACACCGGTCCGCGTCGTGGCCGCGGCCCTGAACCGCGTCGAGCAGGGCGACCTGGACACCAACCTGGTGGTCTTCGACGGCACCGAACTCGGCCAGCTACAGCGGGGTTTCAACTCGATGGTGGGCGGTCTGCGCGAGCGCGAACGAGTGCGCGACCTGTTCGGCAGGCACGTCGGCCGTGAGGTGGCCGCGCTGGCCGAGAGGGAACGGCCGCAGCTGGGCGGCGAGGAACGGCACGCCGCGGTGATATTCGTCGACATCACCGACTCGACGAAGCTGGTCACCAGCAGGCCCGCCGTCGAGGTGGTCGAACTTCTCAACCGGTTCTTCGCCGTCGTCGTCGACGAGGTCGACCGTCACCACGGCCTGGTCAACAAGTTCGAGGGTGACGCGGTACTTGCCGTGTTCGGTGTGCCGGTGTCGCTCGACAACGCCGAGGCCGAGGCACTTTCGGCCGCCAGGGCGATGGCGGAGCGGTTACGCGCCGAGGTGCCCGAGTGCCAGGCGGGCATCGGTGTGGCCGCCGGCCAGGTGGTGGCAGGCAACGTCGGAGCCAAGGAACGGTTCGAGTACACCGTGATCGGCGAGCCCGTCCACGAGGCGGCTCGGCTGTGCGAGCTGTCGAAGAACGTGCCGGGCCACCTGGTCGCCGCGGCGGAGATGGTCGGCAACGCGGGTGACGCCGAAAGCGCCCGTTGGCGATTGGGCGACACAGTGACACTGCGAGGTCACGATGAGGCCACAAGACTCGCCACGCCGATCTAGAAGCCCTCACCGCATTTGCGCGGGCATTACCGTCGGGACATTCTCACAGCCAAGACTCAGGGGTTCTGAGTCTCACCGAGAGGGCTCCGACATGTCCGCAATACGACACCTTGCACCGGCATTTGCCGTCCTTGCCTTCGCGATGACCGTCACGCACACCGCCACGGCGGACCCCGACATCGACACCGAGTCGGCCTCCGCCGTTATCGAGGAACTGCAGGAGCAGGGTTACGTCGTGGATGTGAATGGCGTGCCCAGCGGTAACACGGCGCTGCTCACCACGTGCACCGTGACCTCGATTCAGAACCCCGGTACTGCCACTTCGAATCAGACTGGGACGACGACGGTCTCCGTGGACGTCGCCTGCCCGATCCAGCGCTGACCGCGCTCAGCGCTGCGGCCTGGCTTCGGCTGCGGCAACCGCGTCGTCGACGCTGAGATAGCGCATCGCCTCGAACTCCGAATCGGCCCGGATCACAATGCGGTCCGGATCGACGATGTAGCCGACCCTGCCGTAGGCCCGAAGCGCGGCGCTCATGCCCGACAGCAATCCGCGTGCGGCGTCGTCGATGTCGTCGACCCGGGAGACGTCGAGGATCGCGACGTCGAACTCGCCCTTCTCCCGCTCGACCGTGCGAATCACCTGTTCCGCGCCGCAGAACAGTAGATCGCCGTGCGTCTCGTAGACGCGGATGCCTGCGCGCGGCTGGTACACCGCGCGCAGCGTTGACCGCGAGTCGCGGGACACGGTGAGGAAGTGCAGACCGAGTTGCTCGGACAGGCTGCGGCACAGCCGGACTCCGCGAACACTGTTTCCCCTGGCATCCAGCAGCGGTGAGTAGACACCGATGCCCAGTTGCCCGGGCAGGACCGCGACGATCCCGCCGCCGACGCCGCTCTTGGCGGGCATGCCGACGGCGCTGACCCAGTCCCCCGTGGCGTCGTACATGCCACACGTGACCATCACCGACAGCGTCCGCTTCACCACCGATGCGTTGGTGACACGGCGCCCTGTCATGGGGTTGACGCCACCGCGGGCGAGTGTGGCGGCCATCCGTGCCAAATCGGTCGACGTGACGCGCAGTGAGCACTGCCGGAAGTAGACGTCGAGTACGTCGTCGGGATCATCGTCGAGAACACCGAAACTCGCCAGCATGTAGGCGATCGCGCGGTTTCGATTGCCGGTTGCCTTCTCCGACGCGTAGACCTCGGCATCGAGTTCCAGGCGCCTGCCCGCGAACCCGGAGTAGAAGTCACGGATCGCCTCGAAGCGCTCATCGGGCGTGGCGGCGGGCACCAGCGAGACCGCGGCGATCGCACCGGCATTGATCATCGGGTTCTTCGGCGTCTTGGTGGTCTGGTCGACACTGATCTCGTTGAAGGCCTCGCCCGAGGGCTCGACACCGATCTTCGCATCCACCGCGGCGGTGCCGATACGGTCGAGCGCCAGCGCGTAGGTGAAGGGCTTCGAGATGGACTGAATGGTGAATTCCAATTCGGCGTCGCCGGATTCGTAGACGAAGCCATCACCCGAGGACAGCGACAGCGCGAACCGGTTTGGATCCACGCGGGCCAGTTCCGGAATGTAATCGGCCAGCGCGCCGTCGGTCACGTCGGCGTGCTCGGCACGGATACGGTCCAGGTACTGCTGCACCAGTTGGGCCACGAGCCCGAGTCTAGGTTCAGGGCTGCGGATACGGTGCGAAGCGGTTGTCGAAGCCCGCCTTGCGCTCCGCCAGCTGCGCCGCACGCTGTGCCGGTGTGTAGTAGACGGTGCCGTCGGGCAGGGCGCCGTCGAGCTCGCTGAGCTTGACGACGCGACTCGTCACGGTCGGCAGATCGTCAGGCGCGTTGGGATCGAGATCCTGGAATCTCATGGAGATCGTGCCCTGGTTGAGGCCACCGGTGGACACCCAGTTCGCGACGCCGGGATCGGATTTCGAGATCACGACGGTGTAGGTGGTCAGGTCGTCGTTGACGAGTGCCTGCGCGTTGTTGAGGCTGGTCTGTTGATTCCAGTAGTCCTTCGAGATCGTCCAGTCGTTGGTCACCGGAACGACGAAGTAGCCGGCGTTGCCCGGATCGATCGTGACGACGAGCGCCTCGTCGTCGGCCAGCTGGAAGTAGCCCGCGCTCTGCAACTGTGTGGCAAGGAATTCCGCATTGCGAGTGGGGTTCTTCAACACATTCGGTGGGATGCGCTCACCGGTCACCGGGTCGGTCGTGGCCACCGCCATGTAGGTGGCCTCCCGCTGAATTCCCAGCGCCATGATCACCGCGGTGAAGATGCCCCGCAGCAGCGGCGGCTCAAAGGGCAGCGGCGGGATCAACGACACCAGCGTGGTCAGCAGCGGATTCTCCACCACGAACTTCCCCAGCCCCGGGGATCGCGAACCCGCCGAGCTGACTGAACAGGCTGTTGGGCGGACCGCCGACCCGCTTGATCTCCAGACTCATGGGCACTTCAGTGCCCCAGTCGGCCAACGTGTTCCGCGTCGCGATGATCGTCGAGTCGGATGTGAGTTGGAGGTGATTCACCCTGCCGTTGGCGGGATTCCTGTCGGCGGTGATGGTGAACGTGCCGTCGGGGTTGATCACCAACTCGTCCTTGGTCAGGACCGAGGCGGTGTTTCCGGTCAATCCGGTCAGCACGCTGAACGTCGTGTCGGCGGGGACCTCCCCCTCGAAGCGGCCCCGGATGACGTACGACGACGCCCCGTTGACACCCATGAAGCGGTACACCGTGTCCGGGTTGTCGTAGAGGATGCGCGAACCGGGCACCCGCTGGCCGTACCAGGTGTGCCCGGGCGCCACCTGCATGACGACCGTCGGCGCATTCGAGTTGAGGAGCTGCTGCTGAAACGCCGCGGCCATGGCGTACTCGTCGATCGCGGCCCCCAATTGACCGAGGTTGGCTCGGTCGGGTCCGCCGACTTCGGAGAGCTGCTGATTGGCCGCCGCCTGGAATCCGGCCAGCAGCACCACCTTCATCAGTGCGACCGGCAGCGTGTTGACGGTCCGCCACGCGATCCGTTCAGCGTCGAGTTGCTGTTGGGTGCCCAGCGGGCTCGTGGCGGTGATCGACACGGCGGGCTCGACGGGCGCCGTCGAGGTCGTCGAGGTCGGGGTGCCTGTCGTTGCCGCGACGGTGCCCGTCTCTGCCGGACTGGATGCCGGATTGGCCATGTGCCCGATCTCGCGGCGCGCCCAGGCCAGCGTCGCCCAGAGCGCCGGCGCCGGCTCTGGCGCTGGCGCAGCGGGTGCGGCTTTCGCAGCGACGGCCTCGGCGGCGCCCGCGGTCCCTGTGGTGTCGTCCTCCTCGGCGGCGGCCAGGGTGTCGACGACTGTGTCTTGTGAGTCAGGGTCGTGCGCGTCAGGCGCGTCGTCGCGCTCCGCGGGCTCGGATGATGGGTCCGCCGCGGTCTGTGCCACGCGGTCGGCGGTGGCCGTGGCCGCTGACGTCCGAAGTGTCGGCTTGGTCCGCTTGTTGGGCCTATTGGGCCCGATCTCCTCTGCGTCCGCATCAGCCGCCGCCTCGGAGGCGCGGTCGCCGGCGGTCTTGGTCTCATCGGCCTTCTGGTCTGGCTTGGTGTCCTTGGTCTTGGTGGTCCCGGTGGTCCCGGTGGTTTTGGTGGTCCTGGTTGTCCCGGTGGACGCGGCGTTGTCATTCGACCCACTCGATGAGGACTGCCCCGCCGAGGACGAGGACGATGACGACGAATCGGAACCACCCTCGTCGGCGAGCGCGACGGCGGGGTTGTTGGCGATGGCCACACCGATTCCGAGGGCCACTGCCAGCGCGCCGACCCGGCCCACGAATCGGGCGGCACCGCGCGATACGTTGGTCGTCGAGAGAGTCTCTGACATAGCGCAGACGCACCTTACTGTGACGTAGCTAATATCCGATTTCTCGTTATACCAGCGCGGTCGGCAAAGCGTGCTCGATCCAGCTACGTCACGCGGTCGCAGGCGCGGTGTGCTGAGTGATCCACGTCTGTCCCTCCTTGGCGGCCCGCAGGAGCGCGCCGTACTCACCGAGGTAGTCCGCGACCGCACCCACCCCGGGCAGCATGCCGAGATAACGGAAGACGGCCCGCGGACGATTCCGCTTGACCAGTTCATCGCTGGCTGCGCGGGCGACCCCGACGAGGTGCCACAGCCTGCCGACCACGGTGGTGTCCCTCGGCCTCGACTCGTCGGACTCCCCCGCAGCGGCCCCGGCCTTCAGTGCGGTCAGGTCCCGATCGCACATCACCGAGGCGAGCAGTCGAACCTGCTCATCACGGTCCTTCATGCCATGCTCACGGGCCACCGCACACAACACGATCGACTGGTTGGAGAAGCCCAGCAGATCCTGAATGGGCAACCGGTCGGCGATCACGCCGAACACGCCAGGGAAGGCGACCAGCAGCGTGTCGAGTGCTCCGACCCGCCGTACCCACCAGTCGACACGCGCGTCGAGATCCATCTCGGCCCAGGACTTCGTGCCAGGCACGTCGGCCGTGTTGAGCGCCCAGGCCAAAACGTCCAGTGCTTTGTCGACCGCGTCATCGGAGGCGCCGAGGCGGTGCGTCCGCTTCTTCAAGCCCAGAAGGTCGATACCCGCCAGCGCGTCGAGTATCGGGTTGATCAGCCCTACCGAGCGCCCGAGGGCGCTGGCCACCTCGGCATCGTCGAGCGTCGCGGTGGGCAGCGTGAGCAGACTCATGTAGCGATCATGTCCGTCTCGCCCGCCGTGCGCTGCTGATCCGCGGCGTCGAGCTGATGCACCACCGCCAGCACGGGTCCGTTGGGCCGCGGGAAGAGGTGCTGAGCCCGTCGATGCGTCTGGACGATCATCACCACCGTGGCGATCGTCGCCTCCACGACGGACACGACGGTGGCGACGACCATCAACGTCGACGGAGTTACCTGTGTCGCTGCGGCAACGGAATTGTGTCCGCACCCGGGTATCGACCAATGGGCTGCGATCATGCCGAGGTTCATCACGGCGACCGCACACCACGTCCGCAGCGAGGCCTCACGCCAGAGGTCCCGCGCGCACATCAGGCAGACGGCAGCCATCAGCGCCACGGGCAGTGCGGCAAGGGCGAAGGCCGACTGGCTGAGCATCATCAGATGCACGCCCGCCGAGCCAGCGGCCATGATGGCGCACGTCCTGCGGCCCGCTGTCGCGAACCGTGCCGAGGGGTGTTGCAGAGTCATCGAGCCGGCCTCCCTGTCGGCAACCGGGACGGCGCACACCGTGATTCCCAGGGTTTGGATCGCCTGGGAATCACGGTGTGAACGTGTCAGCGGGTCCGTGGAATCGCGGCGGCGTCAGACGCCGGTTCAGGGTCGCTGCTGACCACCGCATCGGTGTGGAGTTCCGGTGGCGGCCTGCGGAACCCGCGGGTGAGAACCAGGAGGTAGACCAATCCCAGTCCCACCCAGATGCCGCCCAGCACCTTGGCGGTGCTGTCCAGTGACAACAACAGGAAGATGTCCACGGCTGCGCCGATCATGGGACACACGACATAGATCAACGGATTGAGCTTCTCGTGAGCGCGGTTTCGTAGGAAGTACGCCAGGACCGACACATTGACCATGGTGAAGCCGAGGAACGCCCCGAAGTTGATGAATGAGGTTGACACCGTCAGTGTCAACCAGATCGCGCCGAGGCCGATGACACCACAGACGAGGATGCCGTTGATCGGTGTGAGGTAGCGCTCCGACAGCTTGGCGAAGAACCGTCGCGGGAAGACCCCGTCGCGCCCCATGGCGTACATCAGTCGTGCCGAACTTGCTTGAGCGGCAATGCCCGCCGTGAACTGCTGGCACACCAGGGCCGCCAGGAAGATGGCAGCGAAGAGGTTTCCGCCGATGGTCTTGGCGATATCCGACCCGATGGAATCGGAGAGTTCACTGCCCGGCTCGATGATCGACAACAGATAGAGAGTGAAGATGAAGATTGCGCCGCCGATCAGCGCGATGAGCACGATGCCTCGGGGAATGTTCCGCTCGGCGTTCTTCGTCTCCTCGCTCAGGGTGCTCACCGCGTCGAATCCCAGGAACAAGTACGCCGCCACCGCGGCGCCCGCGGCGATGGGGCCCAGTTGCTCGACCACGCCGATGAACGGTTGCAGGGTGAACATCGCCCCCGCGCCGCCTCCGCCCCAGATGTGGGCCATCGAGAACACCAGGTAGAAGCCCAGGACCAGGACTTCGAACAGCACGAACAGGAAGTTGGCCCGGTCAGCCACCTTGATCCCGAAGTAGTTGATGAGGGTGGTCAACGCGACGAACGCGATGACCCATACCGCCTTGGGAACGCCGGGGAACTGCGCTGACAGGTATTCCGCACCGACCAGCCAGATGACCAGCGGGATGAACAGGTAGTCCAGCAGGATCGACCATCCGACCATGAATCCGACGCGCGGTCCGATTGTCTTGCGTGCGTAGGTGTATGCGCTGCCGGACGCGGGGTGGCGGCGCGCCATGGTGCCATAACTGATGGCGGTGAACAGGATCGCGACGGTGGCCAGAACCATGGCGCCCGCGGCGGCGCCCTGGCTCTTGGTCGCGATGACCCCGAAGATGCCGATGCCGATGAGAGGGCCCATGTAGGCCAGGCCGAAGAAGACCACCGATCGCAGCCCGAGGGTGGGCTCCATATGCGGCGTGGATGCCGGTTGATTCATTACTGCTCCTGATCGCAGCGAAGAGAATGGGGCGCCGAGACGTCGGCGTAGTCGGCGGCGCAGCGAGTCTGCCGCGGCGTTGGAGTGAGGTGCGCGTGGTGTCCGGCCGATCGACGGTGCGACCGGCCGGACGGGCCGAGCAGGCTAGTGGCAGCTGTCGGCACCTCCGGAATTGCAGTGGCCGCTATCCTGTTTGGGGATGTTGAGGACGGGACTGCGGTCGAAGAAGCCGTGCGGCTTGAGCGCGAACTTCACGTAGTCGACGGGCATGACAGGCCAGTCCTCGGGCCGCGGGAAGTGTGTGATGGCGAACGCGTGCCACAGCACGACGTCGGCCTGCTCGAGATTGCGGTCGTTGGCCATCCACTGCGGGAGGCCTGCGCCGCCAGGATGCTGATTGACGAGATCGCCTGCGGGATAACGCTCCTCGGGGTCATAGGCCGTGACCCACAGGTGCTTCGTGGCGTAGTTCGCGCGGGCACTGATGCTGGAGTTCTCGTCGGCGAGCATGGTGGGGCTGTCATGCGGGTAGAGCGCATAGGCCGGATGCTGGTCGAGGCGATTGGTCTTGTCCTTGTTGATGACGTGCCATGTCCGGCTTCGTGTCGAATCGGCCAACCGACCGCCCTCAGACTCCGATGCGATCGGGGTGACGGTGTTGGTGAATGCGTTGCCCCACGGGTTGTCTGGGCCCATCGGGACGCGCTTGGCATCGATCTCGACCACGCTGTTGTTCACGCCGTCGACCATCATGTCCAAGCGTGCGCAGAACATGTGCTGGTGATAGGGCGCCCCGACACCGGGGCCGACTTCACTGGCATACGGGTAGTCAGTTCCGGGATAGGACGACGGGAACAGCACCCCGGTGAGCTTCGCCTCGCATTCGATGGTGCCATCGAGGTACAGGTACCAGTAGAACCCGTAGTCGTAGTTGCCCACGGTCGTGAAGGAGCTGATCACCAACCGTCGAGAGCGCCGCACGTCGGACGTCTTGGTGTAGTGGTCGGTGTGCTTCCACAGCGTGCCGAAGTCCTCTTCGTGCATGCAGATCGCATTCGTGATGGTCTGCGGGTTGCCGGACTCATCGGCGAGGGCGGCATCGAAGTAGTGGATCTCCCCGAGACAGTCGCAGCCCAGCTTCAACGAGTTGGTGAATCGGCCGAACAGGTACTCGCCGGTGTCGAAGTAGTTCTGCCAGTATCGCGTTGGGGAGGGATCCGCGTAGGGAACCACCATCTCGGCGATCGACGCGCGGTAGAGAACCGGCCTGTCCACCCCACCGTCGGTGAAGGTCAGCTGACGCAGGATCAGACCCTCGCGCGCGTCGAACGACACCCGGAACTTCCAGTTCGCCCATTCCACGCTGGCGCCGTCCACGGTGAACGACGGTCCCTCGGGCTGGGTGATCTCGATCGGCTTCAGGGTGTCCAGCGTCGGGCCGCAGTACTCGGCCTGGTGGAAGTTGGTGGTCTCCTCGGGAACCGGCAGATGGCGATCATCGACGACCTCGATGACCTCCTGGGCGACCGTGTCGACGTAGGCGCAGACACCGTCGACGGGACGTGCCCAGATCATGTCGTCCGGGCTCTCCCGATAGAAGCCGAGGCAGCGGATGACGCGGCGTCCGTGCTCATTGGCGTGCCCGTAGTGTCCCGCCGAGAGCCCGCACGGCATCACCTTGTCGGGATCGAGTCCGCGCGCACTCATCGCCGCGCGCCAGGTCTCATCGGCCTGCAGGATCGGCACGATCATGTCGTTCTCTTCGATCAGCATCGGCACGTGGCCGTCGGCGCCGTCGACAATCGCCTCCGCCACCACCGCCTGCGCGGTGAGGTCGACCCGTAGATCCTGCGCCAGCCCCGACCGCAGGTCCAGGAGCATGACGCGCGCGATCCGCGGCGGGCATGGTGCGGTGCCGGCCTCGTAGGCCAGAACGTCGCGCTTCGGTGGCTCGATCAACCCCACGTAGACGAAGCGCGTGTACGCGCCCATGCGCTCAGGCGTCGACACGATGGTGCGCACCGCGTCGATCTCCTCAGCGGTCAGACTGGCCAGTACATCAGCCGTGGGGGCCGTTGCCCGTCGTTCATCGAGTGCAGTCACTGGCGTGTTCCTCCAGGGGTCGAGATGGATTTGGGAGTGTGAGGCAGGTCATGCCAAACGTTTGGTAAACGATAAGTCGGAAAGTTCGATCACACAACCCCGCCGTTGCAAATGCTTTGCGATCGAGCTCTCCGCATGCGCATGTGGAGTCACGACTTGGCAGTTCGATCGCCCGCGCGACGTCGGCGCACACCGGTCGACTTCCGGCGGCGGGCAGGGCAGGTGTCATGAACGCGCCCTCGCTGACGGCGACCGTGTGGCGCAAGGCCCGCTGCCCACGTCGGCGCTGACCACCGGTTTGCAGGCAAGTGACGACGATCCCGTCTTTATAGCTGGCCAACCCGTCGACGGCAACGCCGCGGCGGGCGGCGTTGTGGCCGTCAACGTCGTGGGATGCCGAGTTCAAGCACTCAAGCACTCAAGTGGCACAGGCGATATCGCCTCCGTGCCAGCACCCGCGCGGGGCTCAGCAGTGCATCACGAAGTCGAGGAGCACCTCGACGCCGAACTCCAGCGCCGAGATCGGCACCCGTTCATCGATTCCGTGAAACAGGGCAGCGAAGTCCAAATCCGCAGGCAGCCGAAGCGGAGCGAATCCGAAGCAGCGAATCCCCAACCGCGCGAACGCCTTCGCATCCGTACCCCCGGACAACATGTACGGCACCGGCCTCGCGTCGGGGTCTGCGCGCGACAGGGCCGCGGTCATCGCCTCGACCAGCTCACCGTCGAACGTGGTCTCATACGTCGGCAAGTCGGTGATCCACTCCCGAGTGACGTGTGGACCAAGAAGCTCGTCCACCGTCGCCTCGAAGGCTGCCCGACGACCGGGCAGGATGCGACAGTCGATGATCGCCTGGGCGCTGGCGGGAACCACATTCGCCTTGTAACCCGCCTGCAGCATCGTCGGGTTCGCGGTGTCGCGCAGCGTCGCTCCGATGATCCGCGATATCGACCCCAGCTTGGCGATGGCACCTTCGAGATCCTCGCCCTCGAATCCGTACCCGGTCTCCTCACTGATCGCGGCGAGCAGCTGCGTCACGGGCTCGGTCAGTACGACGGGGAACTCGTGCTCGCCCAGCCGCGCCACCGCCTTGGCCACCGTGGTCACCGCATTGTGGTCGTGGGTGAACGAGCCGTGGCCCGGTTGACCACGCGAGGTCAGGCGCATCCACGACATGCTCTTCTCCGCGGTCTCAATCAAGTACAACCTGCGGTCGCCACCGTCGCGCCGTGGGATCGTCAACGAGAAGCCGCCCACCTCACCGATCGCCTCCGTCACCCCGTCGAAGAGGTCTGGGCGATGATCGACAAGCCACTGCGCACCGTGCTTGCTGCCCGCCTCCTCGTCGGCGACGAAGGCAAAGACCAAATCCCTTGGCGGCACGATGTTCTCGCGCTTCAGATACCGCGCAACCGCGATCACCATACCCACCATGTTCTTCATGTCGACCGCGCCGCGGCCCCACACGTAACCGTCCTCCACCGCGCCCGAGAACGGATGCACGCTCCAATCAGCCGCCTCGGCGGGCACAACGTCGAGGTGACCGTGAATCAGCAACGCGCCGCGGGTTGGGTCCGAGCCGGCCAGGCGGGTCACGAGATTGCCTCGCCCGGGCGCACCACCCTCGACGTACTCGGTGCGGTACCCCACCTCTTCGAGCTTCTCCGCCACCCAGTGTGCGCAGTCCCGTTCGCCGTTCGTGGTCTCGGGATCGCCGGTGTTGGACGTGTCGAACTGGATCAGGGTGCTCACCAGATCGACGACCTCGTCGACGGCACTGACCATCCTGCCCACCTCCAATCTTCGACGGACCGGATGCCGCCGCTCGCACGCTCGAGCGCGCACGACGCACCCGTCGTCGAAGTACGGGCTCGACTCGACGTCGAACACACGGTAGATTGATGCCAAACGATTGGCAAGTGGCCGAATGCTTGCTACGTTTGTCCGTGTCACACCGCGCCGGATTCGAGGAGAAACGATGACCGCCAGTACCGCCGCCCCGACCGACCTGGTGACCGACTCGTGGATCGACCGCGAGTGGAGATCGGGTGACCGAGTCTTCGACACGATCAACCCCTCGACGGCCCATCCGCTTGCCGCAGTGAGCGCGGCGAGCATCGGCGACGTCGACATCGCCGTCAGCGCCGCGCAGCGGGCATACGGCAGGTACGCCCGCGAGACTGCCCACACCCGGGCGGGATGGGCCCGCTCAGCGGCCGCGGCCATCCGGTCGAACGCCGAGCGTCTGGCCACGGTCCTGTCCAGTGAACACGGTAAGCCGATCACCGAGGCACGCGGCGAGATCGCCTTCGCCGCCGCCGGTTTCGACAGCGCCGCCGACGCGGTGCTGTCCGCCTCCGGTGACGTGCCTCATGTTCAGGATCCACACAAGCGGGTGTTCGTGCGCCGCACCGGGATCGGTGTCTGGGCCGTCATCACTCCGTGGAACTTCCCGGTCAACATCCCGGTCGAGTACATCGGCCCCGGTTTGGTCAGCGGCAACGCGGTCGTGTGGAAGCCGGCGCCCACCACCGCCGCGGTTGCCGCCGAACTGCGTAAAGTGCTGCTGGAGGCGGACTTTCCGCAGGAACTGTTGCAGTTGATTCTGACCGATGAGGTGGCGACCGCCAACCACCTGGTCACGCACCCAGGAGTCGTCGCCGTCGGTTTCACCGGCGGAAGCACCACCGGACATGCGATCGCCAAGGCCGCATGGGACAAGCGCCTGCTGCTCGAGTTGGGCGGTAACTCCCCCATCGTCGTGCTACCCGACGCCGACCTGGAGCGCACCGCCGAGGCAATCGGCGCGTCCGCGTTCTTCAACGCCGGGCAGGTCTGCAGCGCCGCAGGCAAGATTCTGACCACCGCCGGATTCGCAGACGATCTCGCCGCGGCACTGACTGAACAGGCCAACCGCAGGGTCAGCGGATCACCGCTCGACGACTCGACCACCCTGGGACCGGTCCATCTGGCAGCCAGCATCGACCGATTCGACACCCTCATCGAGAACGCCGTCACCAACGGAGCCACGGTGCTCACCGGCGGGGCGGCGATCACCGGTGACGGTTACTACTACCCCGCCACGGTCCTGACCAATGTCACCAAAGACTCCCGGATCTTCACCGAGGAGACGTTCGGGCCCGTCGCCTCGATCTCCGTCCTCGGCGACGAGGATCAGCTTCTCGCCGCCGCGAACTCCGGGGACTTCGGCCTGGTCGGGGCCGTGTTCACCACCAACGTCTCCAAGGCGTTCGCGATGGCCGAGCAGATCGACTGCGGTCTGGTCGTCGTCAACGACACCACCAACTACTGGGAGTACAGCGTCCCGTTCGGTGGCGCGGCAGGTCGGCTGTCGGGCCGCGGCCGTCTCGGCAGCCGATACGCCCTCGACGAGTTCACCCAGGTGAAGGCCATCGCGGTGGATATCCGGTGACCGTTCACGCTCCAGCCACCCTCGTCGAGCCGACCCGGATCGACGAGGACTTGGCTCAACTGGCCTCGTTGATCGATGACACGACGCCCGGCTACACCCGCCAGGCGCTGACCGACATCGACATCGCCGGCCGTCAATGGGTACTGCGCCGCTTCCGGGACGCCGGTCTCGATTCGACGATCGATGCCGCGGGCAACGTCATCGGCATGCTGCCCGGCACCAACCCGGCCGCCGGCACGCTGATGACCGGTTCTCACACCGACACCGTCGAGGGCGGTGGACGCTTCGACGGCAACGTCGGCGTCGTGGCCGCACTCGAAGCCGTGCGCACGCTGCGCGAGACAGGCACGACGCTCACGCACGACCTGATGGTGGTCGACTTCTTCGCTGAGGAGCCCAACCGGTTCGGACTCAGCTGTCTGGGTTCTCGCGCACTCATGGGGCACCTGAGCGCGGCAGACCTGAACCGCCGCGACGAGCACGGCACCCGACTGGGCGACGCACTGCCAGGCGCCGGCCTCAACGCCGCCGACATGCTCAGTGCCGCTGTGGAAACCGGCACCATCCGGGCCTTCCTCGAACTGCACATCGAGCAGGGCCCCTATCTGGAGGCCCACGGCAGCCAGATCGGTCTCGTCACCTCCATCACCGGCATCACCCGATTTCGCGGTCTGTTCAGTGGACGGCGCGATCACGCAGGCACGACACCAATGAGCCATCGCCGTGACGCGGGCTGCGCCGCAGCCGGAACCGTGCTGGCCATTGAGGCGATCGCGTCGTCGCACCCCGACGGACGGGGCACCACAGGCGCGGTCACCTTCTCACCCACCGCCGTCAACGTCATCACCGAGACCGCCACCCTCACGGGCGAATTCCGCAGCCCAGACCTGGACTGGCTCGCCGACGCCGCCTCCCAGCTCGACGTCGCCGCGCAGGCCCAGGCGAGCCAACGCGGTGTGGAACTACAGCTCGACTGGGTCCCCAGCGAGAGCCCGGCGCTCATGGACACCTCGCTGTTGGACATCTGCGCGGGCGCCACCGACGACCTCGGCCTGCATCAGTCCCGCCTCTACAGCGGAGCCGAACACGATGCGGCCATCATCGCCAAACACATCCCCACCGCCATGATCTTCATCCCCTCCCAAGACGGTCGCAGCCATTGCCCCGAGGAGTTCACCCACGCAGCGGAGATCGTCGACGGAGCCACCGTGCTCCTCAACGCTCTGATACGCATCGACAAGGCCGCCACCGCGGGACGGGCACGTTAGGATCCACCAGCAACAACGACTCGAACGCACATGACGACACCACCCCGAGGACGCACCCTGCCTCAACTGAGCATGAAACAGCTCGCCGAACTCGCCGGCCTCGACGTCTCCACCGTGTCGCGGGCGCTTCGGGGTGACAACAAACGAGTCGCCGCGGCCACCATCGCCCGCGTTCAGCAGCTCGCCGAGCAGACCGGCTTCGTCGCCGACCCCAACGGTGCGAACCTGCGCAGCGGCCGCACCCACCTGCTCGGTGTCGTGGTCTCCCGGCTCACCGACATCGTGATGGGCATGGTCGTCACGGCGATCGACGAGGCCGCCCGCAGCCGCGGCTACCTCTCCACCGTCGTCGCCACCCACGACAACACCGACACCCGCACGACGGCGATATCGACCCTGCTCGGGCGTCGAGTCGATGGGCTCATCCTCTGCGATTCCCAGATCGGCAACGAGATCCCGCACCAACTCGCCAACCACGCGATGCCGTTCGTGTTCGCCATGCGCGGCTGCGACGATGAGCTGTCCTTCGCCGCCGATGACGTGTACGGCGGCCATCTGGTCGCTGCGCACTTCCTGGAGAACGGCCACCGCGACATCGCCGTCATCCCCGGACCTCCGCAAGCCCGCACCGCCGTCGACCGCGTCCAGGGATTCACCACCACGGTCAGGGCCGAATCGGGCGCCCGGCTGGGGATCGCACCACACGGCGGCTTCCAGGTGGAGGACGGATTCGACGCCGTCACAGCACTACTCGCCGACCGCGCCGCACCGCCGACCGCCATCTTCTGCACGAACGACCACACGGCGATCGGCGCCTCACGGGCACTCGTCAACGCCGGACTCAAGATCGGCCGTGACACCGCCGTCGCCGGCTACAACGACCTGCCCCAGTCGGCCTACCTCGAGACACCGCTGACAAGCGTCCGGACCGACATCACCCGCATGGGCCACGCCGCGGCAGAACAACTCATCGAACTCATCGAGAAGCGCACCGCGACCTCCCTCATCATCAAGCCCAAGCTGATCGTCCGCGATTCCACCAGCACTCCGCGTCGATGAGGGAGCAAAGCGTCAGCGGCGTCCCGAAACAGTCCACGTAGTCCGTGGTCCTCGAGATCCTGCAGTGGGTGGGCCTGGTCGCCTTTGCGGCCTCGGGCGCGCTGGTGGGTGTGTCCAAGCGACTCGACCTCTTCGGGGTCTGCGCCGTCGCAGCCTTCACGGGCGTCGGCGGCGGTGTGCTGCGCGATGTCCTGCTTGGCATCACCCCACCGACCTCGCTGAGCAGCTGGCCGGTCTTCGGCGCCGTCCTCGGCACAGCTCTCGCCGTCTTCGCACTCCCGCCGCTGTTCGGCCGCTTACGCCGCGAGGTCCTCATCCTCGATGCACTGGGGATGGGTCTGTTCGCGAGCACCGGGACCGCCGTCGCCCTCGCACACGGAGCACTTCCCCTGGCGGCGTGCCTGGTTGGAGCTACCACCGCCATCGGCGGAGGGGTGTTGCGCGACATTCTCGTCAATGAGATCCCACTGCTGCTCCACGCCGATCTGTATGCCGTGCCGGCCCTGGTGGGATCGGCCATGGTCGCCACCGCGCATGCGGCGTCGATGAGCGGAGGCGTGGCGCTCATCGTCGGAACCGTGGCCGCGACCGGACTGCGGCTTCTCGCACTGTGGCGCGGGTGGAGCCTTCCGAAACCACGGCAAACGTAGGTTCTCAAATTCAGTGTCGTATGCGACAGGGCTTGAGCTGCAGCGATCGGCGGTGTCTCCGGATGTCATACGGAATCTGTCTCAGATTCGTGTCATCTCCGCGGCCGCACCGAGAAGCGGCTCTCACCCGCTGCGAACCGCAGCGGAACCAACCCACTTCCAATCCTCACGTGACGCCATCCAGCCCTACCCCAGGATGCAGGTCACGATCATTGCGGCAACTGACTTGCCGGCTCAGAATTGGCACGCCTCACGCGATTGTTTATCGCGCCGAGGTTCGCGAATCTCGCGAAGCCGCAGCGCCCATCCCGGGCGGCGCGCACCATCACTGATGACAACGCCTCGCCGCGACTGACTGTGGCGGTGGAGGCCTTCCAGCTGAGGCCGGCCGGTGGGGGGATCTCGGTCGGCCTCAGCGCTGCAGTCCCTCAACTGGACGAGCTGGCGGCATCAGCCGCCGAGTACTCGGTGGCGGCTGTGACTGATTCGATGCGCCGGAACTGCCGGGTGAGCGGGAACGCAGCCGGCCGCGTCGCCAGCAGCGCGCGAAATTCGGCTGCCGCCGCTTCGGTTTCACGCAGCATCGGGGTCTCGACAAGTGACATGTGCGCCGAGCCGACAGCGACGCCGCGGTGAGCCAATTCGATCCGCAGCGCGTTGGCGAACTGCTCGACTGCTCGGTACCCGCATTGGCTGCAGGTTCTCAGCTCCGACGACATATGGCATACCCGGGGGGCCTGCGCGATTGCGAACTGTTTCACGACGACTCCGCCGCCGCTGTCTAACGAACCCGTTCAATTCCTAGACCCCGTGTGCAACCTCGACCGGTGTTGTCTCGTTTACAAAGAGACGAGGTTGATCAGATCCTGTCTCAGATGGTCGCGGCGTGATTCAGCGTCAGGGCAAGGTGTCATGATGGTGGCATTGGTTTCCGCCGTTTCTTTTCGCGCGGTACATGGCCATGTCGGCGGCGGCGATCAGGCTATTCGTGGCTTCGCCGAGGTCCTGGTGAGTTAGCCGGTCCAGCTTCATCCACGAGGTACCTACGCTGACGGTCGCGGGTACCGGCAGTTTCTCAATCGTGGTGCAGAGGTGCTCGTAATGGATGATGTCGCCCGATGATGACAAGAGATCAGCGACGAGGAATTCTTCGCCGCCGCTGCGCGCGACGATCGCTGTCGGGGAAACGGTGGCTCGTAGTGCGTCAGCGACGGTGACGAGCGCGTGGTCGCCGGCGGCATGTCCGTGCGTGTCGTTGAGCAGCTTGAAGTTGTCGATGTCGAGGAGGGCTATGCATAGGTATGTCCCCGGGCTGGCCTGTGAGACTTGAGCTGATAGTTGTCTGCGGAATGCGCGACGATTCAGCAGTCCGGTCAGCGGGTCGAGATCGGCGACAGCCAGGTCTCTTTTCACCGTCCGCAGCAAGGTATGAATAGCGACCGCTACGGCGATGTTTGCTTGCAGTACCAAGAATAGATCGACCGTTGACAGCGCAATGCGGCCTTGGCTGGCCAGTTGCACAGTCGGGGTAAGCGCCACTGCGGTGATAACAAGAAAAACGCCGAGGACCACTCTGGTGGAATGAAAGAACGCCGCGTAGCCGGCGATGGCGGTGAAGGCAACACATCCCAGCAGCGCAGCCAATGGATCTGGGTAGGCCAAGCACGCCAGTGAGATCGATCCGGTGGTCACTGCAACGAACACGATCGATTGGGTACGCGACGGCCAGCGCCACAGCCATAGCACCGCGCTCGCGACACCTCCACCGGCGGCGAGCCACATCATCGTTTGCGCTGGCTGGGTCCGCGGGCCGCCGGCCTCGATGATCAGAATGATCACCGCCATCGCCATCGCCATCGCCATCGCCGCGACGGAAAAGCGCACCGCGCGCAGCGCACCACGCGCTCGGAGGAAGGCACTGACCCACTCGTAGTGCTGAAGCCTTTGCTGCCGGCACATCGCTCGCCACTCCATGATCTGATAACTGCCCCGAAAGTAAAGGCTCCAGCGAACCGCTAATGACACACATTGGCAATTTAGGGAGGCACGTCACACCAGGCTCAAGATTTGTCAGCTGTCGGATCGCGGGTGTTTCAGATCGCGTGGTGGCCTTGTCCCAGGACTTCACCGTTATAGATCACACATGAGTGTCGGCTTGTGATCGTCGGTGTTGAGGAGTTGGGTGAGCTGGGCGGCCAGATTCAATGTTGCTGCGTCAAGGCCTGCGCAGATGTTCTGGTCGAGGTCCTTTTCAGAAGGGTTGGTGAACGCGCTGTTCCACACCGCAGGGACGACTGCGTCGGAGAGGTGCACGCGGGCGCAGTGTTCCACGATCGGCGTGATGCGGCGACAGCCGTGCCGGCGCAGGACTGCGTTGATCTCATCGCGCGCCCGCGAGTAGGCGTAACGGGCGTAAAAGTCGGCGAGTGCCTCGTCGTCCCGAAAATCCCTGAAATTCCAGCCCTCCAGGTCGCTTAGCGCTGAGGCGAGTCGGGTGGCGCTCGCGTAGCCGGCGCCGATAGCTACGGTGGATATCCAGGCGACGAGCTTGCGTTGCTCACCGGGGCCCATGCCGGTGAGGCCGGCGGCGGACGGTCCTTGCCGATGGGGGCTCATGAAGCGTGCCCTCCCCCCAGCGGCGCGCTCGTACCGAGATCGGCGATGTCGGTATCGGATCGGCGGTGTCGGTATTCGGTGGTCGCGTCGGTGAGGCGGCGTTGCAGGTTGTTGCCGTCGATGTCGAGGTCGGGTAGCAGACGATCGAGCCAGGCAGGCAGCCACCAGGCCTTATCACCCAGGGCCGCCATGACGGCGGGCACGAGTGTCATGCGGACCAAGAAGGCGTCAACCAGGATGCCAAAGGCCAGAGTGAAGCCGACCTGAGCGATCATGGGTTCGGGATTGAAGATGAACCCGGCAAACACGCTGGTCATGATGATCGCGGCCGCGGCGACCACTTTGCCGGCCATGCCGAATCCGCGTATCACGGCGCGCTGTCCGTGCTCACCGTGGGTGTGGGCTTCTTTCATCGACGAGACGAGGAACACCTCGTAGTCCATGGCCAGGCCGTAGAGCACGCCGGTGGCGATGATTGGCAGCAGGCATAGCACCGGGGTAGTGGCATGCATCCCGAACAGCGGCTGCAGCCAGCCCCATTGAAACAGTGCAGTGGTCGCGCCGAAGGCCGCACCGATGCTGAGCAGGAATCCCAGGGTGGCTTTCAGCGGTATCAGGATCGAGCGGAACACCACCAGCAGGATCACCAGGGACAGTCCCACCACGACGGCCAGATACACCGGCAGCACGTCGGCAAGTTTGTCGGACACATCGATTCCGAGTGCGGTGAAGCCGGTGACACCGATGTCGGCGCTGGTATGCGCGGCGATCGTCGCGGCATCGTCGCGCAGCGCGGTGACGATATCGGCGGTCTCGGGCGAGGTGGGCCCGGTCTCGGGAATGACGGAGTACAGCACCGTTCTTCCGTCCGCGGCGGCCCCGGCGACGGTCACCGCGGCAACCCCGTCGATACGGTGCAGATCCTTGGCGATCGCCGCGGTCGCGGCAGGGGGCAGCGGTGCGTCGTCGCGATGGGTGGCCACTACGACCAGTGGGCCGTTAAATCCGGGGCCGAACGCCTCGGCCACCACGTCGAAGCTCTGCCGTTGGGCAGTGTCGGGGTGATAGCTCGCACCCGAGGGCAGGCCCAGATTCATGTTCAGTGCCGGGATTGCGAGTAGGCCCGCTATACCCACGGATGCGGCGATGGCCAGCAGTCGGTGCTTGACGATGATGCGCGACCAGGTGTCGGCGAACCGATGCGCCGATCCGCGGGCAGCCGATGTCGCCGCTGCTCGCTGGCGTGCCGTCGGTGTGCAGGTCCGTTCCCCGACGCATCCGAGCAGTGCGGGCAGCAGTGTCAGCGAGGCCAGGACGGCGATCGCGACGGTGGCCGCGGCTGCTAGTGCCATCGTCGTCAACAACGGGATGCCGACGACGGTCAGTGCCAAAAGCGCGATGATGACCGTCGCGCCGGCGAAAACGACTGCGCTGCCTGTGGTTCCGATCGCGCGTGAGGCCGCGTGGTGTGCGTCGAGCTGATGATCGAGGATGAAGCGGCGCTGCCGGTTCACGACGAAAAGGGCGTAGTCGATACCGACGGCCAGACCGATCATCAGTCCCAGGACCACTGTCAGCGAATGCATCGCGACCAGATTCGACAATGCGAGTGTGCCGCCGACACCGACGACCACTCCAGCCAGCGCGCTGGCCAGGGGCAGCCCGGCGGCCACCAGCGAACCGAGGGTCAGGGTCAGGACCACCGCAGCGACGCCCACCCCAATGACCTCGGCGACGCCGATAATGTCGGGAATCTGGAACATCGCTGCCGAGGGCAGCGCCGCGATACCGTGGCCAGCCACCGCATTCTCGGTGGCGGCGATGACGTGGTCGACGGTTCCCTCCGGTAGCTCGAAGGTCTGCTGATCGAATGCGAACTGCAGTAGCGCGGTCCGCCCGTCGGCGGAGATGCTCACTCCGGGTACCGGTTGGCCATCCACGACCAACGGCTGCGCACTCGATCCTGGCTGCTGTTGCGTGTCACCGTGATTCGACACTGCTGCGGTGGCCTGCAACAGATGACTCTGCGGACCCTTGGCGATCTCGCCTGCCAGCGCCGACCGCGCATCCAGCACATGCGGGCTGGTGTACACGCCATCGACGGCCGACAACAGCGCCGTCAACCGGGCGCCTTCATCGATGCGGCCCCCGTCGGACTGCAGCGCGATGATGCCCTGGCCGCCCACCGACTCCGGCACCTTCACCGCGAGGTCATCAAGTACCTCCTGCGCCGGTGTTCCGTCGATCCGAATCTCGTTACTCAGGGTGGGTGGACTGGTCACCAAAACCGCGGCCACACCGCAGATCAGCACCAGCCACCCGGCCAGCACGACCCACCGATGCCGGTAACACCAACCGCCCACTCGATACAGAAGAAACGACACCAGCACTCCCTCATGGATCTGCGGGCCAGCAGCCTGCGAACTAATTGATAGTTATCTATCAGCTAGTCTGAATAAGTGATATGCAGATATCAATTAAGGTGGTGGGGTCCACTTATTGGGAGGTTCTATGGCGAAGCGCACACTTCGAGCCGACGCTTTCGCGAGCATCACACGAATCCTCACCGCGGCCCGCACCGTGTTCGCCGCCGATGACGGCTCAGGCACCCTCAACCGCATCGCCGCCGAGGCTGGTGTCGGCATCGCCACCGTCTACCGGCACTTCCCCACCCGTGAGGCACTCGCTAAGGCCGTCTACGACGACCTCTTCACCACCGAAGTGGCTCCTCTCATCAGCGAGTTCGAACGCAGTGACGCGCCCCGAGAAGTCCTGTTGGACATGGCCGAAAACCTCCTCACGGCGCTCGGCCGGCAACGCGGTCTGGTGCTGTCACTGGGCAACATGGCGGATGTGACCGCCGAACTATTCACCCGCAACCTCGACACCATCGCCCCAGCAGTCATCCGCGCCCAACACGTCGGCAACCTCCGACCCGACCTGCACGCCACCGACATCCCCAACCTCCTGGCCATGGTGATCAGCGGACTACAAGGCACCAACCTCGACCGCCACACCCGCCGCCGCTACCTCAGCCTCCTACTAGACGGACTCAACCCCACCGGCGCCCAACAACTCCCCTGAACACCGCCACGTGCCGTCCTTCGCCGAATCGGGAAGGTTCGCACCACCGCGTGTCTCTTCAATCGGGCGAATCCGCCATCGCAACTCCGCGATTAGCCGTGAGATCCCGCCAAGTTGAGGAAGCACCCCACACCCACCCGAAGCGTTGGAGCGAGCGGGCGCGAATCCTATTGCCCTGTCTTCTATGACATCCGCATGACATCGCGGATGAGAAAATAACATCGAAGCTCGCGCCCCGTCGGTGCGCACCATCACTGATGACAACGCCTCGCCGCGACTGACTGTGGCGGTGGAGGCCTTCCAGCTGAGGCCGGCCGGCGGGGGGATCTCGGTCGGCCTCAGCGCTGCAGATGGGCGAGGTCGCTCAACTGGACGAGCTGGCGGTTGTGAAAATGCTCGTCGTCGCGCAGCACGGTGATTCCCCCAGGACGGCTGCGGAAATTCACATAGCCGAGCACATCGATCGGCAGCCGCATGAAGGCACTCACCACGAACGTCAACGCGAAACCGTGGGTCACCACCACCAAATGTGACGCATCGTGGCCAAGTAGATCATCAACAGCTGCGTAGATCCGGCCGGCAAACGCGGCCTTTGACTCCGCTCCGGGAATGCCTTCGTCATGGCGCATCCGATCGCCATCGGCTGGGGGCGGCACGAACCGGTCGTTCAGCCACGACTGTGGACGTCCATCAGCTGTGCCGTAAGACTTCTCCCGCAGTCGGGGATCGACGATCGCGGTCACACCCAGCTCGGCGCAGACCGGGTCCGCGGTCTGGATCGCACGCCGAAGATCGGAGGTGGCCACCACGACCTGCTCCCCCGCCGGAACATCGGCCGATACTGCAGCGGCGATCGCAAGTGCATCCCGCACACCGCGGTCGGTGAGACTCGAGTCGTGCCACCCACCCACCACACCGGTGACGTGATGAGTGGCCTCGGGGTGGACAACCACGTGCACTGTGCGCATCGACACCATCCTGCCGCGCACTCTGAAGCCGGCATTACCCAGGAGCCCCCGCGGAATCGCCGGATATGCAGATCCCTCATTCAGCGGACCCCAGCCAGTCACCGACCACGGTGAGGTCAGCTTCAGTCAACCCCAACGTCGGATCGACCCGATGAAGCAACGCCGCCCCGTCGTGATGTGCGCCGACCCACGCGCGATCGATGTCGGAGATCTCGTCGTCGAGCCAGACGAAGCGACGCCCACCGGCAGCCGCAACCAGCGCCGCCGTTTTCCAATGCAGGGCATCGACGGGATCTTCCAGAGGCGCCTCGGGCAGATCAGCCACTGGTAACGGCGCAAGCCCGAGCAGCGGGGCGATCACCGCATTGGCGTCGTGCATCCACGCCGTAGCCCAGACCAGATCGCAGTCAAGTCTCAACAGACGGCCACCGTGCGCGCGGTCCACACGGGTCAGTCGCGGGTTGCGGTGGCTCTGCCATTCCTGCCAATCAACAAGCGTCGCATCGAGCACCTCCCCATCGCTGGGCAGCAGGGTGCCATCCACGTCCAGAAACAACAGCGCACGCGCGGCCACCCCGACAAACTATCCGGCCGGCCACCCGCCTGAGGTCATCGCCGGTCGTAAACAAGTACTGAGGGATGGGCGCGCAACGAACCCACGGTTTCCGGGTCAGCACAAAGTCCGGCCAACTCGTCGCGGGAGATGAACAGACGAGCTTAGAACCAACCGTGGTCCACCACCGCAAGCTCTAGTCGCACTGAGAACAGTTCCTTAGTCGATCTACGCGGTGCCTCACTTTCATGTCACATATGAAATCGACATGACACGGCCGATGAGAATACGACGCCGGTTTGAGAACCTACGCCGTCGCCTGGTATGACTTCTCAAGTTTTATGTCCACACGCGATGCGCTGAACTGCGTTAATGACGACGTTCTCTGTCGGTGTCCACGCCTCGAACTCTCACTTTCGTGTCCACTCGCGCAGGCGGCTGTTATCTATGCGCTCGGGGAACCTGTTCACGGTGCAGTGGGAGAATGGGCTTCCAGCACCGTGATTCGCAATACCGCGCCTTGACTGCGTCGGCCGAACGGATCCGATCACAGCTGCGCCGCACCACAAACGCCGCCTCCTTGAAGCCTTTGGCACTGCGACTGCCGCAATTGAGGTTGGAGGTGACCCGCATGCACCCGCCAGGATGAAGTCATCGTCCGTCACCGACCTTGAGTTCGATTCCACGTTCTGCCAGTGTGCGTCTGATCGCCAACCGTGCGTCTTCGCCGACGAGCCCGCCATTTGCGGATCCGCTCGAACCGCCAAAGACATCACAACCGATAGACGCAAGACGTAGCTGAACCGTTCGCCCGGTGCGCAGCGCGCTAGGCTTCACAAGACAATTGCGCGAACTGAGAAAGGACCTCCGTGGGCAAAATAGTGACAATCGAGTACGTCGACGACCTTGAAGGGACATCGATTGACGCAGAATCGGTTGACACCGTTGACTTTTCATATCGAGGGCAGGACTACACACTCGTCTTGACCAAGAAGAACGGCGCCCAGTTCGATAAGGACGTTTCTCGCTACATCACCGCCGCCAAGAAAGCCCAATCCCGCGACGCGCGGACGGCCCGCAAAACAGCCAAACCCGCACCGCGAAAAGCACGCACTCCGATACCGTCCACACGGCGCAAGACCTCTCCGAGAAAGCGCGCCGAGGCAGTCATCTCTGGCCCGGAGCGCACTCGCGCGATTCGCCAGTGGGCAGCAGACAACGGGCACACCGTTTCTACCCGCGGACGGATGTCGGCGGCAGTCCTCCAGGCCTACGACGCGGCACACTGACCGGACCCAGCACGCCAGACGGACGCGGTCGAGGTTTCCGTCGCGGTCACCGCGCACCACGCGAAACGGTCCACCTCGAACCAAACGGAACGGCCACCGGATTTGTGGGCGACGCCGCGTGGGAAACTTCCTGGACATGACTTCGTGGGTATGTGGCGGACGCGCGCACCTGGTCGGTATCGGTGGTGCGGGGATGACTGGCGTCGCGCGCCTGTTGCTGAGCAGCGGTGTTGCGGTGTCCGGCTCTGACACGATCGAGTCGGCGAACGTCCATCTGTTGCGCGAACTTGGTGCACAGGTGTTCGTAGGGCACCATTCCGCCAATCTTCCCGACGTCGAGGTTACGGTCGTCATCTCCACGGCCATTCGGCAGGAAAACCCAGAACTTGTGGCGGCGCGGCAGCGCCAGCTACCGGTCATGGTCCGAGCGGAGGCGCTTGCCGCGTTGATGGCCAATCATCGCGCCATATGCATCGCGGGCTCGGCGGGGAAAACATCCACCACCTCGATGCTCACCGTGGCTCTTCAACACACTGGCTTGGACCCAAGCTATGCCATCGGCGCCGAGCTGATCGGATCACGGACTAGTGCCCATCTCGGGACGGGAGACGTCTTCGTCACCGAAGCCGACGAAAGTGACCGGACGTTCGTTGCGTTCTCCCCCGAGATCGCCGTGGTGACCAATGCGGGGGCTGATCACCTCGACTTCTACGGGACGAAAGAGGCGTACGCGGCGGCCTTCGACGAGTTCGCGGCGGCGGCGAAGTTGGCGGTTAAGAGCGTGATGAATACCCGTCAACTCAGTGGTGGCGTTGGCCTCGTCCTGCAACTCGGTAGCTCCGAAACGGTAAACGTCGTAGCCACATCTAGTGGTTTAGTCGAACGTCAAGGGCGTATGCAGTGCGTGCGCGGTTCTGGAGATCGACGATGACGCCTGATGAGGGTAAGGATCCAATTCGCGCATCCGGTTCAGATGAGCTTGTTGTAGTTCGTCTGTGCGGGTGAGGAACTCGACGATTAGGGCAATCTCCGCCGCGTTGTAATGGCTCGACAACATCTTGCCGCCCTGATCCAGCAGCGGGGAGACGAGTTCCGAGGTGCGGCGAGCGGCGAGATCTGTGGCCAACACGATTACTCGGCGCCGATCGGTCGGATGTAGCGATCGGCTGACGTAGCCCAGCTTCTCCAGGCGGTTGAGTACGATTGTGGTGCCAGCGGCAGTGAGGCCGAGCCGGTCGGCTAGAAGTCCCGGCGTCGTGTCCTTCTCGCCCGCAAGGAGTATGAGTTCCAGGGCACGTCGATCTGTCTGATTGACGCCGAGCACCCTCACCAATTCGCGCGCCAAGTCGTCGACGGATCCATGAAGAGATTCGAGTGTTCTCTTCAGGACTACGGCGATCCGAGCGAGTTCGGTTGCCATCGGACGAAATACCTCCCGCGCCTGGGCTCCGTTTGGTGGTTACGGGGTCAGGCGGCCTATGCCGACTGACCGAGTTGGCTCTCCATTGCGACGGGCCCTGATCATACCGACGGCCGAGTGGACTCCGCGGCGATTGTCGACGCTTTCGCCCGAACTGTCGACGGCAACGGGATCGGCGTACGGGACCGACTGGTGGGCAACCCAATCCGACCCCCGATCCCTACCCTGTAGTCCCAGCGCTAGGTTCAGTTGGCGACTCGAACAGCACCCCATCTCGACTGCCTGCACTGAGCCGACGGCTTGGCGGCCGGGTTGGGTGTTCTCAATCTCATTCGACGAGCTGTTCACGACCGCAACGGCGAGGTGGTGTTGGTAGTCAGTGGGCGTGGATAGTGCGGGGATGGCCGAGTCACCAATGCATGGGCTGGGCCAGAACTTCGAGTCTCGTTGGCGCCGCGGTACGTCCGACGCCGGTTGTGCACCGCGGTCGCGGACCTTCGATACCGCCAGGTAGAGCATCGTGCCTGCCGCAAGGCCTACCGGGAGTGAGAGGTCGACGTTGTCGATCCGTTGGGCCAATACACCGACGAACTGCGACGTGACCATAAAGGGAACCATGATCGTCAACGTCGCCGCGTAGACGACGTTGCCCCGCCAGTTCCACCGGCCGTAGATGCCCCCACTCGGATCGATCAGGTCGCTCACCGCGTAATTTCCTCGACGAACGACGAAGTAGTCGGTCAGGTTGATGGCGGTCCAAGGGGTGAACGCGTAGGCGAGGTATATCAGTGCGTTGCTGTAGAACTCGTTGAATCGGGCTTCGCCGACCGTGTGGGCGATCGTCCACACCATCATTGCCATGATCACGATGGCGGCCGCTCGCTTCATGCGCGTGGACGCGATGGGTTTGATTGAATCTGCGATAGACAACAACGTCAGGCTACCGCCGTACTGGTTGATTGCCATCACGACGAGAAGCGTGACGAGGAGTCCGCAGACGACGACCCTTCCGGCGCCCGGGTATACGGCGTCGCCGGCGCCAATGAACGCCGCGACGGGTGTCTTGGAGTTAGTTCCGATTTGGGCGAGGGCCCCGATGACGAACACCCAGATCGCCGAACTCGCGCTGGGAATGTAGGTCCACCAGAACAGTTTCCGTGGTGACGTGGAAGCGGGCAGGTAGCGCGAGTAGTCCGATACGTACGGCGCCCAGCCAAGCTGGAACCCCGCGGTGACTACGAACGCTGTCATGAACGCGGCGACATCGAATGAGCCAGGGGTAAGGAGCGCCGGGGATATACCGTCGAGGGTGAGTACGCCAACGGTCATCACCCCCATTACGCACAGCGTGGGAAAGACGAGCAGGCGGCTCACCTTGTGGATCATGTCGTACCCGAACAAGGCGATGGAGGCAGCTATCACCACCGCTAACACATAGCCCAGGCTCACGGGAAGACCCGTAAGCGTGTTAACTGCATCGCTGACGAGCATCGCGTCCATCGTGTTGTACGCGAGGTAGTTGACGAATGCCAGCAAGAACACTGTGACCGCCGCCCCCACATACCCGAACTGTGCACGCGATTGGATCATCTGAGGCAGTCCAAGGTGAGCGCCTTGAGTCGAGTGCAAGGCCATGAAGATGGTGCCGACAGCTGAGCCGAGGATCATGGCGGCGAGGCTCCAAAACAGCGTTCCCCCAAGAGTAAGGACCACTATGCCGATCGCCATCGCCGTAGGATTAAGGTTAGAGACGAACCACACCGCCCCCAAGCTCGCGAGCCGCCCGTGCCGCTCGGCCAGTGGTACGACATCGACGGAGTGAGATTCGATCCTCGTCGCATGTTCGCTTCCGGGCGTCTGCGGTATTGGTGACATCGCGGCTTCCCCCTCGAAACTCGACTGATCAACCGCAGAGTGCGCCACCCTCGGCCATAGGTGCTTGAAGGCCGCCCCAGCACGTTGCCCCGAAGCGCAGCATAACCGAACAACTGACTGCGCGATCAGTTTTGCCACTCAAACTTCAAGCGCAACTCCTCGGCCCGCAGAGGTGGACTTTGTACTTCTATATCTTCGTGGCGACAAGCCAAGAGATAACCTTATTGTTTGTCGCTTTTGCGCAGGCATCGCAACAAGCAGCGGTCCAGCGAGCGGCCGATGGATGATCCTGACGATCCAATGCAAGATTCCCAAGCCCCTTGACTCGAAGGGCTTGAAGAGTCAAGATCGTGCCTGATCGAACAGTCAGGAATGGAACGTGCCTCGACTATTGATCACGACGCCACGAAAGTCGACGAACATCGCAGCCGGGCCGCTGGGGTCGCGCCGCAAAGTGGCGCTGCAGAGTCATCCTCGCTACGGACCGACTGGCTGACTTGACCACCGGAGGCAAGATGACCATCACTGCAGACTTGGTGATCCGCAACGGATCTGTCTATACAGCTGATGCTGCAGGGAGCTGGTCCGACGCAATCGCGGTGAGGGACGGACAAATCGTGGCATTGGGCAGCCGCCATGTTGCTGCGGCGACAACGATCGACACCATGGTGATCGACATCCCTTGCGGTTTGGTCGTCCCGGGATTTCAGGACGCACACGTACACGCACCCTTCGCCGGGCTGAACCGTCTCCACGTCGATCTCGAAGCTCTCGGCGGGATCGAGGACTATCTCAGCTGCATCACCGCATTCGAACGAGCCCACCCACACATCGAGTGGATCATCGGCGGAGGATGGTCTCTCGAACACTTTCCGCGCGGCGTTGCCTCAAAGCGACTTCTAGACAAGGTGTGTCCAGACAGGCCGGTATTCCTGTTCAGCCGTGATGTCCACGCAGCCTGGGTGAACTCAGAGGCCCTTCGCCGGGCCGGAATCGATGACGACACACCGGACCCGCCCAATGGGCGAATCGAACGCGACCCAGACACCGGAGAGGCGATCGGGACGCTTCAAGAGGCAGCGGCGTTCGACTTCAACAAGATTCACGTTCCAATACCATCCCGGCAGACCTGGGAACACGCCATACTCGAAGCGCAGAACCATCTTTGGAGCCTAGGAATCACCGGGTGGCAAGATGCGTGGGTCACCCCCGCAACTGCGGATGCCTACCGCTCGTTAGCCGACCAGGGGCGTTTACCCACCCGGGTAGTCGGCGCTCAGTGGTGGGAGTGGGACCAGGGGCTGGAACAGATCGACCGCTTTATCGAGGAACGTAACCAAAGCACGCGGCCCACCTTTCGGGCTGGCACCGTCAAGATCATGGTCGATGGCATCCTGGAGAACTACACGGGAGCGCTACTTGAGCCATACTGCCGTGGTTGCGGCGGCATTCAGCCTGACAGCGGCATGATGCACGTGGACGAGAGGATGCTCAAAGCTGCAGTTACCGCATTGGACGCGAGTGGCTTCCAGGTCCACATGCACGCCATCGGCGATCGTGCGGTACGGGCCTCGCTGGACGCCGTTGAGGTTGCCCAAGTCCGTAACGGCGCTGGAGACAACCGTCACCACATCGCCCACGTTCAGCTGGTCCACCCAGATGACATCCACCGATTCCGCGCCCTCGGGGTCGTTGCCAACTGTCAGACGTTCTGGGCAAAAGCAGATGCGACGATCACTGACATGACTGCGCCCCAGATCGGAAAGAGTCGCATCCGGGCGATGTATCCCTTCGGCGATCTCGCGCGCGCGGGCGCCACGCTAGCAATGGGTAGTGATTGGGCGGTCACAACGGCCAATCCCCTGGAGCAGATCGAGGTCGCGGTCACTCGTACCGACCCAGCCGATCGCGGTGCACGTCCATTTTGTCCCGACCAAGCCCTCACACTGCCTGCCGCGTTGAGGGCTTTCACTGCCGGTAGTGCCTACGTGAACCACGACCGTGGCGGCGGTTCCATCGAGGTGGGAAAGCGCGCTGACTTCGCCATCATTGACCGTAACGTCTTCGACCCGACGACTGGGCCGGTAGGCGAGGCCGAAGTCATCTACACGGTCCTGGCCGGCGCCGTCGTCTACGAGCAGTAGGCAGGCTCGACTTAGCCGCCTCGGCCCATCAACCGATGGCGCGACGCTTCGTGCGCCACGGTCGCGAGGTGAGGAGTCATCTTCCAATTGCTTTCACATAAGACCAATCTGATGGTTGGCTGCGGCTAACGAGGTGTGAGACCAACTCGAATCTGACAGCGGCGGTTTGGTTGATGGGACGCGACGACCGAGCGGTGAGGCCCCGCGATCGCTGAACACGACCGAGCCAAGCATTGGCCGCAATCGTGCCATCGGTTGAGCAACCGCTGCCCGGGACACTGCCGGTGGCCAATGCGATGGCGGGCAAACTCAGGCCGCGCGGCGCCCGGTCGTGGAGGCGATACAATTGCAACCTGATTCACCGGTCAACCAACCCGGAGGAAGGAGAGGTCAGCGATGACCCGCAACCCGCCGGTCATGACGGCTAAGAATCAGAGTCGCAGAAATGCGATCATCCACGCTGCAGCCTTGACGCTCATCGAGCGAGGATACAGCGACACCCGCATTGCCGACGTTGCCCAGCGGGCAAACGTCAGCACCGCCCTGGTGTTCTACCACTTCGAAACGCGGGAGAATCTCCTGCTGGAGACACTCAAGCGCTCGGAGTCCGACTTCCGTGAGGCGGCCCTGGTGAGGCTTGGCCGCGCGAAATCTGTCAAAGACCGATTGGCCATACTCATCGAGATGGCGTGCGCAGCGGACGACGACGATACTCGTATGCAGTGGGGGTTGTACTTCGAGTTGTTGGCCCAGGCTCAGCGCCACGTCGAGATAGCAGAGGCGCGCGCGTTCCATGCACGGGCGTGGCGAGACCTCATCACCCATGTCGTTCGCGAGGGCCAGATCAACGGAGACGTCGATGCCTCCGTCGACGAGCGTGAGTTCGCGGTGGTAATGGCCGCAATGCTCGACGGCATGACAGCGCAAGTAGCCCTTAACGACTCGGAAGTCACCGAGAGTCGCGCACGGGAGCTTGCGCAGAAGGCCGGCTTTGAGCTTCTCGGTCTCGGGTGACGGACCTCTACGGAGGCCTACCATTCGGCGAGCGACTTGCACTTAGGCCATTGCGCTGAGAGGTGACGAGTGAACCTCGCTCCAGACGCGGTTAGAGAGACCGAAGATGTCGATGAACCCTTCGGCGCTGCTCTGGTCGAACTGCGACCCTGAGCCATAGGTGACGAGGTTGGGTCGATACAGGCTCTTTGGTGCGGTCCGCCGCACGACGGAGGAGCTTCCCTTGAACAACTTGATTGTGACTTCACCAGTGACGTAACAGTCTGTCCTGTCGATGAAGCCGTCGAGTGCCGAACGCAGGAGCGAGAACCACATCCCGTCATAGATCAGCCTGGCGTACGCCGGCTCAAGTGCAGCTTTCTGGGCGAGCACATCGGCCGGCAAAGCGAGGTTTTCGATCTCACGATGCGCCAATAGCAGCAGGTGCAGTCCCGGCACCTCGTACAGTTCGCGCGACTTGATACCTACGACGCGGTTCTCAATCATGTCGACGCGCCCGACGCCGTTGCGGCCGCCGATGTCGTTCAGTGTTCGGATCAACTCGAAGCCGCTGTGCGGTACACCGTTGACCATCGTGGGCCGTCCTCTATCGAAGGCCACGCTGACATACTCGGCGACGTCGGGGCAGCTCTCAGGATTGGTGACTAGGTGCCACACTTCTTCGGTCGGCTCCCATTCGAGGTCTTCTATTGAGCCTGCCTCCACGTTTCGACCCAGAATGTTCATGTCTATCGCCCACGGACTCTCGGTCGTGACATGTGGCGCTATCCCGTGCTTCAACGAGTATTTGATGGTGTCGGCACGCGAGAAGTCCCACAGTCGGGCCGGGGCGATCACAGTTAGCCGAGGGTCGAGCAGCCGGATCGCGAGGTCAAACCGCACTTGGTCGTTCCCCTTGCCCGTTGAGCCGTGCGCGACGGCACCGCAGCCGTGGTCGTGGGCGATTTTCACCAGCTCGGATGCGATCAAGGGTCGACCCAGGGCGGAGCACAAAGGATAATGGCGGTCGTAAACGGCGTTCGCCGCAATTGCACGCAGCGCAAAATCGGACACAAGAGAATCCTTGCAATCGACGATGAGCGCCTGGTCTGCACCCGCATCGAGCGCCTTCTGCCTTAGCCCGTCGAGATCTTCGGGCTGTCCCAGATCGACGAGCACTGCGACGATGTAGCTGCACCGCATTTCGTGTCTCAGATATGGGATGCAGGCAGTCGTGTCAACACCCCCGGAGTACGCTAGCGCCACTCTATCGGTGCGGTCTTTCGCAGATTGGCCGTTCGTCATCGGGTTGGACCTCCTTCACACTCGTCGAATAACGCCGTAGGGCATTGTCGGTATCTCGCACTGGCCTCACGAAGGCGTTCGGCCGCGACCCTCACGTTCTCTGGCGACGTGCCTCCCGGTGAACGGCGGCGGCGGATGGCATTTTCAACAGAGAGGAGTTCGGCCGTGGCGCCACCGAACAGCGGCTCAATGGATGCCAGCTCGTCGGTGTCGACGTCAGACAGTTCCAGTCCGCGTTGCGCCAACGTCTTGACGACGAGGCCCACTGTGTGGTGAGCCGAGCGAAACGTCAGCGATCGTTCCGTCACCAGCCAGTCCGCAAGGTCGGTGGCCAGCGAGTTTCCCTCGGCAGCTTCGGCTCTCATCCGTACGACGTCAAAGCGCATGCCCTCGGTCAGACGCATGGCGGCCTCCGTGCACAGTTCCAGCGTGTCGGCCGCGTCGAAGAGCGCTTCCTTGTCCTCCTGGAGATCGCGACTGTAGGCGAGAGGAAGCCCTTTGAGCACGGTGAGCAATCCGATCAAGCTTCCGATAACGCGGCCAGCCTTCCCGCGGATCAGCTCGGCGACATCAGGATTGCACTTTTGCGGCATGATCGACGAGCCGGCGGACAGCCCTTCGGAGACGGTTACGAAGCCGAACTGCCGCGATGCCCAGATCACGATTTCCTCACCCAGGCGCGACAGGTGAACTGCGAGCTGTGCACCGGCTGCTAAGTAGTCGATGATGAAGTCGCGGTCGGAGACGGCGTCGATGGAGTTCGCGAAGAGACCAGAGAACCCTAGGTCGGCTGCAACAGCAGACGGATCGATCGAGTGACTGGTCCCAGCCAGGGCTGCGGCCCCCAACGGCGAGACGTCGGTGCGATTGCGGACGCAGACAAATCGGTGACGGTCCCGTAGGAACATCTGGGCATAAGCCAGCAGATGATGGCCTATGGTAACGGGTTGCGCCACTTGAAGATGAGTGAATCCGGGCATCGCGTCGTCGGCATGCTCCAGAGCGCGTATGGCGAGCTGCTCGATGAGACCGTCGAGGGCGACGTCGATTCGGCCGATCGCCTCCAAGGTCCACATCCGTGTGTCCAGCACCACCTGGTCGTTTCGCGAACGGCCGATGTGAAGATTGCCGGCCACGGGGCCGATCAGCTCACTCAATCTTGCTTCGACGTTCATGTGTACATCTTCGAGTTCAGGATCGAGTCGAAGTGTGCCTGCCTCGGCCTCGGCGCGGATCGCCTTCAGTCCGCCAATTATGATGTCGGCATCGACCGGCTCAATGATGTTCTGCTGGCCAAGCATTCGTGCATGGGCGATCGATCCTTGGATGTCTTGAAGCAGTAGTCGCCAGTCGAAATGAACTGTGGAGTTGATTCTCGTCAGCAGGTCGCTTCCGCCGCCCTCAAATCGTCCACCCCACATCGGATTCGGACCACGCTGATCGTCAGTCATCGGCGTCGAATGCCGTTCGCTACTGTGCGAGAGCGATTGCCCCTCACGCAGCTTCTCGTGGTCGCTCACTGCGGTTCCCCTCGTTCGATGACGCCAATCCTGAAGTCGAAGCCGCTGCCCAACTCTCGGCGTTTACGGGCAATCTCGCGGATCCTGTATGTGTTCAGCAGCCAGACCGGTTTGTACATGGCCGTGTAATAGAGGCGCCGGGACCACTGATGGGCACAGTAATCAGCCAAATCTGGGTATGTCGTGAACCCAGCGGCGGCGACGATCGCGTGCATCTGATCATCGGAGTAGAAGATGATCTTCGTGCGACCATCGCCGCGCATTGTCCGGAGACCGAAGCGGATCAATTGCTTGGCGAGGCCGAAACCGCGGAACTCCTCGAGGACAAACACGACGGCAAGTTCGCTCACGCCCCCGGGCAGTCGGTGGATCAACATGGCGGCAACTGCGCGCTGGCTGGCGCGGTCCACCGTGACGAACACATCCCGACGGCCCGTCCATTCGCGATAGCTGTATCCCGTGATGCACGAGGAGCCACGAATCTCGGCCATGAAGACGCGGGCTTCGTGGGCAGAGAGCGGTCTTCGTTGCACTTCCGTATAGCGCTCGCGGACTTCCGATTTCGTGTCGAGACGTCCGTGCAGGAGATCAGACATGTCCACCCCCAGAATCTGTTCTTCATTTGATGGTTGGAAGGTCGCACCTGTGGCTTAAGAACTGAGCGCCAGTAGCGTCACGGCGAGCCCAGCAGTCAACAGCCCACCGAACTGGACTCGCGAGACCGTCTCTCGCAGCACGAGGCGAGCGAGCACGATGGTGCCCGCCGGGTAGAGCGCCGTGATCACAGCGACGACAGCGAGGTCGCCTGCGCGGACAGCGAGTAAGAACGCGATCGTGGCGAGTGAGTCCAGGACTCCAGCCGCGACGGCTGCGCTCCAGTCGCGCAGTCGTCCATCGCTGCCGATGCGGGCGCGGACCAAGGGAACGGCAGTCCACACCAGCAGGGTCGCGACGGCACTGCCAGCGACTACAGGCGCCATACCACTCTGATGCGGTGCCCGATCGAGACATATGAGCTGCAATGCAACTGCCGCTCCGGCTCCGATCGCCGCTCCAAGGGTCAGCATTGTGGGGCGAGTGGATACCTCTCGCGATTCGTCGCCAGATAACCCCAATAGGAATACCGCCACGATCGCGATCACGGTGCCAGCGAGTCCCACGCTGGTCAGTGTCTCGCCGAAGGACAATCCCGCCGCCACTGGAATGAGTGCAGAGACAGTCGCACTGACGGGAGACAGCACGATGATCGGCCCGTTTGCCAGGCACCAGTAGAGCAGACCGAAACCCACGGCATAGGCCGCACCTGAGATCCCTCCCCATGCGGCGGCACTGACCGACCATGTGCCACCGAAGGCGTGCCACGCCGCGAGATCGATGATCAAGGTGGCGGGCGCCGCCACCACCAGCACCTTGAGTGTTGCGAATCGTCGGCTGGCAAGCCCCCCGCAGAAGTCCGAACCGCCAAAGGCGATTGAACTTAGCGCGGCGAACAAGACTACGGTCATGCGGACCCCGCCCCACGAATGAGTGACGCGGGCAGCGTGGTCCTCATCATTTGACGAGTTCGGCCGCCATCGAGTCCAGGTTCGATATGTAGCGTTCTATGGCCTCTGGTGGATGAACGACCGACAGCGTCCATTCCTGATCCCGGTCCGGCGTCGTGAAGATGCCTCGGTTGAAGTTGAATAGCCAGGCGAGGTCGCTGAGTTCGTGATCTTCATTAGCGTGAAAGCTGGCGTAGTCCGTGATCTTCGAGTCAGAGAAGACGACGCACCCTTTCGCGCCCAGGCCCGTGGCGTATCCCCCGATCGAATAGCGTTGCAGCACCTTGTTGCAGCCGTCGACGAGCGACTGATTCAGTAGGGACATGCGTTCGTAGGCCTCGGGCGTAAGTACTTGCGTCAGGCTCGCTCGCGCAGCGGCGGCGACCAACGGATTCCCGTTGAAGGTGCCGACTTGGTAGACGCGGCCGTCCTCGACAACGGACATGATGTCCGCGGTTCCACCGATTGCGCCACTGGGTAGTCCGCCGCCTAGGGCCTTGGCCAGGGTCACCATATCGGGCATCACACCAAATACCTCGGTGGCTCCGCCGGCTGCCAGGCATAGCCCTGTCTTCACTTCGTCGAAGATCAAGACGATGTCATGGCGGCGGGTGATATCACGTACCTGCTGGAGGTAGCCGTCCTCAGGCAGGATGATCCGCATATTCATCAGCGCTGCCTCCATGATCAGGCACGCCGGCTTTCGCCCTTCCCGTTCGAGTCTCACGATCCGCGCTTCGAGTGCCGCAGCGTCGTTGAAGGGCACCGCGACCGTCAGTTCCACCGTCTGAGCCGGAATACCCGCCCCGTAGGGCAGAGACGCCAGGTTGTCGGGGGCACCGATCGGCTGGTCATAGCCAACCGCGATCGACACCATCACTGCGTCGTGGTGGCCATGGTACGAGCCAAATATCTTCAATATCGTGTCTCGGCCGGTGTAGGCGCGGGCGATCCGGATGGCGTCCATGGTCGATTCGGTGCCCGAGTTGGTGAATCGCCACTGAGGTAGGCTCCATCGCCTCTGTAGCTCCTCAGCGACGATCACGGCGTCCTCGGTGGTCGCGCAAAAATGTGTTCCGATCTTCGATCGCTCCGCGATCGCCGCGGCGATCGCAGGATGGCCATGTCCTTGAACCATGGACCCGTATCCATTGTGGAAGTCCCACATTGCGTTGCCGTCAACGTCCCAGACGCGGGCGCCATACCCCGTGCTGAGGTACACCGGCCAAGGGTCGTGAAACTGGTAGGAGGAAGTCACTCCACCAGATAGCGAGCGCTTCGCACGGTCGAGCATCGCTGCAGACTTCGGCGTGGCTTCGCGAAACGCGCGTTCTTCGCGGGCGGTGAGATCCGCAATTCGCTCTCGATCAATTCGAACGGGGGCTGCCTGGCTCATCTGCTGCATGAGAGTTCTCCTGACTCTAGATGTTGGAAACGCGCGGATCCGGCGATGGGGAGGTAGCCAGCGAGTCAGCCGAAGTGATGACTCCTCGCCGGTGCAGTTCTTCCTTGAGATGCTGATACCAATTCGGAGCTTGTAGTTGATATCGCGCAACTGCGGTTGCAATGCGTTCTGCCGCTTGCGGTTTAGACGCGATAGTCTGCCTAATCAGTGCGGGTTCGAGGTTCGCCAAGCCAACGATTGCCCCATCTGCTGGGTCAGTGTGGAGCAGAGTTTCATTACCCTGCAGTCGTCGAATGGGCGGCAATCGTCTCCAGGGGTCCGCACCACCACATCCGCTGGAGTCCTTGATAGCGGCTATATCGGCTCGCTGAATGATCTCCGCGAGTACATCGCTGTCCAGCAAGGTCTTTGCGAGAGCATCTTCGTGGTAGAGAATGATCGGAAGCTCGCAGTCCTCGTAGATGCTGGCGAAGTGCCGGATGGCGTCGTGGGCGTCGACATCAATTCCGAATGGCTGGGTGACGACAACCCCGTTGACACCGAGACCCGGCGCTAGGCGCGCAAGGCGGCATACTTCATCTGTTGTCGGTCTCAAGATTCCGGCGTAGACGGGAACTCTGCCCGCATGCGCGACAGCTGACTCGGTCAGCGCCACCCACTGTGATTCCGTGAGCTTCCAGCCTTCGCCGGTGCTCAAGCCGGTGATGTAGCCGTCAACCCTGCCGGCCAGAGTGCTGATCAGCGCACTCAGACATGCCGTCGACACCTCACCCGCTGAATTGACGGGCGTGACGAGCGGCACGACGACACTGGTCGCGTCAGCGGTCACGGGCAATCTTGTTCAGCGCATCGGCGAGTGCGGCCACAGCCTCTCGAAACATCTCGGGTTCCCGCGCCAGCGCCACTCTCACATGCCGGTCGCCCAGTTCCGGTGAATTCCAGAAGAAATACGTTCCGGGAAGGACATAGACGTCGTGTTCGACCAGCATCTGTTGCAGTCGCGTCGCGTTCAAGTCAGGGTCCCGTATCGCGAACCATGCCACGCTCGTCTCCACCACCGGTGGTACGTGCTCGAGGATTGTCCCCGAGAGTGCCTCAATCGCGGCCTGCCGGTTCGTTGTGATCGTTTCCCTAACGGACGCAAAGCCATCGGAGATGGAATCGCGCACATACTTCTCAAGGACGTTCAACGTGAAGGGCGAAACATTGAGTATCACTGTCGTCTGCGTGTTGTAGACGTCGTCGAAGAGGTCCCTGCTCGTCGTCACCAAAGCACACTTGGCATCTTGAACTGGCCATGTCTTGCCACTATCTTCGATGGCGATGTACGACACACCGGATGACTCGAGCATTCCATAGATGGGAATCCTGCCGATCTTTGGATCACAGAGCGCGAAGGACGCGAAGCAGAAGTCCATGATCAGCGTCTTCTGGTAATCGACGCAGTACCGAATGAGCTCGGCGAAGGACTCCTCGCCGTTGGCCAGCATTGTGAACCCCGAGGGATTGTTGGGGTCGACAACGCACACGGCGTCCGTTTGCACTGTGGCGACAAGCTTCTCGTAGATAGTTGAGGGATCCGCGAGGACATCTTCGGGAAGTGGCGACAGGCCCACCTGGAGTTCCTTCAAGAGATCCGCCAGGTTGTCGAAGCAAGGCTCGATCAACGACACGGTCAGGTTCCGCCGCTTGAGGTACATGCCGATGATCACCATGCTGACCGACGCGGCATATGCCAGCAGCGTCCGGTTCATGGCCGGCACATCCTTCTGGCCGTGAAGCTCAAAGAATGCTTCGATGAACTTCTGCTCGAAGTGGTGTTGGGATTTCTGCTCGGCTTCGAACCACAACGTGGGTAACGACTCAACGATGTCGCGTTGCGAACTCGACTGTTTCTGATGGGTGTGGGCGTCGGCCAGGTTGTGCTGGGTCCTCAGTGCCACGATTTCGTGCTGTGTGAGGTCCTCGAAGATCTTCTCTTCGTCCTGGCCGCTGGCGATGCGTTCAAGTCCGCTAACGCTCACTGTCATGTTCCCTTCCAACTTCTATCGCGGCAACGGATATCACTCAACGTCAGGCGACGTCAGGGGAATCTTTGTGTCCGGGCCGGTAAATGATTGACGCCGTACGAATTTCGGGTACGTAAGCACCGACTCGTACTGGCTAAGTAAGTGCGGCGTGGATGAGCACGATCTTGGCTCCGACCCGGAAGGGGATCCGACGCCTGCGCGCTTCCAGGTCGTAAAGCGACGATTGCGGAGACTGTCGCTCCGCTGTCATCAGTCCGTCTCACATTGGGTCCGGAGCTGATCTGATTCTGAGTTGTGCAGTGCCACCTTCCTCTCGATCGAGGACGTCGCTTCACCGTCCTGATCACACAATCAGTATTTGCAGGAAGACACAATGTGAGCCAGGTCACATTGTGTGGATGGGTTGCGAAGTATGCGCTGTCAAAACCGATCACCCCAGCGGCGCGTGCCTGAAGGATCGGGACGCGTCAACTCCATACCCAAACTTCTACGAACGTACCGTCGACCGACAGGCCAGCTGCCACACCGCGAAGTTCCGAACACCCTGCGTTACAGGCGTTACGCTCTTTCATGTTTGCGGACGATGAAGAGTCGCGCTTACAGCGTGCAGCTACATTTGAAGCATCGATCCACGCACCCTCTACCGGATGTCGCATTTGACCGTTCCATTGCGGTGATTCTGCGGAGGTCTCGACGCGCGGCAGACCTCGCGACCACCCTTTCCTCCGCCTGGCTGATCTGCGAATCAGTTTCTAGCCTCCGAGTTGACGGTGAGATCCCACTCATCCATTAGCTCGTCGCGATGCAAGCAGATGCCCTCGACGATGAGGACGGTGTCCAGTGGAGCTACCTGATACGGCGGGTTAACGATGGCGTCTGCGGCCGTGGCCATGGGACTTGGTGCGGTAACGACGTGATCCATCGGGCTCGAGCGGTTCGAGTACATCAGTGCGCAAACGCTCGTAGTCGTAGGAGTCAGCCCAAAACCCCTCCGGGGGGGTGACGGCCCTGTCGATGGCGAACCGATGTGGGGTGGTGCAAGCCATCGACGGAAACACTCACCACCGGGTGGGACTGGTCAACTGGTGTCACCCATCAACCGCTGCTTCTGCTTGCGCGGCTTGAAGATTCGGTAACCAACCGGGTGGCTGGGCGGATGGCCGACAACTCGCCCTCACCGTCAAACCCGAGCCGGCCGGTCAGGCGAAGCCTGGGCGTGCTTGAGCGTTGCCCTGCACTCCGCCAATGGCGAGGTTCTTACTCGATGTCCACCCCCTTTCGTGTCCATTCGCCGAATGGCGACCATGACACCCACCCGCAACCGGATCGGCCCCTGAGTCGCATGGCAGGCCGTTCTGTCATATGAGGCCAAACTCAGCTGCGACCCCGAGTTCATCTCAAAAGCCGCATATTTCGTGGAGACGGACCACCATCGGTGAGTCGATACAGACTCGGACGTGCGGACGAGTTCAGGCGGCATGACGGCCCGTAGGGGCACCGCCCTTTAGCCGAAGTATCGGCCGAGCTCGGTCGGAGTATGGGTCGGACCACCACCTAGGAGGAATCGCAGCATTCGCGGAAAGTCCCTCGGCGAGAACAAGACTCGACCGCCGTGGGCGGCATCCAGAGCTGCCGATGTCCACCAGCGTTGGTTCAGAATGCCCTCACCGTCGGGGTGGCCGGCTGCTCCAACAGCAGTACCACTCACCGGATCGACCAGCGCAACTGGGCCGAGTTCGAGCTTGGGTAGTCTCATCGCCCCGACACTGCGGAGGTGAGACACGTTGTGTGTGACGAGTAGTGAGACACCACGACCTCGGACTACGCGGCGAGCACGCGGCCGTCGGTGAGTTGGCTCGCTTCTCTAGGAACGAGACACCGCCTAATCCTTCGTCCCCAGAGCGGCTTTGGCCCAGAAGCCACCCATTCCTTCTGAGATGGCGTGCGGTGTCGGTTGCTGTCCGGAGCAGAGTTGCTGGAGGTTCATGTCGAAGCCCCAGGCATGCTCGGGCCCGTTAAACCAGGGCACGGCAACGCTCATCATCACCGTCCACAAGGCACTTTCCTCGTTACGACACCAATTCACCAGCCGATTCATCGATGCATCGATGCTAGGCCCGGGCGGTGTGGGGAGGCCCCAGCCTCCCCACACCGTCTAACCGATCAGCTGGCTGTCCGACCTACAGAGCTAGGTGACAGTCGTGGTGGTGAGCGTCGGAGAGGGATCCGGGTAGCAATTGGTTGAGACGTCGAATGGAGGAAGAATCCCCGGCGGATCCACCCTAGTGGTGAAGGTCATGCCGGGGGTGCCGAAGCCGGTGCCGGCATACTTGCTGGTCACCGAGCCGGGCGCGGTGGCTGTCACGTTGATGGTCACCGCAGGCGGGGTGTACGAAGCGCCACCCGCGATTGGGCCGGGAACGGTGAGCACGACATTGCTGCCCACGAGGGCCACCGAGCCCGCGGAGGTTCCCCCGGATACGCTGGAGGAGACATATGTCGAGTTCGCCGGGACCGGGATGGTCATCTTCATATTGCTGATGTTGACGACCGTAACACCAGCCGCCATCGTCGGAACCGTCGATGAACCTGGTGCAATGGTAATGGCCACGGGAGAACCCGCGGTCACCGAAGCCGGCGCGGTGGTGGTAACCGAGGCTGTCATGCTCGACGTCCCAACCGAGGCTGCCTGACAACTCCAATTCACAGGGACGACGGCTGCATTCGCCGTCCCGGCGAAACACAGTGCGGCGGCGAGGGCCATCGGCGTGATGGCGCCGGCACGAAGCAGCGTGGATGTATTCGATCGCATAGTTATCTCCAAGGGGTGAAGGTAACGACGTGGCGGGGAGTGCCGCGCCGCGGTAATGCGAGGAAAAGATAACGCGCCTTCACTGAAATTCCGTGCACATTTTGAACACGTTTCGATGGCAATATTGCCTATTCTCTATTCGCTATTCGGTATTGAGAATCAACAATAGAAAGTTATTGCCGCAAAGACATAATGCAGAATTATCGTGGCCGTGCACGCTGGGCTACTGCGCGAACAGTCGAGGACCTGTCGAGGCGGCAGCAATCGGCCCCTCCCTCGTCGGTGAAGAAGGGGCCGATTGGTCAATCGATGCGGCTACTCGCTGCTGCTGCTTGCGCCTGCACCGCTGCTTGCGTTGTCGCTATCACTCTTGCTGGACTCGGCTGGCTTGCCGAAACCGTTCTTGAGGCCGTCGCCGATCTTGTTCAACGAGGACTTCAGGTTCTCCCCCGCGGAGTCGATCGCCTTCCTCAGACCTTCCCCGGGATTGCTGCTCTTGGTGCCGGTCTCGCCGGGGATCGCCTTCACGCTGTCACGGACAATCACTCCGGAATCGGACCCAGTCGATGCCTCCGAGCCCGTCTCGTCCGTGGCGTCATCCGTGGTCGGCGTCTCGGTGGCAGGCGTCTCGGTGGTCGGCGTCTCGGTGGCAGGCGTCTCAGTGGCAGGCCCGGCCGCACCCGTGGTCTCCGGGTCGGCAGTCGGTGCGGATTCATCGACTGCCGGCGCGGGATCAGCCGGCGGTGTCACCGATGTGGCGGGCGTCTCGGCCACCGGAGCCTCCGCCTTCGGCTCGGTGCTCAGCGAGACCGTGATGGTGTCGCCCGTCTCCGTGGGCAATGCACTCACGGAGGTCAGAGTGGCGTCCGGTGCGGCCGCCGCGGCTGGCACCGGTGCGCCCAGCGCCTGTGCGATGGCGTCGCGCAAGGTGACCAACGCGGGGAACAAGCCCAATCCCATAGTGAGCGGGGTCAGAATTCCCCAGGATCCCGTCGGTGCATAGCCGTTGAGGAAGGCGTTGGTGAGCACGGCGGGGGCGTTGACGAGCGCGTTCACAGCCGCCCCGAGGTCGCCGGCGCGCACGCCGTCGTACACCGCTTGCGCGGTATCCCCAAAGGCCCTCTGGACGCCGCCAACCGTGCCGAGCACAGAAAAGCCCACCGAGACAATAATATCGGGGAGCAGTTTGACGACGTTGGTGAGGTTCTGCAAAACCTGGCCGGGGATGCTGAATATCGGACTCTGCATCAGTGCCATGCCGGGGTTTACCACCAAGTTGAGCATGGCTTGAAATGCCGTGGTCAGGGCTCCGCTGATCTGGCCGGCGGCCAGTTCTTGAGCTGCGTGGCGGAGAGCCTGCGGAAGTTCCGTCAGGGTCGTGACGAAGCTGTTGCCGGCGGCGCCCAGCGCTGTGGAGATGGTGTTCGCGTAGCCGATCTGGTTGATGATGATCTGGTTCAGGATGGGAGCCGGGTTGGCCCACACCTGCTGGCCGAGGGCCGAGATGTTGTTGAACGTTGTCGTGAGGACCTGCACCCACTCGCTGATGGGATCGACCGACGCGGTCAACGTCGTCGCGATGCTCGACACCGGGATCGTCGGCAGGTGCACCTGCTGCGGTGTCACCACTACCGGTGACAGCGCGATGACACTCGCTCCGATCAGTGCCACACCGCTGGTCATACTGGTCCGCGTAAACGTTTGCATAACTCTCCCTCAGTAATCGGTAACCTGAACTCGCAAATTACTGCACACTGATCGCCGTGTGGGGCTAATTCCGCCGGAAACTCTGAGAATTGTTCAGCTGGGTTGAGGGCTCCCCTGGGAACCTGGCGCCTTTTTCGTTATTCGATGTTGAAAGTTAACGGCAGAAAGTTAACTATCCAAGATAGTTAACTACATAAAGCTATTAATGCAAAGACGTTGAAATGCCGAATATTCCCTGCCATAACCGTAAACCCCACCATTGCTCGGCATCTTCACCGTTGACCCTCGAAAGGCTCCCCGATGCAAAAGTCCGCCCGCTCCTATCTGACCGCCGCTCTAGTCTTGATCACGGCCACCGGCAACGCTATGGCGCCCCTGACGGTGCCCACCGCACCACCGCACGTCGCGGGCGACGCCGGAGCGGCCGCGCCGACCGGCACCGAGGCCCCCCGCCCGGACGCCTGATAGGAGCCACTCCGTGAAGACCCCGCCGCGCCGCGGCACTGGGCGATCGGCACGCTGGTCGAACGCACGACCCGTTTCACGATGCTGGTTCACCTGCCTCGCGAGCAGGGCTACCGGCACGGGCACAGCGTCAAGAACGGCCCTGCGCTGGCCGGCTACGGGGCGATCACGATGAAGAATGCTCTCGCGGCCACGATGAGAGCACCCTGCCGCAGCAGTTGAGGCGCTCTGTGACCGGGGACCGTGGCAAAGAACTATCTGCGCACGCCGCGTTCACGGTCGAGACCGGAATCCCGGTCTTCTTCGCCGACCCGCATTCACCGTGGCGGCGCGGTACCAACGAGAACACGAATGGGCTTATCCGGCAGTACTTTCCGAAAGGAGTAGCCCTGTCACGATGAACGTCGATGACCTCGAAGCAGTCGCTCAAACACTCAACACCCGGCCAGGACCGCAGCCGAAACATGCGCGCCGACAACTCTGTACAACTCACTGGTCGGTCGTGGTTCACAAATGGCGCGATGGGTGGATTTTGTTCAGTTGATCGGCATTCAATCCGTATTCCTCCCGCAGGATCTGCAGGTGCACCCAGGTCTCGATGCTGGCAACCTCGGCACGGGCGTGGATCTCATCCAGCTGCTGGCGCAACTCAGCCAGCGATCCAGACGAGATGGTGAGCAACAGGTCGTATCGACCGATGGTTGTCGCGGCGAATTCGAGCGAAGGCAGCGAAAGTAGCGCCCGTGCGGTGTGATTGGGATTCCCTCGGACATTGATGCCGACGCCCATAGTCACTGTCTGGGTGCCGGCCTGCTCGTCCCGTCTCGGTACTGCCGCGACGCGCACGATGCCTGAGGCGATCATTCGATGCACCCGTTTCATCACCGCGCTTGCCGACAGGTCAACAATGCCACCCAGGTCGCGATAGGTCTTCCGCCCGTCGTCATCGAGCGCGATGAGCAGCCGCCGGTCAATGTCATCGAGATCGAACACCACCTTGTGGTCGGCGACTGGGGCCGACGCGATCACGTGAACATGCTCGTAGATAAGAGTATTGACCGCTTCGACCCCCTGAGCCGATCGGATCTCGGAAAGGAGGTCCTGGAGCACCGCATGGTTTGTCGCAACGCACTCCACGATCACCGAATGCAGTCCGGCGATGGTGGACAGGAAACGTACCGCCGGGTTGATGCGCAGAACATCAATCACAGGATGCACCTTCCCCACGGCCCAAATCGAGATGTGGGCTCGCACCGACGGATCGTCGACGTTTGGCGCGATGACGGTACTGAAGCGGACCTGCCGGCTCGCGACCAGACGGTTGAACACCTTCTGGGCGCGCGCCCGAGGGACCCCGAGTTCGGTGGAGACTTCGGCCATTGAGGCACGGCCGTCTCGCTTCAGGAGCCTGATCATGTGGGTGCCGAGCGGGTCGATTTCCATTCCGCCCAGGAAATCACAAATTCACCACTACTGGGTCAAAAGTTTCGCAGATGACGTCGATCTGCGGACATCTGTCTGCGTTCAGCGCCGTGTCTGCAGCATCTATTTCCAAATGATGGGCGTCCCGCGCAACATGCTGATTGACGAAGATCACTCCCGCTCCATAACCTTCGTCGCATTCCGCGTTTGGTTCGTGAGTCAAAGGAGTGCACATGGTCATCGACTTACCGGCGAAAGTGTTGTTGTCGCTGGTGGCGGCGTACTCGATGGCGTATCACGGCCTCGACTTGACACCGCTCACGCTGTTGGACCTGTCTGCGTCGCGCGGACTGAGCACCACTGCCGCCGGCGCGACGGTGACATGCATGACGGTGGCCATAGCCGTTAGCAGCGCCGTCTGCGTCAGGTTTGTCGCTCGCCCCCGCCGCTACCGGATGGCGCGCATGGGCCTCCTACTCGGCGCAGTCGCGTTCGCGGCCGCGGCGTTCGGACCGGCCACCTGGATGATTCCGCCGAGTATGGTCGCCGGCGGCATTGGGATCGGCATGAGTATTGCTGCGGGCTCGGCAGCCCTGGCAACCACCCCGAATCCGGACTCGACGACCTCGACGGTGACCTTCGTCAATCGAGTCGCGGCCGCGGGGCTCCTACTCGTACTCCCTTTCGTGGGTTCCGATCTCACGATTACGCTCGGTGTACTCTCACTCATCCTGTTGTGCGCCAGCGCACTGGTGCGAGATCTGCCTGATGCCGGTGAGGATCTGGCTGTCCAGCGAACCAATGCGACGACTCGCGTCGACGCCCACCTCACCAGAGAGCAGTTCGCGCTGGCTCTCTTCGTCGGCGGGGGCGTGTTCCTCTGGTGCGTATCAGAAGACATGGTCTACGCGATCACGGCAACTGTTGCCATAGACCGAGCTGGCGTTGCCGAGAACTACGTCGGCGCAGTGCTTTCGCTGTCTATGCTCGGCGGCATCCTCGGGACGGTGTTGGCCCTACCGGTCCAGAGGTTGCTCGGAAGGCGCGCCTCGCTGGTCACGAGTGTTCTGCTGGGTGGGGTGGCCAAGTTCGCGCTCATCACCGCGACCTCCCCGGCAGTCTTCATCGCGGCGATGTCAGTGTGGGGCACCGTGTATTGCTGCACGTTGGTGTACGTCATCAGCTGGGCCGCAACGATCGACGTGTCAGGTCGTGCCAGTGCGCTCGTCACCTCGATGTACCTCGCGGGCTTTCCGCTCACACCCCTGATCGGCGGATTCCTCGCTGACAACACCGCCCCGCTCACCTTCGCGTTGTGTGCCGCGATTCCAAGCCTGCTCGTCGGGGCCCTCTATTACTGCGCCGGGACCTGGCACAACCGAAGCCTCAAGTACGCACCACCAATCTCCGATGAAAGGGCACTTGATGACGGCCAGCATCTTTGATGGCATAAACATCGAAAGCGCAGATTCGACAGTCACGGTCGAAGCGCTCACCGTCTTCGGCTTCCAGCCGGCGTCGCAGGGGGCGGAGGTGAGTCGTGCTATCAGTCCCCAGGGGTTCGTCGAGCTGGAGATTCACCGTCCGGGATCCTTGCCCGACGGGTCGGGACGGGCAGTCTTCTTCGGCCTCGACATCTACACATCCAATGCAGATCTGTCTGGCAGGCTGGCGGATTCGGCCGGCTGGGTCGTCAACCCCCCGGTTCCGTACTGGACGGGTGGACACCCGATCATAGAATCGCGGGCTTACCACCCCGTCTCAGCTCTGACGGTGTTCGCGGCCCAGACACCGCCGGCACTGGCAGTCGCAACCTGCCTCGACACGGAGCCCGGTCGCCTCCACAGTGATGTCGTCACCGCAGTCTGGTTTATCGAGCACCGTGATGTCGACCGTGAGATCGAGTTCTGGACATCTGAATTCGGTCTGCAACAGTTCGAAACCACCACGTGGTACGACGCACGTTCACAGGCGGCCCTGTTTCAGCTGGACACCCCTCGCCGGATCGGCGGAGCGATGTTCGTTGACCCGGACCAGACGCGGATGCTCGAGATCCTCTTCCTGGAAGGCGGCGGGCTACTCCGCCCTGGACCAGACGGCAGCGGGCTGCACTCAGTGTCGTTCGCATCCGGCAAGTCGGTGTCAGCAACGCCACTGGGACAGCCGACCCGTGGACGTGGCCAATTCTTCGAATCTCCCGCTGGCATCATCTACGAACTTCGCGAATGACCGCAGCACACCTCGAGAGGAATGAAATGCCCCTAGCCACAGCAGGTCCCGTCGAAGTCGTCATTCGCGCCTCGGATATCTACGCGACGGCCTCCTACTTGTCCGTTTTCGGCCAACAGCCCCGTTGGCTACCTGAGTTGTCACCCGATAGTGCGGAACGGCTGTATGGCCTGCCTCGACAAGTCACACCGCAGATCATGATCGGACGGTCCGGAATTCCGAGTGCGATCCGCATCATCGAGGGTACTGCCTCACCGTTGACGGAGTTCACGGTAGGTGGGGTGGGAGTCGACTTCTACACCTCGGATGTCGAGCTCAGCGCTCGACTCGCAGCAGTCCGCGGAACCGTGCCCGCGCCGCCCCTCACCTGGTACGAGGACGGGCAACCGTTGACCGAGGCCAGGGCAGTCGACCCCTCCGGGACCTTCGCCGTCTATCTCCCACAGATGGACGCCGCCAGCAGACTTCACCCGTCAAGTTTTGATGACGCTGACAGCGTGCTCCATTCGGAGCTGGTGATGACATCGTGGTTCGTCGACCGGTCTGTCCGCGAAGCTGAACGCGAGTTCTGGTCGACAACCCTGGGCATGAGATCGGTTCTGGACGTGGAGATGGATTCCACCGACATGCAGGTTCTCAACGGGCTGTCGCGCCCGGAGATCATGTCGTCGCTGCAGTTCGCGGCGGACGGCTATCCCTGCATCATCGACCTGTTGAGTTATCCACAGCTCGACTTGGACAGCCGAGATCCCAATAGTGGTGCACTAATTGCAATCGTCGTGGAGGTCAGCGACGGCCACCAACTGAAGTCACTCACGGAATTGGGCACTCTGACCTCGGAGAACCACAGCCTGGGCAGCCATCCCGTGGTGATCTTGTTCTCCCCCAGTGGAATACGCGTAATCGTAAGAGAGGCTCACTGATGCGCCCTACACCTACCGTACAGAGGATCGGCCCGGAATGGGGTTCGCGCAACATTCCTGCGCTCAGTGACTACGCATGGCACAGCTCCGACTGGAGCGAGTCCGAGTATCTCGCCGAACCCACCACTACGGGCAACATCGTCGGAGCGTGGGAAGGCCAGCCAGGAGCTGTGTCATTCGACTTCTGGCCCTATGACGAGGTGTGCGTCATCATCCAGGGTCGGGTTGCCATCGAGGTCAGCGGTGGTGAGCGGTTCGAGTTCGGTCCCGGCGATTCGTTCTTGATCCCAGCCGGCATCAAGGCGGTGTGGCGCACGCTGGAGCCGACGAAGAAGGTATTCGTCGGCCTCACCTAGATCACCAGCGCGACAGGAAAACCAGTTCACAGAGTTCGCACTCTGGTCGCGGGAGGCCGCCTCACCTTCCCCTCTTGACCAACTCGTCTACCTATCAGGTGTGCCGGTTCGCCCAGCCGTCGTCGTTGCGGGACAGTAGTTGCAGTTCTCGTTCCCATGAGCCGGCGCGTAGTCGGTCCAGTCCCTTACGGCACCCGTAGGTGATGAGCATTGACATCGCGACGGTTGCCATCCACACCGTCCAGATGCGGCCCGCTGCGACGGATCTAGCTACTTGCTGTGTGTCGGGAGCCGCGACGACCTTGCCGGTGCTGTCCAGCCAGGCGGTCACTGAGTCGCCCTTCCTCACCGTGGCCGGGGCGGGCACATTCTCTGTGCGTACCTCGTTCCCTTCACGCCACTGGACCCGTACAGGTCCGGGCGGGCGGTAGCGGCTCGGAGCAGTGGCGGCCGTGGAGGTTGTGGTGGAGATGACTACGGCCTCCACGGAATGCCGAGTCCTTAGTTGCTGATCGATCAGGCTCATCCGGGCGTGGTACGCGTTCTCGCCTGCTTGCATCGCGACCGGTATCGACATGACAGCGACCGCGAAGACCATCAAGACTGCCATCGCTTCGAACCGGTCGCTGGACCGAACGAGCGGGTTTCGCCCCAGGGCGCGCAGGATCCACCGGCAGCGCAGGGCAAAGGAGTTGTGGCGCATCAGTCAAGCCGGCTTCCGAGCCTTGTTTCCAACACATTTCGATGTTGTCACCGATGCACTAGCCCCGCCAGTTTCGCCGCTCGGGGGCGACAAACATCACAGGGGGTCTCAGTATGTGACAGCGACAACCGGCCAACCTCGCCGCCCGACGGTTCCCGTCCGGTGGTCTGCGCCGCGTGAGGATCGGGATATGCCTCTCATCGAACCGAACTACCCTGTTGCATAGGCTGATTGGCCAAATGCGTGGCCACAGCCTACGTCGCAACGCGATCCGTTGCGGGCGGACTTCCCCGACCCCACTTACGGAGGTCGCCCGCTGAATTTGTGACAAGTTGATAGACATCCTCTCGATGGCCTCTCCGGACGTGGGGCGCGCGCTTTGCTGAACCCCGTTCGCGCCGGGCGAGTAGCACCCCCCACAGCAGTGCGCATGAGGCGCGCACATGCCTGGGTTCTATTGCATAACAAGTAGTTTCGAACCTTGACATAGGTGGCGCGATGCTGCGAGGTTGAATCCAAGTACGAAATCGGCGACCGAAAAATGAATCGCACAACCAACGAGCAACGACTACCGTCCGAGAGCCGTTCCGCGCCTATTGACCGTGCGGCCTCGAGGTCGGCACCCTGGATGGCGATGCGAGGGGCCGAATTGAGGCCAGACACAGGTGCTGCCCCGGCAGGTTCTCGGCATGCCCGCAGATCAGCCAACCGAACAGCCCGACCCTCAATCCGGGAGACTCAGAACCGTCCCACCACCCCGTCTCCCAGGCCGGAAGGAGACCGACATCTCTAAGTTCTCTAACGCGAAGGTCGCGGAATTGAATGGCATCATCAAGACCTCCCTCCGCGGTGGCGTTGGGGTCGGTTCTCTGACGGAGTTATGTGGCTGAAGGGGGCAGGGTGGGAACCCGCCAAACGCCTCCACGAAAGCAAGGGGTTCCGCGTTGTCGGCCAAGGCAATGGCCCGCTAGGACTCGTATTGGTCAAAGACCTTCGATGAACTGCCGCAGTCGATTCGGCTTGCGGTTGCGGACTGCGTGCGTTGACGCTGACGGCGGTTGTGGATGTGGGCGAATCCGCCAGAGGTGCCAGGAGCGGGGAGGTCGCCCTACGGTCGGAGGATGTCGACCGAGGGCACCGTTGTGACGAAAGCGCTCGCTGCGGCGGCGAGTTTCTGATCCGCTGTGGCTAGCGCGTCCGCTTGGAGCTGGGTTAGTGCAATAAATTCGGCCTGGTAGGTATCTGGCCAGTTCAGCTCTGCAGCGATGCGCCAGGCGTGATCCTGCAGCGATCGGTCGCCGAGAAGCCGGATGCGCAGCCCACGGATGTTGTCGAGAACTTTGCGGCCGGCTCGTTCGTCGATCTCACCACGACGCACCGATTCGTACACCAGGGCGAGCACTTGCGAGCGCAGAAGCGTGGGAGCCGTCAGGCTGTGCTCGGATGGGATGACAGCTCCGTTGGTGGCGAGGTCGATGGCCACCGGTGCATCGATGACGAAGATTGTCACGACCGTACCCTCGCACAGACCGCAGAGAGCCGCGGTCAATCCGTCGGCTAACACCAACCCGAAGTCCCATTGAGCAACAGCCGCTCTAATCGTTCCATAGACCAAACTGTCGCCGCCGCCGGAAGTCTGCTTCGCTAATGCATGAGTAGGAGCAGCGCGGTTGAATGTTCGTCATGACGCGGCATCCGGCAATCTTGGTGACAGGGATGTCTGGTGTAGGTAAGTCGACGGTGCTGACCGAGCTTGCCCGTCGGGGTTATGCGGCTGTCGATACCGACGACGTGGGCTGGATCGAGGTGATTGAGGGCGAGCCCCTGTGGCGCGAGACTGTGATCGAGGAGTTATTGGACCGGCCGCGCGAAAGCCCTCTATTTGTCCAGGGCACGGTTGCCAACCAAGGACGCTTCTACGACCGGTTCGATGCCATCGTCTTGTTGAGCGCCCCGATCGAAGTCGTGATGGAGCGAATCGATCGACGGACGAACAACCCGTTCGGCAAATCCGCTCAGGAGCGCGCGCAGATTCTGGCCGACATCTCCGAAGTGGAACCACTGCTGCGGCAGGCGGCCACCCATGAGGTCAGCACCGACCGCCCACTCGCCGAGGTCGTCGATACCGTGGCCGGCATTGTCGAAGGCATACCGCGATGAACCGGGAGCACACGGCCATACGCATAGGCGCCGTTGACGAACCCGGGGTCGCCGAACTGCTCGCACACGCAGTCGGCCAGAACGGCAACCGCCTCGAAGAGGTCATCCGGTCCTACCGCGAAGACCCAGCCACCGCACTCCTCATTGCCACAGTCGACAACGAACCGGCCGGGATACTCGGTTACAGAACTACCGGCACCGAGATCACAGTGCTACACGTCGCGTCCGCCCCAGACAGACGGCGCACCGGGGTGGCTAGTCGCCTACTCAACGCACTGCATACCGAAGGATCACACCTACCGATTGTCGCCGAAACAGACAACGACGCCGTCAACTTCTACGCGGCGAACAACTTCACCGTCACGTCACTGGGCGAGAAATACCCTGGCGTTGAACGCTTCCGGGTATCCCTGCCCGCCCCGGCGATTGCGGTTGCTGCTGAGACGAACGCCAACTCTTCCTGGCCCAGTTGGGATTCCGAAACTATCGCACTCGTCGATGCAGATCCCGAATGGCAGTATCACGGCCAACGCCTACGCGACACCCTCGACAGGCTTCTCGCGCCTTGGCTGACAACCCACATCGAGCACGTCGGCTCAACCGCGGTGCCCGGCCTGGCGGCCAAACCCATCATCGACCTACAAGCCGCTGTGCGCCATCTAGACGATGCTGAGTCGATTGCGGCGGCTCTCATCCCGGACGGCTGGCATTTCGTTGCCCCACACCTCGACCAACGCCCCTGGCGTCGGTTCTTCGTCAAGGTCGCCGGTGAGCGGCGCACCGCCCACCTGCACATCATGACCGCCGACACTCCGCGTTGGCACCAACAAATTGCGTTTCGCGACGCATTGCGCGCGGACTCATCCACCACTGCGGACTACGCCGCACTCAAACATGCTCTGGCTAAACGTCATAGCGACAATCGCGAAGCCTACAGCGCGGCCAAGGAATCGTTCATCCAAGCAGTTCTCGATCCGAAGCAGACTGGTCACTAGATACATTCGGGCGTTGATCAGGGTGAGATCGCGCAGCAGCGGATTGCTAAACACCGTTTTCCCGCCTACGGCCAGGGCGATCGGATGATCCCGCGACCGAGCTTCAGGAAAGGGGCCAAGGTGGGCTTTAACTCGCGCGACAGCCAGTGTGATTGCCGCGAAGGACACAGCGTTGATCGCGAAAGGTGTTGCCGCCGACGATGAAAAAAACAGGTACGCCCCCAGCGGTGGGCCAAGGATAGCGGCGAGACGCTCGACGGTTTCGGCCAGGCTTGTGGCGGCAGGTAGCTCAGATGTCGACACGATGACCGGTAGCACGGCCTGCTGGGCGATGAGAAACACCACGAACGCGCACCCGTTGATGAACGCGACCGTGTAGAGCTGGGTGGTGGTGAGTACACCGCACCAATAAGACGCGGCGATCGAGGCGTGTGCGAGCAGCGAGACGCTACTAGAGGTGATCAGCACCAGGCGGCGTGATACCCGGTCGACCAGTTCCCCGACGGGCAGGCTCAGCACGATGAACGGCAGCGCTGAGAGACTGGCCACCAAACCCGCTTGGAATGCTGACTTCGTCAGCAGCAGCACCATCAGCGGAAATGCCACCATTACTAGCTGGTCGCCGGTGCTCGATGCCAGGTTTCCTAGCCACCAGCGCCGGTAGTCAGCATTGTCGCGCAGTGGGCGCGCGTTTAATCCCTCCCCCGGCCCCACATACTCATAGTGGCCCACAAGCGGGACCATCTCAAAAATCCCGAACCCACGGGGCTTGGGGCCAACCGTGTTGTCTCATTTGTAGAGAATGTGGACGGCTCAGTTCTTGTCTCGCATGGTGAGTGAGCTGCTGACGGTCGATTGTCAGTGGGCTGGTTCGACTAGTCCGTCGAAGATGGCGCTCTTCCAGGTGTGCGGACTAGACAGCTGTGAGTGCGCATCACGGTAGACGATGCGCATCCTGTTGAACTTGCGCACCAGCAGCGCTTGACGCTTGAGCGACTCACGAAGCAGCTCAATCATCTTGGCGCGGTCACGCTGTCGGTAGACGACCCCGCTGCCGTCCGCTGTGGTGACGGTGACGCCGTCGACGCGGGACAACGAGAACCACCGCACATCCTGGGTGGCCACGTTGATCTGTGGCCGCTCGTGGTGTTGCGGGTCGTGCGGCTTCAACTGATGGACGAGGCCGCGGGCCAGCCGCACCGATATTGCCAGCGGGCTGTCGGGGATCGACACCTTCTTGCGCCACCGCTTGTCGGACGGCGTCGGCAGCACGGTCGCGCTCGGCAGCACCACCGCGTCGGAGAATTCCTGGCGCATCTTGCGCACGTCGGGCAGCGCCGATTCGAGGATAGAGAAGATGTGCTCGGGGCCCGCGAGGAAGTCGTCCACCGCCTTGTTCTGAATGGCCACCGTCGAATACTCAAGGCACAGAAGGTGCTTGAGGGTGGCCTTCAGGTGACTGGCGACCAGGCCGGTTACGCTTCCATCCCAGTGCAGGGCAGCCACCACCAACCGGTTGCGCAGGTGGAAGTACGCCTGCCAGTCGATGGCATCGTCCTTGTCGCTCCACGCCATGTGCCAGATCGCAGCGCCGGGCAGCGACACCGTGGGATAGCCATGCTCAGCGGCGCGCAGCCCGTACTCGACGTCGTCCCACTTAATGAACAACGGCAACGGCTGACCGAGCTCCTCGGCGACCTGCCGCGGGATCATGCACATCCACCAACCGTTGAAGTCAACGTCGACGCGGCGGTGCAGCAGCCGGCTGCGGTGCTCCACCTCGTCGTTCAGCCTGTACTTCGCGAAGTCGTGGTCGTATTCGGTGTGCGTTGCGCCTGACCACATGAAGTTCTTCGAATCGATCATCTCGCCCATCACGTGCAGATGCGAGGGCTCCTGCAGGTTGAGCATCTGCCCGCCGACAAGGGTCGGGGTCTTGGCGAACCGGTTGAACGCGAGCGCTCGTAGAATCGAATCAGGCTCGATGCGGATGTCATCGTCCATGAACAGGATCTGTTCACAGTCGGTGTTCTTCAACGCCTCGTACATGACCCGGCTGTAGCCGCCCGAGCCGCCGAGGTTGGGCTGGCTGTGGATGGACAGCCGGTCGCCCAGCGCCGCGGCCGCGCCATCGAAGCCGGGGTGGTCCTTGGCCTTGCTGGTGCCCTGATCGGAGACGATCACCGCACTGATCACCTCGTCCACCAACGGATCCAACGTCAGCGCGGCGAACGCGCTGACGCAGTCCGACGGCCGGTTGAACGTCGGGATGCCGACCGCGACGTCGGCCCGCCCCGGTGCCGCCATCGGCGCATACCAGCCCGCGTGATGCAGCGTCGACTGTTCGTCGGTCGTGATGTCGAACCAGATCCAGCCGCCGTCCTCGAACGGGTCGAGTCCGATCTCGAACTCGGTGACAGCAGGAGCGTCCGGGTCCGCGCTGGACGCCGCGGCACCGCCGACGGTGATGCGTGCGCCGGTGGCCTTGGATCGATAGACGTCGACGCGGGCGCTACCAGTCAGTTCGACCCGCAGCACCACGGACTCGAGGATCGACCAGCGGCGCCAGTAGCTGGCCGGGAAGGCGTTGAAGTAGGTCGCGAACGAGACCTCCGACTCGGCGCCGATCTCCAGCGTGGTGCGGCTCGGCGCATGGGCACGCCGGGAGTTGGTGGACGACTCCTCGATGTAGAGCTTGCGTACGTCCAGCGGCTCGCCCGGGCGCGGCAGGATGACGCGCGACAACCGGCTGACCGCCCGGGAATCTTCAGTGATTACCCTGAGCGCAGCCGTCTCAGCGCCGAGTCTTGGAGCCATAGCGGCATCATCCCACTACTGTTAAGCAGTCTCGTATGTAGAGAAACGAGACACCCCTCAGGGCGCCACTTCCCCACTGCGTTGTCCCAGCTCGTGCTGTCTCATTTGCCGTCTCACACGGGCATGCTCGCGGCGTACCTGCCGCGGAGTTGAGCTGCCGGCACGGTCGGGAGGTCATCTCGCCGAATTCTCATACTCATGTCCAATTAGACATCGTGTGGACATTTCACTTGAGAAATGGACATCAAACTTGAGAAGCCACAGCAGCCGCCACATCTTGGTGCGCACCGTTCGCAACCGCGGCGGTTGTAGTTGGTCCGCCACCACCATGGTGTTCGTTGGGCTGCGCTAGCTGGCGCCAACGCCCCCGACAGGCTTGGGGCGCATCCCACTCGCTGAATCGACCCAATCAATTGCGCAACGCTTCCGAGACTGAATGTGCGCCAGCCATAGCGCCACCACTAAGCGCACTCACCCGCCACGCCCCAACCAGAACCGGGCCCGGAGTCCGGGTCGTCTCATGTTCGTGCATATATGCAATCGACATGACAAGACCGCTGAGAACATGACATCGGTGTTGAGAAGCTACGACAACTGTAGATTCTCAAATCCGGTGTCATATGGCGCGGCACTGACCTGCAGTGATCGACAGCATCTCACGAAATGTCACATAAACTTGTCTCAGAGTCGTGTCAATTCCGAGTAGCCGCTTTAGCGCGGCACCTGACGATAACAGTGGCTCTTGCCCGCCGACGGAAGAGCAGGGCGCCATTTCATCAGCGATGTCGGCGGGGTCGATCGGGATGACGGGCATGCTCACTCTCGCTCGAGTCGCCGAGCGATCGCTTCCCCGATCATGATTGTAGTGACATTGATCGGCGTCGAGGGGCGAGCGCAACCGTCGACGGTCGGCCGAACCCTCAATCCTCGAAAAGCATTCGCGCACAACTCTATTACCTTTCAGGCGCAGAAATGTGAACGGCCAAACTATTGGTTGTCAGCTATCAGGCCAGCGTGACGCTGTGCGCCAGTCCTACACCGAGGGCGTACAAGCCCTCGTCTACGCCATCGCCGCACAGGTGTCTCCGACGACTCGGCCGCGGCGCGCGCCACCGTTACTGGGACTGTTCACCCTCCTGGTCGCCACCCCGCAACTGGCTCGCGCCGCCTCCGACCCGACACTGTCCGACGAGGTCCTGGCCTCAGGCACCAGCAACGCCCAGAAGCTTCTCGAAACGTAACGCGCACCGCCACTCTCAACGTTCGCAAGTACCGACAAGAAGAAAGGTTCCTCATGAAGGCATTCGTTGTCGCGCGATACGGCAAGGACGAGGTCCGCGCCGCCGTCCTGCCCGAGCCACCCATCGGCGACCGGGACGTACTCGTCAAGGTGAGCGCCGCGAGCGTCAATCCGCTGGACATCATGGTCCGCAACGCCGAGTTCAAGCAGCTGCTGAAATACAAGACCCCTTTAGTTCTCGGCCACGACGTTTCCAGTGTGATCACCCGAGTCGGCCCGGGTGTCCGCGGGTTCGCCGTCGGTGACCAGGCGTACGCGCGGCCCCGGGACCTGCGGATCGGGACCTTCGCCGAATACATCGCCATCGACCAGGACGATGTGGTTCTCAAGCCGGCGGCCCTGTCGCTGCACGAGGCGGCCGCGGTGCCGTTGGTGGCACTGGCTGCCTGGCAGATCCTGGTTGAGAAGGCCAACATCCAGCCCGGCCAGAAGGTCCTGATCCATGCGGGCGCCGGCGGCCTGGGCTCCATACTCATCCAGCGCGCCAGCCACCTCAGCGCGCACGTCGGGACCACCGCCGGCACCGCCCGGGCCAACCTCGTGCGCGAACTCGGCGCCGACGAGGTCATCGACTACACCACCGAGGACTTCTCCCAGATCCTGTCCGGTTATGACCTCATTGTCGACTCCGTGGGTGGCGAGAACCTGACGAAGTCGCTGGGCGTGCTCAAGGCCGACGGTCTGGCGATCGGCGTCACCGGCCCGCCCGACTCCGGATTCGCCACACAACTCGGCGCACCGAAGCCTTTCGAACTTTTGCTCTCGTTTCTGAGCCGCAATGTCCGCAGGGCCGCCAAGAAACTCGGTGTGCCTCATCGACACCGACATGGCTTCCTTCGCCGACAGCCCCAAATCCGACCCGCGGATATCGTCCGCCAAGTTCTCGACGGAATCGAATCCGGCGCAACCGAAGTCCTCGCCGACGAGCTCACCCGCCAGGTGCGCAGTGAGCGTCTCCGCGGCCTTCCGTGCGCGTGCCCACGGGGCCGGGTCATCGAGTGAGGTTCGATAAGGCACCCGCACCTTCGAGCAGAAAGCCCACGTTGGCCACCAAACCACTCCACGCCAGCACCTTTGAGATCCGGGATCTCCAGTCTGACGACCCTGGTCCGGTTGTTCGCCACGCATGACCTAGAGGCTGCGGGCCGACTTCCGCGGCTGTCACGTGGTTGCCTCGGAAGGATCCTCGTGCCAACGGGGTGTGCGAATGCAAGCGGCGGTGAATCGCAGGCATCACGCCCTACCCGACATCCTCGGCACCAAAGCTGCTTTGCCGACGGCACGGAACAAAAGAGATACGTACACCCACCCATTGATACTGGCAGCCTCTCAATAGGGCGAATCTAGGTACTTCTCCATATCGGGCTTCATGCGTAGCGTGGAGTCCGTGGCCCGTTGCGCTGATGCCCATGCGCATGAGCCGATTGCCCGGATAACGTATGCCGCTGGGTGTGTTCAGTCGATTCCGTCAGAGAAGCGGTCGCGCGTATTGCCACGATTCAAGACACGAACTCGCTTGCACCTCCGACTCACGAATCGAGGCCCCATGGCCGCAGCGTTCGAGGGCTCCCTGGCCATCGTTGGTGGCGATGGCGTTGCCCTGGGCGCGACGGCGTGCGGCATGAGCTGCAGTTGGGCCGGGCGGCATCTCAAGGCTGGCGTGATCGGGACGCACGACTTTGACGAGAGGAACGGATGGAACTCTTCAGCGAAGAGAACTCGGCGCAAGTCGTTGCCGCAAGCTTTATCAACACACGAAACGTGCGGTTGAGATCGCTGCTGACTGGCTTGACGCAGCACCTGCACGCGTTCATCAAAGAAACCCAACTCACCGAGCAGGAATGGGCGGCAGCGATCGACTTTCTGACCCGCACTGGACAGCGATGCGATTCCGTGCGCCAGGAATTTGTCCTGCTCTCCGATGTGCTCGGATTGTCGATGTTGGTGGAGACCATCAACCACCGCACCCAGGGAGACTCGACGGAGTCGACAGTCCTTGGCCCATTTCATATGGTCGAGTCTCCGCCAAAGGCTCTCGGGGACAACATCGCACTCGACGGGAAGGGCGAGCCGTGCCTTGTCACAGGGCAGGTGACCGGTCCCGACGGCGAACCGCTGGCGGGAGCACGCATCGACGTATGGCAGGCCAACGCCGAGGGTTTTTACGACGTGCAGCAACCCGACCTGCAACCGGAGCGGAACCTTCGCGGGCTCTTCACCGCCGATGAGTGCGGTCGGTTTTGGTTCTGCACGATCGTCCCGCGGCACTACCCCATACCCGTCGACGGCCCCGTCGGACAATTGCTGGCCGCTACCGGGCGGCACCCGAACAGACCGGCGCACGTGCACTTCATTGTCACGGCCGTGGGATATCGACCGGTCACCACACACCTGTTCGTCGAGGACAGTCCGTACCTCGACTCGGATGCGGTGTTCGGCGTGAAGAGCAGTCTTGTGCGCCAGTTTCCCGTCGTCGACGACACGGACCGCGCCGCCGAGGTCGGGCTGGACAACCCCTTCCGCACTGTCGACTTCACGATCAGCTTATTGCGCGAGGTCGATCCCGCACCGTCGGGGACGGAGTGCAGTTCGTGACTCGCTCCTTCACCTATCAGGCACTGCCGATGCGGGTCACGTTCGGCGCAGGATCCTTGCATCGATTGCCCGACGAGATCGCCACACTTGGGCTGGCCCGTGTCGTCGTACTCTGCTCGCCGGGACAGGTCAACCTCGGCAACCTGGTCGCCAATGCACTCGGGCACCGTGCCGTTGACGTTCTGGCGGAGGCGCGTATGCACGTTCCGATCGAAGTGGCGCACGACGCCCGCAGTCGGGCCGCGGCATTGCATGCCGATGGCTGCGTCGCGGTCGGCGGTGGCTCAGCCATTGGCCTCGGCAAGGCCATCGCGCTGGAATCTGCTCTTCCTGTTATTGCTGTTCCCACCACGTACTCCGGATCGGAAATGACGCCGATCTGGGGCATGACTCACGATGGGGACAAGCGCACCGGACGGGACCCCCGGGTGCTGCCGGCCAGCGTGCTGTACGACTCCGAGCTGACCCTCAACCTGCCGGTGTCTACGTCGGTCTATAGCGGTATGAACGCTATAGCTCACGCAGTGGAAGGACTCTACGCCCCGGACACGTCGCCGATCATCTCGCTGATGGCGGAAGAGGGCGTACGCGCCTTGGCTTCCGCGCTTCCCGACATCGTCTCCGCCAGAGGTGATCTCCACGCGCGGACCGATGCCCAGTATGGATCCTGGTTGTGCGGTGCGGTCCTCGGCGCGACCACTATGTCGTTGCACCACAAGCTATGCCACACTCTTGGCGGGACACTAGATCTCCCCCACGCTGAGACACATACTGCGGTCTTGCCGCACGTCCTAGCCTTTAACGCGCCAGCCGCGCCGCAAGCCATCGCTGCATTGTCGCGCGCACTTGGCGGTGCCATCGACCCCGTGCAGGCATTATTTGACCTCGCCGGACTGCTCGACGCACCGCGCGGCCTTGGCCCGCTAGGCATGAAGGAGGACGAGATTCCGCGAATCGCGGCGCTCGTTGTCGCCAGCCCCTACACAAATCCGCGGCCAGTCACCCGCGAGGCTGTCGAGGCCATTCTGCGAGCAAGTTGGTCCGGAGAACCGGCGAACTCATCGACTTAGATCTGCGTGCCGCAAGTCATACGCATGGGCTAGGAACTGCCAACTATCACGTGCCGCTGACTCAAGTCCGCTCTTGTGTAGGTCGACACGCCAGCTGTTGTCGCAGCAACCCGTTCGGGGGGAAGGATGGGGCGGTAGGCTCTTCAATACCCCCGCGAAGCCGGTCTCGCCGTACTCGAAGCGACATCGGCGCCCGGTGTTTCACGCCAAGCCCCAAACCCCGAACGCTGGGCACTTCAGATCCGTTGCCCGTAGACGGCGATGACGATGACGATGACGATGACGATGACGATGACGACCGTACGATCGAGGCTGTTTGCCGACCAGATCCCGATCGAGGTATTGGCGCAGTCGGACATGATCGCGAAATCGGTTGGGTTGTGATACCACCGCTTCAGGAGCGCGCTAGCGGCGCCTCACCCCTTACGGGCACGCCACGGCATCAGCGCCCAACCCGGCGGCAAACGCGGGCGGCGCGAGATCAACCTAGTCACGACGTAGGGAGGTCATGCCGACCTACGTACCGTAGCCCTGAAGTTATACAGGTACAACTAATTGACATCGTGGCGCGATCACTCGACACCGAACCTTAGAGCGCAAAGGCCCCTCCCCGCTGGTGCGGCGAGTCGACGGTCCTCGGCGCGCACGGCGTGGCTTTTGGACGTGTCGCGGCAGTCAGCGACCGCGGTTTCCTCAAAGTTCAGATATCGAGTTCCAAAGTGGGCCCGTGCGAGCGTGATACACACACAGCAAATGCTCCCTCATCCCGCTCCTCGTCGTCGAGAACATGGTCGCGGTGATCAGGGTCGCCAGAAAGCACGCTCACCACGCATTCGCCACACATGCCCTGCTCGCACGAATACGACACACGTACGCCGTTCGCTCGAAGGACATCGAGCACGCTACGGCCCGGGGGCACTAGATACTTGGCGCCAGTTGAGGCCAGTTTCACGTCGAATTCGGTCGCGGAAGACTCACCGACCATGGCGTCGATCGGTGTGAAACGCTCAGTGTGTAAAGCCGCTCTCGGCCACCTCATGTCGGTAGCTACGCGAAGTACGTCCTCCATGAACGAATTCGGCCCGCAGACATAAACCGCAGTGTGTTGGTCGGGTTCACCAAGCAGTGCATCGGGTTTCGGACGATTGGAGGCGATCCCACCTGTGATGTGCACGGTAACTCGCGGGTTGACCTCCAGGTCGGGCAGAAAGGCGGCCTCGGTCGAACTTCGAACAACATAATGGAGGCTGTATTCGCCGCCCGCTGCGTCAAGTTCTTCTGCCATTGACAACAAGGGGGTGATGCCGATTCCGCCGGCCAGCATGACATGGCGGTCGGCGTCGGCCAATCCGAAAAGCTGCCGGGGTTCGGAGACGTCCAGGTGATCACCGACCGCGAGCCTGTGCATGGCTTCAGACCCACCCCGCGAAGAATCGCAGCGCAGAACCGCGATCCGATACTGCCCCTCCTCGCTGGGACACAGCGAGTACTGCCGGACAAGGTGATTCGAACCGATGCGGGCGCCAATATGGGCGCCCGCATCGAATTTCGCGAACGGCTGGCCATCGGTGCGCACCAGGTCGAGGACAACGATCCTTGCGGCCACAGCGTGGCGGTTCACCACTACAGCCTGACTCCAGGCATCGCTTCCCATGTTATTCCGGTGTGGCACTGTCAGCTTAGGTCCAATAGACAGGTGCCGCGTGGGGTGTGCTGATCGCCTCGACCCGCTCCAATGGATACCCGTTGGGTACGTGTGGCGAACTAAAACACTCCACGCCGACGCCGACCTCGACCAGCCCTAACAGCAACTTGAGTAACGTTACTTGCTTCTCATCGAGATCATCGATCGGTATGCCGCGCAACGACTCTGCCGCCTGGCCAGCAAGGGGGATAGCGGCGTGATAGAACTCGCGCATCTCCTCGATAGTCGAGGCAGCCCGCGCCGAAGACCGCAGCTTGGTATCGTCCAGTGCCCACTTGGTGACAAAGCGCTCCAACGATGCGTAGCCCGCTGGCAGCCGGAGCACGGATCCGTTGTTAGTGTTTTCGGTCATGCGATTGACGCCTCTTCTCCATTGACAACCTGGTCGACGACATCGTGCAGGTGGCGAAGCATCAATTCCTGATCGCCAAGTATCATCTCTTTTTTGGCACCAGAGGCCAATACGGCTTGCGTCACTTCCAGCGGTGAACCGTCTTCGAGCATCGTGTCACGACCCAAGATGACGTTGTATTCCTGTACGAAACGCTCGAGCCCATCTTTTGCCGGTAGCGAATAGGACCGTGCCGTCCAGACGCTACGGTCTGGTCCCAACGGCTGAACATCCATTTCTACGTAGGCTCCTCCACCGTTGATCAACAACAGCGTGTTGGGAAAGATGTACAGACCGTCGAAGGCCCAACTTGTGCCGCCGGCGTTGTTAAGGCCCGGCGGGATACCTGCACCGTCCTCTTTGACTTCGTAGAACGACATAGCCGTGTTGATGATCAAGTCTTCGAGTGGATGGGAGCGGCTGGCCGAGACGCCAGGAACGGTGAATCTGCCGTGGCGCTTAAAGAGCTCGATACCGTACGCGTCCGCGGCCGCTTCGTCCTTGGTGTTTCGGAAGAGTTCGGCCACGGTCTGCTGATGCAAGAAGCGAACGTGATACGACTCCAAGAACGCGTCCAGGGTTAGCTTCCAGTTGGAGTCGATCACCGTTCGGAAGCCGTAGCAATGGGTGTTCTGTTCGAATGGGTATGACTCAAGGGAGTCGGTGAACGGTGCCATGAATTCGTCAAGGCCGACTCCGGCGGTTCCGTCCATCTTGACAAAAATAAAGCCGCGCCATACTCCGGTGGCGACAGGTGTGAGGCCGTTCGCTGAGTGATCGATCGGCGGAAAGATCTCCTCCTGAGGCACGAAACGCAACGCGCCGTCGGTCTGGTAACTCCACCCATGGAATCCGCAGACAAAGCTCCGCGTATTACCGCTGTCGTCCCAGACCAGCTTGTTGCACCGATGCGAACAGACATTGTGAAAGGCGCGGACGACCCCGTCACGCCCACGTGCGATTAACAGCGACGTGTTGAACATCTCTAATTCTTGGACGAAGTAATCGCCTGGCTTGGGGACCTGATCTTCGCGGCCCAACATCAGCCAAGATTTGCGGAACACCCGGTCGCGTTCTTTCTCAAAGTACTCCTGCGAGATGCACGACTCGACGGAGATGGGATCGTCGCCGAGGCGCTCACACGCTTCCGGTGTAAGTGCGAACGGGACACCGTTCTGAACGGTAGTAGTGCGCATATCTCTCCCTGGGCTGTAGATATTTGAGAGTTTTGGACCCCGCGCAGATCACGCGGTCGCCCCTGTCGGCGAACTGGAATCAGGTCGTCGGCCTCACCGAGTTAGTGAGAATGAACCCGGCGACCTTGGCACCGGCAACCAGGTCGACCCAGCCACGGTCACGTAACGCTTTCGCCGTCGGGTGCATGCACACAACGGTATGGCCGGCTATGCAAACTCGATATCCACCTTTCGCACACCTGTATCCGGTTCAGGTGCCGGTAGGTGGGCGTCAGAGTTAGAGTTGAGCGTGCCCGATCTGCACTTTGCTAGGTCGCTGCTAGTCCGTGCGCATCTCGTCCGACGGCAGGACTCCAAACCGCTTGCGATAGGTGCTTGCGATAGGTGCTTGCGAATCTTCCAGCGTGACTGAATCCCCAGCGTTCGGCGACCGTACGCACGGTGGTCTGCTTGGGTGAGGACACGCGGAGCTCCTCCTGTACGCGCACGAGCCGCACGTCGCGGAGATAGGCCATGGGTGACACTCCCAGCTGCCGTCGGAACAACTTCTCCACGCTGCGCACGCTTACGTTTGATGCTCGGGCGATGTCACAGACGTCGATGGATTGGTGGGCGGACCCCAAGACGAATCGTTGAGCAGTCCCCAGCGGGCCGGGCGGATCCGGGTCGGTGTCGGGGTTGCGCAGAATTTCGCTGTACGTGTGCTCTTGCGAGAGCAACAGCGAGCTGACGACCAGTTGGCGAGCGGGCTGCACTGTGATCGGTCTCAAGTGAGTCGATCACCGCAAGTTCGAGGGCACGCATCAGCGGCGCAGTGCGGGACTTTGACAGGTCGAGGAAGAACTCAAACTCAGGGGCGTCTCGTACAGGGCGGCGAAGATTGTGGCTCAGGGTTGAGTTGACCTGGGCCTGGGCCTGGGTGATTCTCACGCAGAGTTGGGACGAGGCACCGTCCCAATCCGTGAAGAAGACCGGTCGCCCCGGACCTACCACTACGCCGTTAGCGCGCGACAGCGTGTGCAATTGGCCGCGACTGCTCACGGTCACGCATCCCGTCACCGGTATAATGATGAGATACTCATCTCGGGGCGGAGACCCTGCCAATGGGACTTCGGCATCCAAGGTCACCAGGCTCAGCTCGACGCCGATCTTCCGATAGCGACGTAGGTCGAGTTTGACTCCCTCGCCGCCACGACTGATGTCAAAGCGGGCTGGGTCGTAGCTTTTCGGATAGCCGCGGAAGCGATTTCGACATTTGCGGTGACGGTTCTTCGCTCGCCCATCTCGGGCGGTGCGTCCGCCAGGGCGTCTACGGCCGAGAACAGGGGTTCATTTGGCGTTGCAAGCACACGCCCACCTCACAGTCACAACATCGAACTCCATGTCCACCGTAGCGGCCCGGGCCCCGCTTACCGCCTCATACCGCCAGCTTGTCGAATGGCTTACTAATCGAAGGCTATGAGAGCCCTGCAGTTTTGCCCGCCTGCACCAGGTCCCAATCCACGTCGATGCCCAGGCCTGGTCGGTCTGGTGGGCGAGCCATACCATTGGAATCGATATTGATGGGCTCGGCCAGACCCCAGCTGAGCGCGTCGAGGTTGTAGTCGCCCGGACTGTGCGGCACCAGCACCTCATACCAATCGCAGTTCGGAATCGCGAGCGCAACGTGCTGCACAGCGAGATTATTGAGTGCGTTGTATCCGTCATGCAGTTCGCAGTTTAGGGGAAGGCCTCGGCTAGGTGCGCGATCTTGATTAATCCGGTGATACCACCCTTAAGAACGACATTACCGCGCAGGTATTCGGTTACGCCTTCGGAGGCCCACGGCGTTGGCCCGGTGAGGCCGCCGGTCACAAGTTCGGTAGCCATAAGGGGAATACTCAGCTCCTGGCGGAGACGAGCGTAGCGATAGAGGTCATCGGCCGGCCGAGTAGATTATCGCTGGGAGGGTAGCCGGCAACGATACGAACCAATCATTGCGCAGGTCGGACATTTCGATTTCCAGATGTTCGGCTCTGGGGTGGTCTGCGCTAAGTAGGAGTCCGATCGGTTCTTGCCGCGGTAACTCAATAGTCAAGCCCTCGTTCACATCGAGGGGTCCACGTATGACACCGACATCCGAACGGCCATCGAGCAGGCGCTCGATATATTGAGGCGTTGTCAGGTCGCCGGCGATGTTGAGTCTCACCTCCGGGTAGTCCACGGTATACCTGCTCAAGATCGCCGGCAGCAGCTCAGTCGTTGCGGAGGTGATCATGCCTACGGGCAGCCCACCAGTGTTACCGCTCGCTGCCCTGCGAGTCGCTTCAATCGGCCCAGCTATCAGGTCAATGATCTGATTGCCTCACTCGTAAAGCACTTCCCCAGCGTGGGTTAACGACACCGATCGTGTCGTTCGGACGAACAGTGGTGCGCCTATCTCGCGTTCCAGTTTCCGAATCTGCTGAGATAGTGGCGGTTGGGCCATGTTAAGCCGCGCGGCTGCTCGGGTGAAGCTGCGTTCGTCTGCCACCGACATGAACGAACGCAGGTGGCGAATCTCCACGATGTACGACCTACCTTACGTCTGCGCGTCACGCTCGCCAGGCTCTGTCATGGGCTAGATCAGCCGCGGATCAGCCGGGAGGCCTAGCAGCTCGCGGCCCAGGATTTGCAGGGCCGAATCTGTGTCGAACCATGTGCCCGTTAGCCGAGTGCAGGTCACGCCAAAAGCGTTGTAGTGGATTGCTTTCGTGATAGATACTCGCTCCAGCTCCGTCAATGATGTGTTCGGCGATTCGCATGCTTTCGCGACCGACGTAGGCGTCGGTCACCCGCCACCACATCAGCGTTTCGGTGCTCGGTGTCGTTGCTGTACGAACATGTTCGGCAACATCCCGCCATCGGCCCTCCTGGATGGCGGTTACGGCACGGAGTCTCATCATGGCTTCGGCTAGCCGCACCTGCGCGAGTGGGACTCGGCCAGGGGAACTCCTGAGATAGCAGCCTTTCGCTTCTGGAGTTGTTCGGTGTGGAGTGCCACTGCAGCCTCTGCACTTCCGAGAGCTACCGGAGCAAACACGACTGCAAACACAACCTGCATGGAAAGTATAGACAGGGGATTCTCGTCCCGGCTTTCGACGGCGGGTTCGAAGAAGACCCCTTCGGAGCCGCCCATTCTGTGTGCGGGAATGAACGCATCCGAGAGTATGGCGTCGTGGCTGCCTGTACCGCGCATTCCTGCGACGCGCCAGGTATCGGCGATCTCGATATCAACCTTTGGGACCACGGCCCAACGATCTTCGAGCTGACCGGATTCCCCCGTAGGAATCTTGATCAGCACCATCAGCCAGTCCGCGGCTGGGATGCCACTGGAGAAACGCCATCGACCTCTCAACTGCAGACCGCCTTGGACTGGAACGCCAATCCCTCCTTCTGCCACAGCGGTCGCAGAGCAAATGACCGCATCCGGTCCACCGTCGTGCCAAACTTCGCTTTGCAGCGCTCATCGAATTTCGTGAGAACGAACGCGTGCGTGCCGGCAAGCCCAGCAAACCAGCCGACACTCATGTCAGCAGTTGCGAGCCGACACAGAGCCTGCAACCAGTCGTACACGTCATGCTCCAGCCCGCGCCGTACTTCCGCGGCACCAGAGCTCGGATCAAGCCCAGGCTACGAATCAAAGCGACGGTCTCGTCCAGGGGCAACGGTAGGTGACGGACCCCACTTCGGACTCTTTGGCGACCGTCTGCAAGGTGGGGGGCATCCGCCTATCATGCGCAGCATCGCCGGGAACGCCAATAGTCGAGATGAACGAGCAGGTGCCATGGTGGGCCAAGCAACGCCGCTGTTGCGTCGACGATTCTGCCGCAGCCACTCACTTCCGGAGGTACTTCTCCACCTTGCCTTCATCGATACTGACACCCAGCCCGGGGCCATCGCCCAGCAAGAGATGTCCGTCGGTGTACTCGACCGGCTTCTCAACGATGTCATCGGCGAGCAGCAAGGGCCCAAAGAGTTCGGTGCCTGCTGACACCGCACTGTTCGAACAGTAAGCGTGGGCGGCGGCTGCGGTACCAATGGAGGTTTCGATGGTCGTACCACCGAAGCACGCGATGCCGTTGGCCTCTGCGACAGCAGCCACTCTCCGCAGACCGCTGATTCCACCACATTTGGCGATCTTGACCGAGAAGACATCAGCCGCATGAGCGGCTGATACGCGTACCGCATCGACAGGCGTGAGCACAGCCTCGTCGGCCATGATCTGTAATCGGTGGCGATGTCGGAGGCGTGCCGCTCCAGCCAGGTCCCACGCCGGCAACGGCTGCTCTACGACACCAATGCCGGCATCGTCCAGTGCGGGCAACCAGCGGCGGGCGGTGGCCTCATCCCAACTGCCATTGAGGTCTACCGACAGATGCGCGCGCTCGCGCAGTTCTTCGGCGATAGCCGCCACTCGGGCTACGTCATCAGCGGGAGCGCTCGCACCCATCTTGAGTTTGAAGCTCGTGTGGCGCCCAGACGCCAGCATTGTATTCGCCTCTTCCACAACGAGATCGGCGCTTTCGGCACCCAGCGCCCAGGTCACCGGGAGCTCGGCGCGGTGGTAGCCTCCCCACACTTGCCAGAGCGGAGCGCCCAACGCTTTGCCGCAGATGTCCCAAAGCGCCATCTCGACTGCCGACTTCGCGAAGGACGCACCTGCGATGAGGCGATTCATCCGCTGCGCCAAGTAGTCAACCCGCAGGGCATCCTCGTCGATGAGCAATGGCCCTACGTAGCCGTCGATCAATGCGCGCATTCCTTCGACCGACTCACCGCCCCACCACGGACCACCTGGTACGACGCCTTCACCAATCCCGACAATGCCGTCACTGGTCAGGATGCGCACCAAGAGGACGGCTTGGGTGTCGATGGTCAGCACCGAGAACCGGTGGGGGCGTTTCAGCGGGATATCAAGAAGGGACGTCTCGACACGAACGATGCGCTGAACTGTGCTCACTGAGCCTCAACCGCGATCGCGAAGTCATACCTCGCGGTGAAGAACTCATCAACGCTGAGCCCGAACGAAGCAGCCTCTTCCCGGCCGTGGCGGGCCACTTCCAGCATGAGGCCGTCCCGCACCGCGTTGGCGACGTCGTTCTCGAGGTATTCACCACCCGGGAAGTACAGCTGCGAAGTCATTTCTGCGATCCCGGATCCGCGTAGCTTGAGGTGGAGATGGGCGGGGCGGAAAAAGTGCCGTCCGAGCGACGTCAGCACCCGGCCGGTAGGGCCATGTTTGGGTATCTCGTATGGCGGCGGGAAGATGGTGCGGACGGTGAACTCTCCCGCCGCATTCGTCGTCAGGGTGCCACGAAGGTTCCACTTGGGGTCCTGGTAGTGAATCTGCGAATACTCACCGTTGGCGTCGGCATGCCAGATATCAAGTTCTACGCCTGCCAGTGGCGTGCCCTGCGTGGTCGTCACCCTGCCGGTAAAGACGAGGACGTCGCCGACCTCGTCGGCACGCTCCGGCATCGCATAGTCGGGCCCTTCCAACCGCGGCGCGCCCGGAACATAGAACGGGCCTTCTATCGCCTCGATGCTCCCGGCGCGTCCGGTGTTACTCATGTCGGTGGCGGCCGCCTCGAAGAAGACATCGAAGAGCAGGCTCTCCTCGCCGGCCTTGACTTCATCGATGAGCAATGTCGTCGCTGCTCTGTATTCGCCATGCGTGATGTGGTGCTTCGCAATGAACTGCAGCAGCGTCTGCTCCAGGTCTTCAAGAACAGTCCGGATGCGTTCGTTTCCCATCCCCAACCTCCTCTGGCTCGACCCGGATGGATCTGCGCGTAACGGCGCCAAGCCCTGTGGCGACGCCATCGTTCGCATTGCGTACGAGAGCTACGATATGCGAACCTTTGATAGTGTCCTTTCAACCACTGCCGCGTGTCAAGGAGCCAGCCGTGCCCGAGAAAGATCGACGCGACCATCTTCAGACCCTTGAACGTGGCTTGGACGTCATACTCGCGTTCTCGGGAGCGGGGCCGTGGCTCACGTTGAGCGAGCTCAGCAACGCGACCGGATTGACGAAGCCGACCGTGCGGCGAATCCTGCTTACGCTGCTGCATCTCGGATACGTACGCGGGCAAGGGAGCAAATTTGCACTGACCCCCAAGGTTCTCGGAATCGGCTACGCCTTTCTATCGTCGTTGAATCTCACCGCAGTGGCTCATCCGTTTCTGGAAGCGCTGACAGATCGCCTCGATCTAGGCACAGCCCTGGCCGTCATCGACGGTGCGGAAATCGTCTATGTCGACAGGGTGCAACGTCACCCAGTCACGCCGATCAACCTCGCGGTCGGAACTCGGCTGCCCGCTCACGCGACGTCGATGGGGCATGTTCTTCTGGCAGACCTCAGCCACGAGGCTCTGAACCGGTATTTCGCCGAGGCGTCGCTCGTCGGTCTCACCGAACGGACCTTGACCACCCGTGAGTCCATCGAGCACAGGCTGAGCCTTGTCCGAGTCCGTGGCTGGGATGCCGTCAACCAGGAACTCGAGTACGGACGGCTTTCGGCCGCCGCGCCCATTCGCGACGCGAGCGGCCGAGTCGTGGCCGCGCTCTCGCTGTCGTGCGGCACAACCGAGTACTCGTTCGACGAGTTGTGCGACACCATCGTTCCGCAGCTCCTGGAAGCCGCCCGCTCCGTCAGTGAAGGCATGGGCTGCAACCAGAATGCACACAGTCCGCGTGAACAGTGCCTCTAGCCGGACCAACCGGGGTTGGTTACCGAGATAAGCTGGCTGGACCGCACGTGACATCGAATTACACTGCCGTACATTTGATTTCGTCGATATGATGAGGTGGGTACCCATGGCGCCAGGCTTGGATCGAACATCCTTCGATGCGTTGCCATCGTATGCGGAGCTACTTTGCCGCACAGACGCTCCACCCGGGTCTGCCTGGTATCTGTTCGGATCCGACGACCAGATCGGTACACTGAATTTCCTTGCCTACCAGTCACTTACCGATGCAGCTGGAGAGATCAAAGAAGGTCAGGCATATTCTCTAGACCTTCCCTCGAACGCGATATCGCCATCGCTGGCACCGACCAGGCAACCGCTGGAGCATCACATCTTTCAGCGCACACCATTTCACCACGACGAGTGGCTCGATCGTTTCTACACCCAGTACGGCACGCAACTAGATGGTCTGCGTCACATTGCTCACCCTGATTACGGCTTTTACAACGGCGCCGACCCCGCTCGGTTCACTCCGTCGGATGACCTGCTCGGAATGTCGCACCTGAGCGGACTTCCCATCGCCGGCCGAGCAGTGTTGCTAGACGTAGATCGATACCTGCGCAGTACTGGAAGCGGCCTGGATTGTGAGGCCGGTAACGCAGTCACTGCAGCTGTTCTCGAGCAGACATTGCGTGCCCAGTCAACGGAATTGCGTCCCGGGGATATCTTGCTCATCCGATTCGGTTGGCTGCAGTGGTATCGCGAGACCGCTACACCTCAACAGCGTGCTGACCTTGTCGACCGACAGGTACACCCGGGTCTGCTGCAATCCCACGACGTAGTTGGATGGCTCTGGGACCACCGAATCAGCCTGGTCGCCGCGGACAACTTCGCACTGGAATGTTGGCCTGCTCGCCCCGACAGCCCCTTCTTCAGCACCCGCGAGCGCGAAGAGGGTTTTCGGGACGCACACTCGGGCATCATGCACCGGGCTCTCATCGGGCTCCTAGGCATGCCGATCGGCGAACTGTGGAACCTCGACGTGTTGGCGGGTGCTTGTGCTGCTGACAGACGGTGGTCCCTGTTCCTCACCGCCGCACCCCTACCCCTTATCGGCGGAGTGGGATCACCCGCCAACGCCGTTGCCTTGCGCTGAAACACCGCCTCCACGTACTGCCGGTGAACGCCAAAAGCTCAGGACCTTGAGCGTGAGAACGCCGCCTCAAACGGCTGCCGGCTGATGCCGAGCTGGAGAAGGACGCGCTGCGGGAAATCGCGAAGGGAAACTTCTAGACCCGGAACGTCGGCGGGCAGCCGTTCGTCACCTCCAGCGCGTACCTGGGGGTCAGCGAACGGTTCGCCTGTCGCGTCACCGGGAACACCGCGCCACCCAACGCCACGAACCCTCCGCGGCCACGCCGGCCGATCTGGATGCTGCGCTGCGAGACTGGTTGCGGCCTGCGCCAAGGAGCATCCGCGTCGTGGTTCCCGGCCTGCCTATAACGACGCCCGCGACGAAGGATGTGTCGTGAATCACAAGAAGATCCAACGGTTGTGGCGTGAGGTAAGGGCTACGGGTGCCGCAGCGACGAAAACGGCACGGCACCTCCACCATCCCACCGACGGTGGACGCTGATGCTCTCGATCAGGTGTGGGCGGTGGACTTCCAGTTCGACGTGACGACCGACGGGCGGCCGATCAAAATCGTGTCGATCAGCGACGAGCACACCCGTGAATGCCTTGGCGCCATGGTGGAACGCAGCATCGCCGGCGAGCACCTAATCGACGAGCTGGACCGGGTGGCCGCCACGCGCGGCGCCTACCCTGCGGATCTGCGTTGTGACAACGTAGCCGAATTAGCCTGTGGTTCAATGGCCGACTGGGCCGACGGTCAGGTCGGCCTGCACTTCATCCCGCCCGGCGAGCCCTGTCGCAACGGCTACTTCGAGTCATTCAACTCCCGCATCCGCGACGAGTGCCGCAACATCAACAGCTTCTGGTCGCCGGCCCAGGACCGCGTCGTCATCCACGACTGGAAACAACTACAACCATCACCGCCGGCACTCATCGCTGGGCTACTTCCCACCGGCCCGCTATGCTGCCGCCTGTACTCACCGATGAACGACTCTCGTTCGCCGTGGACCAGCTCACGGGGTCCGGCCAGTTGGCGTACACGACGCCGTCGCCGCCGATCACCGATACGTGCCAGCACCTCCATTTTCATTCAACGAGCGCAGGTTCCGCTCTCGTTCCCGCCGCCAATTCTCGCCTCCATGCCCGCATCGTCTACTCTGCGACAAGTGTGGTCTCGAGCCGGCCGAGTTCTGAGATCTCGGTGACCAGCGTCTCGCCCGCCCGGAGGTATCGTTTAGGGTCGCGCCCGAAGCCGACCCCGGCCGGTGTCCCGGTGAAGATCAAATCGCCGGGAAACAGGGTGAGAAAGCCCGATAGGTACGAAACTAGTTCGGGTACGGTGAAGATCAGCTCGCTAGTTCGACTGCTCTGCAGCACTTCATCTCCGACTCTACCGCTGATCGCCAGGTTGTCGCGCGATCGGATTTCATCGAGACTCACCAGAGCAGGGCCGACGGGCGAGAACCCGGGAAGCGACTTGCCGAGCGACCACTGGGCGCTGGCGCCGCCACGTGTCTGCACCACACGCTCACTAAGGTCCTGTCCTACCGTGAGTCCTGCCACGTAATCCCACGCGTCGGTGACGCTCACTCGCCGCGCCGTCTTACCCACGACCGCAACGAGTTCCGCCTCATAGTCGACATAAGGCGACGGTAGCTCCACCGTCGTCACCGGGCCAGATAACGACGAGGCGAACTTGGTGAACACGACCGGAAACTCCGGGGGCTGCGAGCCCGTCTCTTGTGCATGATCGGCATAATTGAGCCCAATGGCGAAGATCTGGCGCGGCTCGGGAACTGGTGCGCCCAGATCCCTCATGTCGAAGGGCTTTGGCAAGAGGGCTACCTCCGCCTGGTTGACCGTGTCGAGAAAGCACTCCCAGTCATCGAGGCAGGATGCAATGTCCGGACCGAACGCGCCCCCAGTGAGGTCGTGTACATCGACCGCTCCTGGACCGACTAGAACGCTAGCTCGACCGCGTAGGTTGATGAGTCTCACAGTTTCTCCTCCTGCCGGACGCTACGTACCGTCCGTTGATTGCTGTTCGCTTTCCGTGCGAAGTTCGCGCCGCAGGATCTTGCCGGTCGCAGCCTTCGGCAGATCGTCCCTGAACTGCACTAGGCGTGGGTACTTATAGGCCGCCATTCGCGACTTACAGAACTCGATGAGTTCCTCAGCGGTACAGGATGTTCCAGGCTTCAGGGATATCACGGCTTTAACCGTCTCCCCGCGATACTGGTCGGGAACGCCGACCACGGCCGCCTCCCGGACGGCGAGATGCGAATACAACACGTCCTCCACCTCGCGCGGCCACACCTTGTAACCGGAGGCGATGATCATGTCGGTCTTGCGATCGATCAGGTAGAACCAGCCGTCGGCATCCATGACGCCCACGTCCCCGGTAGCTATCTCACCGTTGACGATCTTCTCGGCCGATTCCTCAGGGCGCTGCCAGTATGCGGAAATCACCTGAGGCCCTGAGATCACAATCTCGCCGATCTCACCGACCGGCAATTCACGCCGGTTCTCGTCGACGATGCGTACGTTTGTGTTGAAAACCGGGACACCGATGGACAACGCACCCGAGACGGGATCTTCCCGCCCTTCGTTTCCAAGTGGGACACCGATCGCCGGACTGGTCGTCTCGGTCATCCCGTAGAGATTGTGCAGGACTATGCCGGTACGTGCGCGGATTCTGTCGCGAAGCATCGGTGCTATCGGGGCGCCGCCGGAGAACACGTAGCGAAACGACGAGAAGTCGTCGAGGGAGATGTCCGGCCGACTGGACAAGTTGTTGAACACCGTGATCGAACCGACTGTGAACGTCGGTCGATGCTCGCGGATGAGTTCCAGCAACACGGTCGGCTCGAATCGATGATTCAGTATCACGGCTGCTCCGGTCAGCAGACCGACTCCGAGGTGTCCCACGAGGCCAGTGATGTGAAAAAGTGGTGCGACACCCAGAATGCGGTCCTCGCTGTTGAGACCTATCCAGTCGCGGTACGTCTGACTGGAGAACGCCAGCGACCGATGCGTGATCATGGCGCCCTTGGGTCGACCCGTCGTCCCCGACGTGTACATCAGTACCGCGAGTTCATCACCGTCCGGTCGATGAGGTTGCAGCGTAAGGTGCGGTGCTGCAGTGACGTCGCGGAATCGGACGACGCCATCGACGGGGGTTTGTGGCGGCAACACTCGTGCGTCGTCCCGCGTCTGGTCGTCGCGAGGCGACGTGACCACCACATGACGAACCTGAGTGTCGCCCTCCCGCAACACCTCCGCGATCACGGACTCGTACAACTCGTCCAGGCACACCAACATTGACGCGGCGGAGTCTTTGAGTAGGTAGCTGACCTCACGCTGCCGGTACATCGGATTGATGACGACGACCGCGCCGCCGGCTTTCCACGCTCCAAGCAGTGCAATGAAGAACGACGGATCGTTCTGCAGATACAGCGCAACGCGATCGCCGTGCGCGAAGCCGTTGTCGACGAGATGCTCCGCGAACGCTTCAGACCGTGCATCGAGCTGATCGAAGGTCAGCGATCCATCGAAATACTTGATGGCGTCCCCTTTCCCACTCGTTCCGACCGTGACTTCGAACAGGGTGAGCATGTCGGTGAAGTCGGGATCGACCACACTCGGCTGCCCCGGTGGATACGAAGTGAGCCATGGCCGGGTTCCCACGCGTGAACTTGACACGTCAGGATCCCGGTGAGAGGGGCGCGGCCGGGGTGAGATTGTTGGGTCCGTTGTGCGTCTCCCCGTTGGCGATGAAGTCGACTCCCTCGTCCCAGGGCACGCCCTCTTTTGGAGCGGGGGACAACACCACCAGGTGGCGTTCGGCGACGTTTCCGCCGTTGTACTGGCGGTGAGGTACACCTGCCGGCAGCACCACGAGGGTGTTGGGACCGACGATGTGCCTCTGCAGAGCCACCTCGACGGTGAGTTCTCCTTCGAGCACCAGGTAGAACTGGTCGAACGGATGGATATGCATACCAGGACCGGCCGCTCCGGCATCTACTTCAGCGTAGTTCACGACCGCGTGTAGCGATCCGCTCGCGGGATCGGCTAGGGCTTGCAGTCGGAAGCCCGGCATCGGCTCGACGAGGTGCGCTGAGTCCACGGTGCGGACGTACGGTCGCTGTGTGGCCCGTCGTTCGACGGGCACATCCTCGGCGGAATCCACTGGGTACGCCAGCGGGGCTCCTGGTCCGGGCCGCGGAATGATCATCTCGAAATGACGTTCCTGGCCCGGGCCTTCGTTCCAATTGCGATGGGGAAGTCCTGCCGGAATGAACACCAGGGACCGGGCGCCGACCGTTGCGACCTCTTCTCCGAGTTGGACCTGCATGCCCCCCTCGAGGAGAAAGTACAGCTGGTCGCTGTGGTGATAGTGCAAGCCGGGCCCACAACCATCCTCCTGAATGACGCTGTGGATGAAAAGAGTGCTTTCGAGGGACGACACGAACTGCGCCCGGTACCCGGTGAATCCGGTGTCGAATGCCCTTGTGCTATCGAAAGGCCTGACGAATTCCATTGTCAATCAATTCCTTCGGTCAACATGCCTGGTGATCAGTGATGGTGTTGGGCATAGTGCTGAGCCAACAGATCCTTGCCGTAGTCGCCCCGGTTGGGAGTGCGCACGATGGTGTGGACGTGGAACGGCTGGGGCTGGTCGTTGTCGAGGAAGATGCCAGGATGATTGTCGTACTCAACCAGCACGACCGGGCTATGGACCTTGAAGTAGAACGGGCTGTCCGACTGCGAGTCCCCGATCCACGTGAACCAGCTGTCGTCCATGTGATCGGCGATCTGGGCACGACGCGCTACCAACGGCCCATCGGTCAGAAGGTCGATGAACGGACCGACCAGTGCGAGGAGGAGCTCCTTCTGGCCTGCGCTCAGAAGGTCACTCCTCAGTCCCTCATAGGGAAGCACAAGGTTGTCCTGACCGGCCCCGGCCCGATGTCTTCCGTCCACCGGCCCCGCTAGCTCTGCGGGCAGTTCGGGTGGGAGCAGGGATCGAAACAGCACTGCGCTCTCCCGCTGCCGACTCGACAGCGAGTTCATGAACTCCAGCGCCTTGACCCTGTGCTCCTGAAAGACTTCCTCACCACGGAACTCTGTGCCGAGGAACGTCGGGGTGAGTACGACTTGCTTGCCGACGATGAAGCAATGAACGTCGACGTGGTGTCCCGCCAGTTGCCAACCCCATGGCCCATCGGTCGACGGGTCACCGAAAACGGTGAACCAGTATGTGAATTCCGTCAACGTATCCAGGTATGCCCCCAGGAACTCGCCCAGTTCACCGTTCAGCCTCATCGCGTCGCGGACGCGGTGGTAGCCCAAACTACTGAGGCAAGCGCGGATCACGCCCAGCGCGGCAGCGCGCTTGTTCTCGTCGAGATCTTGCAGGCACAGGCCGTGCTCGGGAAACGTCAGGAAGGCGTTGATCCACAGTTGCCAATCGGGACTGTCGATGGTCGATACCGCACGTCCTCGTTCGGTATCGGATAGTTGGTCGAGATACACCATCGCGGCGGCGGCGGCAGACCTGCTCTCAAAGCCTTCGTCGGCAAGGCTGAAGAGGCCCCGCAGCGGCACGCCGTCGGTCGTCAACCCGACAAACGGATCTTTTGCGGTCTGCTCGACTGGAGGTAGCGCTGCACCCTTCAAGAGCGAAAGCATCTGCTGAACGCCGCGCTCATTGGTGAGGTCGACCTTGCCGTTTCTCAAAGGGAGCCCTTTCGGGCGGGCTCCGAATCCGCGGTAGGCGGTCAAAATAACTCGCTTCGAGATGATTGGGTTGGGTTCGTTCCGAACAACACGTCGCACAGTTCGGGCGTCCCAGGGGTGCGATAGATCGGGTCGGACAGCGCGCGCTAAAGCCGTCTGGATGACGATCGCCGACGCAGCGCATACTTTTTACTAAACACTCATTAAGTGTTACGGTTCGTTGGGCAGCATGTCAAGGCCTCATACGCTCATCGGCGACGGTATGGACGTTCGGCGACGGGCCTAGCACTTTCGGCAGGAGGGCAAGATGGCCTCGACAACGGGGCAGCGTTCCTCACGGAGCGCGAAGTCGACGTCAGGTCGCAACCGGCGACAGGAGTACATCGACGCCGCGGCCACCGTGTTCTACCAACGCGGGTACGACACCGCGACGGTCGGCGATATCGCGGAAGCGCTCGATGTCACCAAAGCTGCTCTCTACTACTACTTCGACAGCAAGGAAGCGTTGCTGTACGAGATCATTCGCGAAATGCACCTGGTGAACCTCGCCAACCTTGAGACCGCTGAGGCGCACACGGGTAGTGCGCGGGTGCGGCTGTCGAAGTACTTCACCGGGCACGCGGAAGTGAATCTGGCGCACCTCGAAAAGGCAACCGTCGTTTACCGGGACCTCGGCTACCTGTCCGACGAACGACGCCGCGAGATCGTGGTCTTGCGTGATAAGACTCAGGCATTCGTTCGCGATCTCCTCGTTGAAGCCGTGTCCGAGGGCGCGGTGTGCACGCTCGCAGACATCGGGCTGACGTCGATTGAAATGTTCACGACTGTCAACTCCGTGTTTTCTTGGTACCAGCCCACGGGCGCGCTGCAGCCGAAACAGGCGGCGCGGCACGTTGCCGACTTCGTCATTGCCGGGATTCTGTGCACCGGCAAAGACGATATGTCATGTCCACGCCACAATCCGCTTTAACCCTGAACCCCTGCTCGACTCCGCCAGCCCGCCATACCTGCTGCAGCACTGGGTGTCTCGCGTGCCGCTAGGAGAGTGTTCCAACCATCACGTGTGACGGCCGACGGACGCTATTGACAATCGCACCTCCCCGTACGAGTGTACTTAACGGATGTTTAGTAAGAAATCCCGGACAACGGATGCACCGAACCGCGCTCGGCCGCGCGAATGCTCGTCGACATGCCGTTTGGTTTGAGCTAACTCCCTGCAGCGCAGGTTATTACAGAAGGTCTCCGCAAACTCGAGAAGCGAGCACACCATGAAGGATGCGGTCATCGTCGCCGCAGTACGCACTGCGGTGGGTAAGAAGAACGGTGCGCTGTCATCCGTGCACCCCGCGGACCTCTCCGCGTTGGTGCTCGACAGCCTTGTCGACCGCACCGGCATCGATCCCGTGATCGTCGACGATGTCATTTGGGGTTGCGTCAGCCAGGTCGGCGAACAGACCTTCGATATCGCCCGGACAGCAGTGCTTTCCGCCGGTTGGCCCGAGTCCGTTCCCGGCACGACAGTGGACCGTCAATGCGGCTCGTCGCAACAAGCCATCCACTTCGCTGCCGCAGGTCTGGCGTCTGGACAGTACGACGTCGTCGTGGCGGGCGGCGTGGAGAGTATGTCGCGCATTCCGATGGGCTCGGCTCAGGCCACCGGCAATCCATTCGGGCCGCGATATGTCGCACGTTACGGCGTAGACCCGCCCAACCAGGGCCTCGGGGCCGAGGCGATCGCCGAGGATTGGTCGCTGTCTCGCCTCGCCTTGGACACATACGCACTCGAATCCCATCACCGTGCCGCCGTTGCCACCGACGCGGGCTGCTTCGCCGACGAAATCGTTCCGGTTGACGTTGACGGGCAGGTTGTTTCGTCGGACGAAGGCATTCGCCGCGGCGGCTCGATCGACAAGCTCGCAAATGTGCGCTCGGCGTTTCGCGACAACGGACGGATTACCGCCGCCAACGCATCGCAAATCTCCGACGGCTCGGCCGCGCTGCTGATGATGACCTCCGGTGCCGCCTCGAAGGCTGGCTTGCGGCCACTCGCCCGTGTCCACACTGCCGTCGTGGCCGGGTCGGCTCCGATGCCGATGCTGACCGGACCAATCCCGGCCACACACAAGGCATTGAAGAAGTCGGGACTGACTATCGATGACATCGGAGTCTTCGAAGTCAACGAGGCATTCGCCTCCGTCGCCCTGGCGTGGCTCAGCGAATTCGGGGTAAGCCCCGACAAAGTAAACCCGCGGGGCGGCGCCATCGCTCTCGGCCACCCACTTGGCGGCTCCGGAGCCCGATTGATGACCACCATGGTCCACCATATGCGCAGCGAAAGTATCCGGTACGGCTTGCAGACGATGTGCGAGGGCGGCGGCCAGGCCAACGCCACCATCCTGGAACTTCTCTGAACTCCCCCACCCGCAAACACGATCACGCTAGGAACACCGTGACAAATCTTTCGTTCGATTTCGCTGGGCAGACCGTCATCGTGACCGGGGGAGCTCGGGGTATCGGCCTCGAACTCGGCCGGTTCTTCGTGGACAGCGGCGCCGCCACCTACCTGATCGACTTCGACGCCGCCGCGGTTACCACCGCAGCTGCCGACATCGGCGCCCATGCCCTACAGGCCGATGTAAGCGACACCGCCGCAGTGGATCTCGCCGTCGCAACGGTCATCAATGCGACCGGTCGAATCGACGTCATTGTGAACAACGCGGGCATCCTTCGAGACAACGTGCTGTGGAAGCTCAGCGACGACGACTGGGAACAGGTGATGGCGGTGCACGCCGGTGGCACGTTCCGATTGACCCGCGCATGTGTGCCGCACTTTCGCGATCGTGGTTCAGGCAGAGTCATCAACGTCACCTCCTACACCGGCTTGCGCGGCAACGTCGGGCAGGCGAACTATTCCACTGCCAAGGCGGGCATCATCGGCTTTACCAAGACGGCCGCAAAGGAATTGGCCCGGTTCGGCGTGACCGTCAACGCCATCTCCCCCAATGCCGAGACGCGGATGGTGGCTTCGATTCCTGCTGCCAAGAAGGCTGAGCTCGCCGGTGCGATTCCGATGGGCCGGTTCGGCAATGCCGCTGAAATGTGCGCGGCAGTAGGGTTTCTCGCCTCTCGTGAAGCCGGCTACATCACAGGTGTCGTACTACCGGTGGATGGCGGAATCTCCATCTGAAAGGCAACCGCTTCGATGCCCCACCGTCCACCCTCGACAACCGCGGGAAGCCAAATGCTCGAACCACAGTCTTCTAATCTCGTGCTTTTCCGCCGAGAAGGGGCGGTCGCAATGATCGTCCTCAATCGTCCCGAGGCACTGAACGCCGTCAACGGTGCCCTGTCGACGGCCGTTGGCACCGCACTCGACGAATTGGACGCCGACCCCCATCTGCGGGTCGGCATCATCACCGGCGCGGGTCGAGCCTTCTGCGCTGGTGCGGACTTGAAGGCCCTGGCTGCGGGTCAATCGTTCCTGTCCCCAACCCATCCTGAGTGGGGGTTCGCGGGTGTGGTCGAACACTTCGTGTCCAAGCCCCTCATCGCGGCGGTCAACGGGCCCGCCCTGGGCGGCGGCACCGAAATCGTCCTGGCCTGCGATCTAGCCGTCATCAGCTCGCAAGCCAGCCTGGGTCTGCCCGAGGTCACCCGTGGCCTCATTGCCGGCGCCGGCGGCCTGCTCCGCCTACCCGATCAGATACCGCCCAAGGTAGCATCCGAAGCAATCCTCACTGGGCTGCCGATCGCGCCCGAGACAGCTCTCCGGTGGGGATTGGTCAACTTGGTGGCAGAACCAGATGATGTTGTGCCAGAGGCACTTAGAATCGCACAGCGAATTGCAGCCAATGCCCCGCTGGCTGTGACCGCGAGCAAGAGGATCATGGCCCACCGTCGAGACTTCGGCTCAGACTGGAACCGGCAGATATGGCACGCCAACAACGCTGACCTGGAGGCCATCATGCGGACTCAGGATGCACAAGAAGGGCCTACCGCGTTCGCAGAGAAGCGAGCACCCCGATGGACGGGTTCGTGACGCGGCAAGATGAGCCCCGGTCTGGCCCCCCTGCTTTCTGACCACTGCAACCCCCGGTCAATACAAACACCCTGGGACTTGACAAACACGACTCGGATCGCCGAACATTTACTTACCATCTGTTTAGTAAAATATGACTACTAGCGACCGTTGGCCGATCTCCGGCACGCCCGACTGGCTCGCAGACATGCGTCGCAGCCTGATCTGGGAATGGAACAGTTGGCCGGGCGTTCGGAAACCTGGTAACTCCACTGATGACTTCGAGAAAGCGATGAATGTGATTCACACTGATGTGCTCGTCGTCGGCGCCGGCCCTGCCGGCCTCACTGCCTCCGCACTTCTCGCACGTCAAGGGGTGCAGGCGATTACGGTCTGCAAGTACCAGAGCACTGCGCACAGTCCGCGCGCTCACATCACCAACCAGCGGACGATGGAGGTCATGCGCGACCTCGGCATCGAAGAGCGGGTCTACCAAGAGGGCGCCAAGATGCAAGACGTGCCCGACATCATCTGGACCACCTCCCTGGCCGACCGAGAACTCTCCCGCCGCCGCGCCTGGGGCACGCGGGTGGACCGCAAAGGAGATTACGAACAGTCCAGTCCGTGCTCCACGGTCAACGTTGGACAGAGCTACCTCGAACCGGTCATCCTTTACCGCGCGTTGGATCTCGGCGCTGACATCCGGTTCAACACCGAATTCATCGAGCTCGCACAGGACACCGACGGTGTGACCGCTACGGTTCGCGACCGTCACACTGGACACCAGCACCAGATCCGCGCGCGCTATCTACTCGGGGCGGACGGCGGACGCTCACTGGTTGCAGAGCAGGCGGGCGTAGAGTTCGACGGCCAGGGCAAGCTCGGCAACGCTGTGAACGTCCACATCGAGGCGGATCTGACCCACCTGGTCGCCCATCGGCCCGCGACGTTGTACTGGACCAACTTCCCGGGCCGCGAATACGTCTTCGGCTCAGGCTCATTCGTGTTGGTCAAAGAGTGGAATGAGTGGGCAGTCCAATTCAGCTACGACCCCGCTTCTGACTTTCTGGCGCCTACCGAGGAAGCGCTCCTCCCACGAATCCACACCGCCATCGGCGACCCAGACGTACAAGTGAGAATCAAAGGCTTCAGCGCCTGGGAGTTGCAGGATCTCGTCGCGCGTCAGTACCGCAAGGACCGAATTCTGATCGCAGGCGATGCCGCTCACCGTCACAACCCGTCGAACGGTCTGGGGTCCAATACGTCGATCCAAGACTCCTACAACCTGGCCTGGAAGCTTGCCGCCGTCGTCCAAGGGCACGCGGACGATGCACTACTCGACACCTACCAGAGTGAACGACAGCCGGTTGGGCAGCAGATCGTCAACCGAGCGACCTCGTCGATTCCGTTCGTTGCGTCCGTCTCGACCATGGTCGGGATTCAGGCCGGACAGTCCGAGGAACAGGGGTGGGCCGCCATCGACACGTTCTTGTCCCCGGGCCCCGAGGGGCGCAAACGACGGGATGAGCTGCTGAAGTCGTTTGCACAGTGGGACTATGGAATCAATGCGCACGGCGTCGAGATGGGACAGCGGTACACCTCCACCGCGGTCTGTGACGACGGCACACCGATGCCCGCATACGACAAGGATGAGCAACTCTTCTACCAACCCACCACTCACCCCGGTGCGTATCTGCCACATGTGTGGTTGACGCACGACGACAGGCCAGTCAGCACGCTCGACCTCGTCCCCGCCGATACCTGGACCGTGATCACCGGTATAGACGGACAGCGCTGGCTCGATGCCGCCGAGATCCTTTCCAAGGAGTTCGGTTTCGATATCGCAGCCACGGCGGTAGGCCTGGGACTCCCCTACGCGGACGCCTACGGCGACTGGGCCGCGATCCGCGATATCACGGACGGGGGCTGCCTCTTGGTTCGCCCCGACAAGTACATCGCCTGGCGGCAGACTGATCTGACCGAGGATCCGTCGTCCGACCTCCGTCGCGTGTTCCAGCAGATTCTTCGCTGAGCTTCCGCCGGACGGCAGTGCAAGAACTGGCCGTCTCTGCCTTCTACTGTGAGCGGCCTCCTCGCGCCCCTTGGGCACTAAGCGCAAACGCTGCCAAAGATTTGGTGGCAGCGCGCTAGCGAACATTCCGCGAGCAGCCGTGTAATGGTCTCGTCGGGCCAACAAGAAGTCGCACCGGCGGGCACACGAGTGCCGAAGTCTAGGAGGATCAATGTCGACTCTTGAAGCGTATGCACCGCTGACCAAGCGGCAGCAGCAGGAGACCCGCGAGCGTCTGGTGCAGACCGCGCGTGATCTACTTCCGCTGCTACGGGCGAATGCCGATGAGTCGGAGCGGCAGCGGTGCCTCACCGATGAGACCACACGGGCACTTCGTGACTCGGGCCTGATGCAGGCACTCACTCCCCGTCGTTCGGGTGGCGCGGGAGACGACGTCCACACGATGATCGAGCTGACTGCCGAACTGTCCCTGGACGATTCGTCGGCGGGCTGGGTCGCCCTTCATCGCGAACACCACGGCGTTCGCCATGGGGCTGTTCCCGGACGACGTGCGGGAACTGGTCTACGGTCCGGATCCGCACAACGTGGCGATCAGCAAGTACGGGCCCAACGGAACAGCCAAGGTCGTCGACGGCGGCTACCAGATCACTGGTAAATGGGGATTTGCTTCCGGCTGTCGCCAAGCGCAGTGGACGATCAGCGCGTTCCTGGTGCTCAACGAATCCGACGAACCCGCGGAGATCCGCTGGGCCCTAATGCCGTCGGCCGACCTCACCATTCGAGGCACCTGGTATGTGGCGGGTATGGCCGCGACGGGAGCAATACGTTGGTGGCGACCGACCTCTTCGTGCCGGTCCGCCGAACTCTCGACGTTGAGACGTTCCTCGCCACCAAAGCTGCGCTCAGGTCGCGGACTTCACACCGTGGCGACCGGGCAAGCACGGATCCCTTCGTAGGGTTCAGCTCCTTACGCTCGTGCTCTCGATAATTGTCCAGTGCCGATCCTTCAGCGCATGAGCTATCCGAACATGCATCGAGATCGCCTTCCGTTTGTACGCTGCCAAAAATCCCTTCGATCGTGCTCGCATGGTCTCGTGATGATGGCGACACGGTTCTTCGATGGCGCATGTCGGTCCGTTGCCGGATCGACGAACGCACCTCGGCGAAAGCGCCGTTCACGGTTACGACGATTGCCGCCCTGCTACATTCGACAGCCTGCCTCCGCGAGATGCCCTCACTGATTGCCAGCTTCGCTAGACCCTCGACCTTGTCGTTCAGCCGGATCATGGTCTGGCCTCCCAGGAGGTCGGCGAGATGCCGATGAGACACGAACTCGAAATGCAACTCGGCGCACCAATTCATCACGGTTTGTTTCCAAGAGCAGCCGTGATGCACTGTTGGGCCTAGTTGAGACCCATACATGTCGGCAACTCCGCGGAGCATGTTCTCGCGGGTGCGAAGCTTCTTGTAGAACGTGCGGGTCGAGATCTCCATGTCCGCAGCGACTCTGCGCACGGTAGGTGCGCTATCGCCCTCCCTGTCCAGGATCTCCAACGCGCACGCGACGATGTGTTCCGCCGTGATCGATGGCTGCGGTCCGCGAGGGCCACCGTCGTTGTTCGGCGCACAGCCGGTTTCAGTTGCCGATGCGACGGAGATCATCCGGGCGGCGAAGCGGTCGAACTCCGCTTCGATCACCATCCCGAAAGACCTCCGCACCCTGCGCACGGCCTTCGCCTGAACAGTGGGCGGGCTGTTACGTCTCGAGTTGCCGTGTTTCGCGGCCATCCGATTCGTCATCTGTGGCGATCCCGAGCTCAAGTTCCACCCGACGGCACACGGTCGTGCCGTGGCCAGTCGAGGGTCGCTGATCCGTTGGCGACGCGCAGGTCCTGACCCCATGGGTGCCCTCGAGGTCGTCGCGGATGGCTTCCTGTGCCGCGGGCGGCAGGGTGTGCATGATCTCGCGCACGCGAGCCTGACGACGGTGCACGGCCTGGCGCTCGGGCATACCCGGGGTGGCCTGGATCTGCGGCGGCACGCCCTCGATCTCCTCGACGCCACCGTCATGGTGACCGGCATCGGCGAGCGCCTGCTCCTCGGCCATCGTGCCCTCGTCCTTCTCCTCGGACATACCGATGGGGCCGAGGCGGCGACCGTTGAGGAACTGCTTGACGACGGGCTCGTCGCTGGTCAGCAGCACCTCGCGCGGACCGAACATCACCAGGTGCTTGCGGAAGAGCATGCCCATGTTGTCGGGCACGGTGCGAGCGATGTTGATGTTGTGCGTCACGATCAGGATCGTGCAGTCGATCTGGGCGTTGATGTCGATCAACAGCTGCGACAGGTAGGCGGTACGAACGGGATCCAGACCGGAGTCCGGCTCGTCGCACAGGATGATCTGGGGGTCGAGAACCAGCGAGCGGGCCAACCCGGCGCGCTTACGCATACCGCCGGAGATCTCACCGGGAAACTTGGTCTCGTCACCGGTCAGACCGACCAGGTCAAGCTTCTCCATGACGATCTGGCGGATCTCGGATTCCTTCTTCTTCGTGTGCTCACGAAGCGGGAACGCGGTGTTGTCGTACAGGCTCATCGAGCCGAACAGCGCGCCGTCCTGGAACATCACGCCGAACAGGGTCCGGATCTCGTAGAGCTCCTTGGCCGAGCACTCGATGATGTTGGTGCCATCGACGATGATCTTGCCGCGCTCGGGGCGTAGCAGGCCGATCAGCGACTTCAGGAACACTGATTTACCGGTACCGGAGGGTCCAAGCAGAACGCTGACCTCACCCGGCGGGATATCGAAAGTGACATCTTCCCAGATTCGCTGAGACCCGAAGGACTTGGTCAGTCCCTCAACCTGAATACCGATACCCACCGGTTACCCTTTCGGACGATAGACGATAGAAGTGAGACGTACGGAACGTCTCATCGACGGTCTAGACGCGCCCGATACGGGCATGTGCTGGAGCCCGCCGGTGGCGCGGTATCCGCCGCCACGGCGCCGGAAACAGTTTCGAGTGAATCGAATCATCGGATAGCCGATGCGAGGTCGCCGGACATCGCGACCAGCTGCGGACCCCAGCTGCCCCAATCATGCTGGCCACCCTCGGGTATGTCGAAGTGCCCGTTGTGACCGCCGAGTTCCCGGTAGTGCGAATAGAAGGTGCGATTGCTGCCCTGGGCCTGGTCGCAGTACCCGATCATCGCTGCGGGGTCACTGCACGTCAGCGTGGCGGGGCTGAAGATCCATAGCCGGATGTTGTTGTCCACCAGCAGCTGGACGTGCACGTCGGGGTCGCGCCACTTCCACCGGCCCAGTTGCGCGGCACCCCACATCGCCTGTGTGTCGACGCCACCGAATTGGGCCAGGCCCGCGCTGATCGCGCCGTTCATCGCAGTGGCCGACGGGGTCATGAAACCCGACAGCGACCCGGCGTAGCGATAGCGGTCGGGATGGAACGCCGCAAGGGTCACCGCAGCGGTGCCACCCTGGGCGGCGCCGACTATGCCGTGCCCGTTCGGAGCGAGACCCTTATTGGCCGCCAGCCAGTTCGGCAGTTCGTCGGCGAGGAACGTCTCCCACTGCTTGCCGCCGTCGGCTTCCCAGTTTGTGTACATACTCCAAGCGCCGCCCGCCGGCGCGGCAACCGAGATACCCTTGCCGACAAAAGCTTTGAATCCACCGACGCCGACCCAGTTGCTGACGTCGGGACGGCCGTTGAACGCGTCCAGCAGAACGACCGCATGCGGACCGCCATCCTGGAACGCCACGGGGATGTCGCGGCCCATCGCCGCCGACGGGACCATCAGCAGCTCGACGGTGTCGGCTCTCGCTCGTGCCGCGTTCCAGATACACAGCACGATGACCGATGCGAATAGGACACGCAGCAGTCTGACGGAAAGTCGCGCGGGTGAGTTCATTGTTCGGTGGTCGCTTTCAGTGGGGGTCGACGGGGCATCGGCCTGCGCCTGCCGAACGCTGACATCTGCTGCGCGGGTCCGTCCGATCAGACCGGCGGATAGGCCGGCGGAGGATAGACACTGCGCAGCGCCCATGGCAGCCAATTGAAGATGTACTCGAGTTCGTCACTGATGTCGTAGTCGGGACTGGGATCCATGACGCCTCATTCCTCATCGATTTCCGTTGTACCCAAGACGGGTTCAGCGCTCATGCCGGCTTTCCGTAGACGGCTACCACGACACTGCGGTCAAGACTGTTCTCCGACCAGACTCCCATCTGGGTGTAACCGCAGTCCGACATGACATTCATGTAGTCGGGCCGGAAGTACCATTGATTCAGGATCTCGATGCCGTTGATTGCCAAGGCAGGGTTTATCGCAACGGTTTCGGCGACCGCCCCTTGGTATCCGGCCGCGCGAGCGCGGTCCTGCACCGTCGAGCCGTCCGAGCCGATGTCGCCATCGAGCGCGCGGTTGTTCAGCACATCGTTGGTGTGCCATTGCGCTGCCAGGCGCAACTGGGCGTTGATCGTCACATTGTTCGTGCAGCCCGCGGTGTGCTGAATCGTATAGACGTTGGCGACCACGCTGTCATTGAGTCGTTTGTTGTCGGCCGCGGACGGCGGAGCCAGCGACACGGCTATCGCCATCACCGTGCTCGCCATCACCGATAGAGAGAGCGGTCGCATCATCCACCTCCGGTGGCGAGGTCAGCCTCTGCCTCAGCCCTGATGACGGCGTGGGCACGGGCATCAGGGCCTCTATTGCAGAATGCCCTACCACACCCGATCGTGTTCACGTTCATGAGGCATCGTCTCCCCCACATCATTTCGGATCGAATCCCGAGACGAGCCAACGGTCACCGACCTTGTCGAGGGTCACCTCCACGGCCGAAGCCGTACCAGTGGGCGCGTCGGATCCCACGATGATGGTCTGGTTGATGAACACCATGACGGTGGCGTGCCGCTCGGTTGCGGTTATCGACGCCGCGGCGGGAACCGTTGCTGTCGTCGCAATCGCCTTCTGTTTCGCACCGGGAATCACGACTTGGTCGATCAGGGACCGGTATGAGTCGCGAAACGACCCGGTCAACCGATCCTCGGCGGCGTGCAGCGTGGCCTCGGCGGTGTCGGGGCTGTAGGACAGCATGGCGATGGCGGTCTCGGTCGCGGCCTGAACCGATTGCACACGTGTCTGCTCGGCAGAGGTCAACGCTCCGACCCGGAACTTCAAATAGCCGGCGCCCGCGACGAGCGCGACGACCATCAACGGAAAGAGAGCGAAGGTGACGACATTCGACCGTGACAACCATCGTGCGGGCACACTCGTCGGCGCGGTGTCGGCGGTGATTCCGTCAACCTCGTCAGGGTCGGCGCCAGGGACGATGATTTCAGATTCACCCTCGTCGATATCGGCCACAGCCTCGGAGTCGATGGTGGTCATGGGACGAACTCCACATCGGCGACCTTCACGTCGGCACCCACTTTCTGAACGCTTATTCGCATACGCCAAGCCTTGGATGCGGTCTCGGGATTAGCGCCACTGCTGGTCTTCACCGTTACGGCCACGAGCGCACTGGCCTGGTCGCCCGAAATCGACTCCAGCCCAACCATCGTGACGGTGCCCTCGGTGTGGGACTGTGCCTGCTTCACGACCTCGACGAATGGCTGAGAGCGCTTCTCGAAGTCGTCATGGAACGCCCCGGTGGCCGAATCGAGGATGCGCTTGACCGCGTCATCGACATGCTGCCAGTCGATGGTGGTCAGATTCAGTGCACCTTGGCGGGCCGCTTGCAGGAACTCGGCTCGCTGGTCGACAGCGTGCTCCAGGCGATGCAATTGCATGCCGAGATAGCCGACGAGCCCACCGAGAACCACGACGATCGCGACGGCCAGCACGGCAGTCAGCCGACGCGGCGACTTCCAGCCCTGTCGCCCGGCACGCGCCGAGCCCTCGAATCCCGAAGACTCGTCGGCCGCGTCGCCGACTGCCTCGTCCGCGTCGATGTCGATCACGGGGACGTCGTCGTGGTGCTCGTGGATCTTCGCGTACTTCAGGTTCTTTGGCATCACTTTCACGGTCGATGCTCCTGTGGTGGCGTCATGAGGTCCTGCCATGTCGATGGCTTCGCATCTCGCGCGAGATTCGATTGGGTGTACTGCTGCCCGTCCGGGCCGATGTAACTCCCACTGGCGGGGTCATATTCGGCAATGGCAATCGGCATCGGAGCGGGTGGAGTCACGGTGGATCCAGGTGTGCCGGGCGGCAGTTGCGGAATGCCCTGACCGCTCAGTGTGGCGTTGGGATCGCCCTTCCAGTTGAATCCGTCGTTGAGCGGCACGTAGTTCTCGTCGCTCTCACACATTTCGACCGTCGGTGCCCGCTTGCCCGGCCGAGTTTCACAGGGCAGGTTCCGCGCGCCGCGCACCGCTATCGGCGAGTCCTGCGGCACCCGGCAGTAGAGGCTGCCGGCGATGCGATCCGGTGCGTCGACCGCGGCCGGCGCACGCTGTTGAGCGGCCGGCAGAAAGCCCGTGGTACATGGCGGCGGCAGATTGAGATTGAGGTTGAACGAGAGATAGAGCCCCTTGTAGTCCTGTTTGGTGTTGCGATTGGCCAGGGCCGCACCCTGGTCTGCTTCCATCGCCCGGGGCATCAACACCAGGATCTGCTCGAGGTTGGGTTGGTAGGTGATGGCGACGTCCGCCACACTCACCAGGTTGCTGAACAGTACCGGCAACGTCGGCTGCACTCGGTCGAGCAGCCCGCTCATCTCCTTGAACGCGCCGGGCCCCTCGTTGAGCAGGCCGCGGAAGTCGGCGTCGTGATCGCGCAGCTGGCCGGTGACGCTGGCGACGTTGGCGGCCCAGCTCCGGATCGAATCGGCGGAATCGGTCTGGGTGTCCAGGATCGGCTTGCTGTGGTCGATCAACGTCGTGATCGCATCGAGATTGGCCCGAGCGTCGGTAGCCAGCTTGGTGGTCGCGTTGACGATGCGGGACATTTCCGGTCCCAGACCACCGAAGGCCACGTCTGCTTCGTCGATTGCGGTGCGCAGGTTGCCGTTGGGTATCGCCAACAGGCCCTTATTGGTCGCCGTCAGCAACGCGTTGATGTCAGGGGGAACCGTTGTCCGGTCGACGGGAATGACATCGCGGTCCTTCAACGCTCGACCGGCCGCGCTACGCGGGACGAATTCGAGGTACTGCTCACCGACTGCGTTGGTGCTGTGCACCTCCACTTGCACATCTGCGGGTATGCGCACGGCCGAGTCCATCGTGAGGACGGCATCGACGCCGACCGGCGTCAACGCCAAGCCTTCGACGCGACCGACCTCGGTGCCGCGATACGTGACATTGGCGTTGTCGTAGAGTCCGGCGGCCTTTGGGAGGTTGACCGTCACCCGATACTCGCCGACACCGAAGAACCGGCTGGGGACGTGCAGCACGAACACGGCCATCACCGTGCCCGATACCAGCGTCACCACGGCGAAGAAGATCAGTTGCAGCTTGACTCTTCTGTTCAGATGCATGGTCAGCGCCCCTGGTCGAATCGGTACGGCGCCAACAAGGGATTGGCCGAGGTGTATGGACTGGGGAGTTGACCGATGGTGCGGCCCCATTGCATCTCGAGCTCGGTGAGGTTGCCCTCCCACCGGGTGCCGGTGAACAAGGCCGAATCCAGTCGACTCAACGTGAGATCGACGACCAGGCTGATGTTTCCGTAGTCACCGCGGAACCATTTCGTCAAGGTGTCCTTCGGGAACGGAAAGGTGGACAGCAGGCCCAGCGACCGGGTCAGGGCCGGACCCGCGTCGGCCAACGACTTCAGGACCGGCCCCAGATCCTGCAGTTCAGTCACCAGTGCGGTCCTGGTTTGATCGACCGAGTCGGTCGCCAAAGCGCTGAACTTGCCCAGTTGGTCAACGGCGTCGACCAGTGTGTCGCGCTCGTCGTTGAGCGCCTTGAGGGCGCGCGGCACGGTGTCCAGCGCTCGGTCGAACACCGGCTGTTGCGCTGCGAATTGGCCGGCGACACGATTGACGGCGTCAGTGGCGTCGATGATGTCCCGAGTCTGCTCATTGAGCCGCGCGGTGAACGTCTGCAACTGGTCGAGAAAGGTACGGAGTTGGTCTTGGCGCGCGCCGCCGAAAGCGGTGGTCAGCGCCACGGTGATGTCCTGCATCTTGCCGATCCCGCCGCCGTTGAGCAGCATCGACGTTGCCGCCAGGGTTTGTTCGGTGGACGGGTAAGCGCTGCCGTTGGCCAGCGTTATCAGCGAACCCTCGTGCAATTTTCCGCTCGAGGGCGCGTTCTTCGGCGCCGCCAGCTCGACGTGTAGCGAGCCCAGCAGGCTTGTTTGCCCGATGGCGGCAGTCGAATTGGCGGGCATGTCGACGTTGCCGTTGAGCCGAACGGTCAACAGAGCGTGCCAATCCTGCCGTTCGACTTTGGTGACGGTGCCGACGTTGACATCCCCCACCCGCACACGCGAGTTCGGTTGGATGTTGGTGACGTCGGGCAGTTGCACCTGGATGCTGTAGGCACCGTCCCCGGTGCCCTGGGCACCGGGTAGTTGCAGCGTATTCAGTCCCTTCCAGCTGCAGGCCGAGAGGGCGGCGGCAGTGATCATCGTGACGGACAGCGATGCAATCCGCCGGGATGTGCCGTTCACGACCCGCCTCCGGGCGGCACCATCATGCCTTGTAGGCCGGCCTGGGGGTCGGTCGTCGCGGCCTCCGCCGGTTCGGGAGGCGGTGGGGCCTCTGCAGGCAGGGGCGCCGGAACCGAGGCGGCGGTTGCCGGTGTGGCCGGTGTGGCGGGCTGCGGCGGGACGTAATCCGGTCTCATCCAATCCTCGCTGTAAGTGACCTCATTCGGACGAGCAGTGGCGCCCACGAATGGGTTGAGACCCATCGGTAAGAAGTTGTATTGCCGGTTCTTGATGATCGGCGCCAGGTATTGCACACACAGCTTCGATGATTGTTCGGCATTGAACCGCGACGCCGCTTGTATTGCGCCGCACAGGAACGAGATCGGGTTGGCGAACATGGTCGGAGCGAGGACGCCGCTGAAGGTGCCCTGAGCGGGTTGGTAGATGTTCACGAAGTTCGACAGCGCGGTCGGAGCGACGTGCAGAAGTTGTTTGATATCGGCGAGGCTGTCGTGGGCCACCTGGGAAAGCGAGGTCAACTTGTCGGTGGTCGTCCCCAGCGTCTCGCGGTTCTCGGCGACGAATGCCTGCACGTCACCCACGACGGCGTTCAGATCGCGTGCGGCATCGGCAACTTCGCCGGGGTCGTCGGCCAGAGCACCCGAGACCGACGCAAGATTCTGATTGAGTTGCACGATCAGATCGGTGCTGCCGTCGAGGGCCGAGACGAGCATCGAGAGGTTCTTCACGCTGGTGAAGATGTCGTCGCTGTGGTCGCCAAGGGCCGAGACCGTCTGCGACAGCTTGATGATCGAGTCGCGAATGGCCGGTCCCTGACCGCGGAGATTGTCCGCAGCGGTGTTCACGAATTCGCCGAGGGCGCTCACACCGCCGGGTTGGGTCGGTTGCAGGGAGTTGGTGAGCTTCTCCAATTGCGCGCGGAGGTCGTCGAACTCGAGGGGTACGGCTGTGCGGCTGTCCGGGATGACGGCGTTGTTGGGCAGCATCGCGCCGCTGACGTAGGGCGGAGTGAGCTGGATGGCGCGCGAAGTCACGAGCGTGGGCGACAGGATTGCGGCCTTGACGTCCGCGGGCACGGCGTACTTGTCATCGATCCAGAAGGAGATCTTCACCCTTTCCGGCTCGGGTTCGATGCTCTCGATCTTGCCGACGTTGACACCGCGGATGCGTACGTCGTCACCAACGAATACACCGTTGCTGTTCTCGAAGTACGCGACGATCTGTCGATGAGCGGCGGAGCCGACGGCGACCACGGCCAGGTACCCGCCGGAAACCAGAAGTACGGTCAAGGCGATCGCCAGCGCGATGCGGATGTTGTGTCGTCTGGTCATCGGCCAATGTCCTCATTGCTGGCCGGCGGTGCGGGAACTTCTCCCGGCGCCGGGACGTAGAGCGGCGGAATCGCGTCCTCGTTCGGACCATTGCCGATTCCCGGTGCGGGTGGCCCCGGTGGCGGCCCCCCCGGCGCAGGCGCCGGCAACGGCTCTCGGGCGGGGTAGCAGCCCGGGCCGGGCAGCGGCACGCCGGGCGGCCCGCACTGGCGATCAGTTGGATTGCCGCTGATCGCGTCGGGCAGAGTCAGATTGGGCTCGCCTCCCTGGCCGGTCCGCGGCATCGGGAGTGGTAGCGGCGGCGTGCCTGGCTGCCCGGTCTGGGGATCGGTGCGTTCGGTCGGTGACAGCACGTTGGGGTCGAGCCCCAGGTCGGAGAACGCGGAATCGATGAACGGCTGAAGGAACTGGCCAGGGAGCAGGTTGGCCACATAGGCCTTGAAGAACGGGCCTGATGCCAAGGCCTCGCCCAGCGACAACGCGTAGATATGGAAGCCCTTGATCGACTTCTGTACCTCGCTCTTGCGATTGTCGATCAAGGTCAGCACCCCGTTGAGCCTGTCGAGTGTGGGTTTGAGGCTCTGACGGTTCTCCGCGATCAAACCCTTCACCTGCTGGGAAAGCGCCGAGACATTGCCCGAGATCCGGTCCAGGGCGGCGTTCTGCATACGCAGTTCAGCCAACAGTGCGTTCGTGTCGTGAATAAGGCGCACCACCTCGTCGGTGCGTTGTGACAGCACGGTCGTGGCCTTGCTGGCGCTGGCCAAGAGATTGCGTAGATTGGCGTCCCGCTGATTGATGGTGTCGGAGAACCTGGCCACGCCCTCTACTGCCGCGCGGATCTGCGGGGGTGTGTTCTTCAAAGTCGTCGACAGCGTCGCCAACGAGTCGGAGAGTTGGGTGGTGTTCAGGCCGCTGATCGTTGAGGAGAGATCACCCAGCGCGTCAGGCAACTGGTATGGCGAGGTAGTTCGTTCCATCGGGATGGTCCCGCGCACCGTGCCCTCCCCGCGAGGAGTGATCTCGACGATCTTGTTGCCCAACAGGCTCATCGTTTTGATGGCCGCTTCCGACCTGTCGCCGAGGCGGATGTCGCTATCCACGGTGAACTCGACCAGGACGCCGGCAGGCTTGAGCGCGATCGTCTGCACGTTCCCGGCTTTGACGCCCGAGACCTGTACGGCTGCACCCGTGGTCAACCCCCCGGCTTCGGCGAAGTACGCCGAGTACGTGTTGGTCGGCGACAGGAGCGTCAACCGTTTGAGGTTGAATCCGATCAGGGTGGCCACGACCAGGACGGCGACGCCGATTGCGCCGATGACGGCGAGGTTGCGTTCACGGAAAGGCTTCATTTCGGTGTACACCTTCCCGAAGACTGGCCGGCGACCTTGACGTATGTCGGGTGTCCACCCTTGCCGTTGAGCTTGAGCACCAAGTCGCACATGTAGAAACTGAAGAAGTCGCCGTACAGTCCTTGCCGGCCGACGAGCTTGTAGGCGTCGGGCAGCGTGGCCAACAGGTTGTCGACGTACTCGTGATCGGCCAGAACGACGCTGGAGCTGCGGTCGGTCTGGTCGAGGACCGTCTTCAATGGCGGACGTGCCTCACGGAGAAGGTCGGCGATGGACTTCGACGCAGCGTTGGCGTACGCGATGCCGTTGGAAAGGTCTTGCTTGCGTGCCTCGAGACCGTGCACAAGTTCAGCGAGTGAGTCGACAGCTGCGCCGAACTGCTCGCTGCGGTTGCCGAACGACCCGAGGACCGAACTGAGGTTGTTGATGACTGCTCCGATGAGCTGATCGCGGTCCGCCAGCGTGCTGGTCAACGCTGCTGTCTGGTCCAGCACCGCGCCAATCGTGGCGCCCTGGCCCTGGAACGCCATGATGAGTTGACTGGACAGCGCGTTGACCTGGTCGGGATCCAAAGCCCGGAACAAGGGACGGAAACCACCGATGAGGGCGTCGAGGTCCAGTGCCGGTGCGGTGGACCCGAGCGGAATGGTGCCGCCCGCCGCCAGCCTCTCGGTTCCTCCGGTCCCCTTCTCCAAGGCCAGGTGGCGCCCACCGATGAGATCGTCGTAGCGGATGACCGCTTGTGTGTCGGTGGTCAGTTTCACCGTGTCATCGGTGCTGAAGTCGACATCGACGGTGCCGTCGTCTCGCACGACCGTGCTCATGACCTTGCCAACCTCCACGCCAGCAACTCGGACGAAGTCGCCCGCCTCAAGGCCACCCACGGTGGCAAAGATGGCGTGGTAGGTCACTTTTGGTTCGAATCGCAACTGGCCGAAGATCAAAATCAGCGCGAATGCTCCTGCGGCACACACAGTTACGAAGAATCCGAGGCGCCACAGGGTTCTTGACATGCTCGCATGCATGAATCTCGTGCTCCTTCCTTGTGAACGATGGCTGACTCGAGCTAGTTGCCGGCCGATGCCGCAGCCGGGTCGGGCGGCCCCGGCGCGGCGGCCGGGCCGGGCGCCGGCGGGACGCCGGGGTATAGCGCGGTGCCATCAGCCCCGTAGAGCGGTGCGCCGTAGGGCGGCGCCCCGGGGTACGGAATCGGGCCCGGAGCGGGACCCCCCGGATCGCGAATCACGGGCGCCGCAGGTACCCCGCGAGTGACCGGGAAATAGTTGGCATATCCGGGGAAGCCGATGCCCGGGTTGGGACGGTTGTCGAGGCCGGTGCCGATGCCGGTGTTGGCTACGAGAGCACGCACGGGCCAGTTCTTCGCGACATCGGGCAGCGAACCGCAACTGGGTTTACCGCCGGGGCCACCCTTGGCACCGTTGACGGGAAGGTTGTCGGGATAGCGGTACGCGTCGTCGCCGAGCAGCACCGAGGCATCCATGATCATCGACTTACCGTTTGCTCCGACGACGGTGAACGAGTCGTCGAGCGCACCCTTGGCGCCGACGAGAAAGCAGGTGAGCGTCGGGTCGTACTTCATGAGGAGGTTCGTCGTGGGTTCGAGCAAGTTGACGGCCTCGATCAGGTGGTCCTTGCTGCCACTCAGGGCGTTGGTGCCGCTGCGGCCAAATCCGGCCACACCGACGAGCAGCGCGTCGAGTTGGCGGGTTTGACTGGCCACCGTCGCACTGGTGACACTGGCCGCATCCAGGACACTGATGATGTCCTGGGCCGCGCCAGAATAGACATCGCTGACGTCACGCACTGCGCGCAAATCCTCGCGGATAGCATCACTGCGCGGATTAATCTGCTGCAGAACGGCATTCGCGTCCTCAGTGGCCTGACCGATACGTTCGCCCTTGCCGCCCACAGCTTCGGCGAAGGCCGACAGGACGGCGTTGAGCTTGGCGGGGTCGATCTGGTCGAGAAGTGTGACGAGGTTCTGGAAGACGGTGTTGACCTCGACCGTGGTGTTGATCGACCGTAGCACCGCACCGGCCGAGATCCGTTGTGGACTGGGATGTTCGGGGTAGATCAGCTCAACGTACTTTGAGCCGAAAAGCGTGGTGGAGTTGATCCGCGCTTCGACGTTCGCAGGAATCTTGGCGACCTGATCGGGATCGATCTCCAGAGTGAGGCTGGCGTTACCCGATCCGCCGGAGATGGTCGCGACGTGACCTACTTGGACACCGCGCATGTTCACCTTCGCGTAGGAGTCCATCACCAGGCCCGAACGGTCAGCGGTGAGGGTGATCGGCACGCTTCCACTGAAGGCCCGGTTGAACGAAGCCACGCACAACGCCACCAGGGCGATCAAGACCACGATCAATGCCAAGGCCAGCCATTCGGAGGAAATACGTCGGCCGGCGCCGTGAACTTTCGACATCTCCCTACCCCGCGAAGTTGAAGTTGCCGGTCTGGCCGTAGAGGGCCAGCGTGACGAACAGAATGACGAAAGCTGCTGCCACCAAAGAGGTTCTCGTCGCCTCGCCTACCGCCCGGCCCACACCCGCTGGTCCACCGGAAGCGTTGAAGCCGTAGTAGGTGTGAATGAGCATCACCACCACACACAACACGATGACCGTGATGAAGGAGTTGATGACGTCTGTGGGAATGAGGAACGTCCGGAAATAGTGGTCATAGACACCCTGCGCCTGCCCGTAGAGTGCGGTCGTGCCGAACCGTGCAGCGAAGTAGCCCACGAGCAGCGACACGCAATACAGCGGAATGACGACGATGACGCCTGCGATCACTCGCGTCGAGGCAAGGTAGGCCACCGATCTGATGCCCATGACTTCGAGCGCGTCGATTTCCTCGTTGATCCGCATGGCCCCCAACTGAGCGGTGGCGCCGGCACCGAGTGTGGCCGCGAAGGCGATGACGGCGGTTCCGAGGCTGATCAGTCGGGTGAACAGGAACGCGGAAGCGAAACCAGTCAGTGCTTCCACGCCGACTTGGGAGAACTGGTTGTAGCCCTGGGCCGCCACGATGGCGCCCGTCGAGACGTTGAGGAATGTGATGACGACCACGGTGCCGCCGATGATGGCCAGCGCACCCGTGCCCAAGCTCATTGTGGCGATTTGGCGCAGCAGTTCTCCCCGGTAGTGCACCACGACATCCACGACCGCGCGCATCGTCTCGCCATAGAAGCGGGACTGCTCCCCCAGCCGCTGGAGTCGGCCGCGCAACCTCGACGCACTTCGGGCAAGCCTTGGAAAGCGCTGCTGCGCCACGCTAGCCGTCATTTTGTGACCTCGAACCCGATAGCGGTGATGACGATGTTGATCACGAACAACATCACGAACGAGATCACAACGGTCTCGTTGACGGCGTTGCCGACTCCGGCAGGACCCATGCGCACGTTGACGCCCTGATAGCAGGCGATGAGACCGGCCGTCAGCCCGAACAGCGTCGCCTTGATCATCGATACGACGACGTCGCTGACATTGGTGATCAGAGTCAAGCCGGCGACGAACGCACCAGGCGTGACTTGTTGGATGAACACCGAGAAGAAGAACCCACCAACGAGACCGACCAAGGTCACCACCGACGACAGCAAGAAGGCAACTATGGTGGCGGCCAGCACGCGCGGCGCGACGAGGGCCTGGATTGGATCGATGCCCATCACCTTCAAGGCGTCGAGTTCCTCGCGAATGGTCCGGGCGCCCAAGTCCGCACACATCGCCGCCGCACCGGCGCCCACCACGACCAGAACCGTTACCAGAGGGCCGATCTGGTTGACCGCCCCAATCGCGGCACCCGATCCCGAGAAGTCCGCTGCGCCGAACTCTCGCAAGAGGACGTTGAAGGTGAACACCGTCAGCACCACGTAGGGCACCGACAGCATCAGCGCCGGCATGAAGGCGACGCGGGCGAGGAAGGCCGTTTGATCGAGAAACTCTCGCCATGCGTACGGCGGCTTCACCATGGTGATCAGTGTGTCGAGCGAGAATGCGAAGAACCCGCCCGCGGTTCGCAGCGGCGTTACGGCCACGGTGCCCAGGGCGCTCACTTAGATACCGTTCGCGAAGACGAGGCAGCGCTGTGAATCAACGCGACCGTGAACACTGGCGTGAGGAACGGCGTCGAGCACGCACGACGGCGCGACACGAATGGTCTGGTCAAGGGCGAAGAGCCTTTCGGTGGCCGGCTGATGAAGGTGACGCCGGACGTTGCCATTAGACTGAACGAGAACGTCTCCAGTTCGAGCGGCCGGACGCTCAGTGCAGCATCGCGCATTGCCTGGAGTCCTTTCGCGGCACATTGTCGAAGGCGATGCCCGTCGGTTCGTCCCGGATGCCCCGACATAGCCGTCTCGCATCCCATGGGTGTTCCGAGTCGCCGCGCACTTCGCGTGTTGTTGGACCGTAGAGCGGACATGCGCGAGCCTCTGTCCGATTGTCGCTGACATCTATCCAGGTCTGACGTATACGGGGAAGCCGCCGGCTCAGGCAGATGCGATTCGACACCACGAGCCCACCACCACGACGAGCAACGTGACTAGACACGGGTCCTCGGCAACGGGATCGGAGAGCAGTAGAAATGCCGTCCGGATCATGTTGTGCACGAATGATTTCCAGTCGTTCAGCGTTGTCCGGATGCAGGATGGCCACCGGATTGACGAACAGATTGGAGTCTCCGACGTAGCCTGCCCCAAGCGAGAACGGATCCATCCGCGCCATGGCCTCGCTGTGCCACTTGAGCATCGACTCGTCCTCGGCACTGTCTTCGTAAGCGGCATACACTTGAAACGACAGATCCGATTGCAGGCTGAACGCCGCATTGGGATGGGTACAGTTCTTCATTCCCGGGATCAGCCAGACCGCAGATCGCGAGGTAGGCAGCGTGTCGATCACCTGCTTGGCTTCGTTCCACAGATTCGGGGCACGCGTGTCCGATATCCAGACGTTGTCCGACAGGTAGCGAAGTCCTTCGGGATACATCTGGTCGAACAGTCCGTAGATCTGCGGTATCGACATGGGCTGCGCACTCATATGCACGAGTGCCCGCTGCAAACCGGGGGCCGATTCCATGAAGGCCAGCTTCTCGGCGACTTCATCGTGGTCGCTCGCGAAGGCATAGGCAACGACTGTCAGGGACGGTCTCGTCATGACCGAAAAGAGGTTTGCCCCGGCGATCAAGAGCATATAGCGTCCCGTGCCGGCCAAAGCCCGCGACGTAGTCACCCACCACGTCGTCAACTCGTCGTAAGCGGCCAGCGGATGAAGCTGACTCGACGCGGCGACAATCTTCGGCATCGGTTGAAGTTTCAGGTGAATCCGTGTCACCACACCGAAGGAGAGTCCGACAACTGTTGCGTAGTCACTCGGACAGCGAGTTGCTTTGTCGCCGAGTAACTGCTCCTTCTCGGGCCCCACCCACAGGGGCGTGACGACATTCGCTCTTGAGATTCTCGCTGTGACATTGAGCACGATCTGATCTATCGACTGACGGACAGTCAGTTTTCCAGAAGATGGCGAAACAGCGCCTCGCGAACCCAACTGCCTACCCCGCCCGGACCATCGGGACCTGATCGTCGCGGTTGCTCAGGTAGCCCACCGTCTTGGCCATCGATCTAGGGATGACGTGCTGTTTCCACCGCGAGCGGCCACCGCCGGCTATGCTCGGTGTCCAAGCGCGTCCAACGCGATGTCGGACTGCCGTTCACAGAACACCTCCGTCATGAGGCCTCCGGCACCGTCGAACCGGTTGGTCACGGTGTCACCTACATCGCCCCAAGGGATTTCGTGATCCTTAGCTGGCGCGCCGTGTGTCACCTGTGCGCGCTAGGCGCGGCCGACCACACCTGTGCCTCGACACGTTCAACGCCGCCCAGAAGATTGCGCTGACCGACGGCACCGAGCTGTCACCCACACGCGGACTCGGCGCTTCCGTGGAGAGGTCTCTCGTGGCAGGTGTGCCCGTCGTGGGTCCACGCGCGTCACTGGAACATGGCCGTTAGAGCCGGCGCCACCTCGCGGTGGGTACGGATCGTGCGAATTCGTCCGCGACCGGCGCGGGCAAGGTCACGGCCGAGCTCGAGGTCGTTCTCACCCGACGTATCGAGCAGGACGTCTAGGCGCGGAGTTCCTGCGGCAACCGAGCGCGGATCGGGTCCAGCGTTGTGCACACAATCGGACAGCAGAAGCACCCGAGCGTCGGGATTCGAGGTCGATCGCAACAATTCGGCCGCGGCGCCGAGGGCGAAGTGAACGTTCGTCAACCCCCGAGCCGGGATTCGAAGGATGGTGTCGAGGACACCCAGTGGTGTCGTCGGCTCGCCGAAACGCGTGATTACCGCGGCATCCGACCAGAACGCGACCACCGCGAGATCATCCCGAACCATCTCTGCTGCGAGTGCGCCCACGGTGGCCGCCGCAGTACACACCCTCTCCCCCTTCATCGATCCGGAGATGTCGACGACGAGCACCACCGACCTCTTGGTGTGCACACGATCTCGCACCACGATGTCGTCTTCTTCTAGAACGGGGTTTGCCGCAAGAGCGTCGAAGGTGCCATCCAAGTCAATCTCGTCGCACCCACCCCGATACCGCACGCTCACCAGCTCGCCAATGCCCCGGCGCGCCGTCATATTTCGCTTTGGCCGACGGACAGCCAGTTGCGCGGCGATGCGCCGAGCACGTTGATGCGTTGCGATGTCGACCGCACACTCGGTAGTGGCGTCACGCAACGAAACCACCTCACCGGACTCCTCAGTCAGAGCCGGGGCGGACCGAGAACCCGCACCCGCGGCGACTCCGGGCTTCGCACTCGCCACAAGCACGCCGGCTCCCCGACCCAGCCGAAACACCGACGGCTCCCCGGTCAACTGCTTTGGCCTGCGCCGCATTAACCTCGGAGCTGCCGATTCGGCCCGACCCGGCTCCCGCAGCGGCGAATCCGACTCACCTCCTCTTCAACCGGGCGCAGCGGCCGCCGGACGCAGCAGAAAGTGGTCTTCCCAGATCGTCCGCAGAACCGACTCCGGAGTCTCCTCGACAGTCTCATCGACGTGGATCCGTCCCGACAGTGCCACCAGTACGGCATCGAGCATCACCGATAGATACGGTTCGGCCAGATCACGAGGTGGTTGGACACCAGCGACTATCGGAACCCTTACGTCCCGAAGCATAGCCAATTGTGTTGCCACCAAGGCAAGATCGATCGCGCCCCGCACACTGCTGCCTTGGGTGATATCCGGGTGTTCGCGGGTCGCCCGAGTGAGGGCCACCGCGTCAGCGATCAACCGTGGTGATTCAGTGTCGGTCCGCAGCGCAACGATGCCGCGTTCACACTCGGCGTCCTGGTAGGTGATAGCCAGGCGGCACATGCGGTCGTGGACACTTCTCGACAGCATCGTGGTACCTACGTTGTCATACGGATTCATCGACGCGACGACGCGAAATGTCGGCAGCGCCACCACCGTTCCCACGCGCGGAATGGCTATGCGCCGCTCCGCCATTGCCGTCAACAGTGTGTTGATCGTGTCCTCTGGTGCGCGATTGAACTCCTCGACGTAGAGGAAGCCCCCCGAACGCATCGCCTCAACCAGCGGCCCCGCCACGAAGTTGTCATCCGAATAGTCCTCTCGCAACACCCGGGCCGGATTGTGATGACCTACGATCCGAGCAGGAGTGAGATCGGCGTTGCCCTCGACGAACACCAAAGGAATGCCCCACTGCTCGGTGATGGCACCGAGCAGTGTGCTCTTGCTGGTACCGGGAGGACCTTCGATCAGTACGTCGCGACCTGCTGCTACGGCGGCGAGTAGCAACTCCAGTTCCCGTTCCCGGCCGACGAGAGTAGTCGCGATGCGGCAACGAATCTCGGTGACCGACAGCGTCGCCGTCACTTGGCCGCGAAACCCGCGTCGACTGGCAATGTGACACCGGTGACGTAGCGGGCGTCATCCGACACCAGCCAGGCGACGGCGTTGGAGACATCGATCGGCTCGATCATCGGAACTGGAAGCAGATTCTGCAGGGCCCCACCCAACGCCGGGTTGTCGTCGAGATACTTCTGCAAGACCGGGTTGACCACCATCGGGGTGTTAACCCCCGTCGGGTGAATCGAGTTCACCCGGATCGAATGTGGTGCAAGCCAGTTCGCGAAGGTACGCATCAGTCCCACTACGCCGTGTTTGCTCGCAGCGTAGCCATCGCCTGCACCGGTTCCCGTGCCGCCTGCTCCCGACAATCCCTGCGAGGAACTAGTCAGTACGATCGCCCCGCCCCGGGCGTTGTCAATCATGCTCGGGACGCCCGCGTGGACGGTGTTCCAGACGCCGAACAGATTGACTTCGACGACGTCTCGGAACGTCTTGACTTCATCGGGATTCTCCGCGCCCTGCGGCGCGATCCCGGCGTTCGCGAGGATGATATCGACTGGCCCCAGTTCGACGACCGCCTTGTCAACGACTGCGCAGAGCGCGTCATGATCCCTGACGTCGACGATCGCGGACGCTATGCGCCGATCAAGTGCCTCGACTTCCTCGACCGTCTCTGCGAGGTCATCCGGGGTGGACATCGGGTAGGCAACAGTGTCGATCTGTTTACAGATGTCCACCGCGATGATGTCAGCACCCTCCTGCGCCAACCGAATCGCGTGACTACGTCCCTGCCCGCGCGCGGCACCGGTGATCAATGCGACTCTGCCATCGAGCTTTCCCATAGTAAAGGTTCCTTAATCGTGTCGGGTTGAGCCACGTGTCCTACTTGGCCGTCGCCCCCAAGTCGACGGGAATTGCAGACCCCGTCACGAACCGGGCCTCATCGGATGCGAGCCACAAGGCGGCATTGGCAACGTCGACGGACTCGACCCAGGGCACATCCCAGAGGTTCAGCACCGCGTATGAGTCGATCGCATCGTCATACGTCGGGTCGGCGAGATCAGGTCGAAACACCTTGCGTACCATCGTATTATCCATGAGTTCGGTCCGCACGTTGGTCGGGTGCAATGAGTTCACTCTGATTCGGTGCGGCGCGAGCTCGTGCGCAAGGCTCTTGACAATCCCCGTAACGCCGAATTTCGCGGCGACGTATCCGACGGCCCCAGCAGCGCCCTTGAGCCCCAGCACCGAGCTGGTGGCGATGATCGATCCGCCCTGGCCCTGTTCGATCAACGTCGGGATGACGGCCTTTGCCGTGCGCCACACGCCGGACAGATTGATGTCCAGCATTGTTTGCCACTGGTTCTCGGTCCACTCGTGCGCGGGGGCGACCGTCAGGATGCCGGCATTGGCGATGACGATGTCCAGCCGGCCGAATTCTGAGACGCCGGCCCGGACCGCATCCTGCAGTTGATCGGAGTCCCGGACATCCGCCTGTAGGGCCACGATCCGGCGGTCGAGTCGCTCCACCAGACCCACGGTCTCTTCGAGATCTTCCGGTGTGGACGCCCGGTAGGGTACGCCCTCCACCGGTCCGCAGAGGTCGAGGGCGATGATGTCTGCACCCTCCTCTGCGAGGCGGATGGCATGCGCGCGCCCCTGGCCACGCGCCGCTCCGGTGATGAACGCGACCTTTCCCTGAACTCTTCCTGCCACCTGACGTCCTTTCTCTGAAGAGGATGTGCCGTGCGAGTCAGACCAATCGAGGATCAGGCGGCAGGTCGAGCAGGTGCCGGCCCAAGATCTGCATCGCTGATTCCGTGTTGAGCCACGTGTGGCCACTCGCTGAGTGCATGTCACGCCAGAACCGCTGTAGCGGGTTGGCCTCGAAATAGATGCTCGCGCCAGCGCCGTCCACGATGTGCTCGACGATGCGCATCGTTTCGCGGCCGACGTAGGCATCCGTCACACGCCACCACATGAGTTCCTCGGGATTCGACTCGGTGGCGGTGCTCACCCGATGGGCTACTTGCCGCCAGCGATCCTCCTGGATAGCTGCCACCGCGCGCAGCCGCATGGTTGCCTCCGCCAGTCGCACCTGGGCAAGCGGCGACTCCACCAGGGACACGCCGGTCAGCGCGGCCTTGCGCTTCTTGAGCTGTTCGGTGTGCAACTCAAGTACGGCCTCGGCACCTCCGAGAACCACCGGGGCAAAGGCGATCGGGTAGATGACCGCAAAGGGCAACGCGTACAACGGATTCTCATGATGCACGCCGTTGACGGGTTCGAACAATACGCCCGGCTGTTCGCTGAGCCTGTGTTCGGGCACGAAGGCGTCGGCCACCACCAGATCATGGCTGCCGGAGCCGCGCATGCCCGCCACATGCCATGTGTCGTCGACCGTGAAGTCAGCTCGTGGCACGAATGCCCAATGGAGTTGCTCCTGCCCGGTAGCTGCGTCGGGAACCTTCACTAGCGCAATTGCCCAGTCAGCGGCGGGAAGACCGCTGGCGAATCGCCACCGGCCGCTCAGCTGAAATCCACCGTCGACGCGCTGTGCGATTCCGCCCTCGGCGACGGCGCTCGCGGTTGTGATGATCGCGTCCGGCCCGAGCTCACCCCAGACCTCATCCTGCAGCCGTTCACTGAACTTGGTAAGCGCGAACCCGTGCGAGCTGGCGAGGCCAGCGAACCAGCCGACGCTCATATCCGCTTGTGACAGCACCCGCAGTGTTTGCAGCCAATCGAAGACATCGTGCTCGAGGCCCCCATAACGACGGGGCACGAGTGCACGGATGATTCCGAGGCTGCGCACAAGATCGATGTTCTCCTGCAACGGCTCCCGCGCATCGTCGGTCGCTCGGGCGCGCGCACGTATCTCATCGAGGTGCGGTCGTACCGCGTCGACGAGCGAGCCTGTGGGTTGCACGTCGCGATGATTCTTGGACAACGATGTGGTCATGAAGATCCCTTCCGGATTCGTTCGATGGTGCGGCCGATCGGTGATGGTCGGAAGCACCGCACTGCTGCGTTGCGGCGAACTTGGATATTCACATCGCCGCTGACCATGTTTGGCGCTTCAGGCCGGCGGTAGGACGTCACTCGTGCCGCGTGGGTGCGTATAAGCCCCTCGGTAGAACAGCAGCGAGGGTGAGTTTGCCGTGCGCGCCATCTGCTCAACGGCCCCGATGACGATCAGGTGATCGCCTGCCTCGTGTACCGCGGTGATGGAGCAGTCGATCCACGCGGCCACCCCGTCCAATACCGGTGATCCCGTGACCGGTGACGGCTGCCACGAAAGTCCTGCGAACTTGTCATTCCCACTGACCGCGAAAGCACGACACACGTCTCGCTGATCGTGAGTCAGCACGTTGGCACAGAACGCTCCGGCCGCAAGTACCCGGGGAAAGCTCGTCGACGAGACGGCCGGGAGAAAGCCGACCAGCGGCGGGTTCAACGAGACCGACGTGAACGTGCCCACCACCAGGCCCACCGGATGGCCGCTCTCCATGGCGGTGATGGCTACGACTCCCGTAGGGACAGTCGACAGGACCTCACGGAAATCGCTGCCCGCTAGGCGACGTGGGTTCTCGGGCGTTTCGCCGGACGTGTCGATCACAGGACGAACGTTCATCGGAAGCCGACGGAATGAATTCGACACTCGGATCAGAACGCCGGGGTCATATTGACTACGGGCACAACCAGCAGTCGGGCTTGGTCGTAGCCGTAGGGAACAGTACCCGAGTTGAAGCACTCAACTCCGACCGCGACGTCGACCAAGCTCAGTAGGATTTTGAGCAGGGTGACTTGTCGCTCATCGAGGTCTTCGATGGGCGTACCCCTTAGTGACTCCGCGGCATCGGCGGCCACTGGCAGCATCGCGTTGTAGAACCGGCGGAGCTCGTCGATGCCGGTGCGTGCCCGCGTGTCGGCGCGCTGGCCGGCGTCGTCGAGGGCCCACTTTGCGACGAAGGGGTCCAGGTGGGCAAAGGCTACGGGCAACAGGGATGCTGATCCATTGGTCAGGTTGGTGGTCATGCGGTTGCCGCCTCCGCTCCGTTCACGACTTCATCGACAACGTGGTGCAGATGGCGAAGCATGATCTCCTGATCGCCGATGATCATCTCGCGCTTCGCACCCGATGACAGGACCGACTGCGTCACTTCGAGAGTTGATGCGTCTTCGGCCATCGTGTCGCGGGCGAGAACGCGGTTGTACTCCTGGGCGAACCGCTCGAGACCGTCACGGGCGGGTGGCGAGTACGTTCGCGCTTCCCAGATGGTCCGGTCCGGTCCCAGCGGCAAGACCTCCAGGGCCGCGTACGTGGAACCCGCGTTCATGAGCCACAGGGTGTTTGGGAAGACATAGAGGAGATCGAAGGCCCAGTTGGCTCCGCCGGCGGGGTTCAGTCCCGGCGGAGCACTGTCTGCGCTCTCCTTGTTCTCGAAGAAGGACATCGAGGTATTGATGATCAGGTCCTCGATCGGATGGGATCGGCTCGCTGAGATACCTGGGACCGTGAAGCGGCCGTGCCGCTTGAAGAACTCAAATCCATAGGCATCTGCCGCCTGGTCGTCTTTTGAATTGCGGAAGATCTCAGCCACTGTGTTCTTGTGCAGGAAGCGCAGGTGATACGACTCGAGGAATGCGTCCAGCACCAGCTTCCAGTTGGCGTTGACGACCGTCCGGTAGCGATGACAGTGCGTGTATTCCTCGAATGGATACTGCGCCATGGATTCGGTGAACGGTGCCATGAATTCCTGCAGTCCCACCCCTGAACTGCCGTCCATCTTGACGTAGATGAAGCCGCGCCAAACGTCCGTCGCGACCGGCGTGAGGCCGTTCTTCTCGTGATCGATCGGCGGGAAGATCTCCTCCTCCGGAACGAATCGGAGTGCACCGTCCGTCTGATAGGTCCAGCCGTGGAATCGGCACACAAAACTGCGGTTTCGGCCGCTCTCCTCCCAAATGAGCTTGTTGCAGCGGTGCGAACACACATTGTGGAATGCGCGGACCACGCCGTCACGCCCGTGTGCGATCAGCAATGAGGTGTTGAACGGCTCCAACTCCTTGACGATGAAATTCCCGGGATTCGGAATCTCGTCCACACGGCCCATGCACAACCAGGATTTACGAAAAACCCGGTCGCGCTCCTTCTCGAAATAGCTTTGGGACGTGCAAGAATCCACCGGAATTGGATCGTCACCTAGGGCTTCACCGATCTCGGGGTTGAGCGTGAAAGGCGTTCCGCCCTGCACTGTTTCCGTACGCACACCGACTCCTCCTGTTGAACTGATTCAGGACAAACGATCGCCAGGTCAGCCGATTGGCCTTATGGGATCGGTACCGTCCCACACGAGTGCGGCGGCATAGAACTGGGTGAACATCGAGTCGGACGCGTCGTTTAGCTCGACCAGTTCCTGGTAACCGGGCAGAACGTCGCTGGTCTCGATGAAACCGAGCCGGCCACCGGTGGGGAGGACTGCCTGAAAGACCAACTCCTGTCCACTGTTTCGGTAGCGTTCGACATCGGCGCCGTAGGAAGTAGTGAGTCTCCCGACGTGATGGAAGCCGTAGCCGTGAACGTCGATGTGTTCGCGCCAGATGGAGGGGTGATTATCCTCGGGCTGGATGAGTTCGATGCTCATACCGCCCGAAAACGTCATGGCAACTGAGATCGAAGCCTTAGACGGCTCGCCCCGGTATACGGGGTCGGCTCCGGTAAATCCCGACATCGTGAACCACGGTCCGACACCACGCTCGTCAACCCAGGCGTGAATGGCCTTGTCGATATCCTCTACCACGTACGCCACCTGGAATACGCCCGAGGTTGACTGGCCAAACCCTGTGTGGGGCATTAGTTCTCCTAAATAGTCTACGTTGTAGGTACTTGTTCAGTGTGCAGATATCCGGGCGGGCTGAGATTCAAATGGCATAGCGTCCTCCACTGGTGCTACGGGGGCTGTCACCGGAGTTCGGCTACGGTCCGACCCCGAACGAGGTCCCAGTCGATGTCGATTCCGAGTCCCGGACGATCAGGGACGCTGGCGTACCCATTGCTATCGATCGGGATCTCCTCGACCAGACCCCAGCTCAGGTGGTCTGAGGAGTAGTCACCGGGAGCGTGGGGAATCAGCACTTCATACCAACCGCAATTGGGTATCGCGAGGGCTACGTGCAGCACCCCAAGGTTGTTGAGCGCGTTATAGCCGTCGTGGAGTTCACAATTCAGATTGAACGCCTCCGCGAGGTGCGCGATCTTGACGAGACCGGTGATACCACCCTTGAGCACCACATCCCCACGGAGATAATCCGTTGCGCGCTCGAGCACCCACGGGACATGCCCGGGCGGCCCACCCTTGGTCAGCTCGGTCGCAAGCAGCGGAATCCTGAGCTTCTCGCGGAGACGCAGGTAGCCGTAGATGTCGTCGGCGGCCAGTGGATCCTCGAACCACTCATAGTCCAACTCCTCGAGCACAAGACCGACTCGAACAGCTTGCGCGAAGGTGTATCCCGCGAATGGATCTGCGAAGAGAGGATAGGCCGAACCGACCGCGTCTCGCACCTGCCGATAGATGCGCAGGTCGGTTTCGATATGGTCCGCCGTGATGGCGCCGTGCCCGAGGGGACCCACCTTCATGCTTGGCGGGTGGATCTTGTATCCCGCGAAACCCCGCTCGCGGTAGGCAAGCGCCTCCTCTGAATAGGTTTCGACATCTTGATGAACCCAGGAGGAGGCGTAGGCCGGTATTGAGTTCCGAACCGTTCCCAGCAGTCGGTGCACTGGAAGGCCCGCAACCTTGCCGGCAATGTCCCACAACGCGACATCGACGTAGGACTGGACCGTAGGGTCGAGATCTCGGCGTCGCCCCAGTTCGCCCCAGATCGCTCCGATGTCCAGCGCATTGCGGCCGAGCAGCTGAGGTTTCACCCTCTTGATGAGCTGCGTCGTCACGTCGGGCTGCGGAAGACCCATGAACGTGTGCCCCTGCACACCCTCATCCGTTGTGATGGTCAACACCGCCTGCTCGACCACCTGCGCGCGACTGGGTATCGATAGCAGCGTTTCGCGCTCGTGCACCAGGATGCTGACATCGGCGATTCGCGCCACCGTCATGCCGTTCGTCGCTGTGGCACATGCACATCCGGCACACCGCATGTGCGGGTAGTGGTCTGCCCACTGATGCCGCGTACCGCCATGTCGCCTCGCTTTCGGTGGGTGTCGATCCAACCGCGGACGGTCGACACCGCAATTCTCTGAGAAGTGCGAACTCACACCTCGAACGGCGGCTCGCAGGCCCGATGCCTACCGTTTCGCGTCTATCTGAAGGCTAGAGATCCAGCCCGGATCGGTATGTCCATATTTCGCTGAGGCGTATCCGCGTTCCGGCGTCGTCGGCGAGGTGCCTACAGACTGGAACAGCCGCTTCAACCTGCTGAGAACCCGGCTAGACGAAACAAGCGCGCACCACCGACGGCAATCGTCTGAGAGCGGACCTCGCCACCTCAAGCACCGTCACACTGGGACTTCGATCGCCGTCGCGCCGGCACACGCCGCTGCGTGCGTCAGGCATCCCCTTCAGGCAAGGTGACGTGCCTCGATACTTCGGCCGCGCAGTTCGTCCGACGGCGAGACGCCGAAGCGCTCACGGTAGATCGTTGAGAACCGCCCGGCGTGCCGGAAGCCCCACCGTTCGGCAATAGCGCGAACCGTTGTCGCTTCCGGCGTGGATCGACATAGTTCCTCATGGGCCTGGACAAGACGGAGATCACGCAAGTAACCCATCGGCGGCAAATGAAGATAGCGAGCAAAACCCTCTTCCAGCGCGCGGATACTCACGCTTGCGGCGCGGGCGATATCGGCCACCGTGATCGGCTCGCTGGCGTGGTCGATGATGTACCGCTGTGCAATACGCAACACTTCAGGAGAGTCAGGGTCCACCAAGGGATTTCGCAGTTCTTCGGCATAGGAGTGATCCTGCGAGATAAGGAGGGAGTTGACCACCAATTGCGAGATGCTAGAAGCCATCACCACGCGTGCAGCGCTTTGGTCATCCTCCAACATCTCGAGTGCTGCCAGTTCGAGAGCCCGCATCAGCGGTCGGCTACGGGGAGCAGCAACATCTAGCGGGAACGCGAACTCCGCGGGGTGGGCGACCGGACGCCGCAGCATGAGACTCAGCGCAGAGTTGACCTTGTGTGTCGCGATACGTATGCAGAGATGCCGGTAGTCAGCAGTCCAATCAGTGAAGAACACCGGCTGGTTCGGGCTGATAACGATTCCCGCAGCTCGGGACAGAGTGTGCGACTGGCTTCGTACGCCCGCTGTGACGCTCCCGGACACCGGAACCGCGATGACGTAGTGGTGCGGCGACGGGGGTGCAGTCAAGCTGATTTCGGCGCCCACGGACATCAGACTCAATTCGACCCCGATGGGGCGAAACCGGCGCAGATCCAACTCGAAGTCGCAGGCTCCGATTCCGACTTCGAGCCGGGCGGGCGCGTAGGTGTCACGAATCGCTGCTGACGCAACCTCGATGTCAGCCGTGACCGTCCGGAGTTCACCTACTGCCGCGGGCGCCGATTCCAGAATGTCTCCGGGCGACTCGCTGCGCAGCGACCTCGCAGCATTCACCTGCCGACGATCCAACTCAATCTCAACAGCAGCCATTTCCACCCTACTCACAACACTGTGTGTTGGGTCACTCTAGACATCTCCGCCCGGCTGCGCCATAACGTCGAGTTCCCGGATCTGATTCGCCACCCGGATACAACAGCCCGCGCCGGACAGCCAGCCCTCTGCGAAAAGTGGCCACCGCGATTCGCCGCGCGGATACAACGAACGATGTCAACCACCATAGATTGCCGTTCACCCGCCGTCGACCGCGACCGGCGATCGAGCGGAAGAGAGGTTCATGACCCAAGGAGCGACCGCAATGCGGGACGGAGTCCGGCTGGTGCACAGCGACACGGGGAGCGGACCGACGATCCTCTTCCACCAGGGGTTCTCCCTCACACAAATGGTGTGGAACCCGCTGCTCGATCAATTGGCGCCAACCTACCGGTGCATCACATTCGACCCACGTGGGCACGGTGCCTCCGATGCGCCGGCATCCGGGTATACAGTCGACCGGCTGGCAGAGGACCTCAGCGAACTGGCCTCGACACTGGACCTGTGGGACATCACGCTTGTGGGCCACTCGTTGGGCGGTGCGGCCGCCGTGACCACAGTTGCCAATCAGGGCATAGGCGGTCGATTCTCCCGGATGGTGCTGCTTGCCCCGACGGTCCCGGGATTCGTGCAGCGAGAGGGTCAACCATACGGCGTCGCCCCCGAGGCTTTCGCCGAGTTTCACCGCAGCATCAGTGAGGACTACATCGGCAACGCCGGGCGAAGCGCAGAGATCTTCTTCCACCAAGCAGACCCGGAGCAGGCGCACCGAATCTTCGAAGCCACACTCGCGATGCGTCCAGAGGTGGCGGCTGAACTCTTCGGCACACTGGAGAATCTCGACCTGGCCGACCGCCTGAATGACGTCAGCATTCCCACGCTGGCGTTATGGGGCGAACATGATGCGCTCTCCGATCCGCGTTGGGCCGATTGGTACCGGGATCGCCAACTTCCAAACTTTCACGTGGGGTCGCTGCCGAGCAGCGGGCATGGGTCGATGGTGGACGAACCTACCTCTGTCGCAACGCGAATCCGGGAGTTCATTGATCGATATCCCGGGACGGCGCCACGCCGTACGTGAGCCGGCACAACTCACCGCAGCTTACGCAACTGCTTCCCCACCCACTGACTGGAGTTCACCAATGGACATCAAAACCGAAACAACGTCGATCGCCGACGACATGATCGCCCAGATCACCCATGCCGCAGAGGAAATCGAGGCTCAGGCCGACGAGAACGAGCGAATCGGCAAGCTCAACGAAACTACTCTCGGCGTGCTCAAACGAATCGGCCTCCTCGACGCGATGGCGCCCGCCGAGTACGGCGGTGCCGACCTGACCATTTATGACGTCCTGCGGGTCTTTGAAGCGCTCAGCTACGTGGACGCATCAACCGGCTGGGTGGCCATGATCCCCGGAGTCCAAGGCAAGGGCCTGCTGCTGCTCGACACCGAGACGCGCGGCAAACTCGCCGTTGGCGGATATCCTTTCGTTTCCGGGCAGGGAGCCCCCACCGGCCGCGCGAAGGTGGTCGATGGCGGATATCTCGTGTCGGGACGCTGGTCCTACGGCAGCGGCTTTCACCACTGTGACATTGCGACTGGGGTAGCACTCGTCGTCGGCGACTCCGGGCCGATCCTCGACGAGAACGGGCTACCGGATGCCGTCCTGTTCTATACCCCGTCCGCGAACGCGACCATAGAAGGAAACTGGGGCGTCCTGGGTATGCGGGCCACAGGCAGCGTTGATTACTCCCTCGCGGATGTGTTCGTGCCCGAGAATCAGGTTGCGCGGGCGCCATTCGCCACTACCCTTGGTGGGAACGGTCAGGCCAAACTGCTGGGTTTCACGGGCTGGGTGATGAGCGTGCACTGCGCTGCGCCCCTGGGCGTTGGCCGGCGATTGCTCGACGAACTCGCCTTGTTCGCCCGTCAGCCGAGCAGCCGGGGTGTTCGACTTGCCGACGACCCCCGTTTCGCGTACGGCTACGGCAAGGCGGAAGCCGCCTACCGTAGCGCCCACGCATTCATGTTCGCGGCGTTCGGCAACGCCCAAGAGCGCATGAACCGCGGCGAACCGGCCACCCGCCGAGACCTGACCGACATGCGGGCAGCGTCAGTTCTCGTGCACGACGTCAACGTCGACAATGCGACGTTCGCCCTGCGTGAGTGTGGAGGCACCACCCTTCGCAACGGTCTTCTCCAACGTCTCTACCGGGACATCATGGCGATGGGTCAGCACGTTCAAGCTAGCCAGTCAACATGGGCCGAGGTGGCGAAGGACTACCTGGGCGATGCAGATGACATGCAGTGGCAGCTCAACAAGCTCGTGTCGTAGCGGTTGGCTGTAACCAGGCAATACAAGGGGTTCACCTCCCCGCCGCGCCGCGGCAAACCTGTGCCGCGGCAAACCTGCAATGACTTAGGAGGAAGGCAATGCGCTTTTCAGTGATCGCGGGGCCGCGGCAGAATCCCGATCTTGGCGAGACCGCCGCGGAGGCCTGGTGGCCGTACGTTGAAGACGCGGTACGCGCTGAGCAACTCGGCTTCGACGCGGCCTACGTATGCGAGCATCACTTCTGCTACGCCATGGGCGGTTCGGCACCGCTGATGATGCTGGCGCACATCGCCGCTCGTACGGAGAGGATCCGCATTGGTACGGCCATTATCTGTCCGCCTCTGCACAATCCGCTTCGGCTGGCCGAAGACATCGCGGCGCTGGACATCATGTCCAGAGGTCGACTGGACCTGGGGATCGGCGTTGGCTGGAAGGCCGAGGAGTTCGCAACCTTCGGCGTCGAGCTGAACAACCGATTCAGCCGCACCTGGGAAATCGTCGACATCATCGAACGGGCCCTGGCCACGCCCGAAGGCGAGACGTTCGACCACGAGGGACAGCACTATCGGTTCCCCAACGTCCGCTGGATCATGCAGCCGGTCCAGCAACGCATCCCGATCCTGTGGGGCGGCATCGGCGCCAAGGGCGTGCGGCGCGCCGCCGAGCGCGGTTACCACCTGCTCGCCCCCGATCAAACCGGGGTCTACGAGCAGGTCATGAAGGACCACGGCCGTCGGCCCGAGGATCACCTGATCGGCGCATTCCACACGACGAGCGTCGCCGCCACCCGCGACGAGGCCTTCGACGGCGTGGCGGAGGGCTGCTTGCTCACCAGCAACGCCTACGCGGAGCGGCCCGAGTTGACGGATGTGTTGGGCCAACAGCACCAGCGGATCACCATGGCCGACCTGCGCCGCGGCTGGGAACGAGGCGAAGAGGTCGGGTTCTGCACGCCCCACGCAGGCACAGTCGAGGACATGTTCGACTACTTCCTCCCCATCGTGCGGGGCGAGCACGGTTTGATCACCCACATTATCTTCGAATTCCGCCCTGCGGGCGCGGCCAACGAGCACGTGGAACGCAGCATGACGTTGTTCGCCAGGGAAGTGCTGCCCGTCTTGCGTCAGGAAGCTGCGAAGGCGGAGGCCGCCCGCGCAACGTCGCCGATGGCCGATGCCCTAGTTGGCGCCAAGAGCCCCTGCGACGGGTTGGGACGCGTCCACTCGGTGAATCGACAGAAACCGATTACACCACGTTTCCTCGACTGAATGCGCTACAGCCATAGCGCCGCCACGGCTGGCGCTCACCCGTCATGACCTCACCAGCACCGGGCCCCGGCGAAGTCCGAAGTCCAAGTTGTCTCAGATCCGTGTCACATATGAAACCGGTGTGACGTTCATCGCGAGAATGTGACGCCGGTTCTGAGAATCCACAATCACAACGACCAACGGCATGACGCCACCTCGATGTCGGTTTTCCGCCAGTGATGTCGGAGCAGACGTGTAATTGTCGAAGCATGCACGAAGATTTCGACCGCTGTTACCGGGCAGTCCAGTCCAAGGACGCCCGGTTCGACGGGTGGTTCGTGACGGCCGTGCTGACCACGAAGATCTATTGCAGGCCGAGCTGTCCCGTGCGGCCACCGTTCGCCCGCAACGTGCGGTTCCTTCCGACGGCGGCCGCCGCCCAGGCCGCCGGCTTCCGCGCCTGTAAGCGCTGCCGGCCCGACGCGTCGCCGGGATCGCCGGAGTGGAATGTCCGCGTTGACGCCGTGGCCCGCGCGATGCGGCTCATCGCCGACGGCACCGTCGACCGCGAAGGGGTCATAGGGCTGGCCGCCCGCGTCGGATACACGACGAGACAGCTCGAGCGACTGTTGCAGGCCGAGGTGGGGGCAAACCCGTTGGCGTTGGCCCGTGCCCAGCGCACGCAGACCGCCCGGATACTGATCGAGACGACAGACCTGCCCTTCGGTGACGTCGCCTTCGCGGCGGGGTTTTCGAGCATCCGCCAGTTCAACGACACGATCCGCGAGGTCTGCGCACTGACACCCACCGAACTGCGGGAACGCGCCCGAACGAAGTTCGGCCGCCATGAGTCCGGCGGGTCGGGCACGCTATCGCTACGCCTCCCCGTCCGGACTCCGTTCGCGTACGAGGGCCTGTTCGGCCACCTAGCCGCCAGCGCCGTGCCCGGTGTCGAGGAGGTGCGTGGCAGCGCATACCGCCGGACACTACGACTGCCGTCCGGTCACGGCGTCGTCAGCCTGCAGCCGCGGGTCGATCACGTCCAGTGCGACCTGGTGCTCGACGACTTCCGCGACCTGTCGACCGCGATCGCCAGGTGCCGCCGCCTCCTCGACCTGGATGCCGACCCAGAGGCAGTCGTCGACGCGCTTGGCGCCGACGAGCACCTGAGCACCCTCGTCGCCAAGGCACCGGGACAGCGGATCCCCCGGACGGTGGACGAGGCCGAGCTGGCCGTTCGCGTTGTGCTCGGCCAGCAGGTGTCGATCAAGGCGGCCCGGACGCATGCCCGCCGTCTGGCCGAGGCCTACGGGTCACCGGTTAACGACGCCAACGGCGGTCTGACACATGCCTTCCCGGACCCCACCCAGCTCGCCGAGATCGATCCGGCGCACCTCGCGTTCCCGAAGTCGCGGCAACGGACACTCATCGCCCTCATCGGCGCCCTGGCTGATGGCGACATCGCGCTGGGTCCGGGATGCGACTGGAACCGCGCCCGTGAGCAGCTCCTGGCCCTGCCGGGTGTGGGGCCCTGGACCGCGGAGGTCATCGCGATGCGCGGCCTGGGCGATCCCGATGCGTTTCCGGCCAGTGATCTCGGCGTGCAACTCGCCGCCAAGGCGCTCGGACTGCCCAGCGACGTCCGAGCACTCACCGAGCACAGCGTGCGGTGGCGACCATGGCGCGCATACGCCACACAGCACTTGTGGACTGCGCTCGATCACGAGGTCAACGACTGGCCGCCGAAGGCCACCCAGAAGGAGAAGTGATGAAAACACTGCAATCTCGCGTCATCGACAGCCCGGTCGGACCACTCACATTGGCCGGCGCCAACGGTCGGCTGCGGCACCTGCGCATGGTCGACCAGACCTATGAGCCGAGTCGAGAGGGATGGGACCCCGACGCGGACGCCTTCGCCGACGCCGTCGCTCAACTCGACGCGTACTTCGCCGGCGACCTGCGGGAGTTCGATCTCGAGCTGGACATGATCGGCACCGAATTTCAACGGCGGGTGTGGACCGCGCTTCTGACGATTCCGTACGGCGAGACACGAACATATGGCGAGATCGCCCAGCAGATTGGGTCGCCAGGGGCGTCGCGTGCCGTCGGCCTGGCCAATGGCCATAATCCCGTCGGCATAATCGTGCCGTGCCATCGGGTCATCGGCGCGAATGGCAGTCTCACCGGCTACGGCGGCGGACTCGATCGCAAGAGGCAATTGCTCAATATGGAAAGGAATAGTGTCGCACCAGTTGCAACGCTATTCGATTAGCCATTAATGGCCATTGAATGGAAATGCCTACAAATAGAAAATGCCCGGGCCCCCCAATCGAAATTGGGGGGGCCCGGGACTTAAAGGGTGTTCGGCGGTGTCCTACTTTTCCACCCGAAAGGGTAGTATCATCGGCGCTGGTAGGCTTAGCTTCCGGGTTCGGAATGGTACCGGGCGTTTCCCTGCCGCTGTGGCCGCCGTAACTCTATTTTCTTTTCAGCCCCGTGCACGCTGCCCATTGTGTGGGTGGTGTGTTTTGGTGGTGGGGTGTGGTCAAACGTTGTTTGACTGTGGTTTGTGGTTGCGCGAGCTTAGTGGTGTTACACGTTTTCTCCAACAATTGGTTTCTGTTGGTGTGTGTAAGTTTTCGGCCGGTTAGTGCCAGTTCCCTGCGCCCATTACTGGGCTTCTAGGTCTGGTCTATCAATCCCGTGGTCTGCGGGGGGCCTTATCCATCTAAAATGGTGAGAAGCCTGGTCTTGGAAGAGGTTTCCCGCTTAGATGCTTTCAGCGGTTATCCTGTCCGAACGTAGCTATCCAGCGGTGCCCCTGGTGGGACAACTGGTAGACCAGAGGTTCGTCCGTCCCGGTCCTCTCGTACTAGGGACAGGTTTCCTCAAGCTTCTGACGCGCGCGGCGGATAGAGACCGAACTGTCTCACGACGTTCTAAACCCAGCTCGCGTGCCGCTTTAATGGGCGAACAGCCCAACCCTTGGGACCTGCTCCAGCCCCAGGATGCGACGAGCCGACATCGAGGTGCCAAACCATCCCGTCGATATGGACTCTTGGGGAAGATCAGCCTGTTATCCCCGGGGTACCTTTTATCCGTTGAGCGACACCCCTTCCACTCGGGGGTGCCGGATCACTAGTCCCGACTTTCGTCCCTGCTCGACATGTACGTCTCGCAGTCAAGCTCCCTTGTGCACTTACACTCAACACCTGATTGCCGTCCAGGTTGAGGGAACCTTTGGGCGCCTCCGTTACATTTTTGGAGGCAACCGCCCCAGTTAAACTACCCACCAGGCACTGTTCCTGAACCGGATATACGGTCCGAGGTTAGAAGCCCAATACGATCAGAGTGGTATTTCAACAATGACTCCACACACACTGGCGTGCATGCTTCACAGTCTCCCACCTATCCTACACAAACCGCATCGAGCGCCAATACCAAGTTGTAGTGAAGGTCCCGGGGTCTTTTCGTCCTGCCGCGCGTAACGAGCATCTTTACTCGTAGTGCAATTTCGCCGAGTCTATGGTTGAGACAGTTGAGAAGTCGTTACGCCATTCGTGCAGGTCGGAACTTACCCGACAAGGAATTTCGCTACCTTAGGATGGTTATAGTTACCACCGCCGTTTACTGGGGCTTAAATTCTCAGCTTCACCACCGAAGTGGTTAACCGGTCCTCTTAACCTTCCAGCACCGGGCAGGCGTCAGTCCGTATACATCGTCTTGCGACTTCGCACGGACCTGTGTTTTTAGTAAACAGTCGCTTCTCACTGGTTTCTGCGACCCCCTCCCGCCTTCAGCCGCTAGGGCGTGGACGGTATGGAGGTCCCCCTTCTCCCGAAGTTACGGGGGTATTTTGCCGAGTTCCTTAACCATAGTTCACTCGTACGCCTTGGTATTCTCTACCTGACCACCTGTGTCGGTTTGGGGTACGGGCCGTGTTAGCACTCGCTAGAGGCTTTTCTTGGCAGCATAGGATCACCGAATTCGCCTCACTCGGCTATGCATCACCTCTCGGACTTATATGAGACCCGGATTTGCCTAGATCTCGTCCTACGGGCTTGCCCCAGTATTACCACTGACTGGTACGGCTACCTTCCTGCGTCACCCCATCGCTTGACTACTACCAGAGAAGGTCCCACGCAGCCGATAGCTCTCTCACCCCGAAGGGATCAATGAGCCACCATTTGGGTGGTTAGTACCTCTGATTCATCAGGGACGCGCACACACGGGTACGGGAATATCAACCCGTTGTCCATCGACTACGCCTGTCGGCCTCGCCTTAGGTCCCGACTCACCCTGGGCGGACTGGCCTGGCCCAGGAACCCTTGGTCTTTCGGCGGGCAAGGTTCTCACTTGCCTTATCGCTACTCATGCCTGCATTCTCACTCCCACACCCTCCACAGCTAGATCACTCTGCTGCTTCACCGGTGTGCAGGACGCTCCCCTACCCATCCTTGCGGATGCCGCGGCTTCGGCGGTGTGCTTGAGCCCCGCTACATTATCGGCGCACAATCACTTGACCAGTGAGCTATTACGCACTCTTTCAAGGGTGGCTGCTTCTAAGCCAACCTCCTGGTTGTCTTCGCGACTGCACATCCTTTTCCACTTAGCACACGCTTAGGGGCCTTAGCCGGCGATCTGGGCTGTTTCCCTCTCGACGCACGGAGCTTATCCCCCGCCGTCTCACTGCCACACTGTTGCCTTACCGGCATTCGGAGTTTGGCTGACGTCAGTAACCTTGTGAGGCCCATCGGCCATCCAGTAGCTCTACCTCCGGTAAGAACCATGTAACGCTGCACCTAAATGCATTTCGGGGAGAACCAGCTATCACGGAGTTTGATTGGCCTTTCACCCCTACCCACAACTCATCCCCTCAGTCTTCAACCTAAGTGGGTTCGGTCCTCCACAACATCTTACTGCTGCTTCAACCTGGCCATGGGTAGATCACTCCGCTTCGGGTCCAGAACACGCCACTACACCAACCCCTCTGGATTGGATACGCCCTATTCAGACTCGCTTTCGCTGCGGCTACCCCACACGGGTTAACCTCGCGACATGTCCCTGACTCGCAGGCTCATTCTTCAAAAGGCACGCCATCACCCCACGCTTTAACACGAGGGCTCTGACGGATTGTAGGCACACGGTTTCAGGTACTATTTCACTCCCCTCCCGGGGTACTTTTCACCATTCCCTCACGGTACTAATCCGCTATCGGTCATCAGAAGGTATTCAGGCTTACCGGGTGGTCCCGGCAGATTCACAGCAGATTCCACGGGCCCGCTGCTACTCGGGAACACTGCGAAGGTAGACATCGGGTTTTCACGTACCGGGCTCTCACCGTCTACGGCAGGCCATCCCAAGACCATTTCCGTTAACCACGACATTTTCTCACTACCCTCCAGTCGGATAGAACTGGAAACACAGGTCCCACAACCCCGCACACACAACCCCTACCCGGTATCACATGCATGCGGTTTAGCCATCCTCCGCTTTCGCTCGCCACTACTCACGGAATCACTTTTGTTTTCTCTTCCTACGGGTACTGAGATGTTTCACTTCCCCGCGTTACCTCCCGCACCCTATGTATTCAGATACGGGTAACACGACATCACTCGTGCTGGGTTTCCCCATTCGGACATCCTCGGATCAAAGCTCGGTTGGCAGCTCCCCGAGGCATATCGCAGCCTCCCACGTCCTTCATCGGCCTCTGATGCCAAGGCATCCACCATGTGCCCTTAAACACTTACAACACAAAAACCAATTGTTTTTATAGAAAAAACGAAAATTACACCACAACAACCCACAACGACTCCCGCCACCCCCGAAGAGGAGACGCTCACCGATGCGAGTTGATGCTCGCAACCACTATCCACAAGTCAAACACCACACCCCACCACCAAAAGCTGGGGCAACAACACGCCTCCCGATCCACTGACCGGGTCGAAACGGGCCTGTTGTCTCAAAGCCCAATAGTGTGTCCGATGGCAATCTCTCGCAACCGATCCCACCCACCGAAGCGGACAAGAACTCTCGAGGTCACGGTATCTGTTGTCTTAAAACTCTATGCACCAGACCCCCACCCACTACAGGTGTGAGGCCATCCAACGAATCGTCTGAGTCTCGGTGATCCGCGATATGCGGGCCGGCCCAGATCTCGTGGTGCTCCTTAGAAAGGAGGTGATCCAGCCGCACCTTCCGGTACGGCTACCTTGTTACGACTTCGTCCCAATCGCCGATCCCACCTTCGACGGCTCCCTCCCACAAGGGGTTAGGCCACCGGCTTCGGGTGTTACCGACTTTCATGACGTGACGGGCGGTGTGTACAAGGCCCGGGAACGTATTCACCGCAGCGTTGCTGATCTGCGATTACTAGCGACTCCGACTTCACGGGGTCGAGTTGCAGACCCCGATCCGAACTGAGACCGGCTTTGAAAGGATTCGCTCCACCTCACGGCATCGCAGCCCTTTGTACCGGCCATTGTAGCATGTGTGAAGCCCTGGACATAAGGGGCATGATGACTTGACGTCATCCCCACCTTCCTCCGAGTTGACCCCGGCAGTCTCTCACGAGTCCCCACCATTACGTGCTGGCAACATGAGACAAGGGTTGCGCTCGTTGCGGGACTTAACCCAACATCTCACGACACGAGCTGACGACAGCCATGCACCACCTGCACACAGGCCACAAGGGAACTGATATCTCTACCAGCGTCCTGTGCATGTCAAACCCAGGTAAGGTTCTTCGCGTTGCATCGAATTAATCCACATGCTCCGCCGCTTGTGCGGGCCCCCGTCAATTTCTTTGAGTTTTAGCCTTGCGGCCGTACTCCCCAGGCGGGGTACTTAATGCGTTAGCTACGGCACGGATCCCAAGGAAGGAAACCCACACCTAGTACCCACCGTTTACGGCGTGGACTACCAGGGTATCTAATCCTGTTCGCTCCCCACGCTTTCGCTCCTCAGCGTCAGTTACTGCCCAGAGACCCGCCTTCGCCACCGGTGTTCCTCCTGATATCTGCGCATTCCACCGCTACACCAGGAATTCCAGTCTCCCCTGCAGTACTCTAGTCTGCCCGTATCGCTCGCACGCCCACAGTTGAGCTGTGGGTTTTCACGAACAACGTGACAAACCACCTACGAGCTCTTTACGCCCAGTAATTCCGGACAACGCTCGGACCCTACGTATTACCGCGGCTGCTGGCACGTAGTTGGCCGGTCCTTCTTCTGCACATACCGTCACTTGCGCTTCGTCTGTGCTGAAAGGGGTTTACAACCCGAAGGCCGTCATCCCCCACGCGGCGTCGCTGCATCAGGCTTGCGCCCATTGTGCAATATTCCCCACTGCTGCCTCCCGTAGGAGTCTGGGCCGTATCTCAGTCCCAGTGTGGCCGGTCACCCTCTCAGGCCGGCTACCCGTCGTCGCCTTGGTAGGCCATCACCCCACCAACAAGCTGATAGGCCGCGGGCCCATCCCACACCGCAAAAGCTTTCCCCCACAGACCATGCAGTCCATGAGGTGTATCCGGTATTAGACCCAGTTTCCCAGGCTTATCCCGAAGTGCAGGGCAGATCACCCACGTGTTACTCACCCGTTCGCCACTCGAGTACCCCGAAGGGCCTTTCCGTTCGACTTGCATGTGTTAAGCACGCCGCCAGCGTTCGTCCTGAGCCAGAATCAAACTCTCCAAACAAAAACAACCCATCCAAAGACAGGTGAATTCAATCAGAACAAGTCCGACCTAACACCAGTAAAAACTGGCAAAAAACAATGTCACACCCCTAAACGAGAAAAAAGAGTGCAACAACAACAAACAAAAACCATCAAACACACTATTGAGTTCTCAAACAACAGACCCGATTTTTGGGCAACCTCACCACTGTACTACGTGGAGAGATTGTCGTCAAACCGCTTGCTCCGGATCTTTCGATCTGGGCCGCTCCGCTTGCCCCGGCCTTTCGGTCGGGGCCGCTTGGTATGAACCAAAGCTTACATACAAACGGCCAAAGCCCCAAATCGCCTGCTAGACAGCCGAATCGCTACACAATGCGCTCGATCTCGGCGCCGAGGGCGGCCAGGTTCTCGACAAACAGTGGGTAGCCGCGGTCGATGTGAAACACGTCATGGATCTCTGTATCGCCGTCGGCGACCAGACCGGCCAACACCAAACCCGCTCCCGCCCGGATGTCAGACGCCCACACCGGCGCACTGGACAGCTGCGGCATCCCGCGAATCACCGCGTGGTGCCCGTCGGTCCTGGCGTCGGCACCCAACCGGATCATCTCCTCGACAAACCGGAACCGCGCCTCGAACACGTTCTCCGTGATCATCGACGTGCCATCTGCGATACAGGCCAACCCAATTGCCATGGGCTGTAGGTCGGTCGGGAAACCCGGGAACGGCAGGGTTGCGACGTTCACCGCTTTGGGACGCTCGTACTGGACCACGCGGAACCCGTTGTCGTGCTGGGTGACCGTGGCTCCCGCATCGTGCAGCTTGTGCAGCACCAGCTGCAGATGTTGCGGATCGACACCCGTGATCGAGATATCGCCCCGCGTCATGGCGGCGGCAATCCCCCAGGTGGCCGCGACGATGCGGTCGCCGATCACCCGGTGTTCGGTCGGATGGAGCTTGTCCACCCCAACGATCGTCATGGTCGACGAGCCGGCGCCCGTGATCTGCGCCCCCATCTGATTGAGCATCTCGCAGAGATCGACCACATCGGGCTCGCGCGCCGCGTTGTAGATCTTGGTCTCGCCCTCCGCCAGCACCGCGGCCATGAGGATGTTCTCCGTCGCACCTACGGAAGGGAACTCGAGTTGGATCTCGGCACCCCGGAGGTGATCGGCCTCGGCGACGACACAACCATGCTCGATGTTGCACGTGGCGCCGAGTTGACGCAGGCCGTTCTGATGCATGTCCAGGGGCCGCGAACCGATGGCATCACCACCGGGCAGGGCGACCTTGGCCTTCTTGCACCGACCGACCAGAGGTCCCAACACGCACACCGACGCGCGGAACTGACGCACCGCTGCGAAGTCGGCGTCGTACTTCAGCTCATCCGGGGAGGTGATCCTGACGGTCGAACCGTCCAGCTCCACCGTGGCGCCAAGGCCGCGCAGAACCTCCGCCATCAGCGGCACATCCAGAATGTCCGGGCAGTTGGTGATGGTGCTGACGCCCTCGGCAAGCAATGCCGCGGCCATCAGTTTCAACACACTGTTCTTGGCGCCCCCGACGGCGACTTCACCCGACAACCGGGTCCCACCGGTCACCACGAATCGCTCGCTCACGCGGCTCAGTTTAAGGCAGTGCGACGGCTCCGAGAGCCGTCGTCGGCCCGTGCCACCGGGGGCCGACGGTACGGTTTCACCATGGCAGTACATCTGACCCGCATTTACACCCGTACCGGCGATGACGGATCGACCGGGCTGAGCGATTTCAGCAGGGTCTCGAAGAACGACGCCCGGCTCGAGGCGTACGCGGACTGTGACGAGGCCAACGCCGCCATCGGAGTCGCGGTGGCCCTCGGAAGCCCCGAGGACAAGATCCTCAATGTGTTGCGACAGATACAGAACGACCTCTTCGATGCGGGTGCGGACCTGTCCACCCCGGTCGTCGAGAATCCCGAGTATCCCCCGCTGCGCATTCGCCAGGACTACATCGACCGCCTCGAGGCCTGGTGCGACGAGTTCAACGAACCGCTACCCGCGTTGAACTCATTCATCCTGCCCGGCGGAACGGCACTCTCAGCCCTGCTCCATGTCGCCCGCACCGTCGCGAGGCGTGCCGAGCGCTCGGCTTGGCGTGCGATCGAGGAGCACGGCGACTCGGTCAGTGTCCTGCCGGCGAAGTACCTCAACCGGCTGTCTGACCTGCTGTTCATCCTGTCGCGCGTCGCGAATCCGGACGGCGACGTGCTCTGGAAGCCCGGTGGCGGGCGCGACGACCAGACGGGCTAGGTCGTCCGTCTGCGCGCCCGAGGCGAAGGACGCGACTCCAACCAGGACGTGAACGCCGTCAACGCCCCCCGGTCCAGCGCGATCTCATAGCCGCGCCGGCGTTCGGGGTGGGTGTCGCGAAGTTCGAGGACGACGATCTCGTGGGTCATGATGTCGAACTCGTCGCCACGCGGCGTCCGACGCCCAACGATCTCCAGGCCACGACGGGACAGCCGGCGATCCGGCCACCATCGCAGGCTCGACAGACGGTAGAAACCGGCTTCGCCACCCCGGTATCGCATCACGCCATGACGCCAGCCGTGGCCGCCGACGGCGGGCACATCACGCAGGATGGCGGCGGTGCCACCCACCTGCCGCAGCTTCCACAGCCGGTAACACAATGCGGCGACCGCCAGTAGGAGCACGCCGACGAGCGCGACCATGAACATCATGGACGCGCTCATCGGTGATCAGTCCAGTTGGCCTACGGCGCGTAGACGCGCCCGGCCCCATGCTGCAGTGCGCTCGTCGTCGGACTCGGAGTCCTGCTTCGCCTCGTCGGCGTTGATCTCCGACTCGAACGCAGCGTTCTCGACCAGGATTCGGACGGCCTCTTCTGTGACGGAGAGAAATCCGCCGTCGACGGCGATCCGAAGATCATCCTCACCCTCACGCTCGACGCGGACCATCGCGTCCTCGACGAGCTGTGCTACCAGCGGGATGTGGTGGGGCAGGATGCCGATCTCACCGGCAGTGGTGCGGGTGAAAACAAACGTGGCATCACCTGACCACAGCTCACGCTCCACGGCGACGATCTCGACGTGCAGTTCAGCCATGTCACACCACCTTTCGCGTTACGACAACCGTCACAGCTTGGCGCCGAGGCTCTCGGCCTTCTTGGCGAGGTCGTCGAGTCCGCCGATAAGGAAGAACGCCTGCTCGGGCACGTGGTCGAAATCGCCCTTGGTGAGCTTGTCGAAGGCCTCGACGGTCTCCTTGAGCGGCACAGTCGAACCCGGCTGACCGGTGAACTGCTCGGCCGCCATCATGTTCTGGCTCAGGAAGCGCTCGATACGGCGCGCCCGGTAGACGAGCTGCTTGTCCTCTTCGGACAGCTCGTCGATACCGAGGATCGCGATGATGTCCTGCAGATCCTTGTAGCGCTGCAGGATTCGGATGACTTCCTGCGCGACGCGGTAGTGCTCGTCGCCGACGACGCTGGGGTGCAGGATCGTCGAGCTCGACGCCAGCGGATCCACCGCCGGGAAGATGCCCTTCGAGAACACCGCGCGGGAGAGCTCGGTGGTCGCATCCAGGTGCGCGAACGTCGTCGCGGGGGCCGGGTCGGTGTAGTCGTCGGCGGGCACGTACACGGCCTGCATCGACGTGATCGAGCGGCCACGCGTCGAGGTGATGCGCTCCTGCAGCTCGCCCATCTCGTCGGCCAGGGTCGGCTGGTAGCCCACCGCGGACGGCATACGGCCGAGCAGCGTGGAGACCTCGGAGCCGGCCTGTGTGAACCGGAAGATGTTGTCGATGAACAGGAGCACGTCCTGCTGCTGCTCATCGCGGAAGTACTCCGCCATCGTGAGCGCCGACAAGGCGACGCGCATACGCGTGCCCGGCGGCTCGTCCATCTGGCCGAACACCAACGCGGTGTCCTTAAGCACGTCGGCGTCCGCGAGTTCGACCCAGAGGTCGTTGCCCTCACGGGTGCGCTCGCCAACGCCAGCGAACACCGAGGTGCCGCCGAAGTTGCGGGCGATGCGGTTGATCATCTCCTGGATGAGCACCGTCTTACCCACGCCGGCGCCGCCGAACAGGGCGATCTTGCCGCCGCGCACGTATGGGGTCAGCAGATCGACGACCTTGAGGCCCGTCTCCAGCATCTCGGTGCGGGGCTCGAGCTCGGCGAATGGCGGCGGCTTGCGGTGGATCGACCAGTGGTCGAAGTCCTCGCCGTAGCCGGGCTCGTCCAGGCAGGCGCCCAGTGCGTTGAACACGTGGCCCTTGACGCCGTCGCCGACGGGCACCGAGATGGAGACGCCCGTGTCGGAGACCTCGGTGCCACGCACCAGGCCGTCGGTGGGCTGCATCGAGACACAGCGGACCAGGCTGTCCCCGAGGTGCTGCGCAACCTCGAGCGTCAGGGTCTTGGCGAGGTCCGCGTAAGCGATGTCCGCGTGGAGCGCGTTGAACAGCTCCGGTACGGAGCCCCGCGGGAACTCGACGTCGACGACCGGTCCGGTGATGCGCACGACGCGGCCAGCGACGCGATTCTTGGTGTCTTCTGCGGTAGCAGTCATATCCTCTTCGCTTCCTACGTGGCTTACTTGGCGTCGGCCAGCGCGTTGGCGCCGCCGACGATCTCGCTGATTTCCTGGGTGATCTGCGCCTGACGCTCGCGGTTGGCCGCAAGGGTCAGCGCCTTGATCAGATCGTCGGCGTTGTCGGACGCCGACTTCATGGCGCGTCGTCGCGAAGCCGACTCAGAAGCCGCGGCCTCCAGCAGCGCCGCGTACACGCGGGTGGCCACGTAACGCGGCAGCAGTGCGTCGAACAGCGATTCCGGATCCGGCTCGAAGGAGAAGAGCGTCTGCGGCCCCTCCTCCGGCTGCTCGTCCCCGACATACTCGACGACCATGGGTGCGATCCGACGTGCCACCGAGGTCTGCGACAGCATCGACTTGAACTCGGTGAAGACGATGTGCAGTTCGTCGACGCCAAGGATGCCGTCTGCGCCCGCGTTGTCGCCCTCGTCATCGGCTCCGGACATGAACGCGTTCACCAGGGTGTCGGCGATCTCGCGGGCGTGGTCGTAGGTGGGCCGCTCCGAGAAGCCGGTCCACGACTCGACCACATCGCGCTGACGGAAGTTGTAGTAACCCAACGCCTTCCGGCCCACCGTGTAGACCACGGGCTCCTTGCCCTCCTCGCGCAGCAACGCGAACAGTTCTTCGGACTGCCGAAGCACGTTGGCGTTGTACGCGCCGCACAAGCCGCGGTCGGAAGACACCACCAGCACGCCGGCCCGGCGCGGGTTCTCCCGCTGCACGAGCAGCGGGTGATCCAGCGCGCTGGCACTCGCGAGCTCGGTGAGCATGCTCGTGATTTCGGTGGAATAGGGCCGAGCCGCCTGAACTCGGGCCTGCGCCTTGGCGATCCGCGACGTGGCGATCAGTTCCTGGGCCTTCGTGATCTTCTTGATCGACCCAGCGGAACGGATACGCCCGCGAAGCTCGCGCAGTGTTGCTGCCATCTAGCTCTCCAGACCTCTCCGGTCCTACTTCTTGGGGGCCGGCTTGCGGACCTTGACGGATTCCTTCTCGACGTCTTCCTCGTCCATGGCCTCGGCGCCCGCCTCGTTCACGACGACCGAGCTGCCGTCAGTGGCAGCGAAGCCCTTCTTGAACTCGTTGATGACGTCGGCCAGCTTCTGGTCGGTCTCCTCGGAGAGCTTCTTGGTCTCCCGGATCTCCTTGAGAATCTCCGAATGCGAGGCCTTGACGTGCTCCAGCAACTCGGTCTCGAATCGCGAGACGTCTTCCACGGGAACCGAATCGAGGTGACCCTTGGTGCCGAGGAAGATCGCGACGACCTGATCCTCAACCGAGTACGGCGAGTACTGCGGCTGCTTGAGCAGCTCCACCAGGCGAGCGCCACGTTCCAGCTGAGCCTTGGAGGCAGCGTCCAGGTCCGAGGCGAACGCGGCGAATGCCTCGAGCTCGCGGTACTGCGACAACTCCAGACGCAGCGAGCCCGCGACCTCCTTCATGGCCTTGATCTGTGCGGCGCCACCGACGCGGGACACCGACACACCGACGTTGATGGCCGGACGCACGCCCTGGTTGAACAGGTCGGACTCCAGGAAGCACTGGCCGTCGGTGATCGAGATGACGTTGGTGGGGATGAACGCCGAGATGTCATTGGCCTTGGTCTCGATCACCGGCAGTCCGGTCATCGATCCACCACCCAGCTCGTCGGACAGCTTCGCGCAACGCTCCAGGAGCCGCGAGTGCAGGTAGAAGACGTCACCGGGGAAGGCCTCGCGGCCCGGCGGGCGGCGCAGCAGCAGCGAGATCGCGCGGTAGGCGTCGGCCTGCTTGGACAGATCGTCGAACACGATCAGGACGTGCTTGCCGTCGTACATCCACTGCTGGCCGATGGCCGAACCGGTGTAGGGCGCGAGCCACTTGAAGCCCGCCGCGTCGGAGGCCGGCGCCGCGACGATGGTGGTGTACTCCATCGCGCCACCGTCTTCGAGGGCGCGCTTGACGCTGGCGATCGTGGTGCCCTTCTGGCCGATCGCGACGTACACGCAGCGCACCTGCTGCTTGGGATCGCCGGTCGCCCACGCCTCACGCTGGTTGAGGATGGTGTCGACGCAAACCGCGGTCTTGCCGGTCTTGCGGTCACCGATGATCAGCTGACGCTGACCGCGACCGATCGGGGTCTGGCTGTCGATGGCCTTGATTCCGGTCTGCAGCGGCTCGGACACTCCCTGGCGCTGAACCACGGACGGTGCCTGCAGCTCCAGCACGCGACGAGCGTCCGAGGCGATGTCGCCCTGGCCGTCGATCGGTTCACCGAGCGGGTTGATGACGCGTCCGAGGAACGCGTCACCGACCGGCACCGAGAGCACCTCGCCGGTGCGCTTGACCTGCTGGCCCTCGGCGATCTTCTCGAACTCACCCAGGATCACGACACCGACGCTGTGCTCGTCGAGGTTCAGTGCGACACCGAGCACACCACCGGGGAACTCGAGGAGTTCGTTGGTCATGACCGAGGGCAGGCCCTCGACGTGAGCGATGCCGTCACCGGCGTCGATGACTGTGCCGATCTCTTCGCGCTCGGTGTCGGCGGAAAACGAGGATACGTACTCCTCGACAGCGCCTTCGATGTCAGCAGCGGAGATTGTCAACTCTGCCATGTTCTTCGTCTTCCTACCTTTTGTCGCTGGGTGATAAGTCTTGTGGGTCAGTCCGGCAGGCTGGTCTGTGCAGCCGCCAGTCGCGAGGCGATGGATCCGTCGATGACCTCGTCGCCGACGGCGATCGAGAGTCCACCGAGCAGTTCGGGATCGACGTTGAGCTGGATGGACACCGGGTGCCCGTAGATGCGCGAGAGCACCTCGGTCAAACGCGTCCGCTGCGCGTCGGTCAGTTCCGCCGCGGCGTTGACCTGCGCGACCACCTCGCCACGACGCGCGACCGCGAGTTCGGCGAGATCGATGACTGCCTCGTCGGCGCGCTCGCCGCGCAGCAGTGCGACCGTCTGCTCCAACAGTGCGACCGCCGTGCTGTTCGCACCCTCACCGCCGACGACCTTGTCGAGCAGGGCGATCCGACGTTCTGCCGGTGCGGAGTAGTCGCTCAGCAGTCCGACCAGACGAGGCTCAGTGTCGAGGACGCGTCCGAAACGGAAGAGCTGGTCCTCCACCTCGTCCACCTCGCCTGCGACCTCCGCACGCTTCAGCAGTGCCAGCCGCGCCGTGTGCTCGACACCGTCGACCAGATCCGACTCAGCCGACCACCGCTGCGTTGCAGCAGTGCGCACAACGCTCAGTGCCTGGTCGCCGACCTTGCCGGAGAGCAGGGAGTCAACGAGGCGCGCCTTGGGAGCGGCATCTTCGGTTGGCTCTGCGAGGTGCTTGGTGAGTACGGGCTCGCTGACGAGCAGCTTGGCGACGGACGCGAGTTCGTCGGCCAGCTTGGTGAGTCCGTCAGTGTCGAGACCACCTGCGACACGGTCGAAGTCCTCTGTGAGAGCGACCATCGCATCGCGGCTGGCGGCGCGCAGCCGAGCTGAGGCCCCCGTCTCGATGGACACCGCCGAGGGCGCCATCTGGTCGATCTCATCGAGGAACCGGTCGACAGTGGCCGCCTGAGCGACCGGGTCCGCCACGTGCGCGCGGACCAGTTCGTCGGCCTTCTGTACGGACTCCACACCCAGGCCCGTCCGCAACTGCCGGATGAGCTGCTGGCGCATCAACTGCACCTGCTGCACACCCTGAGCCTTGATGCGCTCGGCGTCCGCGCCCGCCTGCTCCTGCAGTTGGGCCGCGATGCGCTCCGAGTCCTGCTTCGCCTCGTCGGTGACCTTCCCCGACTGGGCCTTGGCATCCTCAAGAGCCTTGGCGTGCATGGCATCCGCGTCAGCGAGCTTGCGCTCCGCCTCAGCGCTCTCGGCCAGTGCGACGCGCACAGCCTCCTGCTGCTTCTGCATCAGGGCCCGCACAGGCGGTACGACCCACTTCATCAAGATGAAGGCGATGACCGCGAACCCGATCAGCTGGCCGATGAATGTCGACATCTACTGGCTCCCGCCTGATTTCACGTCAACGCCGAGGATGCGGCTGGCCAACGTGGCCGCCAACCCATCCACCGACGACTGCAGTTCGGACTCGGTCGTCGAGCGCTGCTCGGACAACTTCTGGTCCGCCTGCTGCACGGTGTCCGCGACCTCGCCGCTGGCCGCAGCCCGCTTCTGGTCGATGACTTGCCTGCCCGCAGCGCGTGCCTCGTCGCGGATGCTCGACGCCTCGGTGCGCGCACCGGACATCGCCTCGTCGAAGTCGGCTTGCGCCGCTGCGACCTGTTCAGCCGACTTGCGGTTGTCCGCGGCGGTCTTGGCCAGCATTGCCTCGCGTTCTGCGAGGACCTTGCTGACCGGTGGCACAACCCATTTCGCAATCACGCCGAGCGTGATGAGGAAGATGAGCAGCACGGCGAAGAAGGTGCCGTTGGGGATCAGGAAGTTGCTCTGTCCCCCACCGCCTTCGGCCGCGAGGATGGCTACGGTCAGTTCACCCATGCCGACGGACTACTGCAGGCCCGGCGTGGCGAAGACGAACAGCGCCATGAAGGCCAGGTTGATGAAGTACGCGGCCTCGACCAGACCGACGGTGATGAAGAACGGCGTGAACAGCCGGCCCTGTGCCTCGGGCTGCCGGGCGATACCGGAGATCAGCGCGTTACCCGCGATGCCGTCACCGATGCCAGCGCCGATAGCGCCGCCACCCATGATCAATCCACCGCCGATCAGAGCGCCGGCCGTGATGATGGCGTTTGGATCGATTTCCATTCCTTTATCCTCCTTGGTAACTGGTGGCCGTGCCGCCAGAGTTCGTTGTCCTTCTGTGGTGCAAGCTTCTAGTGGTGCTCCTCATCCAGTTCCATGGACTGGCTGAAGTAGAGAATCGTCAGCAGCGAGAAGATGAATGCCTGGATCAAGCCGACGAAGAGGTCGAACGTCTTCCAGATGGCGTTGGGCGCCCACTGGACGTACCAGGGGAACATCGCGATGAGAGCCACCAGGATGCCGCCGGCGAAGATGTTGCCGAAGAGTCGCAGTGCGAGCGAGATGGGCTTCGCGATCTCCTCGACGATGTTGATCGGCGCGAGGAAGGGGACGTGTCCCTTGATGACCTTGATCGGGTGCCCGATGATGCCGCGCCGCCAGATCCCCGCGGCGTGGTAGGCGACGAACACGAAGAGTGCGAGCGCCAGCACGAAGTTGATATCGGAGGCCGGCGGCTTGTAGAGCTCGCCAGCGGCACCGTCGGCGCCGCCGTACTGGAGCGGCAGGACCGACAGCCAGTTCGAGACCAGGATGAAGACGAAGATCGTGACGGCCAGCGGCAGCACGAACGGCGCCACCTTCATGCCGATCGAGCCCTCGATCTGCTGACGCATCTGGATGGTGAGCGTCTCCCAGAACAGCTGGACACCGCTGGGCACGCCGGTCGAGGTGACCTTGGACTTCAGGAAGAAGGCCAGGCCGATGACGACCAGCGCGGTGATCGCGGTGGCCATGATGGTGTCACCGTTGAACGTCATGCCGAACAGTTGGAACACCATCGTGTGGTGCCCGACGTGGATGGCAGCGCCACCCTCTTCCGCGGCGAGCACGGTCTGCGTCATGGTCCCAGTCATAGAGGTCAGCTCAATCCTTCGATTCCGTGTCGACCACGTTCAGTCCCTCGCTGCGGATCTTCTTGAGCACCGGGATGCTGGTGCTCATCACCAGCAGTGCCTGGAAGATCGCCAGCCCGAAGAGCACTGCGATACCGCCGTGTGCCCTGAAGACGAAAGCGGCGGTCATTGCGACCGCCGTGATGACAAGCAGACGGGTCGCCGAGTTCAGCGCCATCTTCTTCTTGAGTGGATGGTCCTCGGCGGTGATCGACTCCACCGCGCGACGCACCATCAGAGCATTGAGCAAACCGAGGCCTAGCCCCGCGCCGAAGAAAACACCGAAGAAGACGTTCCCGATGAAGCCGGCGGCCAGAACGGCCAGGCCGGTGAGTGCAACGCAGACGATGAGGAGTCGGACCGGCCTGAAGGCCACCGACGGGAACACCAACGGCGCGTCGTGCGCTGGCGTCGTCACTGCTTCACCTCACTCCTGCGGAACCATGTGGGGTCCGCGTTGAACAACGTTGTTCCGGTGCGTGCCCGACGACTGTATCGAAGGGCGGTATGCGCAGTGGAATCACCCACGGGGCAGCTCCCTTTGTCGGTCGTGTTTCGGCGCCGATCGGTCTTGCGAACCGATGGGCCGGGCCGGCAACCCGCGAGGTTTTTCGGGTTCTGCCGAAAGGGTAACACATGGTAGGCGGCCCTAAACGGGGCCTACTACTTTTCGTCGTACACGGCTTCTGAGTCGTCCTCGCGGCCCCTCAGGAGCGGTATCAAAGTGATGATGACCGCGACCAGAATCGCAGCCAGCATGACGGCGCCGGTGTAGCGCGGGTCGAAGAAGATCGTGCTCGCCGCCCCCAGGGCCACGATGCCCACCCACATGTAGATCAGCAGGACCACCCGCCGGTGCGAGTGCCCGATCTGCAGCAGCCGGTGATGCAGGTGCATCTTGTCGGGACTGAACGGGCTGCGCCCCGCCCTGGTCCGGCGCACGATCGCCAGCAACATGTCGAGGGCGGGCACGAACATCACCGCGATGACCAGAAGGAACGGCGACATCAGTGCGAAGACGTCACGTGCGCCGTAGGCGTTCTGCGATATCGGACCTGCTGCCGTCGTCGACGCCGCCGCGAGCATCAGACCGATGAGCATCGACCCGGAGTCGCCCATGAAGATCCGGGCGCGGTGGAAGTTGTGCGGCAGGAAGCCGAGGCACGCGCCCGCGAGCACCACCGAGATGACGGCAGGCGGGTAGAAGAGCACGTCGCCGCCGTGGTCGCGGAGAAGGCCGACCGAGAAGATGCAGATCGCGGCGGCGGTGATGAGGCCAAGTCCGGCCGCCAGACCGTCCAGACCGTCGACGAAGTTCATCGCGTTGACGATCGACACCGTCAGCGCCAGCGTCAGCAGGATCGAGGTCACCTGGTCGAGCACGATGGTGCCGACGCCGCCGAACGGGATGTACAGCACGCTCCATGCCACTCCCATGGTGACCAGCACGCTGGCCGCGGTGATCTGGCCGGCGAACTTGGTCAGCGCATCCAGACCCCACCGATCGTCGATCAGACCGATCGCCATGATCAGGCCGCCCGCCACCACGACGGCGGGCATCCCCGACGAGTACACGAATCCCCGTGTCAACGCGGGCAGTTGCGATGCCAGCAGGACCGCGGCCACCACGCCGATGTACATCGCCAACCCACCCATGCGCGGGGTGGGCGCCACGTGAACGTCACGCTCACGCGGGTAGGCGACGGCACCCCAGCGGGTGGCGAGCGCACGGACCCACCCCGTCGCGAAGTAGGTGATGATGGCGGCGGTCAGCCCGACGAGTGCGAGCTCGCGGAGCGGAACACCCGCCCCGCGATCGGACAGGGCGAGCAGTCCGTCAGCCAATTGGACCGGGTCGCGCACCACCTGCTGAACCGTACTGGAAACCACTGAGTCGGTCAGACCGCGAGCGTCTCGGCCTCGACACCGAGCACCTCGGCGATGGCGGCCGCGGTGACGGGACCCTCGCGCAGCACGCGGGGCGTGGCACCGGTGAGGTCGACAATGGTGGAGGCCGCGCCCTGCGCAGACGGCCCGGCCTCGAGGTACACCCCGACCAGGTCGTCGAGCTGTTCGCGCGCGTCGGCGGCGGTGACCGCGGCGGGGCTGCCGGACTTGTTGGCGCTCGACACCGCCATCGGGCCCACCTCGCGCAGCAGTTCGATCGCCACGGGGTGCAGCGGCATCCGCAACATCACGGTGCCGTGAGAGTCCCCGAGATCCCATTGCAGCGACGGCGCCTGCCGAACCACCAGGCTCAGGGCGCCCGGCCAGAACGCCCGGATGAGTTCACGGGCCGCGGTGGGCACCGAGTACACCAGTCCTTCGATGGTGTGCCAGGAGCCGACGAGCACGGGGACCGGCATGTCCCGGCCCCTCCCCTTCGCCGCGAGCAGCGACGCCACCGCGGTGCCGTTGAATGCGTCGGCGCCGATGCCGTAGACGGTGTCGGTCGGCATCACGACCAGCCGACCGTCCTTGAGCGCGCTGACCGCCGACGAGATTCCGAGCGCCCGCTGGTCGGGATCGGAGCAGTCGAACGTTTGAGCCATGAGATCTAGCTTCTCACCCTCTGCGGGTCGCCGTGACGAACCGGGGTCGGCCCGCCAGGTCGCGGCGCGCGGTGATGTCGACGAAGGCCGCGGTCTGGTCGAAGACGGCGACGGTCGCGGGCGCGGTGGTGTCGTCGTGCTCGACCCCGATGCGCCCACTCCCCCGCCGCAGCAGCCGCACCGCGTGCGCCACGAGGGGCTCTATGACGACCATGCCGTCGAGCCCGCCGAACAGCGCGTGCTCGGGATCGTGATGAGCGACTTCAGGTTCCAGTTCTGCACCCAGCGGGATGTAGGGCGGGTTGGCGACGATCAGATCGACGCGCCCATCGAGGTCAGCCAGCAGCCCGTCAGCGGTGACGTCGGCCTCGACGAGCTCGACCTGCGTGCCCGCCACATTTCGGCGCGCGAAGGCCAGGGCCGCGGCGGAGTCGTCCACCGCGATGACGGTCGCCTGCGGCCGAGCCTGTGCCAGCGCGACGGCCAGCGCGGCGGAACCCGTGCAGAGATCGACGATCACCGGCTGGTCCGGAAGTGGCTGTGCCAGAGCCCATTCGAGCAGCGACTCGGTCTCGGGCCGGGGAATGAAGACGCCAGGGCCCACACTCAGATTGACCGGACCGAAGGCGGCGGTCCCAGTGAGGTGTTGCAGTGGTATCCGCCGTGCCCTCGCCTCGATGAGGTCGCGATAGCGGGCAAGGAATTCCTCGTCGGGGGCGAGCATGAACAGCCGTCCGCGATCGACACCGGCCACATGCGCGGCGAGGTGCTCGGCGTCGGCCGCCGCACTGTCGACACCCGCGGCGGCGAGCGTCGCGGTGGCCTCGTCGATGATCTGGCGTAGCCGCGGGGCCACCGTCACGCTGACCTGCGGCAGATCATGCCTGCTGCAGCCTGGCCTGCTTGTCGGCGGCGGCGAGCGCGTCGAACAACGGGTCGAGGTCGCCGTCGAGGACCTGGTCAAGGTTGTGCGCCTTGAAGTTGATCCGGTGGTCGGCGATCCGGTTCTCCGGGTAGTTGTAGGTCCGGATCCGCTCGCTGCGGTCGACCGTGCGAATCTGGCTGGCCCGGTCGGCCGAGGCGTCGGCCTGGGCCTGCTCCTCGGCGAGGGCCTGCAGCCGGGCGGCCAGCACGACCATGGCGCGCGCCTTGTTCTGCAGCTGCGAGCGCTCGTTCTGGCAGGTCACGACGATGCCGGTGGGTAGGTGGGTGATGCGCACCGCGGAGTCGGTGGTGTTGACGCCCTGGCCGCCCTTGCCCGAGGACCGGTAGACGTCGATGCGGAGATCGGACTCGTCGATCTGAACCTCGGCCACGTCCTCCGGTTCCGGGTAGACGAGGACTCCGGCGGCCGACGTGTGCACGCGCCCCTGCGACTCGGTGACGGGGACTCGCTGGACGCGATGCACGCCGCCCTCGAACTTCAGGCGCGCCCACACGCCGTCTGCCGAGTCGCCCTTGCTGGCGATGGTCAGGGTCGCGTCCTTGTAACCGCCGAGGTCGGAGGTGTTCTCGTCGAGCACCGTCACGGTCCAGCCGTGCCGCTCGGCGTATCTGATGTACATGCGTGCGAGGTCGGCGGCGAACAATGCGGACTCCTCGCCGCCCTCGCCCGACTTCAGTTCGAGGACGACGTCGTCGGCGTCGTGCGGATCGCGCGGCGCCAACAGGTCCGCGAGCTGGGTGCCGAGCGCGTCGACACTGGCCTCGAGATCGGGGATCTCCGCGGCGAAGGAGTCGTCGTCGGCGGCCAACTCGCGGGCAGCCTCGAGGTCGCCCTTGGCCGACTCGAGCTTGCGGTACGTCGAGACGATCGGCGATATCTGGGCGAACCGGCGGCCGACCCGCTTGGCTGCTGCCGCGTCGGCGTGCAGTCCGGGATCAGACAGCTGACGCTCGAGGTCGCCGTGTTCAGCCAGCAGTGCCTCGACCCTTGGTGCGTGGTCGCTCACTTGGTCCCTCACGATGGCCTCCTTCCCCGAAACGCAAACCGGCGCCCGGGCTGACGCGAATGCGACAGATCGGGCGCCGGAAATGCAGCTAGTTGTCGGACGCGGCCTTCTCGCTCGCCCCGGCGCGCTTGCCGTAGCGCTTCTCGAAGCGCGCCACACGGCCGCCGCTGTCGAGGATCTTCTGCTTGCCGGTGTAGAAGGGGTGGCACTGGGAGCAGACCTCGACCACGATGTGGCCGCTCTCCTTGGTGCTACGGGTCTGGAAGCTGTTGCCACAGCCACAAACCACGGTGGTCTCTACGTAATTGGGGTGAATACCCGATTTCATCTCTGGTCCTCTGTGATCGTTGGTCGCCGGGTCGCCTGAGGTTCTGACCTGTTGGTCATCAGACGTGAACCGGAACCGAGGGGCGACGGCCCATTATGCCAGGTCAGCCGTCAGAGTCATAAACGCCGACCCACCGGCGGGTATTCCTGCCCGATCAGCGGCCGCCGTCGAGCGCCCGGGCGACCGCTGCGGTGTCACCGATCCGTTCCAGTGACCGCCGGCTCACCGAGCGCGTGGAAGGTCTTTCCGTCGCGCTTCCAGAGCACACGGCCGGCGGGCTCGGTGCCGAGCGCGACCAGTTCCCGCTTGAGGATCTTGTTGGTCGCCGTGCTGGGCAGATCGTCGGCGATCCAGACGTACCGCGGCCACGACTTGGGCGACAGGTCCGGTTGTCCGGCGAGGAACTCGGCGAACTCACCCGGCTCCAGTTCAGCACCGTCCCGCAGCACAACGGCGGCCATCACCTGGTCGCCGACGAACTCGTCTGGCACCGGATAGACCGCCACCCTGCTGATCACCGGCTGCCGCAACAGGATTCGTTCAATCGGCGCGGCGGTGATGTTCTCCCCGTCCACCCGCATCCAGTCCGCGGTACGGCCGGCCAGGTAGATCCAACCGTCGGCATCGCGGTAGGCCAGATCGCCGGACCAGTACATGCCATGCCGCAGCCGTTCATCGGTGGCGCCCTGGTCGTTGTGGTAGCCGCGGAACATCCCGCTGCCGTTGGTGTTCACCAGCTCACCGGTAGCGGCCTCGCCGTTGATCAGGGCTCCCGTGTCGTCAAATTGCGCGACCGGGCACTCCTCAACGGTCTCCGGGTTGTAGATCGCCACTCCCGGGAAACCCTGGCCGACGCTGCCGGCCGGTGTGCCCTCGGAGCGGGTGATGATGATCGCCAGCTCTGTCGAGCCGAAGCCGTCCCACACGCTGCAGCCGAACCGGCGGCTGAATTCGTCGATGTCGCGGTCGGCGGCCTCGTTGCCGAACGCCACCCGCAGGGGGTTGTCACGGTCGTCGGGTTGCTCAGCGGTGGCCAGGATGTAGGCCAGTGGCTTGCCGACGTAGTTCATGTACGTCGCGCTGTAGCGGCGGATGTCCGGGAGGAAGCCGGATGCGGAGAACTGCGCCGGAGCCATGGCCGCGCCCGAACTGAGCGCAACGCCCCACCCCGCGTACACCCCGTTCGAGTGGAACAGCGGCATGGCCAGGTAGCAGGTGTCGGCCTCGGTGAGGTCGTAACGCTGCACCAGCGCGGCGGCGGAGAACAGCACGATGGAGTGCGCCACCTGAACGGCCTTGGGCTCACCACTGGTGCCCGAGGTGAAGATCATCATGAACGTGTCGTCGGCCGTGACCTCACGATGCGGCACCAGGGCCGGCGCGGACGCGACCACGTCGCCCCATGCCGGGGTCGACACGTCGATGAGCGTGACGTCGGGCATCTCGACATCGTCGAGGAGATGCCGGTGCTCGGCGTCGGTGAGCACGACCTGGCAGCCCACCCGGGCGATGTCGCGGGCCAGACCGTCACCGCGGCGGGTGGTGTTGAGGCCGCAGAGCACGTATCCACCGAGGCCCGCCGCGGCCAGCGCGGTGAGCATGTCCGGCGTGTTGCCCATCAGGACTCCGACGTGCAGGGGCCGCGTCGGGTCGGCCGCGTCGATCAATGCTGCCGCCTGCGCTGATGCCGCACCGAGGTGTTCGCGCCACGTCCAGCTTCGGTCGCCGTACTTGACTGCCGTCGCGTCTGCGTCGGCGCGCGTGCGAAGCAACTGCTGCAACGTGTCGGTCATCCCCAGGCGCCCCTATCGACTAGTGAACAGAATCATAAAAGTGTCTACCACCTTCGGGTGCTCACACGGTACCGTCTGGGCCATTGGCAGAATGCATCCGTTAAGCATCCCCCGCTGCCAAATGACCAGGAGTCGCAGTTGACCAGCACGACGTCTTCGGCCACAAGTGTCCGCGACAGATTGATCGACGCGGCCGAGACATGTCTGCGCGCCAAGGGCATTCGGTCGACGACGGTGTCCGAGGTCGCCGAGGTCGCCGGCGTCTCGCGGGGATGGCTCTACCGTCACTTCCCCGACAAGATGACCCTGCTCGGCGCCGCGCTCGTCCGCCTCAACGATGCGTACTGGTCCGAGTCGCATGCGATGCTCGAGCAGATCGAGGGTCTCGACCAGCGCATCGCGGCGGGAATCAGCCACGCCCGCACCGCCTACGACGATCCGGGCACACTGCTGATGAAGCTGCGGGTCTCAGAACCCGAGGAGTTCACGGCCTGCGCAGGCGCTGGAGTGCACGGGCTGGTGCCCGATCTGGCCGAGTTCTGGAAGCCCTACCTGGTGGCGGCGCGTGACGCCGGTGAGGTCCACCCCGACGTTTTGGTCGACGAGGCCGCCGAGTGGGTCGCGCGCGCCATCCTGTCGCTGACCACCGTGCCAGGACTGCACTTCGACGCGAGCGATCCCGCCGCGGTGCTGACGCACGTCCGCCGCTACGTCCTACCGGGGCTGCGGGCCGAACCCGAGGTGTGACGTCTGAGTGTCGTCGTCGGCAAACTGGAATTCGCCGCCGTCGATCCTGCGGAGCATCTGCGCCGTCCACGCGGCGTGGGATCGGAAGGACCCGCGCCACAGGTCGAGAAGGTGACTGGCATGCGGCGGTTCGTCGGGATCCGGCCACTGCGCCTTCATACCCTCGAGCTGCCCGTCGATCGCGCGTGTCGTGCTCAGCTGCTGCCCGAGCAAGGTGCGAACTCGCGACCTCGGCAGGCAGCGCATGAAGGCGACACCCGCGCCTAGCTCCTCAACGTCCGGATTTCGCAACGCTGTCTCGAGAAGCTCGAAGAACACGCGCTCGCCGTCGGCCGTGATGCGGTAGGACACCCGCGCCGGACCCTGAGGACTGTCCTGCGGTTCCGATCCTGTCAGCAGACCCTCCCTGTTCAGCTGCTTGATGGCGTGATAGATCGACGGCGGCTTAACGCGGGTCCACGTGTCGACACGCCAGGAAATCAGCTCGCGGTGCACGGCGTACCCATGCGCCTCACCATGGCGGCGCACGACGCCGAGGACCAACAGTCGCACCGTCGACATCAGTTCGACAACCAGCGTGCGATCTCGTCGATCGCACGCAGGTCGTCGTCGATCTCCGCACGCTCGCCGGCGTCCAACGCCATCGTCACCAGATCGTCGCGCCGAGCATCGGCACCATCGGAGTCGCCGAGCGCTATCGCCAGTTCCACCCTGTTAGCAATCGCTCTGGCCAGATCGAGGCGCGACGCACCGTCGCCGTGGCGGCGTAGCGCTACGTCGAGGGCTTGAGCCGCGAGCGCGTCGTCGTTCTTGTAGTCGCGCAGGATCCGGACGTTGTCCAGCGCCTTGGCCAGGCCGGACATCGAGCGGGCGCCGCCGTATTCAATAGCAGGTTCGTCGCGCTCGATGAACACGACGCAGTTCCCCGACGGGTCGTAGAGGCAGAAGCGAGTCTGACCAGGCCGTAACCTGGTCAGCCTCGGCAGGCCCTGTGTCGGCACCCGGCCGTACCGGCGGCGCAAGCCACTGGTGAAGTCCCGGTGATAGCCCTCGACGGCGTCGACCATGACCAGGCACCCGCCGGTGAGTTCCTCGGAGGGGTTGACCCGCGGCGCGGCGTCCTTGAAGTTCAGCTCGACACCGCCAAGCAGAAAGGCCATGTAGAGGTAGGGCCTGTGCTGTCTGCGCGTCACGTCGAATCCAAGAGCCTCATAGAACTCGACGGTGTCGTCGGCGGTCACGCAAGGAAGCATCGGAATGGTGGTCTCGGTCATCACCCCCGCCACTCTACTCAAGGTTGAGTAGCTGCAGGAGTGCAGACGCAAAATCCCCTGATTCGCGAGGGAATCAGGGGATTTTGTTGGAGCCGCTCGAGGACTCGCGGACTAGTTAGTCGTTGTCCATGTTCGCCGGTGTGGTCTTGGAGACCTGCACCAGGAACTCGTAGTTGGTCTTCGTCTTCCGCAGCTGGCTCATCAGCAGGTCGATGGCCTGATGGCTGTCCAGCCCGGAGAGCACCCGACGCAGCTTGTGCACGACACCGAATTCATCGGCGGAGAGCAGCAACTCGTCCTTGCGGGTACCCGAGGGGTTGACGTCGACCGCCGGGAACACCCGACGCTCGGAGATCTTGCGATCGAGCTTGAGCTCGGCGTTGCCGGTGCCCTTGAACTCCTCGAAGATCACCGTGTCGCCGGTGGAGCCGGTCTCGACCATCGCGGTGGCGATGATCGTCAGCGATCCACCGAACTCGATGTTGCGGGCCGCGCCGAGGAACCGCTTGGGCGGGTACAGCGCGGTGGAGTCCACACCACCGGACAGGATGCGGCCCGAGGCGGGCGACGCGTTGTTGTACGCGCGGCCGAGACGGGTGATCGAGTCCAGCAGCACGACGACGTCCTTGCCCTGCTCCACCAGGCGCTTGGCGCGCTCGATGGCCAGCTCGGCCGCCTGCGTGTGATCTGACGGCGGGCGGTCGAAGGTCGAGGCGATGACCTCACCCTTCACCGAACGCTGCATGTCGGTGACCTCTTCAGGTCGCTCGTCGACCAGCACCACCATGAGGTGGCACTCGGGGTTGTTCACGGTGATTGCGTTGGCGATGTCCTGCATGATCGTCGTCTTACCGGCCTTGGGCGGTGACACGATCAGTGCGCGCTGGCCCTTGCCGATCGGCATGATCAGGTCGATCACGCGAGTCGTCAGCTTCTCGGGCGTGGTCTCCAGACGCAGGCGCTGGTTCGGGTACAGCGGCGTCAGCTTGTTGAAGTCGGGGCGGTTGCGCGCATTCTCGACCGGTCCGCCGTTGATGGTGTCCAGCCGGACCAACGGGTTGAACTTCTGCCGCGGATTCTGGCTTCCGCCACCGCCGCCGCTGGTCTCACCCTCACGGGGCACCCGGACCGCTCCGGTGACTGCGTCACCGCGACGCAGGCCGTTCTTGCGGACCATGTTCATCGACACGTACACGTCGTTGGGCCCGGCCAGGTAGCCCGAGGTACGCACGAACGCGTAGTTGTCGAGGACGTCGAGGATGCCCGCGACCGGCTGGACGACGTCGTCCTCGCGCAGCTCGGTGTCGCGGTCACCACCGCCGCCGCCCTCGCCGCCACGCTCGCCGCGGCGCTTGCGATCCCGGAACCTGCGGCCCCGCCGACCCTGGCGGCCTTCGCCGTCATCGTCGTCATCGTTGTTGTTGGTATTACCGCGGTTGCCGGAGTCGTTGTTGCGCCGGTTGCCGCCGTCATCGTTGTTGTCGTTGCTGTTGTTGCGCCGGTTGCCGCCGTCGTTATTGCGGTTGCCGCGGTTGCCGCCGGAGTTGTTTCCGGAGTTCCGGTCGCCCTGGTCCTCACGATTGCCCTGACCACGACGCGGCTCGTTGCCCTCTGCGCCGGTCGCGGACTGGCCGGAGTCGTCAGCCTTGGTCTCGTCCTTGGTCGCGGACTTGGCCTCAGCCGTGACCTCGGCCTTGTCCTCCGACTTGGCCTCGCGCTTGTCCTGCGTCTTGGGCTCGGACCGCGATTCCGTCTTGGGCTCGGACTTCGGCTCAGACTTGGGCTCGGGGGTGCCTGACTCGGTGGCCACGGCCTCGCCGGCAGCTGCCTCAGCGGCGGGAGCACCGGTACGACGCGATGCACCACGACGCTCGCGCCGCGGCGGGGCTGCCTGCTCGGCGGGCGCGTCGGTGCCAGCGTCTGCACCGGCCTGGTCCTTGGCCGGCTCGACCGGCTGCTCGGTGGCTTTCGCCTCCTTGGTGCGGCCATTGCTGTCGCCGCGGTGCTCGCGGATCGCCGCAATCAGTTCACCCTTGCGCATCCCCGACGAACCCTTGACGCCCAGCTCAGTGGCCATCGCGCGCAGATCAGGAAGCACCATCGAGGTCAGTGCGCCCGTACGACCACTGGTCGACGGCGCGCTCGCCGCGGGCGGTGCCGCCGCCGCGGATGCCTCCGAGGCAGCGGACTTCGGCGCAGGGGCCGAAGCGGGCTCGGGGGCTTGTGAAGCCACGGTCTCGGGCAGTGCGACGTCGTCGCTGCCACCGGCCGTGAAGAGGTCCGTATCAGTCACGGATTTCCTTTCCTTCCCTCGCTGATCTGAGTCTGCGAGGGTTCTTCGCATCCAGCCAAAACGCTGAATGTCGAGGTTCTACCATCGCCTTTGCAACGGTGATCGCCTGGACTCCCCGCATCGCGGGAAATCGTCAGTACACGGGTTGAAACCAAAGGAGAAGAGTGGTCGTCCTAGTGTCGACGCAGGCAGAGCCGCTGCGATTGCTGGACGAAAGCGAGAATAACCCGCATTGCAGTGGGACGCAAGAATCGCCACTGATTCGCGTGTGACTCCTGTCAACTCGACCGTGGCGCCATGTCAACGATTGATCGCCACACCGGTTGTCCAACGGACACCCTGACCGACTGCCATCTCCGTAACGGTGAACCCGTTCGCGGCGCCATACTCGAGGGCCTCCGACGGAAGTTCAGACTCCGTTGAGAGTGCGATAACCGCAGGTCCTGCCCCGGACAGCACCGCTGCAATGCCATAACGCCGAAGGATGGCGATGTATTCCGCGGACGGGGGCATCGCCGCGGCACGCGCGGGCTGGTGCAGGCGGTCCGCCGTGGCCTCCAACAGCAGATCGGGGCGCTCGGTCAGCGCCACAACAAGCAGCGCGACACGGCTCACATTGAAGCTCGCGTCGGCGTGGCTGACATTCTCGGGCAGCAGGACCCTGGTTTCCGCGGTCGACGAGCGGACCTGGGGAATGATCGAGAAGAGCCTGATGTCGGGGTGCACCCGCAGCGGAGCCGCGGCATACCGGGGCGCCGAGCCGTCGGTATCGGTCCAGGACACCACGGCCCCGCCCAGGACGGCGGCAGCGGCATTGTCGGGGTGACCTTCGAACTCAGAGGACAGCTGAATCAGCTCCACCGCCGTCAGCGGTGTCGAATCAGACTGCGCCACTAGCCCATTGGCGACTGCCAGGCCACCGACCACGGCAGCAGCCGACGAGCCGAGGCCGCGCGAGTGTGGAATATCGTTGCGGCACCGGACTTTCAGACCAGTCACGCTCACACCACCGGCCTGCAGGCCGCGCTCGATGGCACGGACCACGAGATGCGACGAATCCAGGGGCACCTGACCGGCACCCTCCCCCTCGACCTCGACGATCAGACCGGATTCGATTGTCTCGACATCGATCTCGTCGTAAAGACTCAACGCCAGACCGAGACTGTCAAACCCGGGACCGAGGTTGGCACTCGATGCGGCCACCACGGAGTTCGCCGACAAGCCGGCAGGAAGGATCTGCGTCACTGAGATTCTCCGCTGCTAGGCCAGACCGAGTTGCTCGACCACGGCGACGGGATCGACGGGCACCGCCGTCACGTCGGGCATGCCCTTGAGCGCGGTGTCGGGATCCTTGAGGCCGTTGCCGGTGACGGTGCAGACAACGGTGGAGCCGGGCTTGACCCAACCGTCCTCGATCGATTTCAGCAGGCCTGCGATGCTGGCCGCCGACGCGGGCTCGACGAACACACCCTCGCTGCGTGCCACCAGGTGGTAGGCGGCGAGGATCTCCTCGTCCGTGGCCGCCAGGAACCGACCATTGGACTGCTGCTGGGCCTCGACCGCGGAGTTCCACGACGCAGGCGAGCCGATCCGGATGGCCGTGGCGATGGTCTCGGGGTTACTCACCGGCGCGCCGTGCACCAGTGGTGCCGCGCCCGCTGCCTGTGTGCCGAGCATCCGCGGCAGCCGGTCGGACAGTCCGTCGCGGTGGTACTCCGAGTAGCCCCTCCAGTACGCGGTGATGTTGCCCGCGTTCCCGACGGGCAGGGCATGCACATCGGGAGCCGTACCCAGCGCGTCGACGATCTCGAAGGCGGCGGTCTTCTGCCCCTCGATGCGGACCGGGTTGACCGAGTTGACCAGGGCGATGGTCGGGAAGTCCGCGGTCATCTTGCGGGCCAGTTCCAGACAGTCGTCGAAGTTGCCGTCGATCTGGATGATCTTGGCGCCGTGCATGACGGCCTGCGCGAGCTTGCCCATCGCGATCTTGCCCTGCGGAATGAGCACGGCGCACGTGATGCCCGCCCGCGCGGCGTATGCGGCTGCCGATGCCGAGGTGTTGCCGGTGGAGGCACACAGCACGGCCTTCTGCCCGCGGGCGAGTGCGTCGGTGACCGCCATCGTCATACCGCGGTCCTTGAACGAGCCGGTGGGGTTGAGCCCCTCGACCTTCAAATGCACTGTGCAGCCGGTCTGTTCGGACAGGCGCTTGGCGTGGATCAGCGGCGTGCCGCCCTCTAGCAGCGTGATGGGCGTCCAGTCGTCGGCGACGGGCAGCCGGTCCCGGTACGCGGCGATCAGGCCGGGCCACGGTGTGTGCACGGCACTCATGCGGTTGTTCCTTCCATGCGAAGCACGCTGTTGATGGTCTGCACGACTTCGAGATCGGCCAGCGCCTCAACTGTCTCCGACAGCGCTGCATCGGTCGCCTGGTGAGTGACGACAACGATGCGGGCGCCCGTCGGGCCACCCCCGTCGTCGCCGATGCCCTCCTGGCGCACCTCGGCAATGCTGACCTCGCGCTTGCTGAACTCCGCTGCCACAGCCGACAGCACGCCGGGACGGTCCTTGACGTTCATGTTCACGTAGTAGCGAGTGGGGATGACGCCGATGGATGCGATTGGCAGCTTGGCGTACTTGGACTCCCGCGGTCCACGACCACCCTGCACTCTGTTGCGGGCAGCCATCACCAGGTCGCCCATCACTGCCGAGGCCGTGGGCGCACCACCGGCACCCTGGCCGTAGAACATGAGCCGACCGGCCGCCTCCGCCTCGACCACCACGGCGTTGAACGCACCGTTGACCGTGGCCAGCGGATGGTCCAACGGCACCAGCGCGGGGTAGACCCTGGCCGAAACCTTTTGCTTGCCCTTGCCGGTGGTGATCCGCTCGCAGATGGCGAGCAGCTTGATGTTGCAGCCGAGCGCCTTGGCCGACTCGAAGTCCTCGGCGGAGACCTTCGTGATGCCCTCGCGGTACACGTCATCGGCGGTGACCCGAGTGTGGAACGCGATGGACGCGAGGATCGCGGCCTTGGCGGCGGCGTCGTAGCCCTCGACGTCGGCGGTCGGGTCGGCCTCGGCGTAACCGAGCGCACTGGCGTCGGCAAGCGCGGACGCGTAGTCGGCACCGGTGTCGTTCATCGCCGAGAGGATGTAGTTGGTGGTGCCGTTGACGATTCCGGCGACCCGCAGCACCGTGTCACCGGCGAGCGACTGCGTGAGCGGGCGGATCACGGGGATGGCGCCCGCGACCGCGGCCTCGAAGTACAGGTCCACCCTGGCGTTCTCGGCGGCCTGCGCGAGTTCGCCCGTGGACTGGGCCATCAGCGCCTTGTTGGCGGTGACGACCGACTTGCCGTGCTCGAGCGCGTTGAGGATGGCCTTGCGAGCCGGTTCGACCGGTCCCATCAGCTCCACCACGATGTCGACGTCATCGCGTGACACCAGGGCGTCGATATCGTCGGTGAGCATCTCGACGGGCACGCCGCGATCGGCGGCCACCCGTCGCACTCCGATACCGCGCAGTTCCAGTGGCGCTCCGATGCGCGCGGCGAGGTCCGCCGCGCTGTCCTCGATGATCCGCACCACTTCACTGCCGACGTTGCCCAGTCCGAGGACTGCCACGCCAATGGATTTGCTCACTTGTTCGTTACCTCCAGGCTCAGCAGGTCGTCGGTGGTCTCGCGCCGCAGGATGAGCCGTGCGACGCCGTCCCGCACGGCCACGACCGCGGGACGTCCGAGCATGTTGTACCGGCTCGACATCGAGTAGCAGTACGCGCCGGTGGCGGCGACTCCGACAAGGTCGCCAGGCGTGATGTCGTCGGACACCCAGGTGTCTCGAACGATGATGTCGCCGCTCTCGCAGTGCTTTCCAACGATGCGGGCCAGCGTCGGCGGCGCATCGCTGAGGCGAGACACCAGCCGGGCGTCATACTCGGCGTCGTACAGCGAGGTACGGATGTTGTCGCTCATGCCGCCGTCGACGCTGACGTAGCGACGATGCGCCGTGGCGCTGATCGCGACGTCCTTGACGGTGCCCACCTCGTAGAGGGTGATGGTGCCGGGGCCCGCAATGGCGCGGCCCGGTTCCACGACGAGCTGCGGCGTGGGCAGTCCCACGGCCGCGGACTCGCTGCGGACGATGGCCCAGAGCTTCGAGGCGAGTTCGGACATCGGCGGCGGATCGTCCTGTGGCAGATACGAGATGCCCAGGCCACCACCGAGGTCGACGATCGACATCTGCGCTGTCTTCTCGACACCGAACTCGGCGACCACGTCCTTCAGCAGGCCGATCACCCGGTGGGCGGCGATCTCGAACCCGGCGACGTCGAAGATCTGCGAACCGATGTGGCTGTGCAGGCCGACGAGACGCAGGTTGTCGGTGGCGAAGACCTTTCGGACGGCGTCCATCGCGGCACCGCTGGCCAACGAGAGCCCGAACTTCTGGTCCTCGTGCGCGGTCGAGATGAACTCGTGGGTGTGCGCCTCGACGCCGACGGTGACGCGCACCAGGACGTCCTGGACGATGCCCGCCTCGCCGGCGATCGCGTCGAGCCGCTCGATCTCGGTGACGGAGTCGAGCACGACGTGTTCGACGCCGACCTTCACCGCGGTGGTGAGTTCGGCGATCGACTTGTTGTTGCCGTGCAACGCAATCCGATCCGCCGGGAATCCCGCGTGCAACGCCACAGCGAGCTCGCCGCCAGTGGCGACGTCGAGCGAGAGGCCTTCCTCGTCGACCCAGCGGGCGATCTCGGAGCACAGGAACGCCTTGGCGGCGTAGCGCACGTGCTCGCCGCCGCCGAAGGCCGCGGCGATGTCCTGGCAACGGCTGCGGAAGTCGGCCTCGTCGATGACGAAGAGCGGCGTGCCGTAGTCGGCGGCCAAGGTGCTGACCGGCACTCCCGCGATGGACACCTCGCCATCAGCGCCGCGAACGGCATTGCGTGGCCACACGTTCGGGGCGATGGTGAGCATCTCGGTGACCGACACCGGCCGCGCGGGAGCACCGCCATGGTGCTTGTCCTCCGCGTGCCGCGGTCCAGCTGGATGTGCCATCACATACGCTCCGGTGCGCTCACGCCCAGGATCTGGAGGCCGTTGGCGATGACCTGTCGCGTCGCCGCGCACAGGGCCAGCCGCGCGGCGTGCAGATCGCCGGGCTCTTCGTCTCCCTGCGGCAGTACCCGGCAGGAATCGTAGAACCGGTGGTAGTCACCGGCCAGGTCTTCGAGGTAGCGGCACACCCGATGTGGTTCACGAAGGGACACAGCGGTGTTCAGCACGCGAGGGAACTCACCGATGGTCCGCATCAGCGTGCCCTCGCGGTCGTGATCGAGCAGAACCAGGTGCGAGGTGGCGGGTGAGAGGCCGAGTTCGACGGCGCTGCGTGCCAGTGCCGAGAGCCGGGCGTGCGCGTACTGCACGTAGTAGACCGGGTTCTCACTCGACGCGCTGGACCACAGCGCCAGGTCGATGTCGATGGGGCTGTCGACCGAGCTGCGAATGAGCACATACCGTGCGGCGTCCACACCGATGGCCTCGACCAGGTCGTCGAGCGTGATGACGGTGCCGGCTCGCTTGCTCATCCGCAGCGGCTGGCCGTCGCGCACCAGGTTGACCATCTGCCCGATGAGCACCTCGACGGTGTCGGGGTCATCCCCCAGTGCCGCCGCGGCGGCCTTCAACCGCGCTATGTAGCCGTGGTGGTCGGCGCCCAGCATGTAGATGCACAGGTCGAACCCACGTTGGCGCTTGTCCAGGAAGTACGCGAGATCGCCTGCGATGTAGGCGGGTTGACCATCGCTCTTGATGACGACGCGGTCCTTGTCGTCACCGAAGTCGGTGGTGCGCAACCACGTCGCACCGTCCTTCTCGTAGATGCTGCCGGTCTCCCGCAGCTTGGCGATGGCCTGATCGACGCGGCCTGACGTGTGCATCGAGTCTTCGTGGGTGTAAACGTCGAAGTCGGTGCCGAACTCGTGCAGCGACTCCTTGATGTGGGTGAACATCAGGTCGACGCCGATTTCACGGAAGGTCTCGCGCTGCTGCTCATCGGACAGGCTGAGCGCATCGGGTGCCTTCGCGAGAACCTGGGCGGCGATGTCACCGATGTAGGCGCCCGCGTAACCGTCCTCGGGTGTCGGCTCGCCCTTGGCGGCGGCGATCAGCGAGTTGGTGAAGCGGTCTATCTGAGCGCCGTGGTCGTTGAAGTAGTACTCGCGGACCACCTCTGCGCCCTGCGTGCTCAGCAGCCGGCCCAGCGCGTCACCGACCGCGGCCCAACGGGTGCCACCAATGTGAATCGGACCGGTCGGATTGGCCGAGACGAACTCGAGGTTGACCCGCTTCCCGGCGAGGTCTGCGGAGTGGCCGTAGGTGGCGCCCGCCTCGATGACGTTGGCGACGACGACGCCCTGCGCGGACGCCTCGATCCGCAGGTTGACGAATCCGGGGCCCGCGACGTCGGCACCCGCGATGCCCTCGGCGTCGGCGAGTGCGGTCACCAGCCACCCGGCGAACTCACGCGGGTTGGTGCCGACCTTCTTGCCCAGCTGCAGCGCCAGGTTGGTGGCGTAGTCGCCGTGCTCGGGGTTGCGTGGACGCTCCACCGTCACGGTCGCCGGCAGAGCGGCGGCATCGAGGCCGCGCTCGGCCAGAACGGCCGCGGCAGTGGTCTTGAGCAGCTCGGCCAGATCGGCGGGGGTCACGAGGGACCATCCTATGGTCTGGGGTGCTCACGTCCCGAATCGGTTTCCGGTCGACGGGTCACTGGCAGGGACGTGAATGTGGCCGCGGCGATGAGTTAGGCTATCGAGGCCCAACCGGCGCAGCACATGTTGCTTGCGCCCCCGTAGCTCAGGGGATAGAGCGTCTGCCTCCGGAGCAGAAGGCCGCAGGTTCGATTCCTGCCGGGGGCACCCACCTCAGAAATTGGCTGTCACCAGCCAATGCGGTCGAATCCAACGCTCGGTCACGCTCGCCTATCGTGAGCGCAATGAGCACTGCCGACGAACCGGAAGCCTTCTTCACCGTCGACGGAGACCGTTTCGTCCCCGGCCCGATGGCCCAGGGGCCGTGGGGTGCCACCGTCAGCGGTCATATCGTCGGCGGCCTCCTGGGCTGGGCCATCGAGCGCGAGCAGACGGACTCGCAGCTGCAACCCACCAGGCTGACAGTGGACCTGCTGCGTCCCACGTTCATGGAGCCCGTCCAGATCCGCACCACCGTCCGCCGCGAGGGCAAGCGCATCAAAGTCGTCGACGCGGAGATTCTGCAACGCGACGACGTGGTGTCACGAGCGAGTGCGGTGTTGCTGCGCCGCAGCGAGCACCCCGAGGGGCAGGTGTGGTCGCAGCCGGTGACCATGCCACCGTTGCCCGACGACTCAGTGGCCCCCGCGCCCACGATGCCGTTCCTGCTGTGGGCGTACGGCAGCACCGGTGCCGTGGGGACGCTGGGCGGGACGTCCGTCGAGTGGGAGCAGGAGGGCTTCCAGAAGTTCGCCTGGGTGCGCGAGATCCGGCCGCTGATCGCGGACGTGGAGATGACACCGTTCACGCGGGTCGCCCTGGCCGGCGATGTCACCAGCGCGTTAACCCATTGGGGCACAGGGGGTCTGCGCTACATCAACGCCGACTTCACGATATCGCTGAGCCGATTGCCGATAGGCGACCACATCGGGCTTGCCGCGCATGCCCACCACGGTGACGCGGGCATTGCCTCGGGCGCGGCGACCCTGTTCGACGAACACGGCCCGATCGGCAGCAGTATCGCCGTGGCACTCGGTCAACCCGCCGATGCGTTCCGACCGCCGCCGCATATCGGTCTGAACTGACCGATATGAGGTCATGCGTCGTGGGACGACCCCGCGTTGTCCGCACCCTTGTGTGACGACTCCGCCCGCGGTGAACGGTTAGCGCCGTCGGCCTTGTGATCCGCCTTGGTGTCGGTGTCGGTGACAGTCGCCGCTGAGATGCCTGGCCGGTCCGACACGGCGTGGTCAGGCCTTGCGGAGAGCTTCCCAACGACGTCGCGCGCGGTGTCTCGGAGCTGCGACATCACGTCGCGTGACCCGGGCGTCGCGTCGGGCGACCGGTGAGTGCCGCCGATCCCATCGTCGGTGTGTTTGGTCGTCGTGACCGAATGGCGCGACGGTTCGGCCGCCACAGGGCCCGGCACTACGGGATCCGGGACTACGGCGTGCTGCACTGCGGCGTCCGGCACTAGGCGCTTCGGCACTAGGAGCGTCGGCGTCGTCGTCGTGACCGAACTCCGCTCCTGCGGCGGCGCCACCCGATTCGCCGGATGCGACTGCTCGATTTCCGTGCGCACATTGTTGACCGCGGTCACCACCGCATCCACGATGTCGGTGCCTGCAGCGGTCAGTTCCCTGGCAGCGGTGTTGAAACCCGCGGCGAGCGCTCGCACCGGATCACCGGTCACGGCCAGTTCCTGGGCTACGGCATCAGGGACCGCGAACACGGCGGACAGGACGTGGTTGAAGGCCGGGAAGATGATCGCCCCGACCACATCGATGGCCCCGACGACGGCAACCTGCAGGACACCGCGGGGCATGACGGTTGGCGTGGGATTGGGCACGATCGGCAGGTTCAGCGCGGTGAACGTGTCCTGGCGGGCGGTCTGGATGGCCGCGACGATCCCGGGTAGCCCGCCCAGCGCGGCGGGCACGATGTTCATCAACCCGACCACAGCCACCTCGAACGCGTTCAGCGCCCGCGGCGCCACCAGGGAGCCGTCGGCGAGGATGGTCGCCTGCGCCGCGGCATTGACGGGCCCGGTCACCGATGCCGCGGTGATGCCGATCGCCTTCCACAGATCACCCGTCCGCAATGCGCCAGCCAGAACACCCGGTGTCTGCAGTGTCGTGGCGATCGCCGTCACGGCGGTGTCGACGAGAAGTGGGCAGATGATCGAGCAGTAGGTGACCTGATTGCCCAGGAAGCTGGTGATGAGCCCACCGGGCGGAACCGTCGTGGCCGCCAGTCGGACGTCCTGCGTGACGGTCGGCGTCACGGTCGGCGTCACGGTCGGCGGCGACTGCGCCTGAACTCCCGGGGCCAGCGGGAGCGCGACCATAGCGGCGATGCCGACAACGGCAATCCCCCTGATCGCGACGCTTACATACCGGCGGTTGCGTTTCAGCACGGTGCCCCCTGGGTCGACGTGACACAGGTAACACGGATTGGCGGCGCGATGGGTTCACGCCGATGCGTTGGGCCTCAGCCGCCGGCGTGCGCCGCGGTCATGTGCACCTGCTCGTCAGCAGCAGCCGGGCTGGACGCCACCTGACTGGACACCAGGTAGTAGAGCGGTGTCCCCCAGGCGTGCTGGCCGCTGACTGCCGGCGCGTAGGCGGTGTGCACGGCGAGTTCGGCGGGCGACAGCGTGCTGGTGTCGGGGTCGTAGTCGCAGACCGGGTCACCGACGTCGCAGACACTGATCGTGCGGGCGCCGATCTCGGACGGCAGCATCGAGGTGTTGGTCCCGGCCAGGAACGAGTGTTCCTGGGCCACCCCGTGACCGACGCCGGCCGTCGCGGCCGCCGACCCCATGGCGATGGTGGTGTCGACGGGCAGGCGGTCGCCGTCGGCGATCAGCAGCGCGGCCGCCACCTGCGGGTTGTCGGCCAGGTCATAGAGGTTGCGGTGGATGACCATGGCGCCCTGCGAGTAGCCCGCCAGAATCACCTTGGTGGTCGGGCACTGCTCGGTGAAGGCGGCGAACTGCTCCTCGGTGGCGTCGGTGCCGACGTCCACACTGTCCATGAAGCCCATCCAGCCGCCGAGCCCACCCTCAACGGGCACGGGTGCGGCGGGGTACTCGATGGCCTCGGCCGTGATCGTCTGGCCGTTCTGGGCCAGCGCACCCTGCAGCTGCTGATACGACTGATAGACCACATCGCCCATACCGCCGTTCGCGGCGAGTTTGGCACCGTCACGCTGCCCGGAGCCCGCGGCACCCATCCAGTGGAAGTCGGGGCACGCGGGCGCCGCGGCGGCGGTACCGGTGGCTAGGCCGGCGAACGCCACGCCGATCAGGCTGATGAGCAGGCACAGACGACGGATCACGACTTGTTCGTCGCCCTCGGGCCGTCGTGCGTTACAGCGCCAGCAACTGCGTCACAGCGCCAGCAACTACGTCGGGCGCTACCTGCTCCACAGCTCCATGGGTCCACTGACCCGCCCAGCCGGCGCTACGTTGAGGACGCCCCATCTGCGACTGGTCCATTCGCTGTGACAGCGGAAGTGGTGCGCGCGCCGGCCACCATGAGCGAGACCAGGTCGAACACCACGGTTGCCGCCGCAACACTGGTGATCTCGGCGTGGTCGTAGGCCGGTGCCACCTCGACGACATCGGCTCCCACCAGGTTGAGCCCGCTCAACTGGCGGAGCATGCGCAGCAGTTCCCGCGCGCTGAGTCCCCCGGACTCAGGCGTTCCGGTGCCGGGCGCGAACGCCGGATCCAGCACATCGATGTCGATCGACAGATACACCGGCGTGTCACCCACCCGGCGACGTACGACGTCGACCGCAGCTTCGATGCCGATGACGTCAAGGTCGCCGGCGCGAATGATCTTGAACCCCATGCCTGCGTCATCGCTCAAGTCGGCCTGGTCGTAGATCGGTCCGCGGATCCCGATGTGGATCGAATGATCCTCAACGAGCAATCCCTCTTCGAACGCGCGGCGGAAGATCGTGCCGTGAGTGACTGGCGCGTTGAAGTACGTGTCCCAGGTGTCCAGGTGAGCATCGAAGTGCACCAACGCCACCGGTCCGTGCTTGGCGTGCAGCGCACGTAGGTTCGGCAGCGCGATGGTGTGATCACCACCGATCGAGACGATCCGGCGGTCACCTCCCCCGAGGACGTCACTCACATGGTTCTGGATCTGCTGGCATGCTTCGGCGATGTCGTACGGTGTCACCGACACATCACCGGCGTCGACGATCTGCATCGACTCCAAGGGGGCGACACCCAATTCGACGTGGAACCCCGGCCGCAGCGTGCGCGCCGCTTGCCGCACCGCCATGGGGCCGAACCGAGCGCCCGGACGATAGGACGTGCCACCGTCGAACGGCACGCCCAGGATAGCGATGTCGTAATCACTGACCTCGTGAATGTCGGCGATCCGAGCGAAGGTGCCCTTGCCCGCGTAGCGCGGCACCTGGGTCGCGGGTAGCGCACCCACGAGCTGATTGTTGTCGGTCATGTAGCACTCCTGACGATAGTTATTGAAAGGGGACTTGTTGGGAGTCGCGTCATCTGAGACGCACGCTCTCCTCAGGGGCGGTGTCGTCATCCGTGGTCGCGCACTCCGCCAACGCCACGCCGCGCGTCTCGGGTGCCATGAAGATGGCGACCAGCAAGCCGACCACCGTGACGGCCGCACCGATTCCCAGTGCACCGCCGGGACCCATCGCCACCAGCGCCATCGGCATCAGGTAGGTGCCCGCCGCCGACCCGATCCGACTCATCGCCGTGCCCACACCCACGGCCGTCGCGCGCACCTCGGTGGGGAACAACTCGTTGGGGTAGACGACTTCCAAGAAGCTGGAGGCACCGGAGGCCACCGCGAACACCGCGAGCGCCAGGAAGAACACCGTTGCCGGCACGCCCGGGATGACAGCGGGTATTGCCAGCGCGATGGCAATGATCGCGAAGGATCCGATCAGCAACGCGCGGCGGCCGATCCGCTCGACCAGCCACAACCCCGGGATGCCGCCCACCACAAAGAGGATCGCGATGATGAGCGATCCCCCGTAGAGGTTCGAATCGCCCTCAAGGCCGAAGGATTCCAGCAGCTCGGGCGCGAACGTGTACACCGCGAACAGCGGGATAACCTGCACAGTCCAGAAGACGCTGACGAAGATGGTTCGCTTCAGATAGGGCGGTTTGAACACCGTCAGGAACGACGTCTTGGCGGCCTTCTCCTGTGGCAGGTCCTTGACCGAGAACTGTTCTCCGAACGCGCGTTTGATCGAGGCGTCGGCCTCCGAGACACGGCCCTTGCTCAGCAGCCAGCGCGGCGACTCCGGTGTGCCCAAGCGGGCCAGCAATGTGATGATGGCGAAGACCGCCGGGCTGGCCAGCAGCAACCGCCAGGCGTCTGGGCCAAAGTCCCTGAGCGCGTAGCCGACGACGTACGCGGCGGCGGCACCAACGGCCCACACCACGAACATCGCGCCGAGATACCGTCCGCGTTGTTTGCGTGGCAGGAACTCCGCGAGCAGCGATGTGGCGATCGGATAGTCGGCACCGATGGCGACACCGAGAAGGAAGCGCAGTGCGATGATCTGCCACGGCTCCTCGGCAAAGGCCGACAAGATCGAGAAGACGGCCAGCGCAAGCAGATCCGCGATGTACATGATGTGCCGGCCGATGCGGTCGGTGAGATAGCCGAACAGCCCGCCACCGACGAAGATGCCGATCAGGCTGGACGCGCCGACCAAACCGATCTCCGTGGTGGACAGGTTCATTGCCGGTTGCAGCGTGATCAGTGCGACGCCGATGATCGACAGCGCATAGCCGTCGATGAACGGGCCACCCGACGAATACAGCGTGAGTTTTCTATGAAAGGCGGTGATCGGTGCATCGTCGATGAGATGGCTGGCTTGTGACATTGGCTCCCCTGTAGGACTGGCCTCGATGCTCGATGTGAGGTGACACACAGATTGGTGGGCGGCTACGGTCATTGTCGAGTGACAATCGCTCAAACAGCACGCAACCCAGTTGAGCGAACGTATAAACAGCGCAGGGAGGTCTCCGTGGCAATCACGGTCGGTGAGCTTGCTGATGTCCCCCACCTCGGCCTCGAATTCCTCGCCGGCGAGACTGGTTCCCAGCGAACCATCTCGTGGACGCACACCTCCGACCTACCGGAGCCGTGGCGGTGGATCACCGGCGGCGAGCTACTGATGACCAACGGACTATCGTTCCCCAAAACAGCAGGCGGACAAGAGCTTCTAGCGGAGAAGCTCAACGAGGTAGGCGCGTCGGGCCTGGCGATCGGCGAGCAGATGTACTGCCCTCCGCTGACGCGGCGGTTCATCCGGGCAAGCGATCGACTCGGCCTCCCGGTGTTGCAGATCCGGTACCCGTTGCCGTTCGTGGCGATCTCGCGAGCAGTGGCTGAGGCCACCTTGTTGGACCAGTCCACGCGCTTAACCCGCACGGTCCGGATCTACGATCTGGTGCGCCGCCACATTGCCGCGAACACCCCGTCAGCGCAGTTGTTCGAGTCGTTGGCCCGAGAACTGGGCTGCCAGCTCTATGTGTGCGACCGCGAAACCGGCGAGCCCTGGTTCCCCGGCAGCGCACCACTGGACACGATCACCAAGAACGCAGTAGCCGAGTTGTCGACTAGTTCCACGAATGTGTCCGCCGGCGCCTTTGGATTGCCCGCGGCCGACGGCCGCGCCGCACTACTCACCGATATCCAACGACACCCCGGGGCTGCACTGGTCGTGATCACGACCGACTCCCGGGTTGATCCCATCCAACTCCAACACGCAGCCACCGTCGTCAGCCTGGAGCTGTCCGAAACGCTCCTGGTACTCGAGCACGCCCGTCGCGACGGGGCGACCCTGCTCGCGAGCCTGCTCGAGAATCGCGTAGACGTGGAATCGGTGAGCCGCGCGCTGAGCGATGTCGGCCTGCAGGCCACTGATGCTGTCTTGGTCGCAGCCAGCAGTGGTGATGAAAGCCGGGCATTGACGGTTCACAATGCGTTGTGGCGCAACTCGATTCCCTATTTCATCACCCTCAAGGAGGGCCTTATGTATGCCCTTGTGTCCGGTGACGGGCGATGGGAAGGGGTGCTCACGCGATCACTGGGAAGTTCAGCACGCATCGGCGTGAGCCAGCGCCTGAACTCGTTGACACGGTTTCAGGATGCGATCCGGGAGGCCACCTGGGCGCTGTCGTTGGCCAAGCGTCGTGACACTGTGCTCTCGCATTACGGACGCGAATCACGCTGGATCGGGCTGTCGGATGTCGACGAAGCGCGAGCGCTGGTGGACCGGGTACTCGAGCCGCTGCGGCGCTACGACGCTGAGCACCAATCCGACCTCGTGACGACGTTGGATGCCTTCCTGCGAAATCGCCGGTCGTGGCAGACCACCGCCGAGGCTCTGCACGTCCATCGCCAGACCGTGCTGTACCGGGTAAAGCGCATCGCCCAACTCACGGGACTCGACCCTGCCGACACGGAGGCGCTCGTCGAACTGTGGACCGCTTTGCGTGCAGCCGAACTCCTCGACGCCCAATGAAGACACCCGACTAGACGAACTCCTTGACCACGTCGGCCACTCGCCGGACCTGGTCGATGTCCGAGCTCGTCGGGATGAGATGCACCTCGTCGGTGCCAATCGCCTCGAACCCCCGCAGCACCTCGACGAGTTCCTCATCGGTCCCGGACCATCCGGTGGTCGGCGCGATGGCGTCGACGAACTCCTCGGGAATCCAGTTCATGTAGCGGAGGAGGTGGCGGTGCACCTGCGCCCGCGGCTCGTCACCCTCGCCGATGGCAAACCAGAACGACGTCGCGAGATGCGGCGTCGGCTTACCCTGGCCCGCCCATGACTCCCTGGCGACGTCGAACAGTTCGTTCTGCTTGACGGGGTCGAGATCGAGGATCGTGCCTGCCACGCCGTCGGCCCACGCCGCCGCGCTGCGCACGGTCTTGGGCCCGATGGTTCCGACCATGAGCGAGGGTCCCCCATGCTGCACGGGCGGCGGACCGACCGGCAGCACGGACTCGGTGACCTTCTCCCCCGCCCACACGCGCTTCATGATCGCGACCCGCTCGGCCATACCTCGCATCGTCTGGGTCGAGGGATCGGCGCCGACGGCGTGGTAGTCCTCGTGCCGGCCGCCCACCCCGATCCCGACGGTGAGGCGGCCGCCGCTGATCATGTCGCCCGTCGCCAGGGCCTTCGCCAGCATCACCGGGTCGTGCAGTTGCGGCACGATGACGGTGGTCACCAGTCGGACCCGATCGGTCCACGCCGCCAACGCGCCAAGCAGGGTCAGCGAGTCGGGGTTGTCGAAACACATCCGCTCGCCCCAGCACAGCGACGAGAACGGCCCGTCGTCGATCACCCGCGCCCAGGACCGCAGCATCGCCGCGTCGAGGTTCGGCTCCATCACCGGCATCGTCATCCCAATTTGCACATCGGGATTCTGGCACGCCGTGCCCGCACCGGGGCCTGGCACGATGATTCCCATGGCGATCACCGCGAACTCCATCGCACACATTCGGCTCACCGTCACCGATATCGCGCGGTCGCGCCAGTTCTACGAAGCCGTGTTCGGGTGGCCCGTCGCGGTCGAGATGCCCGAGGACGCCGATGACGCCACGCGTGAGCAGCTGAGCTTCCTGTTCGGCGGCGTCCTGTACAACACCGGCGCGTTCCTGCTCGGCTTGCGTCCCGTCGCCGACGATCGATTCGACGAGAATCGAGTGGGCCTGGACCACCTGTGCCTGCACGTCGGCAGCCGGGATGAACTGGTCTCTGCCGCAGCCCTTCTGGATGAACTGGATGTGACCCGCGAGCCGATCAAGGAGATCAGTCACGGGTACATCCTGGAGTTCCGCGATCCCGACGGCATTGCGCTGGAACTGATCGCGCGCAAGTGACTCAGCGACGCAGGCCGGCGACGCGCAGCAGTTCCGGACGCCGCAGCACCAGCCCGACCCACATCAGCACGCCGAGGTAGACGGCGAACAGCGTGTGGCTGAACAGCGGCGCCTCGATGCGCATGTTCGCAGTCACGGCGCCACCGAGATACGCAGTGATGCCCAGCGCACCGAGCACAGCCGTGCGCGGAACCGCGTAGGCGAGCACACACACGGCCAGCACGAGTCCCATCACCAGCGCCTGGCTGATGGGGAACCCGAGATCCTCGACTCCCGCCTCCACCTGCGTCGGCATCATCAGCTTGCCGACGACGTCGAACACCAGGAAGGCGCCGACGAGCACGCTGATCGCGATACCAACCTTGTTGGCGATGGTCCGTGGGGCCGAGCCGGTGGCGGCTGCGGTGCTGTCGACTGTGGCGCTCATAGGTGCTCTCCTGCGTGAGTGGCGGATCGGATACTGGGGCAGACCGGATTCGCCACGAAAACTCATCGCGCGCATGCTGCGGGGGTTAACCCCCGCAGAGTTCTCGGGCGATCGCGGTGTTGCATCTGCCGGATCATCCATAGGTTGAAGGCATGGTTGCAGTCACCACACCCCCCGACACGCTCACCGGCCCACCGGTGACCATCGATACCGCGAAACCCAGCCGTCCCATCGGTCTGGTGCCGTCGGCGTCGATGATCACCGGCGCCGCAATCGGTGTCGTCTGGTTCTGGATTCCGTTGGCGATCATGGTCATCGCCTTCTCCTCGATCCCGTCGATCATCGGCTTCCTGGTGGCGGCGGTCGTGTTCGTCTACCTGATCCGCGGCGTCGACTGGGTCGAACGCGTGCGCAGCGAGGCGGTGTTCGGCCTGGGCATTCCCGTGCCTGCACGCAAGCTGTCGCACCACAACGGCTTTCAGGGCTGGTGCCACCAGCTGTGGCTGGACATCAGCAGCGCACGGTTCTGGAAGGCGTTCGCGCACCACTACCTCCGCATGATCTATGACCTGCTGGCCACCGGTATCGCCTTGGTCCTGGTGGTGTTCGCCTTCGCAGCGCCCGCGGTCGCCACCGCGATCGGCAACAGCGACGACGCGGCCGGACTGTCCTTCCTGTCCCCGCCGCTGGCCTGGGTACTGGCCATCGTCGCGCTGGCCGCGGCCGCGGCCATCGTGGTGTTCGCCCCCGCCGTGGACGCGTCGATCGATCGGTGGCTGCTCCCCGCCTCGCCGACCGAGGCGCTCCAGTACGAGGTCGACGCGCTCACCGACGCCCGCGCCGGCGCCGTGTCCTCGGCGCAGGCCGAGCGCAATCGCATCGAGCGCGATCTGCACGACAGTGTGCAGCCCCGCCTCGTCTCGCTTGCCATGACGATCGGGCTGGCCCAGACCAAGCTCGACACCGACCTGCCGCAGGCGCGCGCCCTCATCGGCGAGGCGCATGACGACGCCAAGAGCGCGCTGGTGGAGTTGCGCAATGTGGTTCGTGGCATCGCGCCGACCATCCTGGCCGACCGCGGTCTGGATGCCGCGCTGTCGTCGGTCGTACAACGCATGCAGACGTCGGGGGTGCCGACCACGCTCAATGTCTACCTGCCGCGGCGCCTGCCCGAGGAGGTCGAGTCCGTGGCGTACTTCGTCGTCGCCGAGGCCCTGACCAACGTCGCCAAGCACGCACAGGCCAGCCAGGCCGTGGTCACGGTGCGTCTCGATGAGCCCGCCCAGACCCTGTACGTGTCGGTGTTCGACGACGGTGTCGGGGGCGCGGAGGCACCCGCCCCCGACGACGCGACGGGTCTGCGCGGTCTTGGCGATCGAGTGCGCGCCGCACGCGGCACATTCTCGGTGTCCAGCCCGGTCACCGGCCCGACGATCGTGACGGCGGTCCTGCCATGCGCATCGTGATCGCCGAGGACTCCGCGCTACTGCGGGCCGGCATCGAGCGGATCCTGACCGACTCTGGCCACGACGTGGTCGCCGGCGCGTCCGATGCGACCAACCTGCTCAACATCGTCAACGAACTCCGGCCGGATCTCGCGATCGTCGACGTCCGGATGCCACCGACGTTCACCGACGAGGGCATCCGCGCCGCGGCGCTCCTGCGCTCCCAGAACCCCGAGTCACCGGTACTGGTGCTGTCGCACTACGTCGAGGAGCGCTACGCCACCGACCTGATCGCCTCGGACACCAGGGGTTTCGGCTATCTGCTCAAGGACAGGGTCGCCGACGTGCCCGCGTTCCTCGACGCCGTCGAGGTCGTCGGCACCGGCGGCACAGTGCTCGACCCCGAGGTGGTGTCACAGATCCTGGTCCGGTCACGCCGCCGCTCGGCACTCGACGCACTCACCCCGCGGGAAACCGAGGTCCTGCAGTTGATCTCGGAGGGCCGCACGAACTCGGCGATCGCCGCAGCCCTGCACGTGTCGGTCGGGTCGGCCGAGAAGCACATCGCCTCGATCTTCGCCAAGCTCGATCTCGCACCCGACGACAGCGAGAACCGCCGTGTGCTCGCGGTCCTGCGCTACCTCGAATCCTGAATCGCTGAAAGGTATTTCACCGTGACGATCATCGCTCCCCCACCTCCCCCGGCTCCCCCTGCCGCGCCGCCGGTCTCGGCCGCACCCCCGCCCCTGACGCCGGGCGGCCGGACCGCCGTGCGCGTGTTCCTCGTCATCGCCGCCTCCGTCGTGGTGGTCGGCACCGTCCTGTCGCTCGGCGCAACCGCCTGGGGTGTCAGCATGTTCCGGGTAGTGGCCGACGAGACGGCGTTCCCCTCCGACACCCGGTCACTCGTCATCGACACGGGCGACGTTCCCGCGGCGCTGCGGCTGAGGACCGACCGTGACGCGCGCGAGCCGCGGGTCTCGATGCGTCTGTTGAAGTCCGCCCGCTCGGGCGAGCGCACCCTGCAGGTGAACCAGGACGCGCAGACGACCCGGATCACCGTCAACGGTGTGACACCCGAGTTCATGGGATGGGGCCGGGCCGGCGAGATCACCGTGACCCTGCCGCCCGAGATGGCGCGCCGATTGTCGGTCACCACAACGCAGGACAAGGGCGTGCTGCTAGTGCAGGCCGACCTCGACAGCCTGGTCGCGAGCAACACCTACGGCGCGGTGATCCTCAGCGGCTCGGCGCGGCGCATCGATGTCACGGGCCAGGACGGCACCGTCCTCACCCGCGACCCCATCTCGGTGAGCGAGTCATTCGTGGCCGAGTCCGTCGACGGCGAGATATCGGTTGACTTCAAGGAGGCTCCGCCGCGCACCGTCGAGGCGTCCACCCGCACCGGTGACATCGTGATCTCACTGCCGACCCCCGGGCCATACCTGGTCCGCGCGTCAGGCGATTCCGCCCGGGTGCGGGTGCCGGAGACCACCGACCCCGCGCGGGCGGCGGCCCAGATCACGGCCCGGTCCGACGAGGGCGACGTGGTCGTCGAGGGAGCCGGGGCCGGACGGCACCGCTGAGCCCGTCAGGTCAGCACTCAGGCCACCGACGCGATGATGTCGGCGACAGGGGCTGCCTTGGCCTTGCGGAACCCGGTGCCCGCCCACACGTTGACGCCGTGCGGGTCTCCCGCCCGCACCGCCGCGGCGCGCAGTGGACTGGTCAGATAGTGGATCTCCGGATAGCCGAACGGGGCGGCCGCATCGTGCTCGTCGATGAAGCGGTTACGCAGCCCGCGTGCGTACCGGCCCGAGAAGCAACGCGTGACAGCGGTTTCACTGAACTGCGGGTCCTGCAGGGCGGCGCGGTGCACGGGACTGCTACCCGCCTCGTCGGCCAGCAGGAACGCCGTCCCCAGTTGCGCGGCCACCGCGCCGTACGCGAGCACATCGGCGACGTCGACAGCGGTCATGAGGCCACCCGCCGCGATGACGGGCACGCCGAGGCGGATGGTGGTGGCGCGCAGCAGCTGGTCGAGCGGCTGCGTCGGCGGCGTCGCGACGGCATCGAGCGTGCCGCGATGCCCGCCCGCGTTGGGCCCCTGCGCGGCGAGCACGTCGACACCGCGGGCGACCGCCGCCTCGCCCTCGGCGAGCGTGGTCACCGTCGCGACGGTCGCGATGCCCAGCGCCCGCAGCCGGCTGCACTGTTCGGCGTCGGGCAGCCCGAAGGTGAACGACACCACGTCGGGCCGCAGGTCCATCACGACCTCGAGCTTCGCTGCCCAGTGGTCGTCGTCGTAGCGGGGCTCGCCGAGCTTGGCGTGATACCGACTCGCCTCGTCCTCGAGGGTGGCCGCATAGCGGTGGATCGCGTCGTGGGCCGCGACGCTGGCCTGTGGCACGAACAGGTTCACCCCCAGGGGTCCCGATGTCAGGGCGCGCGCGGCGGCGATCCGCTCGGCGAGCGTCTCAGCGGTGAGGTACCCGGCGGCCAGGAAACCGAGGCCACCCGCATTGGTTGCGGCCGCGGCGAGTTCGGGCGTGCTGGGACCACCTGCCATTGGTGCGGCGATCACGGGGACCGCCAGCGATCGCAGGTCGAGAACGTCGTTGTGCATGACTTCATCGTGCATCGTTGCGGTGGCTCCGTGCGCGGTGGTTCACTGGATTGACATGGCCATCACGTTCAACCACACCATCGTCGCCTCACGGGACCGCACGGAGTCCGCGAAGTTCTTCACCGAGATGTTCGGACTGCCCGACGCAAAGGAGTTCGGGCCGTTCCTGGCGGTGACCATCGATCACGGTGCCAGCCTGGACTACGCCCAGGCCCCTGCGGACGCGGATATCCACCCGCAGCATTACGCATTCCTGGTGTCCGAGGCCGAGTTCGACGACATCTATGGCCGCATTCGCCAGCGGGAGCTGCAGCACTGGGCCGACCCTCGCGGCCAACACCCCGGCGAGATCAACCACAACGACGGTGGTCGCGGCGTGTACTTCCAGGACCCCTCCGGGCACTACCTGGAGATCATCACCCGGCCGTACGGCTCTGGCGGCTGAGCACCCGTTCGGCCAGCACCGGCACCCCGTCACCGTGAAGGCGACCCAGCGCCCGCGGCCTGTGCCCCAGTACGGAGACCAGATCGGCGGCCCGGCCGTGCACCGCGGGCCCCCGCTGTCCGTGCGCCCACTCCACGTCGGTGGCGCAGATGCGCAGTCCTCGACCGTTGCGGAACGCGGGCACGAACGGATTGGGCAGTGACACCTGCGTGTTCAGCACCGCGATCAGGGCGTCGGGCGAGATCGTCGGCTCGCGCTCGAGGGCGAACAGGATGTCGAGTTCGTGGGTGACGTGGTCGCCGAGCAGCAGGGCGCGCGGGAAGTACCGGCCCATGCCTGCCGGCCGGTGTGTGAATCCGACGAAGTCGTCCAACAACTGCGAGGGAGTCCGCCGCGCGGCCAGTGCCCGTGCCAGCTCGGCGTTGGCACCGTCGAACGAACGGTGACGATACATGCCCGCGACAACGCCCCCGGGCCCGGAACCGTAACCGATGACCAGGTGCGCGAGCACCTCGTGGTTGGTCCATGCCACGCACAGGCTCGGCGCCGCCCATTCCTCGTCGGTCAAGCTGGCGGCGACGCGCTGGAATCGTATGTCGTTGCCGCGCAGCATGTCACGCATTGACACGGAGGTGCTCGGCGAGGAAGGCGGTCTGATCCGCGAGGACACCGGCGATCAGAGGCAGGTGGTAGATCGCGAAGTGATCCGAGTCGTAGTGGCGGGCGACACCGCGCGGAGCGTGGCGCGCGACGGTCGCCGCGTGCCGCGGATCCATCAGGTTCTCCCGGTCGCACACGCACACCAGCAGCGGCGCCGACACCTTGCGGGCATACCGCAACGCCGAGGTCGCGACCATCGCGACCGCATCCGCCGCGGCGATGCGGTTGTCGAATCGCCCACCGCGCTCCACGGTTGAGTTCCAACCGGATTCGGCTCCCGACGCGGTGACCATCGCGAGCGTGCCAGGTGCCCCGACGATCGGGACGTAACGACGTCCGCGCCGCAACAGCGCCCGCACCGCGTCCTCGACGACGGCCGGGGTCAACCGCAGCGGGTCGCGCACACCGAGGCTGCGTGCGGCGCCAGGACCGTGCACGATCGGACACTGCACGACGGCGACGGCGACGTCCGATCGCTCGGCGGCCACCCGCACCACGTGCATGCCACCGAGGCTGGTGCCCCACAGACCCAACCGCGACGCGTCGACGTCGGGGTGTCGCCTGAGGGCGTCCAGCGCGGAGTGCACGTCCTGGCGCTGCCGTGTCATCGAGATATGTTGGCGTGGTTGACCGTCGGACTCCCCGGTGTGCCGATAGTCGAAGGCCAGGGTCGCAATTCCCGACGCGGCAAAGTGCTGCTCGTACTGGCGCAGCATCATGTCGTGTGTCGCGCCCAGTCCGTGGACGAGGACAACGCCGGGGTGCGGGCCCGTGCCGACGGGCAGGGTCAGCCAGGCCGCGCAGCGGGTGCCGTGGGAGCGGATGTCGATGCGCTGGGTCTCGATCGTCTCGGCCATTGAAATCTCCTTGATAAGTACGTTGTACGTGTGAGCTAGGCTGCAATAGGTACGGCGTACTTGTCAAGGAGTGAATGTTGCGGGCACGGTTCAGTAGGGATGAGATCGCGGCGGCCGCTCTGCGGATCGTCGACGAGTCGGGGCTTGGCGCGTTGTCGATGCGGTCCCTCGCCTCGACACTGGGCACAGGCCCCATGACGATGTACAACTACGTCGCCGACAAGGAGGGTCTCGAGGAACTCGTCGTCGCCGCGGTCGTGGCCGATATCGCCGTCCCCGATCCGACCGATGATTGGCGGCACGACGTGCACGCCGTCGCGACCACGATGTGGCGCGGTGTGCGGGCCCACCCCGCGGCGATACCGCTGGTGCTCACCCGACGAATGGCCTCGGCGACGGGATTCGCGATCGCCGACGCGCTGGTGGAGGCGCTAGTCCGGGCGGGCCTGGAGGACCGCGACCGGTTGTCGGCGTTTCACGCGGTGCTCAGCCTTGTCACCGGCGCGGCGCAGGCCGAACTCGCGGGACCGTTGACGGGCGGCGCCTCGGAGGCGGCGGCCCGCATCGGGGCAGTCGCCGGCGGCGCCTTCCCTCACATCGAGGCGCTGTCGAAGGTCGCGATGCAGACTCCGGTCACAGACGACTTCGACGGCGGCCTACGGATGTTGATCGACGGGATCGCGGCACGGGCCCATTAGGCGTGCCCGCGCTTCTCCTCCTGGTCGATGTAGGCACCAGCCATCTGGGCGACGTGCGCGGGTAACGAACCCGTCGCGACGTCGGCCAGGCTGGTCTCCTCCAGCACCGACCGCATGCTGGCGCGCAGCGCCCGCCACACGTCGGTCAGCGAGGCCGTTGGCCCCGAGTACGGCAGGTCGCCCAGCCCGATGTCGCGCACGCTGGCCAGCGGGCCGTCGATACAGCGCAGCACGTCGGCGATGCTGATCTCAGCGGCCGGCCGCGCCAGTTCATACCCGCCGTCACGGCCACGGTGGCTGCGGACCAGCCGGTCGGTGCGCAGCGCGGTCAGGATGTCGACCAGGAACTGGGCCGGGATGCCCTGCGCCTTGGCCAGATCGTCGGTCTTCACCAGCGCGTCGGCGTCGACGGTCGCAAGCTGGACCATCGCCCGAACGGCATACTCCGCCTTGGCCGACATCCGCATGCTGCGCATTGTGCCACCGAGGGTCCACGAATCGTGCAGGCGTGGACCTCGCTACCGGTTTGGCCGCTCCGTCATCGCACGAATCGAGGCCGGCACCGCGATACTCGGGGTGAGATCGGGTGCGGCCTGTGGCGCCCCGTAGGCGACCGTCATGGGCACCACCCCGGCCCACGCGTCGCCCGCGACGTCCTCGTCGGGGTCATCGGGCCAACCATCGCTGACCTTCAGCGACCAGTTGTCCTCAGCGATCGGCATCCGCAGCGCCAGCGTCGCCGCGAGTTCCTTGCGGTTGCTGGCCCGAAGTTCGGCGACGCGACCGGGGATGAACGCATCGGTGAGCGCCTCGAGGTAAGCGACGTGATCGGCCTCGGGGACCGGCTCGAAGACACCGAACAGAACGGCGCTGCTGTAGCGGAACGAGGACTCGAACGCGCTGCGCGCCACCACGACACCGTCCAGCGTCGTCACCGACACCGCCGCGGGCGCACCCGCGGCCAGCGCCCGCAGCCACGGCGAACCGGTGGAGCCATGAATGACGAGATCGTCTGCGACACGGGCGAACCCGGTCGGAAAGACGACGGGATGCCCGTCACGTACCAGCGCGACGGTGGCCAGGGGCGTGCTGGCGAGCAGCTCGTCGAGGCTGGCACGGGAGGTGGTCTGCAACTCATCGAGCCGCGTGACACGCGTCGAGGGTTGACTCATCGAATCGGTTCGCAGTTCACTGTGCCCATCGAACGATCCTGCTCGATCCCGCCCACAAATGCATCTCGTCCGCGGCCGCAGTTCCGTGCGGCACCCTCCCCCACCGGACTAGTGTTTTGAGATGATTGAGATTCTGCCCGACATGCCGGATGGCGTGACCGGAATCCGGGTGTCCGGACGACTGGCCGGCGACGACCTACGCAAGTTCCGACCGGCCATGGAGGAACTCCTCGGCACCGGCGAGATCAGAATCGTGGAGGTCATTGCCTCCGATTACGAGGGCTTCGGGCCGGGCGGGTTGGCCGAGGACCTGAAGCTGGGTTTCGGCGCGCTCCTCCAGCACCACTCGGCCTTCAAGCGAATCGCTGTCGTCTCCGACAAGGAGTGGGTCGCTCACACGCTGCATGCACTGGCGTGGATGGTCCCCGGCGAACTGGCCGTGTTCGGTATCGACGAGCTCGAGCGCGCCAAGGAGTGGGCTGCCGGCTGAGCGCCGGGCCGGGTGATCCCGCAGTGGGCGGTGTCAGTCCGGGATGGCCGAGCCGTCGGGCACCACGACGGCGAACGGGTGGCGGTCGCGGCCAGGCTGGCGGCCTGCATGACCGCCGCGGACACCGGGTTCCCGCTGACGTCGGGTAGCGAACGAGTGGCGGTCGCCGCCGCGGGGACCGTCGGCGCGTAGCCCAGGTTGAACGCACCGCGCGCTGTGGAGTTCACACACATGTGCGTCATGAACACATGACCTGCGGCGCGGCGAGACGAATAACCCTGAGAAACCCGGTGCTACCAGCCCTTCAGGGTCAGTCGCCGGGCTTTCGCGCTGGTCGGCGCACTGACGCATCACACGGGCGGGACATCGCAGGTCGCCGGGATTCCCGCTTCTTCTGGCATGGAGCCGCAGCCCTGGCTGCCGTCCACCTGGCCGCTGAACGCCACATCGGCCAGCTCGACGGCTGACCCCGACGACAGCAGAGTGTGACTACAAAGACACCAGATACCAGCAACCCCGCATGCCGCCATTGAGTTGTCGGCCGTCACTGGGACGATGGGCGGCATGGATGCAGGATGGTTCGCACTGGGCGGCTCGTTGATTACCGGCGTGCCCGCTTCCGGAGCCGTGATCGCGCAAACATTGGGCGCGCGAGCGCAGCGAGAACACGACGCCGGGGAGGCCAAGGCGCAACGAGAGGCCGACGCCGCCGAGCAGACAGCGTCGCGGGACGCTGAGGCCGCCGAGAACTTGGCGCAGCGGCAGTACGAAGCCGAGCAGCGGCGTCTCCAGCTCGCAGTCGAACAACTTGAGCGCCGCGGTGTGACGGTCAACGAATGGCGCGAAGCGCTGCGGAACGCTAACTCCTCTTGGGCTGCGTGGGACTTCAAACAGGCGCAGGACATCTTCAAGCCCCGCGTAATCGGTGAACTCTGGTTTGAGGAATTGCGCCCGCACCTTGACCCTCGAAACCATCTATTGCGTAGATGCATCGGGCACTCTCGCTGGAGATCGGGCGCATTGAGCGCCAATGGGAAGCGGAAGCCATCGGCTCCCAACGCGTAGCCACACTAACGGGGATGACGGCGACACCGCATATCGCAATCCACTGTGTTCGCGGTGCCGCCGTCAGGTGAATTGGCGGGCGGTGCCGGGGCCGCAACCGAGGAGACCGGCAACGCCGCGCGGGTCTACGGGGCGATGCGCTCGCCGGGATAGCCGGACTGCTTGCCCGCATTGATGCCGCGACCGGGCGACAGCGGGCGGTACGGTCCGCCGTTCTGCGGGCTGATCCCGTTGCGCGCCAACCGTTCCTGGTGTCCCGGCTTGTGGTGGTCCCATCCGATGCCGCCGCCTCGACCGACGCCGAACTCTGATTCTGCGCGGTTCTGTTCGCCGGCAGCGCCTCTGTGGCAACCAAATTCGATGGACGTCCGTTAAGCCTCACCCCTGAGCGCGCGGCCGCTGCCACCGAGATTCTGGGCTCACCGCACGTCATCATCGGCCATCAAGAGGGCTGGCGGCATTTCACTTCCGGACCAGCGCAGACCAAGGCTGCCTTTGACGCTGCAGGAATCACCTCTCGGCTCTACGCCGCGCCCCTCGGTCACTGGTGCGCCCCGAGCACCACCTGACCTCGATCTGAGCCTGCTGCCGGCCACCACCGCACTCCATAGTGCGGCAACAGCATCAAGGGCTCGCCTCCATTGACTATATGATGCGTCAAGTCGATCAGCATCTTCAAGCTGCCCGACGCCGGCTCCTCCCGGGTTCAGCGCCAGGCCATCGAACGCGCCGGGTGCGTCGACTCGATCCAGGGCAGCATTCACTTTCATCGTCAGCCCTGACGTGAGGCCGCCGTAGTGGTCCAGTCGTCGATGAGGAGAGCCTCAGTGGCCTTCCACGATTCGCCTTCGCCACTTACACGCACACTCCGCGTACATGCCACCGATCTCGGAGAAGTGAGTCTCCTGCCGCCGGCGCTCAGGTTGACCACCCGATCGCCTGTGAACGCTTGACGCAACGGTTCCGGCTGGCCCGGTACACGCCCAACGTGCTGTTCGACAAATCCTGGTTCGACCGGAGTTGTTGTGCCGCTATCGAAACGAAATGACCATCGGGGGTGGACATCTCTGGTCGGTTGTAGTGGCCCGCCGAGATCTACGAGACACCGAGGCTTCCTGCGCCACCCGACGTGGGCGCGTCGAAGCTATCCCCCGATGATCACGTAGGACTTGCGAATCGTTTCGCGGACTGCCCAGGTGCCGCGCCATCCGCGCGGCAACACCAACAGTGAACCTGGACCGACATCGGCTGCTACACCGTCTTCTCCGGTGATGGTGCCGTAACCCGCGACGATATGACATACTTCGGTCCCCGCGCCACGGTCCGCGGTGAATACGCCTGGCCCACACTCCCAGATCCCAACGGATGTGGAGTCGTCCTCCCAGAGTTCCGATGTCGACTCCATTTGACCACTCTTGCTAGTGGGCTTGGGTTCAGGCGCGGGTAAATCGACTCCCGGTGAGTGAGTGTGGCGCAGACCAACAGATGCTTCAGGGGCGTTCGAATCGACAGACACAAGTACCATCCTTATCTAGCCTTCGGTGCTCATCGGCCGGTTATCATGTTGGCAACTCTGGCGATTCGGCTGGTCGTGGCAAGATCACGCTCGGCTTCACGTCGATCCGCCATGCGATACAACACGTACATGCTCTGCACCCCCAACCACCGCAGCGGCTCAGGTTCCCAACGGCGCACTCGGCGGCCCACCCACGGCAGACGGGTTAACGGGGTATCGCGCTTGAGGACCAAGTCGGCCAGCGTGCGTCCGGCGAGGTTAGTGGTGGTCAGCCCACTGCCGACATAGCCGCCAGCGGTACCCAAACCAGTCACTGGATCGAGGTCGACCGTAGCCGTCCAGTCTCGGGGCACGCCCAGAACACCACACCATGCGTGCACGATCGGAACCGAACTCGTCGCCGGGAACATATCGTGCATCAGCTCGGTCAGCGCATTGACCGTCCACTCCTGGGTGGCACCGCTCGTGTCGGTACGTGAACCGTAACGGTAGGGAATACCGCGGCCGCCCAATGCGATTCGGTTATCGTCCGTCCGCTGGGCATACATGTAACCGTGTGCGCAGTCGCCGAGCACCTCGGCTCCACGCCAACCGATCTCATCGGACGCTTCCTGCGTGAGCGGCGCGGTGACCACCATCGACGAGTTCATCGGAAGCCAGTCCCGCCGCTGTCCCTCGATGCTGGCGGTAAACCCCTCCAGGCAACGCAGGACTATAGGTGCACGTACGACGCCGCGGTCGCTTATGGCACGGCCCTGCTCGATACGGGTGACCGTCGTACTTTCGAGGATCGTGACACCCGCGGCCTCTACTGCCTTCGCAAGGCCCAGCACCAGCTTGGCGGGCTGCACGCGTGCGCAGTGTGGACTGAAGAACCCACCCAACGCGCCTGCAACCCGGACCCGCTCGTCCATCTCGTCTCTGGTCAGGGCGACAAAGTCCTCCGGGCCGGCACCCCACTGCTGTTCGTAGCGCACTGTGTCGTACATGCGGCCGAGCTGCGCGCGCGTCCTTGCGACTTGCACCAGTCCGTCCTTGGCGACGTCTGCGTCGATTCCCTCGGCCTTGGTGACGGCTATGACGTCATCGACCGCGGCCCGCATTGCCCGCATCAGGTCGATGACCCCTTGGCGCCCATGGGTCGAGGCGTACGCATCGCGGCTGCCCGCGAGCTCCGCCGACAGCCATCCGCCGTTGCGGCCCGAGGCACCGAAGCCGGCGAACTCCTTCTCCAGGATGGTGATCCGCAGGTCTGGCTGTTCCCGCTTGAGGTAGTACGCGGTCCACAGTCCGGTCAGACCAGCACCGACGATGCACACGTCAGCCTCATGGTCGCCCGGCAGTGCGGGCCGCCGTTCCGGAAGTCCGATCGATCGGTACCAGAACGACACATCGCCGTTGATGAACTTCGCGAGTGGGTCGACTGGACTGTCGGCATTAGGCATGGTTGTGCTCCTGTTCGTCAAAGAGATGTGTCAGTGGGATGCCGAGGGCACTGGATCCGGTGCAGACACATGCGAGTCACCGGACTCAAGGATTGCGGCGTCATCAGGGTGGAAGGTGAACCAGACTCGGTCATCAACGTTGGCGGTGCTTAATGCACCGGCACTCTCGCGCACCAGCGCGATCGTGCCGTCATCGAGACGCACCTCGACCTTCCGGGAGTTGCCGAGGAGATGTGCTGCACAACCCATGCCCGGCACAGAGTTGACCGAACTGGGGCGAGGGCCGTCAGGTTGGATGCGGATCCTCTCCGGCCGCACTACCACTGCAACTCTTGCACCGCTGGATTGTTCGGGAACTCCTTGGCGAACGGATCGACGGCCGCTTCTGCCTGACCGTCTTGATGGATACCGCCATACGAGACGAACGTCAGCGTGACGCCTTTCAGCGCATCCGCCTTGACGGTGCCGGCCTGCGGAGGGCCGCTGCCTAGGTCAACGTACACCCCGGGCCCCGGACCCGCGGCCGTACACGCCGCTGTGATCATCGCCGCCAAGAGCACGGACCCGGCGGTCAGCGGTAGATGTCGGCGTGGTGCGAAATCGGCCACGAGTCACTCCCTATATTGTGGGCGGGCTGACAATCCAAAGAACTTCGGCAGGCGCCGCGCTTTGGTTGTGCACAGTATGGGGAACGGATGTCCGGTATTCGGCACTGTCTCCGGCCTCGAGGTGCTGCATCGCACCATCAAGTTCGAGCACTGCGGCGCCCTTGAGAACCAGGAGAATCTCCTGTGAGTCGTCGTGCATGTAGGCCTCTCCTGCGCTGCCACCCGGAGCGAACTCGGCGACGTACACCTCAAGATTGCGCAGCGGTTTCTGCGAGAGAAGGTATTTCGCGCTCGTGTCCGACACGTGGATCTCCGGTCGGTCCTGCTTGCGCAGGATGCGGGCGCCCTGAGCGTGATGGTCGGTGAACAGATCGGGCAGGGTAATCCCGAGTTCCTCGCACAACCGGCGCAGAGTGCCCACGCTCGCATTCACCTGCCCGCGTTCCAACTGGCTCAGGAAGCCAGGAGAGGTCGCCGCGCGACTCGCGAGCTCACGCAGGGTCAGATTGCGCGCCAGCCGAAACTCCCGGATGCGGGCACCCAGATCGGGCTCCGCCGTGACAGATTCCACGACACCATCTGCGCTCTGAGATTGCATCGATGTAGAACACCCGTTCGTATTGAAAGATCAGATTTTCTGTGTAACTAAATATCTTGTTCGTTGAACGTACGTCGCAGATCATTGTGATGCAACCACCAAAGCGATATTGACGCGAGAGGAGTAACGGCCGTGACCCACCCCGAGTTCGTACCTGCCGAGGTCATGCGCGTTCTCTTCGTGTTGGCACGTCCGCCCAGGGGCGGCGAAGCACTGGTTCCCGAGATTCCTTGCCACCACGACGTCCACCGGAATGCCGCTGATCGCCGCGGCATTCATCACGGTCACGGGGGTGGCTCCAGTTTGCGCTGCGGGGCTCACGCCAAAGCAGCAGTTGAAGGCCACGCGATTGATCACGTTGGAGACGGAGCGAATTCCCTAGGATTCGCGGTCCCGTACCTTCGTGTCGAGCGGGCTCGCTCGTAGGTTGGGCTTGTCTACCTTGCCGGTCAGGGCCTTCGGGAGCTTGTCGACAAAACTCTCGTAGCGCGGAACCTGGAACCGCGGGATCACGAAGGCCAACACTTCGTCCTCTGTCAGCTCACTTGGCACGGCCATGGCAGCACATTCCACGACATCGGGATGACGTTCGAGTCCGTCTTCGACTTCCAGTGCGCTGATGTTCTCGCCGCGCCTTCTGATGGTGTCACTGCTTCGTCCGACGAAGTGGAAGTTGCCCTCTGGGTCCTGTCGCACCATATCGCCGGTCTTGAACCACGGCCCATCGAAGGAGTTCCGGTTTGCGTCCACTGCGTGTTTGTCGGGGACCTAGACCGCACCGATCCCATCCATGGCGACCAGGTCAGAACGCAGGCCTTGGAGTTGCGCATGACGATGCTGACGCGGTCGGCGGCCCCGACGCCGAACGAGTTAACCCCCGCGGCCTACGAGGAGGACGCAGCGTCCTGAAGTTCCTTGAGGTCAATGGATTCGCCGAGAATACGCTCGGCTGCGCGGTGTCCGGACAGCAGTGCTCCGTGCACGGTGGCGGGTTCGCTGCTGTAGGTGGCTTCTCCGGCGAGGTGCAGCACTCCACCCACGGGTGTTGCCATCGCATCGTGGTCTTCGTGAGTGGCTCCGGCCGCAACATAGGAATAGGAACCCAACGCATAGGGATCCGCGCCCCATCGGGTTATCCAGTAGTTGACCGGGTCCGGAACGCTGTCACCGTAAATCTGCTTGAGAGACCGCACAACGGAGTCGACGATCTGCTCATCGCGCATCGCTTCGGTGTCCCTGCCCCGTTGCCCACCGGCGAAGGTCAGCAACATGGGTTGCTTGCTGACGGCGGACACGTCATACCACGAATGCCACGTATCCGCAGCGGGGCCCTGTTGGCGAATGGCATAAAGGCCGTCCTGCCAAAACGGTTGTGGAAATTGAAGGAAGACCTTGTCGAACACACCCATGCCGACCCTTTCGATCGGACCGGCGACCTCGTCGGGCAGATCGGGAACGAACTGGATGGTACCGGCCTTCAGCACACCGAGGGGGACCGTGATCACGGCGTCGCGCGCGTCGAATGAAGCTGCCGCCGTGTCGACGCGGACGCCGGACTCAGACCAGGCCACGGCCTCCACAGTTTCGTTGAACCGTATGTCAATGCCGCGGGCCAGGATTCGGGTGAGGTGGTCATAGCCGCCCGGAAAGATCACTTCGTCACTGAAGATCACGTCTTCGTCGAGGCCGTGAGCGGCGACATCGTCGATATGCGCTCCGCACTGTTCTTCGGTGCGGTGGCGATAGAACTCCCAAACACGCTCTCTGCGCTCTGCGTCCCAGTCCAGGGCGGCAAGTGCTTGTTCGGCAACGTCTGCGTAGGTCTGTTCAGCGGTAGCGGACGCGACGACACGCTGAAGTTCTTCGTCGACAGTGCGGATGTCGTCCGCCCATTGTTGGGCCGCGGCAGGATCAAGCGGCCGGTGGGCGGGGTCGTAGTTGGCGATCGGCCGGCTATCGGGTTGGAAAGCTCCGACAGTGAATTCAATGGTCTCGATGTCAAATGCTCTGACGAGTTCGGTGAGAGGATTCCCATCGATACCGTGGATCCATGACGCCCCGAGGTCGACCGAGAAACCTGCTGTCCGGTCTGTCCAGGTGCGCCCGCCGACTCGGTCGCGCGCTTCCACGATCACAACCCGCTGGCCTGCCCGGTGCAGCAGATTCGCCGCGGTAACGCCTGCGATTCCGGCGCCCACGACAACAGTGTCGAACGTGCTCATAGAAAGAATGGCCCTTTGCATAGTCGTTGAAATCAGCTGGGCGTGCAGCGAATTGATATCGGGAATGATTGGCAAGGCGCCCAGTCTCAGCTTAGGGCTGCGCGGTACCTACGGGCAACGTGTTGCACTATGAAATGCCTTGCGATATTTAGTCGCTCGTACGATGCGTTCACAGCGTCGCCCAGCGATTTGAGGATCGCGGCTATGGCGGATGGGTTCCATTGACGGTCCACGGGATCGTGTGGCCCGCGAATACAGAAGCCACTGTGGGGCCTATCACAAGGATCGCAGCGTGCACGTCCATAGCGGCCGAGCCTACGGCCCGCTTCGCCTGGCTGGCCAGCGCAATGGACTGCCAGGCGAAACTGGGGCATTGGTTTGGTCGTCAAGTGGTCAGCCGGCTGCGACGGTGAATGCGTTCCACATCTTCATTGTGACGGGCGATTTCGCGGGAGCAGACATCAGCAAGGGGACGCCGCGTGGATGGCGCGCGAACGCTGATCGGTAAGACCTTGCCCACATCATGAGTGCACTAGACGCAATTGCACTGGAATGCAACCGGCTGCCCCGTACAGTGACTACAGCAAGTTCTGTAATGAATGTCAGCCGCCAAGACCGGTGTGCTTGCGACACAGGAAAGAGATGTCCGATGTCGAATCTCACCGTCGGCGACTTGATCGCGATGCGACCATTGGTGTGCACATCGCTCGCTGGCGAAGCTGGCCACAGCAACACTGTTGTGTGGGCACACGTGTGTGAACTGCCGGAGCCGTGGAATTGGATCGGCATCGATGAACTCTTGCTCACCACGGGGATGTGCATCCCGTCCGCAGCGCACGACCAACGCATGCTGATCAAACGGCTGGCAGATCGCGGCAGCGCAGGCATTGCCATCGGTGACGATCTCCAGGCGCCCCCGTTACACCAGGACATGTTCGCTGAAGCTGATCGGCTAGGTTTTCCGATCATCTCCGTCAGACATTCGACTCCTTTCTCGGCGATCGGACGCACTGTGGCCGTCGCGGCACACAGTGACCAGGTGAGCAGAATTGCGCGGTTAAGCAAGCTCTACGAGACCACCCGCTGCACCCCGTGGGGCGAGGAGTCATTGTTGGATCACTTATCTCGCGAGTTAGGGGTTGAGCTGCACGTTGTCGACATCACAGTCCCCTCGGAAGTGTTGGAACGGCGGTCCCGACTGGCAGGAGCCGCCATCTCCCGCATCTCCGAAGCTGTTGGCGGACGATGGGAGCGACTTCCTGCGCGCCTACCCGTCGTCCGCGACGGGAAGCTGATCGCGACCGGCTTCGCACTTTCGACCCACCGCAAGTGTCTGCTGGTCGCGGAGGGACCCGGCGAGGTCGATATAGACGCATTCGTGCTTCTTCACGCCCAGAGTCTGGTCGCCGTCGAAGTCGAGCGCGTCACGCGTGTCCGTGAGCGCAGCGACGAGGTCGAAGCGCTGATCCTGCAGCAGATCGTCGACGGCACCCTGGCCCTAGATGCCGCAATGCTGCGCCTCGAGCAGACCGGCCTGGCCGAGCAGAACTGGGCTGTCCTGAGTTTCGATGCGAAACTCCTCACGTCCGTACGCCTCATTGTCGGTGACCGATCAGTTCCCAAACTCTCAGCGGTGATCGGCGAAGAAGGTTACCTACTCATCGCCGATGGCAACTTCGAGATCGTCACTGCGAGTCTTCGAGACCACGTGCCGGCGATAGGAGTCTCGGCCCGCACCTCGGCGATCGCGCGAATCGGTGACTGCCTGCGTCAGGCCCGATGGGCGTTGCACGCAGCTCGCGCCGATGGCAGTGGTTTCTCCGAGTACTCCTCGGCGGCACCGTTTTTCCTCCCCCGCACCCTGGCTGAAGCTCACATAGCTGCTCGCGCGATACTCGGTGAACTGATCGATTACGACCGCGACAATCAGTCACACTTGATCGAGACGCTCGAGGCATATCTCACACTCGACCGTAGCTGGTCCGACACATCCTCCCGCTTGCTGATTCACCGACAGACACTCGCATATCGCCTCAAGAAGATCGAATTCCTCACCGGTCGAACAACCAGGAGTTCTGTTGACATCACCGCCTTTTGGAACGCGTTGGGCGCGCTACGCATAAGCCGCGGTTAGCCCATCGATCAGAGATTGGCTACGCTCCTCAGTCCTTCGAGTGTCGATTCCTCGAGCACGCGATGCGGCAACCACCGGCGCCGATTAGACGACTTGTGGCTCATTAGCGGCACCATAAAGACCAAGCCTGACGTTGTCGCCATTGCTGCCCTGGCGCCCTCGGCGACGGTGAAGTAGTCGAGCACATCGCGGTGGTGCCCTCAACTGTGCCGGTGCGAGGACACTGTCGTCGAACGACCGCACTCCGGACATCAATCCAGATCGCACGCCGATGTCGGGCCTTCCGTCCAATCTCAGGTCTGGTGACGGCAGCAAACCTTGGTCCGGGGCGGAGCTACCGCAGGTCCAGGCAATTGATCGTACGTCAGAACGGTTCCGGAACCATGTCTCGTTCTCTAGGCCGATTCTGTCGGGCCAGTGATGTCACGCACACTCCTCAGGAGTTATCGCCCGTGTTTCCCGAAGGAGTCGCAGCCCCGGCACAGTCCCCGCCGCATCAGACAGTTCTGGCGCCGTCACGTGTCACTCGGCCGAACACGCACTGATCTCTCCCCGCTTGCCGGGCACGTCGCGTCAAGTAACGAGGCAGCCCACACCCCGGAACCCGACCTTGGGATCTCCCAGCACCGGAGCAGCACATCTCACAAGAACTGGATCCACATTGACCAACGCAGCAACTACCATCGCCCCGAACATCAGGACCGGCCCGGGGACCGTGGAACTGAGATCTGTCAGCAAGTCCTACGGTTCAGCAGCTGCCGTGGACAACCTCAGCCTCACGATCGCGGCGGGCGAGTTCGTGTCACTGCTCGGCCCCTCGGGCTGTGGCAAGTCGACCACCCTGCGCATCATCGCCGGCTTCGAACACCCTGACGCTGGCGAGATCACCATATCGGGACGACCGGTCGTGGGCGTGCCGCCATATCAGAGGGACGTCAACACCGTCTTCCAGGCGTACGCCCTGTTCCCCCATATGTCAGTCGCCCAGAATGTCGCGTACGGGCTGCAACAGCGCCGCACGCCGAAAGAGGAGATATTTCAACGCGTTTCGGATGCACTGAACCTGGTGCATATGCGCACGTTCGCGGAACGGAAACCCAGCCAGTTGTCGGGGGGCCAGCAACAGCGTGTTGCATTGGCGCGGGCGCTGGTGAACGAGCCGTCCGTGCTTCTTCTCGACGAGCCGCTGGCCGCACTCGATCGACAGCTGCGAGAGGAGATGCAGGTCGAACTGAAACTGTTGCAACAGCGGCTGGGCATAACATTCATCTTCGTCACCCACGACCAGGGTGAGGCCCTCTCCATGAGTGATCGCATCGCCGTCCTGCGAAACGGCCGAGTCGAGCAGATGGACGACCCGGATACCGTTTACAACAACCCTTCCACAGCCTACGTTGCGGGCTTCATCGGTCAGCAGAACTTCTTCAATGGCCAGCTCAGCGACGACGGTGACCTGATCACCGACTTCGGTGTCCTCCGAACCGACCAGTCATCCCGGTCATCGGAGCACCGCGGCACATCCGTGCTTGGCGCGATCCGCCCCGAGCACATTGAGATCGCGCTCGCTGGTCCCGAACCTACCGTTGGCGAAGGGCTGAATGCCCGGCTGATTGACGCCTCGCATCACGGTGAGGTCCGGCAGTACATCGTCGAGCGCGACCGTGGAGGCACGCTTGTTGTCCGGTCTCCAGCCCTGTCCGCGCCGTCGATTCCGCTGGGCTCCGACGTTGTGTGCACGTGGCAGCGATCAAGCGTACGGATCTTTCCCGCCGACAACACAATCTGCCTTGACTCAACCACGACTTCATCCGCTGAATAGAAAGGGCTACCAAGCATGACCAATGCACACCGGCCGGTACGAATTCTGGCCAAACGCGGCGACTTGCCATGGACCTCAGCGTTGACTCGTCGCGGGTTCCTCGGGGCTGTGGGCATCGCGGGTGTCTCCGCAGCGGTGGCCGCATGCGGGTCCGGCGGGTCCGGTACATCGACAGTCAAGGCGACCGGGGGCCCGGTTGAGGACAAACTCAACATCTACACATGGTCAGACTACGACAATCCCGACGTCCTCAAGGCGTTCACTGAGAAGTACGGACCGACACTCACCCTGGATTCCTACGGGTCCAATGAGGAGATGATCGCCAAGCTCGTGGCGGCTAAGGGAACCAGCGGCTACGACATCGTGGTGCCCAGCGGATCCCATGTGCCACAGATGATTGAGAACGGACTTCTAGAACCGTTCAACAAATCGCTTCTCCCGAATCTGAAGCATGTCGATCCACAGTTCCTCGGCCGAAGCTGGGATCCGGACAACACCTACACGGTGTGTAAAGACTGGGGCACAACGGGGTACGTCTACGACCAGACCGTGATCCGTCGCGACTTGAAGAACTGGGCGGACTTCCTTGACGCGGCGCAGCATGAAGCCAGCGGAAAGACCTCAATGCTGGATGACCCGGCCGAAATCACCGGCCCATACTTCTGGTCGCACGATATCCCATGGACGACAACGAACAACGATGATCTCGACGCGGCAGAGACGTTTGTAGTCGAATCCCTGGCCCCGCACATCTCGGCGTTCGACTCGGCACCGGGAAGCACTGCAATACCGCAAGCCACCCATGCTCTGATCCAGGCCTACAACGGCGACGCCCGGCTCGGAATCACCAACAGCCCTGACCCACAACGGTGGAAGTGGGTCTTCCCCGGCCCGAGAACAGAATTGTGGATGGATAACTGGGCAATCGCCACAGGAGCGGGTCACCCAGAAGCGGCACACGCCTTCATCAACTCCATTCTGGAGCCCACCAATGCCTTACAAGAACTCGAGCACACCGGATACAACACCGGAGTTTCCGGGATCGAAGCTGCGGCCCGCGAGGCAGGAGTGACGATGCTCGACATGATCTTCTTCACTCCCGCCCAAGTCGCCACGATGGAGGACGGCGGGGTCAACGAAGCACAGCAACGTCAAGTCGATATCTGGAACAAGGCCAAGGCAGCCGCCGGTGCGTAGGGTGCCACGCTATGCATTGGCACTTCCTGCATGGACCTGGCTTACCGCGTTCTTCGTCATGCCAGTCGGCATCGTTGTCTGGTACAGCTTCGGATACAAGCCTGGAATCTTCGCGACACATTCCAATGACCGGCTATCACTCGACCGCTATCTGGAAGCCCTGTCCCCGACGTTTCTCACGACGTTCATCAACACCTTGTGGATCGGCGTGGCAGGAACGGCTATATGCCTGATCGCGGGACTTCCCATCGCGTACTGGATGGCGGTCAAGTTGAGCCCTGGCCGAAGGGGGATAGTTCTGGGTCTGGTGATGATCCCGTTCTGGACCAATTTCCTTGTGCGAACCCTTGGTTGGCAGATCATCCTGGCCCCCGACGGTTTCGTGTCGGCCGCACTGCAGAAGGTCGGACTGCTCGCTGAACACCTGGACATCCTCTACACCCGCCCGGCCGTGCTGATCGGAGTGGTCTACAACTATCTCCCATTGATGATCCTGCCGCTGTTCATTGCCTTCGACCGCGTTGCACCGGCGCTGAGAGAGGCGAGCAAGGATCTGGGCGCCAATCGCTGGAGCACCTTCACGCAGGTCACACTTCCTCTGGCCAGACCAGGGGTCATCGCAGGCATCGTGCTCGTGTTCATACCGCTGATGGGCGATTACGTCACCGCCACCATCCTGGGCGGTGCGCGTGGGAACATGATCGGCCAGCTGGTTGCCGCGCAGTTCCAGGGCGCCCAGAACTGGGCTCTCGGATCGGCGATGGCTGTTCTGCTTATTGTGACGATCTCCGCCACCGCAGCGCTCGGCGCGGTTGCGATTTGGCTAACCAGCGCAGTGTTGCGCTCACGCAAACGAATTCAGCTAGGACCCGCCGCAACATGACAGCCACCTCGACCGCCACGAAGCAATCGGCAGCCACGCCGGAAGCTCACCTTCCGGCAACGCACACTGCCCAGCGCTCGATCACCGATCGCGCGCTGAGCGTCGTCAGTTTCGCCGTGCTGGCCTTCCTGTTCGCACCAATTGTGGTCATCGTCGCCTACTCATTCAACGACGGACGACTGCTGGTTGCCTGGGAGAAGTTCGGTATGCGTCCCTTCCTGGCCATCATCGATAAGCCCGAGATACAGAATGCAGTCTTGGTGTCGATTCGCACGGGTGCGGTGGCCGCGCTGCTCGCCACGTTCCTCGGCACGCTTGCCGGCATCGCGATGGCTCGTAAGCCAGGCAGATGGGTGTTCTGGTTCGGTGGGCTGCTGCTCCTGGTGTCTGTCACGCCCGAGATTGTTGATGCAGTATCGCTGCTTCCGTGGTTCGTCAGCCTGGGGCAGGACATGCACATGACCATCTTCAACAGCGGATTTGTCCGCCTGGTCATCGGGCACTCGCTGTTCTCCACAGCGGTGGTCGCCTTCATCGTGCGGGCACGGCTCGCCGGGGTCGACGCGTCGCTCGAGGATGCATCTGCTGACTTGTACGCTCGCCCGCTTACCACCTTCCGCCGCATCACGCTTCCGCTTGTGAGTCCGGCCGTCATCGCCGGTCTTCTTCTCTCGTTCACCCTGAGCCTTGACAACACGATCATCGCGGCATTCGTTCAGGTCTCGGGCACAACGCCCTGGCCGGTTTACGTTCTCAGCGCGGTCCGATCCGGGCTGAGGCCCGAGATCGCGGCAGTCTCGACGATCATGTTGATCCTGACATTGTTGGCGCTCGGGGCTGTGGCGGTGGTCCTGCGCCGGTCGGGGGACTCAGCAAGCCAGATCGCAAGGACTATGGCCGGTGGTTGACCGTCGGGGTAGTTCGCAGTGGCGCACTTGGATACCGATGCAAGATTTGGAGGGCCATCGATGAATCGTCGTGATTTCGTTCAATCCTGTCTGTCGGCGACCGCACTTACCTCAGCAATGCTGGCAACGCCAGCAACCGCTGACGCCAAACCCGTGCGACGCCGACGCCGAGTTGTGGTTGTCGGCGCCGGTATAGCCGGATTGGCTGCCGCGACTAGCCTGCTCCGCAACGGTGACGATGTGACAGTTGTCGAGGCCCGCGATCGCATCGGCGGGCGCGTACACACGGTGCAGCCGTGGCCCGGGGGCACCGTCGATATCGGCGCATCGTGGATACACGGCCCCCAAGGCAACCCCATCACCACGATCGCCAAAGCAGCGAACGCTGAGATGGTGGCGACGACGTATGACGGATTCAGTTACGCCCGAAGTCCAGTACTCGGCGACGCTCCCTACGATGGCGACCGCTGGGAGGCCTTGCTGGACTCAGCCATTGAGGCTGCTCAGAAACGACCAGGTGACTGGTCCGTCGAAGAGGCAGTCGCGCAAGCGACCCGTCAGATGAAGCTATCGGAGCAGGAGAAGGCCGACCTGGCCTTCACGGCCAGCGACACCTACGAGCAAGAATGGGGTGCCGACCTTTCGGATCTGTCAGCGCGAATGGTCAACGACGGCAAGGCTTTCGATGGTGATGACGTGCTGTTTCCCAACGGTTACAACGCGATCGTCGATCACATTGGTAAGTCCGTCAAAGTACAGACCGGGACCGAGGTCATCGGCATTCAGCTACACAAGTCCATTGTCGACATCACGACCACGACGGGTCAGATATTCGCCGATGCCGTCGTAGTCACCGTACCGCTCGGCGTGCTCAAAGCGGACAAGATCAAGTTCGAACCTCCACTGCCACAAGCACACCAGGCTGCGATCGACCACCTGTCGGTCGGGGTTCTGAGCAAAACCTTCCTCAAGTATGACAAGCCGTTCTGGGACACCTCGATCGATTGGCTGGGATACGGCGACAGCACGCCAGGCTTCTGGCCGACGTGGCTCAATCTCAGTAGAGCAGATAGTCATGTAATCGTCGGATTCAATGCGGGCACTCGGGCACGCGGCATTGAATCGTCGACCGACGCTGCGATCATCGAACAGGCAACGCGGGCACTGCACGGTCTCACGAACAAGCCCGTGCCAGCGCCCACGGCAACGATCACCACCAGATGGTCCACCGACCCGTGGGCACTGGGGTCCTACTCGTACCCGGGGCTTGGAAGCTCCAGCGATGACCGAGAAACCCTGGCATCCCTGATCGATAACCGTCTCGTCTTCGCTGGCGAGGCATGTGAGCCGGATTATCACAGCACTGTCCATGGCGCCTACCTCAGCGGCATCCGTGCCGCGAAGGACCTTGGCGCCAGTGCATAAACGAATGACTACTTGAGAGTATCGAGTCGACCGGAGCCCGCTGGCGCGTGTCTCCTATTGGGTTGCGCCATGCCATCGTCTGGCGATGTTGGTGTGAGGGCGTGCAGTGCGCGCTAGCTTGAAGCGCTTGGCGCGCATGTGACCGAGCTGTTTTCGTGCTCGACGATCTTCTCGGGACACTGCGCGGTGGAGACTGCAGATCCAGTAGAAGCGCAACGATGTCCGTGCCTGTTCGGCCGCGACGTGCCGGGTGGCAGCTCCTGACCACAATTGGGTATCCGGACTGGATCGCGTTGGCCACCAGCTCCTCTCGATTCTCGACCTTGTCGAGACTGACTGTCGTCAAAGTGGTCGACCCGGGGCCATCTGCACTTCGGAGTGCCGCTGCAGTTCGGCACGCACGACCGCGAACTCTCCGACGGCGTAGGTGACGATGGTGCCATCACTCATAGCGTCGCGCAGTAGTTTCCACATCCGGCACCCGAGGTTTCTCAACAGCGGCAGGATCGTACGCGTCGACCGACTGTAGGTCGCAGATGAAGGACGACCGAGGGCCACTTTCGCCAGATCGGCCTCTTCGGCCCGTAGCACCGTAGTCTGGTCTCCAGTACCTGGATTCGACTGGGCTACAGGCGTACGCGACGTAGTCGCCTGAGAGACCGCGTGTGGTTTACCTACTTCGCTCGTCAATGCAGATCCCCCGAGTTGAACTCGCCGTCCGTGCGCGATTGCCTGGTCAACCGGTCGCCAGTATCCGCTCGACGCCGACTCGATCGATGTCATCCCGCAGTGAAACACCATGTCCTGGCCCTACCGGGGCATGCAGGATTCCGTTGCTCACCTTCGGCAATCCGGTTACCAGCTCCGGATACCACGTGCGCAGGTAGGCGCGGGATACTTCTTGGATGAATCCGTTTGGCTCGCTCATCGCCAGGTGAGCGGATGCAGCCAGTGACACAGGGCCAGTGCAGTCGTGGGGAGCGAGGGGGACGGCGAAGGTATCGGCTAAAGCGGCCACCCTCCGAGCTTCTCCGATCCCGCCGGTCCATTGGATGTCGACGGTCGCGTAGTCAGCAACCCCCGAGGAGAGTAGGGGCAGGAATCCTCGGCGACCGACCGAAGTCTCGCCGATCGCAATCGGAATGTCCGTCGAGTCTCGAAGCCGCACAAGGGCATCTATCGCATCCGGTCGCAGTGGGTCCTCAATCCAGAACGGCTTGAACTCCGCAACTTCCTTGAGAATTCGGGTTACGGCGGGTCGGCGCCACAGACCGTGCAACTCCAACATGATGTCGATCTTGTCGCCGACTGCCGAGCGGATTTCTGAGAAGACCTTGACACCCGCCTTGAGTTCGGCCGCGCTGATGTCGTTGCCGCCTGATGCCTCGGCGGCTGGATCGAACGGCCACACTTTCATACCGGTGAAGCCCTCTGCCACAAGATCTTTAGCTAACTGTCCCGGCCGATTCAGGAACGCGTCGAGATCTTCCAGATCGTTGGTTGTAGCCCCGTCGGCGGGAAGTCCCCAGTTCTTGGATGACATCTCGGTCAGTGTGCTCATATACTGGGTGCCGCCGCAGGTGTTGTAACAGCGGATGCTGTCGCGGACTGGACCGCCGAACAGTTGGCTGAGGGATTGCCCGGTGGATTTTCCACGGATATCCCAGAGTGCTACGTCGATCGCCGCGTTACCTCGGGTCTCGGCTCCTGAACCTTGAAAACCCACATACGGTTTCAATGCCATCATTACGCGTTCGGGATCTGCGGAATCCATGGAGAACAGGATCGGCGCCGCGCTTTCGTGGATGTAGGCCTCAACGGCCTTGGGGCCGAAGAACGCCTCTCCCAGGCCCGTGAGCCCGTCGTCGGTCCGAAGTTGCACGAACACGAGATTGGACTGGATCCGCGGCCGGATCGTTTCTACCTGGACAATCTTCATGCGTTGGTCATCCTTCTCTTCGAGGCTCGGCGATCGTCGCGAGCATTAGTAACCTGCGTCGGTGTCGACGACGCCAATCATTTCCTTACCGCTGTGCAGCGCTTCGACATTGCGCAGGATGCGTTCGGCGAGCAGCGGCGCAACCAGTTCGGCCGGGTCGCCGGAGTGAGGCGTGATGATGCAGCGATCGTTTCTCCATAGGGGGCTGTCGCTCGGCAGTGGCTCTGGTTCGGTCACGTCGAGGCCCGCTGCAGCGATACGACCGGATTCGAGGGCACTTATGAGATCCGGTGTGTTGACGAGTTCCCCGCGCCCGACGTTGACGAAAATCGCCGTGTTCTTCATGGCAGCGAACGCCTGTGCTGCGAAGAGATGACGCGTCTGCTCCGTGAGTGCGGCGGCAACGATGACGACATCAGCGTCGGGAAGCACCCGCGAAAGGTCCTCGACAGTAACTGTGGCCGTCGCGCCCTCCATGGGTGTCGCTTTGCGCCGCACCGAGACGATCTGTACCGAGAATGGGGCTAGCAGCCTCGTCAATGCCACTGCGATGCCGCCGGCACCGACGATGACGATGTTGGCGCCGTATAGCGTTCGCCCCTTCGGCGGTCCCCAAGTGGTGGTGCGGATGCGTTCCGGCAGAAAGCGAAGCAGAGCGAGCACCAACATCAGCGCATGCTCGGCAACCGGCTGGGCAAAGCTTCCCTTAGCGCTCGTGAAGAGCACACCCTTCGGCCCGTGGTACCGCAGCACCTTCTGGTAGCTGTCTACGCCGGACATCGGAAGTTGCACCCAACGGATGTTGGGATATGCATCGAGCGTCCTCCCGAGTTGGTCGGGCGGCCCTTCTCTCCAAACCAGTCCTGTTGCACTGGACAGGTTTTCGGTGACATCGGCGGGGCGTAGGCCCAGTTCAGCACTTCGGCCGTGAGGTATCACCGCGACGGGGCCGGCTGGTGGTCTCATGCTCTCGGGGGGAAAGTGCTCAGGCTGCCCCATCACTGCTTCCATTCTTGTCTCGGGCGAACGTGAAGTCACCCACGCTGATAGGTCGGCAGGCAGATTCATGCGGGCGCCTCCATCTCGTGCTTGGTCGCTGGCTGAGGGCGATCCGTTCTCGGTCGCGTCTCTGGGCTGAGGGAGAAGGCCAGAATACCGACGCAGCACACGAAGATGGCGATCGCCGCAACCGGCCAGTAGCTACCCGCTGCGGTGGACAGGGCCACCGCGATGACGGGGAATGGACCTCCGAGGAGCGACGACGCCAGCTCGCGGCTGGCCGAGAAGCCAGCGAACCGTCCTCGTACGCTGAATAACTCACTGAAGAAGGCCCCCTGAGGTGCGATGAGCGCCGCGTTGCCGACCCCAAGTCCGATGACCAGAGCGAGAATGACCGCCGCATTCGACTGGGTGTTCAACAGCCAGAAGAACGGGAAGGCAAAGGACGCAGCGGATATCGCACCGAACAGGAGAACTGGCTTGCGGCCGTACTTGTCTGACAGCCACCCGAACATCGGAACGGTGATCGCCGTGGCGATGCATCCTAGGCCGATGCCAAGTGGTCCGAGGGTGCTACTCATCTTGAGCGTGCCGACGATGTAGGTCGTCGCGAAGGTCAGATACACATAGGAGTTGATCTGCTGAGCGAGTTGGGCGCCCATGACGGTGAACACTGCCTTCTTCTCGTGCTTGAACACGTGACGCAGCGGCGTCTTCGACACGGCTCCGCTCGCCTTTGCCTCGAGATACACATCGCTGTCGACGATCTTGCTGCGGACTACCATAGCGACGATGACGGCGACTGCGCTCAAGAGAAACGGGACTCGCCAACCCCATGACAGGAACTGTTCCTCGTCGAGCAGGCCGTTGAACAGTGCGAATATGCCGGCTGCAAGCGCAATGCCAATGAAGACCCCCGATGCGGGCCAGGAGCCCTGGAGACCGCGACGCTCGGGACGTGCTGATTCCATCGACAGTATCGACGCGCCGCTGAACTCCGCGCCGGCTGCCGCGCCTTGGATGATGCGAAAGAACACCAGCAACGCGGGCGCAAAGATTCCGATGCTGGCATAGGCAGGGATCAGCCCAATGCCGATCGTCGACAGACCCATGACGAAGATGGTGATGGTCAGAACACGCTTCCTGCCCAACTTGTCCCCGAGGATTCCGAAGAAGATCCCGCCGAAGGGGCGTGCCAGGTAGCCGGTTGCAAACGTCGCAAAGGCCAGGAGGGTCCCCACAGTTTGGTCGTGGGAGGCAAACATGATCTTGCTGAACACCAACGGTGCTGCAATCGCATACAGGAAGTAGTCGTAGTACTCCACGATCGAACCCGTCAGTCCAGCAAGGCCCACCTTGAGCGATTCACTGCTCTTTCGGGGTCTTGTCGTCGCTGCGAGGTTGGCTGGCTGGCTCATCGTTGAGGCCCACTTTCTTGTGATCGTTGGAAGATTGGAGCGCGGACACGGTGTGCCGCAGATAGGAGCGCCCGGTCAGCGGAGCACGGTGCCCGGGGCGGCGTCGAGGTGGGCGAGTTCGGTTCGAGTAGGAGAGCCCTCCCAGTCCCCGGGGGTCTGCACCGCGAACGCCCCGCAGCGGATTGCAGTACCGAGTGCGGCACCGGGCGGGGAGCCGCGCATACGCTCCGCGAGGTAGCCCGCGACAAAGGCGTCCCCGGCTCCGACTGGATCCACTGCCTGCACGGAGCAGGCGGCTAGGGTCGTGACCTCGTCGCCGAATGCAGCGACAGCACCGCGTGCTCCCAGTTTGATGACGGATTCACCTGGACCGAGTTCGGCGATCGCGCGCGCCTGCTGCTCCGGAGTCCCTGTGACGCCGAGCATCTCGGCCTCATCATCACCCGCGAAGAAGACGTCAGCGCGGGCGAGCAGGTCGCGCAGAACCGGTCGGGCCTCGTCGGGGCGCCAGAGCCCGGATCTGTAGTTCACATCGAAGCTGACCGCTACCCCGGCTGCTTGCGCAATGTCCACTGCAGCGCGGACCGTATCCTCGGCGCTGCGGCCCAGCGCCGGGGTGATACCAGTCACGTGCAGGACGGCAGCGTGAGCGATCCGCTCGGATGGCAGATCATCTGGGCTCAGCCGGGTACCGGGCCCGTCTAGGCGGTAGTAACACACCCGCGAAACACTCGGTGTGCGAGTCTCCTTGATCATCAAGGCAGTTGGAGTCATCGGGTCACGCACGACGTGACTCACATCCACCCGCTCACCAGCGAGCCGACTGACAACGAGGTCCCCAATGGGGTCATCGCCGACCCGCCCGATCCAGCATGCGTCACCTCCGAGGCGAGCCACACCGATAGCGACGTTGGACTCGGCGCCGCCGACGCTCAGGTTGAGCGTCGACGCGTGCCGCAGCAGACCTATTCCCGGGGAACTGAGCAGACCCAGCATTTCGCCGAGCGTGACGAGCCCGGTCACGACCCCACCTGTGCTGAAGCCACCGCCCGACGCGCTCGCTCGGCGAGTGCGTCGAGGTCGCCGCCAGGGTTGGCGGCATCACCTTGGAGCGCGCCACCCAGACCGACGGCAGTGGCGCCGGCCATCAGGTATGTGCCGACCTCCTCGATATCGATTCCGCCGGTTGGCACAAGTGGAATGTTCGGCAAAGGTCCGCGAACCGCCCGCAGGTACGCCGGGCCGCCCACCGGGCCGGCCGGGAACAACTTCACAGCGGCAGCTCCGTCGGCCCACGCGGAGTGGATCTCGCTGGGGCTCAGTGCGCCGGCGAGATACGGTAGCTGGCGACGTCGCGCCTCCTCGACCAAGGCGGGGGTGTTCACTGGGCTGACCAGGAATTCGGCGCCTGCGTCGGCGCAGACCGCCACCTGTTCGTTCGTGCGGACACTGCCCACGCCGAGCACGGCGTCGGCAGGAAGCAGGTCTCGGGTGCGCGTCAGTGCCCCAAGTGCGCTGTCTGTCGTCAGGGTGAACTCGAGAACCCGGACCCCGCTGGCATACAACACCTTGCAGACTTCAGGCAGTCGCTCACCAGAACTCGCACGCAGAATCGCCACTACCGGGACCCCAGCGAGCGCAATGCTCAAACCGCCAGGAGCCGGGTCGGTTAGGGGGGTGGTGGTCATTGAGTAGCCTCCGTGGAACTGGTTGTCGGTATCGCGTTCTGCGAAGCGACCGGGTTCAGTAATGCCTTGACCACTGCGCGCTCACGCGTCGCGGCGAAGGCTTGTTCCCAGTCGGCCAGGTCGAACACACTCGCCAACGGGCGCGGGTCGATCGCACCTCGCGCCAACATGGCAAGGGCGGCGTCCCAGCTGGAGTACGACGACGACAGGGAGAACGCGATGTCCGCGGCACGGTTCATCGCAAGGCCCCACGGAACAGGGATCACGTCTGCCCCAGGAATACCGAGCACGCACATCCGACCCTGACGGCGCAGTGCGCCGATGCCCTCGGCGATGGCGCCGCCGGAGGTCTCCACCACCAGATCCACTCCGCGCCCACAGGTCCAGGCGTAGGCGGCCTCCGGCACGTCGCATCCACTGGAGTCCCACACCTCGATACCCAGCTCTGCGGCGAATGCGAGGCGACCAGCCGACGAAGGGCGACCCACGAGTGCTGCCTGACCGGCGCCAGCGGCCAGGGCCACTAGTGCGGATAAGATGCCGATCGGGCCGGGCCCGAGCACCAATACGCTTCCTCCCAGAGGTACGGGTGTGCGCTCGAACGCGGTGACCACAATCGACAATGGCTCGACCAACGCCGCCGCGACGTCGTCCACACCCTCTGGCACGGAATGCAGCAAGTCGGCCGGGACCAAGACCTGCTCGGCGAAACCGCCGTCAATGCCCCACCCCGGGGACCGCTTCTCCGAACACAGGTGCGCGAGCCCGCGTCGGCACAGATGGCACCGTCGGCATGCAAGGGCGTGCGGCTCGCACACCACTCGCTGGCCGACCGCCCACCCTGTGACCCCCTCGCCGAGCGAGTTGATCGTTCCGATGAATTCGTGGCCTAGCGTGACCGGTGGCCAGTTCGGGAACTCGTCCGCCACGATGTGCAGGTCGGTGCCGCAGATTCCCGCCAACCGGACGTCCAGGACGACCCAACCCGGCCGCGGGCGGGGCCGCGGTACCCACTCGAGCACGAGGTTGCCGGCACCCCCGGCGGTCTTGCGAAGCGCCCTCATAGGATTACGCTCGGCGCGCTCGATGCGGTACTCACTGCGAACTCCGAACGAGCACCTTAACCCCGACGCCGCGGCGCAACTCGACGATCGCCTCTGGGGCCTCTTCCAGTTCGACCGTGCGGGTCAAGAACGGTTCGGGGTCGAAACGCCCAGAAGAGATCAGCTCGGTCGCTTCGGCGATATCGCGCCGGGAGTAAACCCGGGTCCCCACCACAGACAGCTCGTTGAAGGTGACCGCCTGCAGGTTAAATGGCTGTGGGGAACCGTAAACCCCCACGATGACCGCGGTACCACCAGGGGCTGTCACGTCGGTGATCAAATCAGCCACTACCGAATGTGCGGCGGCATCGAAGACAACCTCGGCTCGGAGGCCGGTCGCGTCGACGACTGTGGTGATGCCGAGTGCCGCGGCGAACTCGCGGCGAACTGGGGAAGGCTCAGCGAGCACGACCCGCCCGGCGCCGCGGTTGCGCGCATACGCTGCAATTGCGACGCCGATGGGACCCCCGCCGACGACCAAGACGTTCTGCCCGTCTTGCAGCCCGGAGCGCCGCACGGCGCGCACCGCGACGGCCAGAGGCTCAGCGAAGGCGAGGTTCCGTAGATTGGCCTGGCCACGCACTGGGATCAGCCGATCGGCATCGACAGCGACATGGCTCGCGGCTCCTCCGGGGAAGTCAATCCCGATGAGCCGCAGTCGCTCACAGGTCTGCGGGCGGTCAGCCAAGCACGTCGGACAGGCTCCGCAGGCGACTAGCGGATCGACTACCACCGCGGTGCCCGCGGCGATCCCCTCGGCCGATTGGGCCACTGTGCCAACAATCTCGTGCCCAATGATCTGCCCAGGCCTGGCTCGAGGATGCTCACCACTACAGATGTGCAGGTCCGTCCCGCACAGTCCGGCGTAAGCGACTTCGACAAGCACCTGGCCTGTCCCCGGCACCGGTTCAGGGACGTCGGTGACGATGACGTCGGTGCCGCCCGCCCACGTCAGCGCCCTCAACGGTGCACTTCCGTCGAAGTGGCCTCGGCCCTACGGTCAAGCTTGGGTTGGTTCACCGGGCAGCGTGGGGGCTGGCCTGCAAGCACTCGGACTGCCTCGCGGGCGACCTCGCTCTTGAGCTGCACGTATGACTCCTCGGAGTACCACGCGGCATGCGGCGAGAGCACCACGCGCGGGTGTCGGGCCAGCGCATCGCGAACGCTCGGAGTCGCGGGTTCGGTCTCGAGTACATCGAGGGCAGCGCCACCGAGCTGGCCCATGTCGAGCGCCGCCACCAGGGCGGCCGTGTCGATCAATCCTCCACGGGCGGTGTTCACCAACATCGCCGACGGACGCATGGCCTCCATGGCCTGCGCGCCGATCAGCGGCGCGGCATCCCGCGCCATGGTGGCATGCACCGAGATGATGTCGCTGACCGCGAGCAGTTCGTCGAGATCGACCTGGGTGATGGGTGATCCCGCGAGGTTCCGGCCGGGAATGACGTCGGCGCCGACCACCCGCATTCCGAACGCGGCGGCTCTAGCGGCCACGGCCAGCCCGATCGTGCCGCACCCAATGACGCCGAAGGTCAATGCACTCAGACGACGGAGCGGCCGAGCGACCTGGTAGTCCCAACCGCCGGACCGCACCGAACGGTCGTAACTCGTCACGCCGCGAAGCAAAGCCAGCGCCAGCGCCATCGTGTGATCGGCAACCTCGGCAGTACCGTAGTCAGGCACATTGGCCACCCAGACACCGCGGCGAGTAGCCGCGTCGATGTCGACAGTCTCCACACCGACGCCGTAACGAACGACAAGGCGCAACTCGGGCAGAGCGTCTAGCACCTCCGCCGTGATCGGCGCGTACTGATTTATCAGAGCTTTAGCCCCACGGCATCGGGCAATGACGTCCTCGGCCGTGAGGCACTGTTCTCGGCGAAGACCGAGACCAGCTGAACTCAGCACGTCCTGCTCGGGGTCGAGGTTGGGGTGATCGCTGTCGGTGACCACTACGGGCGCGTTCTCGTTCTGCTCGTTCACGGCTTACTGGTTCCAATTCGGTAGGGGCGCAGGGCTTCGAAGTCGAAGGTGAGCCCATGGCCAGGTCGCTCAGGAGCAATCACCGCACCGTCGACGATCTTCAGCGACTCGGTCAAGAAACGATCGAGCCCGAAACCGTGAGTCTCCATGAAGGTGCGATTGGGCGCGGCGGCCATCAGGTGCACGGTCACATCGTGTGCGCCGTGCGACGAAACTGGTAGGTTGTGCGCCTCGGCGAGGGTAGCGACTTTACGAAACACGCTGACACCACCCACATTGCAGATGTCCGGTTGAGGGAAGCTAACCGCCTCTTCGCCCATCACCCTCGCGAATTCGTAGAGGGTGTGCAAGTTCTCCCCGGTCGCCACAGCCACTCCCCCGTCCCGCAGGACGCGGGCATGGCCGGCCACATCGTCGGGAATGGTGGGTTCTTCCACCCAAACCAGGTCGAATTCGCTGAGCGCCCGGGCGACTTTGATCGCGTGGTCGGCGGTCCATCCCATGTTGGCATCCACCATCAGTGGGAAATCATCGCCCACGTGTTCGCGCATCCGCGCTACCCGCTCGACGTCCTCGCGCCAGAACCGCCGTCCGACTTTCATCTTGATCGCGCGAAACCCTTCCTCTCGGAAACGATCAGCTTGCGCGAGCAACTCTTCGATCGAGAACTCAAGATCGATGCCCCCTGCGTACACCGGAACCTTGGGGTCATAACCGCCAAGGAACCGCCACAACGGCTGCTTCGCCCGACGGGCTCGCAGATCCCACAGCGCGATGTCCACCGCCGAGATTGCGGAGGTGGCGTGCCCACCGCGACCTGCATAATGGACCGCCCACCACATCTGCTGCCAGATGTGCTCGGTGCGATCCACCTCGGCACCGAGGATGGCCGGCGCCAGATAGCGATCCACCAATACCGCGAACGCCTCGGCACCCGAGTTGACCGCGTAGGTGTAGCCCAGTCCGGTCGCGCCGTCGGAATCCTCAACTTGGACAGTCACCAGCTCGAAATGGGACATTTCGCCATGCTTGGCGTCGGTCAGCACCACAGGCAGAGGCACCTGGTAGAAGTCCGTCCGCACCGCGGCCACCCTCGACATACATCGCTCCCATGACTAGAAAATCGGTTTTCTAGAGGGAATAGTGCCCCTCTCCCCTGCGCTGAGTCAACCCCCCCTTGCGTCAACTATGTTTTGGTAACCGGTTTTCCAGTACCTTCAAAGGCGAACCACGCTTAGGAGAACATGTGCACGCAAACGGCGACGAAACCGCACGCGGCGACCGGGTCCGCCTGATAGATGTCGCAACCAACTGCGGGGTGACCAAGTCGGTGGTTTCGAGGGTGCTCAACAATGACCCCACCATCAATGTGCGCCCCGCGACCCGGCAGCGAATTCTCGAGACCGCCGCCGAACTCGGCTACCGCCCCCATGCCGGAGCCCGCGCTCTGGCCGGCGCGGAAGCGCGTGCGCTGGCACTGCTCATTCCCGACCTGACCAATCCCGTTTACTCGCGAATCATCCGTGGGGCCTACAGGGAGGCGCGCCGCCACGGGTACGTCGTGTTGCTCGCCGAGGACACAACAGATGATCAGGCCGGCGAGGTGTTCACCGAACTCGTTGAAACCGGACGCGTCGACGGACTTCTCATCGCCTCCGCCCGCCCTGCACATCCACTGATCGGATCTCCACGCCTGGCCCATATCCCGCACGTGTTCGTCAACCGCGAAGTCGCAGGCTCTGGACGCAACGTCGGCATGGACCTTGCGTCGGCCAGCGCCACAGCTGTGCGCCACTTGCATCAGCTCGGACACCGAGTCATCGGAATGGTCAGCGGACCAATGGATCTCGAGCCCGCACGTGCACGCCGTACCGGCTTCGTTCATCAGATGCGCGAGCTTGGCCTGAACCCCCACCTGATCGAGGACGGGCCCTTCAATGAGTTAGGCGGTGCGGAAGCATCCACCCGACTGCTCCGAGCGCATCCCGACGTCACTGCTGTCTATGCCAGCACGCTGAGCCAGGCTGTCGGAGCTATGCACGCCGTACGTCGCGCCGGTCTGCAGATGCCCGCCGACCTTTCCATCATTGCCTACGACGATCTACCCCTGGCCGACTACCTCGACCCCCCATTGACCACCATCGGCATGCCGCTTAACGAGCTCGGCGCTGCTGCCGTCAACGCCATCCTCGACCAACTCGCCGGCCATGCGCCCTCCGACTGCATCGTCGCAACCCAACCTGTCGTCATCGAGCGGGCCTCGACCGCTCAACCACCCAATTGCCGTTGAGCACCACTGATCGCGGGTAGCGGCGGTATCCACTGGTGCACGACTGACACCGTGGAACAACCCGGTGCCTCACCTCGCGATCAACAACCTGCAGCAGATCGTCGCGACAGATGTCGTACCGACCGGCAATGACGTGCAATGTGCCGCAACTGATGTCAGTCTCATAGCAGCAGCAATCACATCGTTGCGAGCACCGATAGCCGTGTTGCAGGAATCGATTAGGAACGAACCGCTTGGAGTGTGGTGAGGTCAATCGGTTCGCCGAGGATGCGTTCGGCCGCTCGATGCCCCGACAACAAAGCACCGTTCACGGTCGCAGGGTCGGTGCTCCACGTAGCTTCTCCAGCGAGATGGAGCACTCCCCCCACCGGGGTCGCCATCCCGTCATGGTCGTCGTGGGTAGCTCCATGCGCGACATGGGAGTACGAACCTAACGAATAGGGATCCGCACCCCACCGGGTGACCCAGTGATTCACCGGATCCGGAACACTCTCACCGTAGATCCGCTTGAGCGAGTCCAGCACCGAGTCAATGACCTGCTCATCACTCATCGCTTCCACCTCACGGCCGCGGGGACCACCAGAGAAGGTCAACAACATCGACTGTCCACAGCTCGCAGAAACGTCGTACCAGGAATTCCACGTGTCCCCGGCCGGGCCTTGCTGGCGAATCGCGTAGATATCGTCCTGCCAGAAACGCTGCGGAAACTGAAGGAACACCTTCACGAACACACCCATTCCGATCCGTTCGATCGGGCCGGCAACCTCGTCGGGCAATTCAGGAACGAACTCGATCGCTCCGGCCTTAAGCACCCCCAGCGGGACTGTGATCACGACATTTCGCGCCTCGAAAGAGGTTGTTTCGGTGTCGATTCGCGCACCCGACTCCGACCAGACAACGGACTTCACGACGTGGTTGAGTCGAATGTCAAGACCGCGGGCCAGGGCGAGAACGAGTTGGTCATAGCCACCTGGGAAAACCACCTCGTCGCCGAAGATCACGTCCTCGTCGAGGGCATGAGCGGCGACATCGCTGATATGCGCCCCACATTGCTCTTCGGTGCGGCGCCGATAGAACTCCCAGACACGCTGCACGCGCTCAGTGTCCCAGTTCCGTGCCGCAAGTGCTTGCGCCGCGACATCTGCATAGCTTTGGTCAGCACTAGAGGAGGCGATGACTCGCTGAAGCTGCTCATCAACGATATGGATGTCATCCGCCCATCGTTGAGCAGCAACAGGATCCAGCAAAGAAAAGGAGGGATCGTAGTTGGCGATCGGCCGGCCATCAGGCTGAAACGCGCCGACAGTGAACTCCATCGTATCGATACCGAACGCCTCAACAAGATCAGTCAGAGGGTTCCCGTCGACACCATGAATCCACGACGCACCCAGATCCACACAAAACCCCGCAGACCGATCGGTCCATATCCGCCCACCAACCCGGTCCCGCGCCTCAACAACAATCACCCGCTGCCCAGCCCTGCCAAGCAGATTCGCAACCGTGACACCAGCCACCCCGGCACCCACAACTACGGTATCGAACACGTCCATCACTAACTCCCAACTCTCATCGAAACGAACTGACTATGTGGAGGTCTCGTTGTTAGACCAGCAATCTCCGATATCGGGAGCACAGTTTCCGTCGATGAATGTCACGTCGCCGACGGTGTAGCCAACCTCGCCATCGATGAGTTCCGTCAGTGCGACATCCAGAGCGTTCACAAATGCGTCGGCCTCTTCAAGAGTGAGCGTGAGTGGTGGCTTGACCTTGAGTACGTTCTGCCGTTCAGACGTGGCCTGCATGATGACACCCAGGCCGAGGAGTCTCTCGCAGAGCCAAGCGGTCTCGGCCGTTGCCGGCGTGAGTAATTCACGGTCTCGGACCAGCTCCACCCCGAGGTACAGGCCCGATCCATGAACTGCTCCTATGATCGGGTGCTTTTCGCTCAGTTTCGAGAGTCGCTGGCGTAGGTGATCCCCGACCCGACCCGCGTTCGCTTGTAGTCCTTCTTCCCTGATCACGTCGAGCACGGCTGAGCCGGCGACCGCGCTGGCGGGCGCGCCCGCGGCGGACGAGAAGAACATCCCCTCCTCGCGCAGGGCGTCGACAATTTCACGGCGGGTGATCACGGCGCCTACCGGGTATGCATTGCCCGCGGCTTTGGCGACCGCGATGATGTCCGGTACGGCTCCTTGCATTTGAGAGCCCCAGAACGCCGCCCCAAGTCGCCCGTACCCGACCTGCACCTCGTCGGCGATGGCGAGACCGCCGTGGCGACGCACGATCGAATAGGCCTCTGCAAGGTACCCCTCTGGCGGGATCACGCCGCCCGCATTGCCGAGTACGGGTTCACAGATGAACGCTGCCGGGGGTCGATTCTCCGCCACGAGCCCAGCTGCAACGTCGGAGACCTGTGCCGCATAACGCGCTCCTGCGTCCTGCCCCCGGAAGGGCCCGCGGTAGGCGTTCGGGGCATCAACGAGGTGCACCCATTCGGGCCGCGAGGACAGAGCGTTCGGGTTGTCAAACGCTGAGGTGCTCACCGCGTCCGCGGCCATCGTCCACCCGTGATAGCCCTCGCGCGTCGCGATGACATCCCGCCTTCCGGTGGCGACCCGAGCGAGCCGAATCGCAAGGTCGATCGCTTCAGAGCCGCTGTTCACCGGGATCACGGTGTCGAGCGATGGATCCGGTGTGTAGGCGAGCAGCTTCTCGGAGAAGTCGGCATACGCCTCGTACAGGAACCGCAAGTTCGTGTTGAGCAGGTTCAGTTGCCGCCCCACCGCGTCCGCCAGTCGCGGATGGGAGTGTCCGATAGCGGTTACGTTGTTGACCATGTCCAGGTACGCCCGTCCCTGGGTGTCAATGAGTCTTGTGCCCCAGCCACGTTCGATCTGAGGTGGCTCTGCGTAGTACCGCTCGGCGGCACCGCCCATGGCCCGATCACGACGGGCGCGCGCTGCGTGAAGCTCTACCAGCGGATCGGGCACCGAAGACACCCCGAGGATGCGTGAGGGGTCTGCCGCGCCTTCTGTCTCGTACTCGTCGTCTGGGCCGGCGAAGGCCGCGTCGCCGGAGGCATCGAGCACACGCCGGGTAACCACTAGCCTGCCGAGCCCTTCAGGATCCGGAGCCAGCTGCCCGATCGGCTCACCGGCACGAACACCGCCATTCAGGACGGCACCTGAGACTCCTTCGAAGCGCAGGACCACTGCCCCGTCGGCGAGTTCGAGCCCGGACCCGGTCTCTACAAGCGCACCTGAAAAAGGCGCACTCACAATGGTTCCGGATCGCGCCCACAGTTCAACGCAACGTGCGCGGGTCGATGCAGACTGGCCGACATCCAGGGAGACACGACTGAGTCGAGTCTCGCCGAACCGCATCACGGCGACCGGTCCGAGGGTAAGCGCCTCCCGCACGAGCTCGCGCTCCACGCCGGCCACGATCCAACGCCCGCAGTCGAGAGATTCGCTGCGAACACCGAGATCGACCACGCGCGCTTCGCCTATTCCGGGGAGGACCTCTGAATAGTCGAGTCCAGCGATATGGGCGCGACCCGCTGCGAGGCGAAGATGCGAAAACGCCTGCGCGGGTTCACGATCGACGGTTCGTTCAAACACCTTCCACTCATGCTCGAGCCGCTCACGCGCGTAGCCGTTCTCCGGGTCGACACGCAGCTGGCTCCACCCGCTGACTGCCAGGACGGCACCTCGGAGGATGATCATGGGCCAGACGGCGGCGATTTCCTCATCGCTCAGCTCCACCTCCGTGGCGAAACCTCGAACGGCTCGGCTGACCATTGCCATGCTGTCTGTTCGCCCGAGGATGTCGGCCGCGAGCACCGCGAGTTCCGCGACGCGCCATGAGTACGCGGCATCCCCGAGGTCCACGACCCAGAGCCCACCCTGCTCGTCCTGAAGCACGTTGTCACTGGTCAGGTCACCGTGGATGATCTGCCGAGGTAGCGCGGGTGCGAGCGCCTTCAACTGAGCGGCCGCCTCCTGCGCCGCGTTAAGGCACACATCACGGAGATGAGCCGGGAGATCGCCCTGCAGGGCCTTGACTACGTCCAGGCCCTGGCTGAGCTCCCATTGGATTTCTCGGTGCGCGGCCGCATGCCCAAAGCCTTCGAGAGCGCGAACGACGCGCCCGGCAAGGGTGCCCAGGTCCTCCGCTAGCGCACCCGTCAGCGGCCCGAGATCAGCGACCGACGCGCCTGAAACGAGTTCGAATGCACAAGCTCGCGCAAGACTCCCGTCGGGGGCGGGGATCGCGATCGATCGCTCCCCGCTCACTGTCGAGAGGACCGCCGGCGTTGCGATGCCGGCCACACGCAGGCGGTCCGAGACCTGCGACTGCAGTTCCAGCACCTCGACCGGAACCGATGGATGGTTCACCTTGAAGAGCAGGCCACGACCTGATTCGTGGTCGACACGATAGTTCCGATCCTGCTGGCTACCCAGCTCAACCGCTCGACCTTCGACACCGAAGTGTTGGGCTACCAACTGCGCAGCCTCCTCGGCTTCGATGCCCGGACGGGCGAGGAGCCACCGCTTATCGGCCTTGTTGCCCTCCACTACATCCCCAATCAAAGATTCATACAAACTGACTGTCTACACGACAATAGTAATATAATGTGACTTCATACACGTGAGTAGTGAGTAATGTTGACACGGAGTGGCAGGTCGGGGCCATGCAGAATCTGATCCCGCCGGGTCGGATAACCCCTCACACAGCTACGTCCGACGACGACACGTGTTCCGACGTTGTGACCGTGGCCGCCACCGGCGATGAGAAGCTCGCTGACCCGCTGAACCGGCCTGAGGAGGTATCCGTCGATGGGCTTTACTGCTCGCCACCGTTGATATCGACTACAGAGACCAGCAGCTCGGCTGTTGCGCCATGTACTTCCGCCAGAGACCTGACGTATCCAGACCAATGGAGCGGGGAGGCTGGAGACTCGTTGCGCTCGGAGTTAGCGGACGCCCCACTCAAATCGGTGAGTGCGGATCCCGTAGTAGGTGAACGTCTCAGCTCGTGCCACCCCAGGGGTGGGACGAACCTTCCGATTGATCACTTCGAACATGGACCTTTGGTCGGTGGCAAGGACCTCAACGAGAAGGTCATAGCGCCCAGCCGCGAGAACTACGTAAACGACATCCTCAATATCGTTGAGCGCTGCGGCAATCGCCTCGACGTCGCCATCAGCAACGATTCCGACCATCGCCATACTGCGGTACCCGAGCCGGAGCGGATCCGTGACACCAACGACTTGCAGAATCCCCCGATCCTGCAGTCGCTTGAATCGTTTTCGGGCGCCGCCTGCAGTGAGACCCACGAGATCGCCAAGTTCCGCGTACCCGATGCGACCGTCCTTCTGGAGCGCGGCAAGCAGGATACGGTCGATGTTGTCGAGATCATCGTGAGCCTCAGAAGAGGGGAATGTCATGCGGCTCCCTCCGCGGGTGAGTGATATGGCCTCACTCCGGTTCGAGCCATCGCGTACCGTAACCGCTAGCGGGGCACTGGTGATCATATGGGACATCCCGAAGGGAGCGCTGATCCCGCGCCAGTCTAGAACGAGAACTCATCCTCACCTCTATTGGTGACGCGGTTGACCCCCCGGATACCCGCGAGCTGTTCCACCAGCTCGTCGATGCTTGTTCGGCCACGATTGAAGCGCAACTCCGCAACAATCATCGGAGCGGACTTTCCGCGCTCTTCACGTTCGGCACCCTTCAACGAGACATCGAATCCGAGTTCAGTTGCGCGCTCGAGGACGGTCCTGAGCACACCGCACCCATCCGTGTAGCACACCAGGAGTTCTCGCCCTTTCCCGGCGACAGGAATGCGATGCGCGAGGCGGGTGAGCGTCCCCATCCCGAAGAGGTAGAGCAACGTGCCCGCCGATGCCAGGACCGGCATTCCGGCCCCGCACGCCATACCGATGGCAGCCACAAGCCAGATAGATGCCGCAGTCGTAAGACCGCTCACGGTATTCTGCTTCACGAAGATCACCCCTGCCCCAAGGAAGCCGATCCCGGACACAATCTGCGCAGCAATTCGCGTCGGATCGAGAGTGACGAGTGCGCCCTCGGCGGTGCTAAATCCATAAGCCGATACCAGTGTGAAGAGCGCCGAGCCAACACCGACGAGGGTGTGGGTACGGAGTCCAGCGCTCTTGACCTGCCGATGCCGCTCAACCCCCACGACCGCCGAAAGCACGAAGGCGATCGAAATGAGGATCAGCTCGGTCAGTGTCGAATCATTGATCCAATCGATGCGGACCAACAGGCTCAACTCCTCGTCGCGTGCATGGCAACGGCTGAAGTATGTGGCTGGACAACCGATTCCGTCGCGGACACTGTTACCGGCTCACCGAGGAAGCGAACGCGCACCCGATCGCTCGGCATGTACTCGGTCTCGCTGCTGTGCTGCGATGCGATCGTTGAGTGCTCGCCGTACTGAACAATCGTGCGGCGTACCGCGCCGAGAAAGCCGCAGGACACGACTGTGGCCTCGATTCCGTCACCGGCTCCGGTGTCGGCCGTGACGTGCTCGAGCCGAACGTGTTCTGGGCGTACAAAGGCGGTGACTCGGGACCCATTCGATACACCGGCAGGCGTCGCTATCACGGGCAGGGTCGCACCGGGGATCTTCACGCTCTCCGAAGAGTATTCGCCCTCGATTTGGTTCGACAGGCCCACGAAGTCCGCAACGAAAGCGGTCGCGGGTCGGCGGTAGAGTTCCTCCGGGCTGCCAAGCTGAGCGATACGACCGGCCTCCATGACGGCGACGCGGTCAGACATGGCGAGGGCCTCTTCCTGGTCATGCGTCACGAAGACTGTGGTGATGCCGAGTTCGGTTTGGATAGCCCGAATCTGCTCACGTAGTCGGACCCTCACCTTGGCATCAAGCGCTGAAAGAGGTTCGTCGAGGAGCAGCGCCCGAGGCCGGGTGACGAGTGCACGTGCGAGCGCGACGCGCTGCTGTTGCCCACCGGAGAGCTCATGCGGAAAGCGAGCAGCGAGGTGCGCGAGCCCGACGATCTCGAGCATCTCCAGGATGCGCGCCTGCCTTTCTGATCGCTCCACCTTGCGCATGCTGAGGCCGAACTCCACATTCTTGGCGACCGTCAGGTGCGGAAAGAGGGAGTACTGCTGGAACACCATGCCGATATCTCGCCGGTTGACTGGTACTTCGGTGACATCGTCGCTCCCGATGAGCACCCGACCGCCGCTGACTTGTTCGAGGCCGGCGATGCAACGCAGGGCAGTCGTCTTCCCGCAGCCGGATGGGCCGAGCAGGCAGATGAGTTCGCCCGGTGCAAACGAGAGATCAACGCCGTGCAGCACGGTGGTGCTTCCGTAAGATTTGGTCACTGCTTCGAGCGTGACTGCGGAGCCGGTGGCATGAGGAGCATCGGTGGGCACGGAGCCCTCCTCTCAGGATGGCCCGCGGCGGCGGCCGCTGGCGAGGACGAGGATGAGGAAGACAGCCACGAGGGAAAGCAGTGACACCGCGGTCGCGACATAGGCGTCGGATTGGGAGAGCTGGAACACCGCCGTCTGTAGGTTCACGCGGTTGAGGAGCGAGGCGAGGGTGAATTCGCCGAAGACAATGGCAAGCGTGATGAGTGACGCGGCGAAGAGGCTTCGCTTCATTCCCGGTGCTATTACCCGGACCACCACCGTGCCCCAACCCGCTCCGAGCGACCGGGCGGCCTCGGCCCGAACCTTCGCATCCATGTGATTCAACTCGGAAACAATCGCTCGGTAGGCGAATGGCAGTACCTGTACGCCGTAAGCGAACATGAGAGTCCATGCCCCAGAGCCGAACACAGTGCCGAGGATCCGGTAGATCGGCGCGTAGCCGACCACCATGGAGATCACCGGGATGGCGACGGGAAGGACGGTGAGCATGTCGAGGGGACGCTCCAGCCGCGGGAATCGAAGATGAACCAGCACGATCGTCGGTACGAACAGGGCAAAGAGGAGCAGCAATGTGAGCCCTGCCAACAGAAATGAGTTCAGCACGCCCTTGAACAGGGTGCGGTACCGTCGGCTGTTCTCAGGATCGATGATCCCGGTCCAGTGGTCGAGGGTGTACCCGCCGCCTTGCTGGCGAAGACTGAATTCGAGCATCGCCAACAACGGCAGCAGAAATAGCAGCCCGATGACGGTGATGATGATGCGGGAGGTACGGGTGCTGGGCTTTCCAGGGGTGGGCCGACTCATGCCTGCCACCTTGCTGCCTTCTTCATGAGCCGCGCGTAGGCGATCAGGACGACCACCATGATGAGGATCATCGCCAGCGCTAGCACTCCAGCAATGGCGGGCTGGCTTGCGCCCGTCTCGCCTTTCAGCGCTGCACCGATCTGCAGCGGAACGATGCCGCTTCCCTGAGAGATGAGACCGGCCGCTGTCGAGTAGGACGAGAATGCGTTGGCGAAGAGAAGGAGAAGTGACCCAAGGAAGGTCGGGGCGAGCACGGGGATCCCGACCCGTGTCCAGTAGCGCCAAGTCGATCCGCCGAGCGTGGCCACGGCCTCGGCCCATCCGCTTCGCAGTGAGTCCACCGCTGGAAGGAAAGTGATGGCCATTAGTGGGACCTGAAAGTAGAGGTAGGGCAGGATGAGCCCGGTCGGCTGGTACAACCAGACCCCATTCGCGTAGATGTCGATGCCGAGGGAGTCCCGCATGAGAACGGTGATCATCCCTTGGATGCCGATGGTGGCGATGAACGCGAACGCGAGCATGACGCCGCCGAACTGAGACAGGACCGAGCTGGCCGAGTTGACCACTCGCCGGAGCAACCCGTGTTCTGGGAGGCCGGAGAGTGCCCATGCCACGATCGCGCCGATCACCGCGCCGAGCACGGCGGTGAGGAGGCTCACCCAAATGCTGGCGATGAACGACTTGATGATCATCGGGTTCTGCATTGCGGAGAGATTTGCCCAGGTGAATTCGCCCTCGCGTGAAATGAAGCCGCTGGCGATGGCGAGGACCGTCGGTAGGACGAAGAATGCGAAAACATACGCGGTGAAGGGGACTAGTCCCAGGACAGGAAGAAGCCGTTTCAACAGAGGAGTCTCCTTGCTAAAAGCACAAGTCAGCGGGGCGGGGAAGCCAGCTGTGCGCCAGCCGCCCCGCCCTCGGAGGCGATTAGCCGACAGTCGCCGACCAGCGGCTGGTCAGCAGCTTGTTCGCAGCGTCAATCTGCTTGATGGTCGGCGAAGACCAAGTCTTCGGGTCGGTCCCGAGCGTTGCGCGCTTCACGTCGGCGGGGTTGACGGCACCCGAGCCCTCGAGTGCCGCGAGACGCACCGGCACACCGTTCCCTCGCAGGTAGATGTCCTGGCCTTCGTCAGAGAACACCCACTCTTCCCAGAGCCGTGCAGCCGCCGGGTGCGGAGCGTCCTTGTTGATCGACTGGCTATAGAAGGAGACATAGGTCGGGCCATCAAAAACGACGGTTTCCCAGCTCGGCATCTTATCGGCGACTTCGAGCTGCGCGAACGACCAATCCAGCACCATCGGCACCTCGCCGGTGGCGATGGTGGTGGGTGTCGGGTCGAGCAGCAGGAGGTTGCCTGCCTTCTTCAGGTCACCGATGAAATCGACACCTGCCCCGAAGTCGTCAAGGCTCCCGCCGTTCAGCAAGGACAGCCAGCCGACTGCGGCAAAGCCGCCCCCGGTCTGCGTCGGATCGCCTCCCATGGAGACCGCACTCTTGTACTCCGAGCCGAGCAGGTCGTCAAGGTTCTTCGGAGCAGTGAGGCGCGCCGAGTCATAACCGAGTGACATCACGCCCGAGAAGGCGTTGACCCATCGGCCGGACTCTTCCTTAAAGCCCTCCGGGATGGTGTCCCAGGTGGCGACTTTGTAGGGGGCGAACATCTCGGTGTTTGCGTGGGCTACTGCAACCCCGGTGTCGAAAACATCGGGGGCTGTGTCCTGGCCCTCGAGGTTCTTCGCTGCCTGGATCCCTTCGGCGCTAGACGCATCAGGCGCAGCCATATTGACGGTGATGTTGTAGCGCTCTTCGAACTTCGAGATCATCTCGCCGTAGTTGACCCAGTCTTCTGCGAGGCCGATAACGTTGAGCTGACCTTCTGCCTGAGCTGCGGCAATGAGTCCATCCATGCCACCGAAGTCCTTGGCGCTCGTTGCTGCGGCAGCCCCGTCATCAGGGGTGCCGCCGTTCGAACCGCAGGCTGCGAGCACGCCGCTGAGCAGAAGAGCGCTCGTCAGTGCGGTCGCACGGAGGAGAAGACGTGACTTGGATGTCATTGTGACCCTTTCGTTTTCGAGGCATCGAGAACCGCGTGCAAGCGGCGGTGAGCGGTATTAACGGCGCCGGCCCTGGCGAGCGCTCCACCTCTGCTAGATCGTGGACTCCCCCAGGCGGCTGCTGTGAACCTCGGGCGACCGCTGCAGACCCTTCTTCGCTCATGCGATTGCCCCTTGGATGGCGCCCGTCAGCAGGATAATGAACTCAATTACCTCTGTCTAGTAGCTTTTCTGAACTACATGAATAGTTTTGGTTAATTTTAGTGACTGCACTCATGTGCAGCGTGCTATCGTCAGATCACCGCTCTCATGGCAGTAAGCCCGGTTCCGAGCAATCCGCAAAGCGGCAATTCCGTCAAGTGCAACCTCTCGCCTGGCTCGACGGCGCCTCACTAGAGGCCGCTACGAAAGGATCCGCTTCATGCCCCAGCAGCTCCTCGACTGCTCTGCTGACCTCACTTTTGCGCTCGAGCTCGCCGATCTTGCCGATTCGATCTCGCTACCGCGTTTTCGGTCGGCCGACCTCCATGTCGAGGCGAAGCCGGACCGTTCGTTTGTCACTGACGCCGATCAGGCGGTTGAGCGCGCACTGCGAGAGCGCATCGAGACGCAACACCCGGCCGACAGCTTCTTCGGCGAGGAGTCTGGCCGGAGCGAGAAGGGACGTCGGAGATGGCTCGTCGACCCGATCGATGGCACCTCGAACTTCCTCCGTGGCGTCCCGAACTGGTCGACGCTGATTGCCTTGGAGATCGACGGGCAGCCGACTGTAGGAGTGGTTTCTGCGCCAGCCTTCAGGGCTCGCTGGTGGGCTGAGACCGGCGGAGGCGCCTGGGGACAAGAGATCGGAGAAGACCCCCGCCGCCTGCGGGTCTCTGAGGTCCAGGATCTTGAACATGCGTCGCTGAGCTTCCAGAGCATTGAGCAGTGGGACCTCGCCGGATACCTCCAGCCACTCATCGCCCTCACGCGGTCGGTCTGGCAAGACCGCGCATACGGCGACATGTGGTCATACATGCTGCTCGTCGAAGGCCTCGTCGATATCGTCGCCGAATTCGATCTGGATCCCTACGACCTTGCCGCTTTCGTCCCGATCGTCCGCGAAGCGGGCGGTCGCTTCACCGACATCCAAGGCGCCGAGAGCATCTGGAACGGCAGCTGTCTCGCCACGAACGGCACGCTTCATGAGGCGGTCGTCTCCAAGCTCCACGAGGCGTGACATTCCCACGGTTGACGCAACGGGATAGGGCGAGCCACATCGGAGGTCGGCACGTCGCACGCTCAGCCACGGGCGATTTGGCTGATCGGCCGTGAGTTTCGCTCGACAAGATCGTCGTGAACGGCGGGTTGGGCTCGCCGGGCTCTTGCCGAACGCACGACATCACGGGGCGTCCGCGCAGATTCGCCAGCCGGCGCTCAGCCATCGGTTGAGTGGTCGCGGTGCGCCACCCTACGGTTCGCCGCGCATAGGCGTCGATCACGAACGCCATATATACCCATCCCGAGCGCGTCGGCACATATGCGAAATCGGTTCCCCACAGCGCGTTTGGTGTGTTCTGGCTCAACGGGCCTCCCATCAGATCATCGGGTGCTGAGCGGCCTTCGGGTCGGCTACCGTGGTGCCCTTGACCTTCCCGCGCCGCTCTCCGCAAGGGCCGAGTTCGGCCATCAGCCGTCCGACGGTGCAGCGGGCAACCTCGATGCCCTCACGGAGGCATTGCAGCCACACTCTGCGTGCCCGTAGGCCGCGTTGTTCTCGTGGTGCATGCGGCTGATCTCGACCTCGAGTTCCTCGTCGCGGACCTGGCGCTTCGACGGTCTCTGCGGGCGTACGCAGGCGTCGTAGTGGGTGGATGGCGCGATCTTGGCGCCGCGCGCGGACAGCACGCGGCAGATCGGCTGACTCCGTACTGCTCTTCGTGGTGCCGATGTGGTAGACGATCACCGATTGCGGTGGCCGAACTCCCGCACGGGAAGAGTAGATGCGTATTTTCAGAATATCGTTGACTCGATTGAGTTCTCGATTCCCACCCGCAACCGACGTAGCTCGGCCATGTCACTGCTCACCCCTGGGTGGGTACAGGAATCGATCTCATCGCGGTGCACCCAGGTCAACGGACTCCCCGGAGACCCCCGAGTAGCATTACTCGCCTCACAGATGCACGGATTTGAGCACCCCGCCGCGTCAAGGCCTGCGACTTGCCTTGCGCGTTCGATTGCGGCGTCCTGATGCGGGTAAGCAGCTGTTCGGGGTTGTCAGCGCAGTAGGAATACGGGTCGGCAACAGAGACCTCCGATTGTATGAGCGCGGCGACTATCGCTGCGCCGCAGAACAGCACATGCAGTGGCGAGTAGCCGCCCTCCTGCTCGGGTCGCAAACGATGCAGCGCGGGTAGGACCACCCGGTCGAAAGCTCGCTCGTAGGCGCCAAGCCCGCATCCCGCAGGAAGTGGAACGTTGATGGTAGTTCCGTTGCCGTCGGCGGTGCCTCGCTCGTCGACCGATCCGCTGTCGCTTGGGTACAGCCGATCCTGATGCACGGACAGCGCCATCGCGACGCGGTTCACCAACTTCTCGGCACGAGCTTTCTCGATGGCGAGCGGAATGTTTGGGACGCTGACGAACTACGAGTGCCTGCTCGCCGTCGACATCCTCCCCCACTTCGGCCGGACCGCTATCGGCGCGATCACACTGGTGGACTGCGAGGAGTTTCGCGCTGACCTCGCTGCTCGGCTGGGGTGAACGTCGTGCAGGTGTCGAAATGGCTTGGTCCCGCGAACAAGAACATGACACTTGCCGCATACGCCGACTACCTGCCTGAGGAGGCTCCGGTTAATCCTCTGGGCGAGCCGGTGGCTGCGGTGACTCCGAAGGTCGTTCAGCTTTTCGGATAGCTGCCGTCCTCAACCTTTTCAGCGAGAGCAATCGATAGCGTCGGCAACGCCCAGAACAGAAGCTGCGTGAGGACCTTCGATAGCACCCCAGCCAAACCCATGGCGATAACAAACCCTGAAACGTAGAGCACGACCATAACGAAGCGCCCCCGTCCACCGCAGGACGCCTTCGTTATCGCGGCGGAACTCAGAACCGCCGTTAATCCATACAACGCCGGGACCGAATATGGAGACGGTTGTGATCCACCGAGCAGGCTCGGGTTCGACGCCGAGGTTGTCTACGCGCGCTTCTATGCGCTCGCGCAGTCCCGTCTTCGCCGGGCCTCGGGAAGCTTTTCGTACCCCTCCAGGTCGCCCTTGATCGACTCGCGTAGGTCTCGCCGCATAAGCCACTCGCTGACGGGCCCGCTTGCCGCGAGCGTCCCAATAAGGCCGAGGATCGCGGCCGCCAACAACATGGACGCGATCCTCCCAGCCCGCTCCGACTTCGTGGCTCTGGCACACCGCCGCAGGGCATGTTTGCCCGGCGAGCGATCCCTCACTGGCTCGCCGGGATTGCGCCGGGAACGGTTGTATCAGTCGGGCAGTGCCGCCGCATCAGGCACGATTACTGCAAACAGATCCGACAATGCTGCCAGGCTCGCCGATTGCAGCGCTGCCGCAGCTACAGGGCTACCGCCTGGCCCCGGCAAGCTCCGGGTCGCCGTCGCGGCAGCAACCACCGTCGGTGCGTAGCCCAGGTTGAACGCACCGCGCGCTGTGGAGTTCACACACATGTGCGTCATGAACCCGGCCAGAACCAGATTGCGCGCCCCGAGCGCCTTGAGCCGGTCGTCGAGGTCGGTCGCCACGAATGAGTTCGGATACTGCTTGACCACCACGGCCTCACCCTCGCGGGGCGCCACCACATCGGCGATCGCGCCGATCTCGGCCTCGATGTCGTACGGCGAGCCGGGCCCACCGTTGTGCTGGATGTGGATGACGGGGATGCCTGCCGAGCGCGCGCGGTCCAGCAGCGCGGCGGCCTCGTCGAGGGCGGCGGCCACACCGTCGAGTTCCATCACGCCCTGGGTGTAGGTGTTCTGACAGTCGATGAGGATCAGTGTCGAGTCGGCCAGCGCTGCGGGCTGACTGGGCAGGCTGGTCAGTTCGCGCAAAGTGGGTCTCGTCATACCTCGCAGCCTAGTCAGCCGACGAACCGGCCGCCGCGTTTGACGACGACCTGGGACGTAACACTCGTACGAGCAAGACCGCGACAATGATCAGGGTCACGGCCAGGGCGACAACGAGATTGCTTGTGTGGCCGGTGATATCGGCAAGCCAGCCCTGAATGGCGACCTCGGTGTCGGCGGTGACCAGGCCGCCGAGGTTCGCGGTGCCTGCGGTACTGAGGAACAGCACGCCGATGCCGACGAATATCAGCCCGGATATCAACGAGGTGCTGTGGGTGTGGATCGGACCCAAGCGCAATGGCCTGCCTCGCAGCCACTGCCTGCTGCCGAGCTGCCACCTGTCCCACAGCAGCGCCAGAATCCCCAGCGGGACGGTCATCCCGGCTGCGTACAGGGCCATCAGCAGTGCGCCGTAACCAGGGTCACCACCGGCGACCGCGACGGTCAACACCGCGCCGAGCAGCGGGCCGGAACAGAACCCGGCCAACCCGTAGACGGTGCCGAGGGCGAACACCGAAAGCGGAGTGCCGATGCGGACCGAGCCTGCGGCCCTCTGCGCACCGCCGAGGGTAAAGCCCTTGCCCGACATCATCAGCACGCCGAGCCCGATGATGACCAGCGCGGCCACGAACGTCGTCTCGGATCGGTAGGCCGTGATCGCTGAGCCGATGGCACCCACACCCGCGCCGAGTGGCACCAGGACAGCCGCCATGCCGAGGTAGAAGATTCCGGTTCGTGCCAGCAGGCTGCGCCATCCGGTGAACGCGAAGGCGAAGAACGACGGCAGCAGCAGCGCTGAGCAGGGGCTCACGATCGCGAGAAGGCCGCCAAGAAACGCGCCAAGGATGCCGATCTGAGTCACGAGTTGGCGGGCCCGCCGGCAGCGAGGTTGTCGATCATCGCGGTGAAGACGTCGGTGGGCTGGGCACCGAGGACGGGTTCGCCGTTGAGCGAGAACGCCGGTGTCGAGGGAATTCCCAGGCTCTGGGCCTCCTGCAGGTCGGCGTTGATGGCGTCGTCGAAATCGACAGACGCGGCGTCGACGTCGAAGCGGGCGAGGTCGGGCACGCCTGCCGTCGCGGCGAACCCGCGCAGCGCCTCGGTGGTCAAAGTGGCGCGCCCGCGTGCTGGCGCCTTGTCGTAGACGGCAGTGACGAACTCCCAGAACCGACCCTGAGCCGCGGCGGCGCGGGCCGCCCGTGCCGCGGACATGGACTCCGGACCGAAGATGGGCATGTCACGCCATTCGATCCGCAGCACACCCTTGTTGACGTAGCGGTCAATCAGGACCGGTTTGGTGTCACGGCCGAACTGAGCACAGAACGGGCAGCGAAAATCGGCGAACTCGATGAGGACGACGGGCGCGGTCGGCGAGCCCAGGGCCATCGGGTCATCGGCCTGGCGGCGGGCGAGATCACCCAGTGGCCCGATCGGGGCTGTCGCTGAGGCCTCCGCGGCACTGGGCGCGCTCATGGCCGACGCAGGCGATGAAGACGCCTCAGGGTCGCTGCCACCCTGCCGAACGACGAGCACCACCACCAGGCCGATGGCCAGGAGGACGGCCAGGCCAAGCAGCGTCAGATCGCGTCGTCGCGGCTTGGTGATCGGCGGCGTCTCCGGCATGTGGGTGCCTCCTTTGGCATGGTGTTGGCTCTGCGAAGCAACGCGAATAGCTTTGGCAGCAATGCATTTGCTTAGGCCGCAGGCCTGCTAAACGAGATGTCGTTGGACATCTATGTACCTACGTAGTAGATACGTAGGTACATCTCTGTCTAGTCCATGGGAGTCCTATGATGCAACTCATGACGGCGAATCGGCTTGTGCGGGCGGCATTTTTCGGATTGCTGGCCGTGGTGGTGATGGCGATACCCACCGACATCATCGACACGCCGTGGTTCAGCAGGGAGGTGCCGGTTCGGTGGTGGGAGTACCCGGTGCTGATCGCGACCGGCGTGCTGACAGCCGCGTGGTTCGGGATCGCGGGTCCCGGGCGCAACGGCGGAGCGCTGGCCTCGGGTTTGGCACTGACGACGTTCGCCGTGGGGTGTCCGGTCTGCAACAAACTCGTTCTACTCGCGATCGGCACCTCTGGCGCTCTCGGGCTCTGGGCGCCCCTGCAGCCCGTCCTGGCCGCGGTGTCGGTTGCGCTGCTTCTCGCTCTCGTCGTCCTGCGATGGCGTCGGCGGCCCTGTGCGTCCGGCGACTGCGGCACCGAGGCCCGATCAGCCGAGCACGTCACATAGCAAGATCGCCAGTGCCGGCAACGCCGCGGTGATGCCGATGATCGCCGACAGCGCGGTGCGCTCGCGCCAGCGATGGCGCGCCGAGGCGGGGGTGACCAGTCGCGTCACGCGCGCGACGACGGCCACCGCCGCGGCCTGCAGCACTCCCTCCGGCGCCACCCGCGATGCCGCAGGCGCGCAGGCGAGGGCCACCAGACTGTCGAGAAGGGGACCGCGACCGTGCACGCCAACGGCGGTGTCGTCGGCGCACATCTCCAACAGTGGCGGAACTGCGCGTGCCGCGGCGGTCAGCACCGTGAACCGCGGCAGCGCGTCGGCGAGAGCGGACAGCACGGCGGTGATCAGCGGGTGGCGGCCGCGCAGGTGCGCGTTCTCGTGGGCGATGACGGCCGCGACCCCTGCATCGTCCAACCGATCCATGGCAGCGCTGGTCAACACGATGGTGTCGCGCCGCCCCGCCGCCACACAGTAGGCAGCCGGTTGGTCCGCGGTGATGATCACCGCGGCGCCTCCCGCGATCACCGGCTGGCCGAGGATGCGGGCCGCGGACGCGTGCTCGCGGTTGCCTGCACGACCGCGGCGCGCGGCGGCGCCCACTCGATAGACGGTGAGCAGGTAGATCGCCATCCCCAGCCCCGCGAAACCGCCGACCATCGCTGTGGTCAGCGGCGCGGGCAGGTCGACGGGACCGATCGCGTGGACGGGCTTACCGCAGATCGTCAGCTGCGACCCCGTGGCGAGGCTCCGGATCGCCGCACTGCCGGCAAGGACGATGACGGCAAGCCACGACGCCAGTGCGGCGCCGACAGCGGTGAGCCACGCCGTCACACCCCAGTGCGGACTGATCCCCGAGGACGCAAGACGTTCGATGACGGCGGGTGCGCCCCACGTGATGAGCAGGGCGCAGCCGAACATCAGGGACGCGGCGTTCACGGGGCCGGCCTCTGGGCGGCGCGCTGCACGGCCTCCCGTAGCTTGGCCGACTCGACCGCACCCATCTGATCGATGAAGAACGACAGCACCAGATCGGCGTCCCCACCGGACTGCAGCGCCGCACGCATCAATGCCGCGGAGTGCTCCTCACGGCTCATCGACGGCCAGTAGGCGTAGGCCAGTCCGGTGCGGCTGCGTGTCAGCCAGCCCTTGTGGTGCAGGTTGTTCATCGTCGACATCACGGTGGTGTAGGCGATTTGGCGGCGGCTGGCCAGTTCGGTGTGAAGATCGCGGACCGTCGCGGGGTCATCCCGTGCCCAGAGAAGGTCCATGATGACCGTCTCCAACTCGCCGAACGCCACCGTGCGCCTCCCTGACCGGACCATGCGCTGCCGCGCGCCACCGAGCGGCAGTCTACGTAGTTCGACAGTAGATCGGCGTGGGTGAGGCGATCGCCTCAGCGAGTGGTGACGGCCAGCACGGCGTCGGCCAGTTCGGGCCGGCACACGATCAGGTCGGGAAGCAGCACGTCGGACTGGTTGTAGCGCAACGGCGAGCCGTCGATGCGCGACGTGAACAGCCCCGCGGCGCGGGCGACGGCCACGGGTGCCGCCGAGTCCCACTCGTACTGCCCGCCCGCGTGCACGTAGACGTCGGCGAGGCCCTGCACCACCGCTGCGACCTTGGCTCCCGCGGAACCCATTTCCACTAGCGTTCCACCGAGTGCGTCGCGCACTGCCAGTGCGACCTCCGGCGGCCGAGTGCGGGACACCACGACCCGCGGCGTGGCCGGTGCGGGCGGCGGTGGCGCCACGTCGGGTGTGGCGGGCGTGACACCCTGCGCGGGCAGCGCGACGGCACCGGCGACGAGCTCACCGTGATCGCCGTCGCGCACCCAGAGCGCCACGTGCACGGCCCAGTCCTCGCGGCCCAGTTCGGAGAACTCCCGGGTGCCGTCGAGCGGGTCGACGATCCACACCCGATCCGATGTCAGCCGGATGCGGTCGTCGGCACCCTCCTCCGACAGCACCGCGTCACCGGGACGCTCGGCCGCCAACGCCGCCATCAGGAAGTCGTGGGATCGCTTGTCCCCCGCCGCCTTCCGCTCCTTGGCATAGGCGTCCGCGAGTTCGGCGCGCACGCCGAGCAGGAGTTCACCGGCCTCCGTGGCGAGCCGCGCCGCCAGCTGGTGATCGGACTCGGTCACCGCTTCGCGTCGATCATGTCGATGACCTGCTGGGCGAGATCGTCGACCTGGTGATCGCAGGTCAGCCGCAGGTCCGGATTCCTCGGCCGCTGGTACGGGCTGTCGATACCGGTGAAGTGCGTGATCTCACCCGCACGCGCCTTGGCATAGAGCCCCTTGGGATCTCGACGCTCGCAGTCCTCCAGCGGGGTGTCGCAGAACACCTCGTAGAAGTCGTAGCCCTGATCGGCGTGCACCTTGCGCGCAAGTGCCCGATGCTCCTCCAGCGGGCTGATGGCGGGCACCAGCACGATCTGTCCGGAATCGGCGAGCAGCGTGGCGATGTGCGCCAGCCGCCGCAGGTTCTCGGCCCGGTCGGCCATCGAGAAGCCGAGATCGGCGTTGAGCCCGTGCCGCAGGTTGTCCCCGTCGAGAACGTATGCGGGACGGCCACTCTCGAGCAGCTTCTGCTCGACGAGCATCGCCACCGACGACTTGCCGGAGCCCGACAGTCCGGTGAACCAGATCGTGGATCCTCGCGACAGCCGGTCCTCGGCCGTGACCAGGTTCTGATGCCTGACCGCATTGGGGCTCGCGGTCCGTGTCGCGGCTGGGGTGGTATCGCGGACCATGCCCGCGGCGACCGTGCCATTGGTGTCCGGGTCGATCAGGATGAACGATCCGATCGCCGCGTTGCGGGAGTACTCGTCGAGTAGCAGCGGCACCTGGGTGCGCAGCGTGACGCGGCCAAGTTCGTTGATCTTCAACGCCGTTGCGCTCTTGTCGCGGTGCAGCGTGTTGACATCGAGCCGGTAGTCGAGCGCCGTCACCCTGGCGCGGGTGGTCCGCGTCGTCTGCTTGATGATGTAGTCGCGGCCCGGTTCGAGTGCGGACTCGTCGGCCATCCAACACACCGTCGCGTCAAAGTCCTGTGTGACGTGCGGCTGATTGTTGGGCCGAGCGATCATGTCGCCACGCGAGATGTCGATGTCGTCGGCGAGGCTTATCGACACTGCCATCGATGCGAAGGCCTCATCGAGGGGACCCGTGGGGCCCTCGATCGCGGTGATGTGACTGGTCTTTCCCGCGGGCAGCACCACGACCTCGTCGCCGGTACGCATGACGCCGCTGGCGATCGTGCCCGCGTAGCTGCGGTGGTCGGCGTGCTCGTGGGTCTGTGGACGGATCACGTACTGCACCGGGAAACGCACGTCGACCAGGTTGCGGTCGCCGGCGATGTAGACCTCTTCGAGGTGGTTCAGCAGTGCCGGGCCCTCATACCAGGGCGCCACGTCCGACTTGGTGACCACGTTGTCGCCGTTGAGCGCCGACAGCGGAATGGTCGTCACGTCGTGGATGTCGAGGCGTGCGGCGAACTCGTGGAAGTCGTCGCGGATCTTCTCGAAGACCTCCTGGCTCCAGTCGACGAGGTCCATCTTGTTCACGGCAAGCACGATGTGCTGAATGCCGAGCAGTGACGCCAGGAAGGCGTGCCGCCGCGACTGCTCCAGGAGCCCGTGGCGGGCGTCGACGAGGACGATCACCAACTGTGCCGTCGACGCACCCGTGACCATGTTGCGGGTGTACTGCACGTGGCCCGGGGTGTCGGCGATGATGAATTTCCGCTTGGCCGTGGCGAAGTAGCGGTAGGCGACATCGATCGTGATGCCCTGCTCCCGCTCGGCGCGCAGGCCGTCGGTGACCAGAGCCAGGTCGGTGTAGTCGTGCCCACGCTCCTTCGAGGTGCGCTCGACCGAGGCCAGCTGGTCCTCCATGACGGCCTTGGAGTCGAACAGCAGTCGCCCGATGAGCGTCGACTTGCCGTCGTCGACCGATCCGGCGGTCGCGAGTCGCAATAACGTCGCCATCAGAAGTAGCCCTCTCGCTTGCGGTCTTCCATGCCTGCCTCGGAGATCCGGTCATCAGCACGGGTCGCGCCGCGCTCGGTCAGCCGCGACACGGCGGTCTCGGCGATCACCTCGGACACCGTGCCCGCCAGCGATTCCACGCAGCCGGTGCAGGTGACGTCGCCGACGGTGCGGAAGCGCACGGTCTTCTCGACGATCTCCTCGTCCTTGCGGGGCTGCAGGTACTTGTGCACGGCCAGCAGCATGCCGTCGCGCTCGAACACCTTGCGCTGGTGCGCGTAGTAGATCGACGGCAGCTTGATCTTCTCGGCGCCGATGTAGGACCAGATGTCGAACTCGGTCCAGTTCGAGATCGGGAACGCCCGGATGTGCTCACCCTTATGGTGTCGCCCGTTGTAGAGGTTCCACAGCTCGGGGCGCTGCGCCTTGGGGTCCCACTGGCCGAACTCGTCGCGGAAGCTGAACACCCGCTCCTTGGCGCGGGCCTTCTCCTCGTCGCGGCGGGCACCGCCGAATGCCGCGTCGAACTTGTTCTCGCGGATGGCACGCAGCAGCGTGAACGTCTGCATCGGGTTGCGCGACGGGATGGTCTCGACGACACGGCCCGCGTCGATATCGTCCTGCACCTTGGCCACGACGAGGCGGATACCGGATTCGGCGACCAACTCGTCGCGGACCTCGAGCACCTCGTCGAAGTTGTGGCCGGTGTCGACGTGCATCACCGGGAACGGCAGCCGGCCCGGTCGGAACGCCTTGAGCGCCAGATGCAGCATCACGATGGAGTCCTTGCCACCGGAGAAGAGCAGCACCGGCTTCTCGAACTCCGCGGCGACCTCACGGATGATGTGGATGGCCTCGGCCTCGAGCGAGCGCAGGTGGCTCAGCTCGTACTTTCCGGCGGAGGTGCCCAGTTCCTGAGTCGTCACGACTTCCTCTTTAAGTTGGTCGAGTTGGCCAGCATTACACGCATGGCCAGGAATCTACGCTGAGCCGTCGAAACATGTCAACGCCGCGGGCGACCCCTGAGATCAGGACGATTACCTGGCAGGTAATTGAATCTCCGCACCCCGGCCGACGACACTCGTCAGCGTGTCCACTCCCACCGGCGCCGAGGTCATCGCCCAGTTCCTCCCCCAGTCCCCGTTCGTCGCCAAGCTGGGCGTCATTGCGGACAAACTCGAGGATGACGAGGTGCGCTTGCGGCTGCCGTGGAGTCCGTCGAACACCACGGTCGGTGACATGGTGCACGGCGGAGCCATCGCCACGCTGGCCGATCTCACCGTGATGGCGGCGGCATGGTGTGGCGCGCAGGCGCCCGACAACCTCCGCGGTGTCACGGTGTCGATGGCCCTGGACTACATGGCGCCCGCCCGTTCGACCGACCTGATCGGCGTCGGCCGTGTGCTGCGGCGCGGCCGATCGCTGGTCAACTGCGAGGCCGAGATCATGACCCCCGATGGCGAGCTGGTCGCCAAGGCCATCGCCACCTACAAGATCGGGTGATTTCGGCGCGTTTTGGAGCGGTGACCGCTCCGAAACGCGCCGAAATCGCTCGGGGGTGACCTAGAGGGTGACCTCGTTGAGCTTGCCCGTGGCGACGTCGAACACGAATCCGCGAAGCGACTCGTGCTTGGTCACGAACGGGCTGGCCTCGATGCGCCGCAGCGACTGGCGGACGTCCTCGTCGAGATCGTTGAACGACTCGGCGGCCCACTGCGGTTTGAGGCCCGTCTCGTCCTGAATCGCCCGCTTGAAGTCGTCGTCGGTGAACGTCAACATGCCGCAGTCGGTGTGGTGGATGAGGATGATCTCCTTGGTGCCCAACAACCTCTGACTGATCGCCAGCGAGCGGATCTCGTCATCGGTGACGACACCCCCCGCGTTGCGGATGACGTGCGCCTCCCCGTCGGCCAGGCCCAGGATCCGGTACACGTCCAGCCGCGCGTCCATGCAGGCCAGCACCGCCACGTGCTTACTCGGCGGCAGTGGCAGCGGTCCATTGAATTCGGCGGCGTAGGCCTGGTTGTTCCTCAGGTACTCGTCGGTCACCGACATCTCGGGATTCTCCTGTCTCAGGGCATACGGCAGGGCCTAACGCTAGTGAAGCCCTATCCGCTCTGCGATGGTGAGAATCGTGGTGATTCGAGGTCGTAGACCGCGGTGCCCCCGACGTCGAGTTTGGTGAAGTTCTGCTCCACCCACGCGCTGATCTGCGACGCGGTGCCGCCGCGGTGCCCGGGTGGGCCGCCGCGGTCCGATGCAATGAAGTAGCGCACCTGGCCGTCGGAGACGTACCGCTGAAATTGAGCCAAGGTCGGTGACGGGTCGCTGCCCGTGAAGCCGCCGATCGCCATGAGCGACGCGCCGGACTTCAGTTCGAGGTCGCTCACCGTCATCGATCCGATACCGGCTGCGGCCCAACGGTTGTCGACGCCCTTCACCAGATCCACAAGCGCGGTGTCATCGCGCGAACGGCCAGGACCGCCCGGACCACCGGGCCCGCCGGGTCCGAACGCCTCGTGGCGTGCCGGCCCCGACATCGTGCCCGGCCCGCTGGGCGTCTGGGCGGCGTTGTAGATCGAGAACGCCACCGGCCCGCCGAGACCGACCAACGCGGCCGCAACCGCCACCGCACCCGCCGCCCGGCCCAGGCGATGCAACCCCAGCACCAGCACCGCAGCCAGCACCACCGCTCCGATCAGGATCACCCAGCGCAGCATGGGCCACCAGTCGGGGGTACGGCCGAGCAATGCGAAGGTCCACGCGCCGGTCACCGCGAGCATCACGGCCAGCACGACGCGGGCCTGCCACAGCTGCCTGCGTCGGACCAACTCTGCGACCGAGATACCGACCAGCGCAGCGATCGCCGGTGCCAGCGCCACCGCGTAGTACGGGTGCACGATGCCGTCCATGAAGCTGAACACCACACCGGTGGCCAGCAGCCAACCACCCCAGAGCACCGCGCTGGCCCGGACGCGATCGGTGCGCGGGGTGCGCCACGTCAGGAACAGGACCGCCGCCAGGCCGATCAGCGCGGCGGGCAGCAGCCAGGACGCCTCGGCCCCGAAGGACTGGCCGAACATCCGGGTGATTCCCGGATCGCCACCGAAGAAGACATTTCCGCCGGGAGGGCCACCACCGCCCGGCCCCCCGCCCGGCCCGGGGCCAGCGCCACCGCCGGGGCCCTCGCCGCCGACGATGCGCTCGAGTCCGTTGTAGCCGAATGCCAGTTGCAGCAGGCTGTTGTCCGTCGAGCCCGCGATGTAGGGCCGTGAGTCGGCCGGCCAGAGGCTGACCAGCGCGATGTACCAGCCGGCCGACACCACCATGGTGAGCCCGCCGATCAGCAACGCCCCCAACCGCTTCCACATCGAGGTCGGCGCCGCGATGAGGAACGCCAGTGCGAGGGCAGGAAGTGGCAGGAACGCCTGCAGCATCTTGGTGAGGAAGGCGAAGCCGATGACGGATCCGGCGAGGGCCATCCAGCGGTAGCTGCCGTTCTCGATGGCCCGCACGGTGCAGTAGGCGGCGGCGACCAGCAGCAGCACCAGCAGTGCATCGGGGTTGTTGAACCGGAACATCAGCGCCGCGACAGGGGTCACCGCGAGGACAAGCCCCGCGATGAGGCCAGCGCCAGGGCCACTGCACCGCTTGACGGCCACGTACAGCAGGGCGACGGCGGCCACGCCCAGCAGCGCCTGCGGCAGCAGCATCGTGAAGGCGTTGAAACCGAAGAGCCTGCCGGACAGGCTCATGAGCCACAGCGCGGCGGGCGGCTTGTCGACGGTGATCGCGTTACCCGCGTCCAGCGAGCCGAACAGCCACGCCTTCCAGTCCTGTGTGCCCGCCTGCGCGGCGGCGGCGTAGTAGTCGTTGGCCCAGCCCGAGGAGCCCAGGCCCCACAGGTACAGCACGGCTGTACCCGCGAGCAGGGCCCACAGGCCGGGACGGGCCCAGCGCGGGTCCGTTGGTCTGGCCGGTTCGGTGAGCGCGCTCGGCTCAGCCTCTGCGATGAGTGTCATGAACTCTGTCTCTCAGGTCAGCGGGAACGGCGGGGGTGAAACACCCAGCCCCGCAATAGAACGAAACGAACAGCGGTGGCAATCAGATTGGCCGCCACGAGCACCGTGAGTTCGAGCCAGCGCTGTGGTTGGTCGACGGACGCGTGGAGACCAGCCAGCGTGCCACTGGTGATCGCCAGGGCGATACCGAAGACGATCAGGCCCTCGAAGTGGTGGCGTGCGGCGTTGCCGCCGACACCGAAGGTGAACCGCCGGTTGGCGGCCGTGTTGCCCACCGCGGTGACGAGCAGGGCCACCAGGTTCGCGGCCTGGGCTCCGATCGAGCCGTGCAGGACGAGGAACAACAGCAGGTAGGCGACCGTCGACGCGATGCCGACGACACCGAATCGGACCACCTGCCGCAGCAGTGCGCGCGGGGCCGCCCGGGACGGACCCAGCTGCGCGGCAATGGTATTGACCGGTATGGATCCATTGGCGAAACCTCGCACCAACCGCCCCACTCCCTTGAGGTCGGCGACGGCGGTGCTGACGATGTCCACGCGGCTGTCGGGATCGTCGACCCAGTCGACCGGCACCTCATGGATGCGCAGCCCACTGCGCTCGGCGAGCACCAGGAGTTCGGTGTCGAAGAACCACCCGGTGTCGGACACGTGCGGCAGGAGTTGGCGTGCGACATCGGCACGGATGGCCTTGAAACCGCACTGGGCGTCGGAGAACCGCGCCGCCAGCGTCGAGCGCAATATCAGGTTGTAACAGCGCGAGATGATCTCGCGCTTGGCGCCGCGGACCACCCTCGAACCGCGGCCCAGTCGTGTTCCGATGGCGAGGTCGGAGTGGCCGGATATCAGAGGTGCGACAAGCGGCGCGAGTGCGGCGAGATCGGTGGACAGGTCAACGTCCATGTAGGCGAGCACCGCCGCGTCCGACTGCGACCACACCTCGTGCAGTGCCAGGCCGCGGCCCTTCTGCTCGATGCGTACCACCCGGACAGCGGCGAGCTCCTCGGCGAGTTCGGCTGCGATGCGCGGCGTTTCATCGGTGCTGGCGTTGTCGGCGATGGTGATGCGCACCGTGTATGGAAAGGTGTCGGTCAGGTTGCGGTGCAGCCGGCGCACGGAGTCGGCGAGCGCGACCTGCTCGTTGTAGACCGGGATGACGACGTCGAGCACGGGCACGCCGTTCGCGGTGGCTTGCAGTGCCGCGTTGGGCCGAAGCCCGAAGCGTGGCAGCTGATCGAGGTCGTCTGCGAGGTCGATGTCCGTCATGACCTCATCGTCGAACCGCGCGTTGTGGAGGCGGTTGGACTGAGCTATGCGTCGGCTATGAGTCACGGTGCGCGGACCACCGGTGCCGCGGTGAGGTCGTAGACGATGACCCCATCGAGGGTCATTGGGGCGTAGTGGGACTGCACCCACTTGGCGATATCGGCAGCCTCGCGACTGCCGCTGGCGGTGTGGCCGCCGAAGGCGCCCATCATCGCGCTGCGCACGAAGTAGTGAACGTCGCCCTCGCTGATGTAGCGCTGGAACTCCGCCAGCGTCGGCGCGGGGTCGGTGCCGTTGAAGCCACCCACCGCCATCACGGGTGCGCCTGCGGCCAGCTGATAGCCGGCCGCATTGTTCGACCCCACAACGGCCGCCGTCCAGCGGTACTGATCGGCGTCGGCGGCCAGCAGTGCCGTCAGTCCGACACCCGGGGTGGGTGAGGCGAGCAGCCCGCCGCCCTTGCCGCCACCAGGTCCACCAAGCCCACCAGGTCCACCGATCCCGCGGGGGCCGCCGGGGCCACCGAAGTGACCGAGGCTGCGGGCCGGTCCGACCGAAGGTATCGCGCCGGTATGCGGGGTCGCGGCGGTCACCACCGCGTACGTCGCAGGTCCCGCCAGGCACACGAGCACCGCAAGCGCACCCACCGCCGTCGCGGCCCGGCGAGGTAGCCGACCGATCACCAGCAGCAGAACCGCCGCGAGAACTCCCCCGGCGGCGATGACCCCACGGAACCACGGCAGCCAGTCGTCGTGGCGCGCGAGCAGGACTGCCGCCAGAATGGCGGTACCCGCGATCGTCGCCGCCATGACCATGGCCGCCCGTACGTCGGATCGGTTGCGCCACAGCATCGTTGCGCCGATCCCAAGCACCGCGCCGATGGCCGGTGCGAGTGCGACGGTGTAGTAGTCGTGCACGATCCCGTTGGCGAAACTGAACACCAGGGCCGTGACCACCAGCCAGCCACCCCACAGCACAAGGCCGGCGCGTGCCGGGTCGGTGCGGGGCTCACGCCTGGTCAGGAGAAGTCCCGCGACCAGGCACACCAACGCCGCAGGCAGCAGCCAGGCGATGTAGGCGCCCATACCGCTGCCGAACAGGCGGGCCCAGCCGACGTCGAAGTTGAGATTGCCCAGGCCACCGGTCTCGTTACCGGTGATGCGCCCGAAACCGTTGTAGCCCAGCGCGAGTTCGAGAATGCTGTTCTGCTGCGAGCCGCCGATATAGGGCCGCGACGACGCGGGCCAGAGTTCGACGAGCAGCAGATACCAGCCCCCCGACACGACCAGTGCTGCCGTCGCGGCAGCCAGCCGTCTCAGTCGGACGCGCAGCGGCGCGGAGGCGGCGATCAGATATGCCGCGGCAAAGGCCGGCAAAACGAGGAAGGCCTGCAGCATCTTGGCAAGGAACCCAAAACCCACCGCAACACCCGCGCCGATCATCCACCAGCGGCTGGCGTCGGGCTCACACGCGCGCTGCACGCAGTACGCGCCGGCGACGAGCAGTAGCACCAGCAGCGCATCGGGGTTGTTGAACCGGAACATCAGCGCCGCAACGGGCGTGAACGCGAACACCACACCCGCCAGCAGTGCCGCATTCGGTCCAGCGGCACGACGGACCGCGGCGTAGAGCACCGCGACAGCGGCGACGCCCGCCACCGCCTGCGGGGCCAGCACGCTCCACGAGTTCAGTCCGAACAGCCGCACGGAGACGTCCATCAACCAGAGCGCGGCGGGAGCCTTGTCCACGGTGATGGCGTTGCCCGCATCGCTGGAGCCGAACAGCATCGCGGTCCAGTCAGAGCCGCCCGCCTGCGCCGCGGCGGAGTAGAACGCATTCCCCCAGCCGCTTGCCGACAGGTTCCACAGGTAGAGCACAGCGGTGCTAGTCAGCAGAAGCCAGAATCCGATGCGGTGCGCGACAACCGAGCGCGACGGGCCACTGGATCCCTTGTCGCTCGGGAGCATCGGCGCGCGCGGGAGTACGGCAGTCACCCGTTCGAGTGTGCGGTAGGTGGCTAGGCACCAGATTTGTTCGCGCTGTGGTTGCGCTGTGAACCGTCGGGCAGGTACACCACGAACTCCGTACTGCCCGGCTCACTCGTCACGTCGATGGTGCCGTCATGTGCCTTCACCACGGCGGCGACGATGGCCAGGCCGAGACCTGTGCTGCCGTCGCGCCGCGACCTCGATGAGTCCCCACGCGCGAACCGCTCGAAGACCTCCGGCCGCAGTGTCGCTGGGATTCCCGGGCCATCGTCGGCGACCCTCAGCACCGCTCCGTCGGCGGTTGTGGCCAGTGACGTCGTCACGGTCGTTCCGGCGGGCGTGTGTGTCCTGGCGTTGGCGAGCAGGTTGCCCAGTATCTGGTGCAGCCGCGCCTCGTCGCCGGTCACCACGACGGGCTCCTCGGGAAGGTCGAGCGACCAGGCGTGGTCGGGCCCGGCGATGTGGGCGTCGCTGACGGTGTCCACCACCAGTCGCGACAGGTCGACTGTCTCGCGTTCCAGGGGCCTGCCGGCGTCGAGCCGCGCCAGCAGCAGCATGTCCTCGACAAGCTGCGTCATCCGCTGCGTCTCGGACTCGACGCGGCTCATCGCGTGGGCGACGTCCTCGGGCAGCTGGTCGCGCTTGCGTTGCGCGAGTTCGGTGTAGCCGCGGATCGCCGCCAGCGGGGTGCGCAGTTCGTGGCTGGCGTCGGCGACGAACTGCCGGATCCGGGTCTCGCTGGCGTGCCGCGCAGACAGTGCGCCGGCGATGCGGTCGAGCATCCGGTTCAACGCCGAGCCGAGCTGCCCCACCTCGGTGTGCGCGCCCGCCGGGTCGACCCGCACGATCGGTGTCGGCAGCCGCACCTCCCCGCGGTCCAGTTCGAGGTCGGCGACCTCACGTGCCGCCGCGGAAACCCGCGACAGCGGGGCGAGTTGGCGCCGGATGACCAGCATCCCCGCGACAGTCGCGGCGAGCAGGGCGATCGCAGCGACGACACAGAACATGCCGAGCACCCACAGCAGCGTGTCATCGACGACGGCGGTCGGCAGTCCCGTCACGATTGTCTGTCCGCCGTGGTGCGAGTGCAGCCCGATGACCCGGTAGCGACCGAGCCCATCGAGGTCGATGGTCTCCGGTCTGCGGTCGGGTGCCACCGTCGCGAGTTGGGCGGCGGCCGCGGCGCTGATCTCCGAGCGGCTGCCGTCGGCGGTGATCACACCGGCGTCCACCGATCCGTCGGGCGAGATGACCGCGCCGACGGTCCGGGCAGCCTGACCCGGCGCGTTCAGGAATCCGGGGCCGGGACCCGTCTCCGGGTCGAAGCGCTCACGCAACGGGATCGTGACGTCTGGGCGCATCGGCATGATCACCACCCGCGGGCCGGACGGTCCCGAGTGCCGGGGTTCGCCGTCAGCCCCCGGCGGGAGCGGGAAAGGCGGCCCCGGCGGAAACGGGAAGGGCGGCATGTCGTAGATCGCCGCCGAGCGTCGGCCGGCCTCCAGCAGCTGCTCGTCGAGTTGGTGCATCAGGAAGCGCTGCAACGCGAACTCGGTCGCGATGCCGATGGCCGCACAGACCGTCGCCAACAGCACGACCTGGGTGACCAGCAGCCGCACACGCAGCGACCAGGTGCGCGGCGAGAGAAACCGGGTTCGCGATCCCTCGCCGGCTCGGTCGCCGCGTGCCTCAGCGAGCGGGCTTGAGGACATACCCGGCCCCCCGCAGTGTGTGAATCATCGGCTCGCGGCCGCTGTCGATCTTCTTGCGGAGATAGCTCACGTACAGCTCGACGATGTTGGACCTGCCACCGAAGTCATAGCTCCACACGCGATCCAGGATCTGAGCCTTGCTCAACACCCGCTTGGCGTTGCGCATCATGAAGCGCAGCAGCTCGAACTCGGTCGCGGTCAACGTGATCGGCTCACCGCCCCGCGTCACCTCGTGACTGTCCTCGTCGAGGACCAGATCGCCGACGACGAGTTGGGCGTCGCTCGACTCGTTGGCGACCCCGGTGCGTCGCAGCAGTGCACGCAGCCGCAGCACGACCTCCTCGAGGCTGAACGGCTTGGTCACGTAGTCGTCACCACCGGCGGTCAAGCCGGCGATGCGGTCCTCCACCGAGTCCTTGGCGGTCAGCAGCAGCAGCGGGAGGCCGGGGATCTGCTGACGCAGTTCACGCAGCACGTCCAGGCCACTCATATCGGGCAGCATCACGTCGAGCACCACGACATCGGGCGGGTTCTCCCGGGCCAGCGCTATGGCGCTCGCTCCGTCACCCGCCGTCGCGATCTCCCAACCCTCGTAGCGCAATGCCATCGAGACCAGTTCGGCGAGCACTGGCTCGTCATCGACCACCAGGACGTTGATGGGGCTCCCGTCGGCCCGGCGCATGACGACGCGTGCGGGGTCATTCTCGCTGCCGGCGCCGTTGGTCATGGTTTCTCATTCTTCGCCCAGGCCATGGGCTCAACCTGTGCCGAGTCTATGTGTGGGCTGTGAAACCCGTACCGAGAAGGCGCGATCGATGACCAGGGCTAGCTGGCCGCCTCCGACTGTCCCGGCGGCAGCGGGGCCGGACCCACAATCTCGGGCGCGACCGACGACGTCGTCGGCGTCGTGGCCGGCACCGTCTGATCGATGGTCGTCTCACCAGTGGTTATCTCGGTGGGAGTCACGGGGCCCGGGGGCGCTGGCTCGGGTTCAGCCGCACTCGTCGCAATGGTCAGTCCGCCCATGGCGAGCAGGGCCCCGGCGCCCGCCGTGGCGGTCACGAGCTTCACCTTCGTGGTCTTCACGTGCGATCACTCCACTTCGATCTCATCGACTGCGTACCTGCAGAGGGGACCCATCTCGAACCCCTCTGCGCCTCGGGTAGCCGATGTGGAGATCGGTAAACACCCGGTCGAGAGATCGATGCCGCCCGATGGAGGGCGAACCGGCGTGATTCGGCGTTACTTGGCGGCCTGCTGCTCCGAGGGCAGCGGAGCCGGACCCTTGATCCCCGGCACGGCCTGCGCCACCGCCGGAACCGTCGGCGGCGTGGTCTCGGTACTGGTCGCACCCGTGCTCATCGTGGTGCCCTTGGCCAGGTCATAGGTGTCATGCTGCGCCAGGATCGTGGTGTTGAGTGCGCCCATCGTCAGCACAGCGCTGCCGCCGATGAGCGCGGCGAACAATTTCACGGTTCTATGGCTAGTCATCTCGATACCTCCGTCTCTCGTGATGCAGCGTCGTGACCTCGAGTGAACGCGCCGACGCTGTGACACCGCTGCCCGCATGCTGCGAACAATCCCCACATCCGAACCCGGCGGCAGACCCAGGCGCCGCGCCAAAGCGTCCGCTGCCGACCGTCGGGGCCTCGATCTCCTACCCTGTGCCCATGCGGCTACCTGTGAGCGCGACGTGACGCGGTTCCTGGCTCGTCGCTTCCTCAACTACGTGGTGCTGCTGGCGCTGGCGTCGTTTCTGACGTTCAGCCTCGCCTCATTGACGTTCGAACCACTCGACAACCTCTTGCAACGCAACCCCCGGCCGCCGCAGGCCGTGATCGATGCCAAGTCCGCCGAACTCGACCTCGACAAGCCGATACCCCTGCGATACGCGAACTGGGCGTCGGGCGCGGTGCGCGGCGACTTCGGCACCACCGTCGCGGGCCAGCCGGTGGCCGACGAGCTGTGGCGGCGCATCGGTGTGAGCCTGCGGCTGGTGTTCATCGGCTCGGTGCTGGGCACGCTCATTGGCGTGGTCGTCGGCGCGTGGGGGGCTGTGCGCCAGTACCGGATATCGGACCGCGTCATCACCGCGCTGTCACTGCTGTTGATCAGCGCGCCGACGTTCGTCGTCGCCAACCTGTTGATCCTCGGCGCGCTGCGGGTCAACTCGATACTGGGATTCAACGTCTTCGAGTACACCGGCGAGACGTCGACCAACCTGACCGGCGGTGTGGGCGCCCAACTGGTGGACCGCCTGCAACACCTGGTCCTGCCCACATTCACGCTGGCGCTGTTCTCGATCGCCGGATTCAGCCGTTACCAGCGCAACGCGATGCTCGATGTCCTGGGCCAGGACTTCATTCGCACGGCCCGCGCCAAGGGCCTGACGCGCAGGCAGGCATTGTTCAAACACGGCCTGCGTACGGCGCTGATCCCCATGGCGACGCTATTCGCCTACGGCATCGGCGGTCTGGTCACCGGCGCGGTGTTCGTCGAGAAGATCTTCGCCTGGCACGGCATGGGCGAGTGGATAGTTCAGGGCATCGCCACCCAGGACATCAACATCGTCGCCGCCATCACCATCTTCACCGGCGCCACCGTGTTGCTTGCCGGGCTGCTGTCCGATGTCATCTACGCCGCGCTCGACCCGAGGGTGAGGGTGACATGACCGAACCGGTGACCACCGAGTCGTCGTCGACCGCACAGTCCGGGGTCGACGCGGCCACGTTCGCGTCGCGCCGAACGCTGACGCTGCGGCGGTTCCGGCGCAACAAGCTCGCGGTGGGGGCCCTGGTCGTGCTGGTGGCCCTGTTCGTCGGCTGCTACGCGTTGCCACCGCTGCTGCCATGGAGCTACACCGATCTCGACTACTACTCGTTGCAACAGCCACCGAGCACCAGCCACTGGTTCGGCACCAACTCGCTCGGTCAGGACCTGCTCGCGCAAACACTGCGGGGTATGCAGAAGTCGCTGCTGATCGGCATCTGCGTGGCGTTCATCTCGACACTCATCGCCGCGACCGTCGGCGCGGTCGCCGGGTACTTCGGCGGCGTTCGCGACCGAGCGCTGATGTGGCTGGTGGACCTGCTGCTGGTGATTCCGAGTTTCATCCTGATCGCGATCGTCACACCGCGAACCCGAGAGTCCGGCACCATCATCTGGCTCATCCTGCTGCTGGCGGGGTTCAGCTGGATGATCAGCTCCCGCATCGTGCGCGGCCTGACGATGAGCCTGCGTGAACGCGAGTTCATCACGGCCGCAAGGTACATGGGTGTCCCCAACCGGCGCATCATCGTGCGCCACGTGCTGCCCAACGTCGCGTCGATCCTCATCATCGACACGGCGCTGAACGTCGGTGTGGCGATCCTGGCCGAGACCGGGCTCAGCTTCCTGGGCTTCGGCATTCAGCCGCCCGACGTGTCGCTGGGCACCCTGATCGCCGCGGGCACACCGTCAGTGACCACGTTCCCATGGGTTTTCCTGTTCCCGGCGGGCGTGCTGGTGCTGATCGTGCTGTGCGCCAACGTCATCGGTGACGGTCTGCGCGATGCCATCGATCCGAGTGCCACACCGCCCCTGAGCGCCCGCGCCAAGCGCAGACGGCGCGAGCGGAGCACACGGTGAGCGACCTTCTGCGGGTCACCGACCTGACCGTCACCTTCCCGACCGACGCCGAGGACGTGTCCGCGGTGCGCGGTATGTCCTTCGAGGTGGGGCCCCGTGAGGTGGTCGCGCTGGTCGGTGAGTCCGGCGCGGGCAAGTCCGCGACGGCTATGGCCGTGGTGGGCCTGCTGCCCGAGTTCGCCGAGGTCACCGGTTCGGTGCGGCTCCACGGTGACGAACTGATCGGCCTCGACGATCGTCGGATGTCACGCGTCCGCGGCCGCGTCATCGGCACGGTGTTCCAGGACCCGATGTCGGCTCTGACACCGGTGTACACCGTCGGCGACCAGATCGCCGAGGCACTGCGGGTGCACCAGCGCGATATCGGCAGGCGCGAGGCGGCAACCCGCGCCGTTGAACTTCTCGAACTGGTCGGCATCGCGCAACCGCAGCAGCGGGCCCGCGCGTTTCCGCACGAGCTGTCCGGCGGCGAGCGGCAACGCGTGGTGATCGCCATCGCGATCGCCAACGACCCGGACCTGATCATCTGCGACGAGCCGACGACGGCGCTGGACGTCACCGTCCAGGCGCAGATCCTCGACGTGCTGCGCACCGCGCGCGACGTCACCGGGGCGGGCGTCCTGATCATCACCCACGACCTCGGAGTGGTCTCCGAGTTCGCCGACCGCGCTCTGGTGATGTACGCCGGGCGGACCGTGGAGACCGCGCCGGTCACCGATCTGGTGCGCAGCCGGGTGATGCCCTACACCGTCGGCCTGCTGGGCTCGGTGCCGCGTCTTGACTCCCCGCAGGGTGCGCGGCTGGTACCCATTCCCGGCGTCCCGCCGTCGATGGCGGCACTGCCCGCGGGATGCCCGTTCGCGCCGCGCTGCCCGCTGGCGATCGACGACTGCCGCTCGGCGGAACCGGAGTTGGTGCCGGCCGGGCCCGACCACCTCGCGGCCTGCATACGCATCGACGACGTCACCGGCCGGTCCGCAGCCGACGTGTACGGCGTGTCGACCACGCCGCCTGACAGCGCGGCCGACCCGGACGCCCCGGTGGTGCTGCGCGTCGAGAATCTCGTCAAGACCTACGAGCTGACCAAGGGTGTGGTGTTCCGGCGCCGGACCGGCGAGGTTCGCGCCGTCGATGACATCAGCTTCGAACTGCGCCAGGGCCAAACCCTGGGCATCGTGGGCGAATCCGGATCGGGCAAGTCGACGACACTGCACCAGATTCTGGAACTCACACCGCCGCAAGGTGGTTCGATCGAGGTGTTGGGCCACGACGTCGCCGGCCTGGACCGCCGCGGCCGCCGGGCGTTGCGCGGCGATCTGCAGGTGGTGTTCCAGGATCCCGTCGCCTCCCTCGACCCGCGGCTGCCGGTGTTCGACGTGCTAGCGGAGCCGTTGACCGCCAACGGCTTCGACAAGCGGGAGGTAGCCGAGCGCGTTGCCGAACTGCTCGGTGTCGTCGGCATGCGGCGCGAGGACGCCGCCAGATATCCCGCGGAGTTCTCCGGTGGACAGAAGCAGCGCATCGGCATCGCGCGCGCACTGGCGACCCAACCCAAGATCCTCGCGCTCGACGAACCGGTGTCGGCGCTGGACGTGTCGATTCAGGCGGGCATCATCAACCTGCTGTTGGACCTGCAGGAACGATTCGGCCTGTCCTATCTTTTCGTGTCGCACGACCTGTCGGTCGTCAAGCACCTCGCCGACCGGGTGGCGGTGATGCTGAAGGGATCGATCGTCGAGTCGGGTGAGGCCGCCGACATGTTCTCCCGCCCCCAGCACGAGTACACCCGCCGCCTGTTGGCCGCGGTGCCCACGTTCTAGATCGGCGCCCATCGGGTGTGGACGGCGCAGGTCATCGGGAGCTTGCGCCGTGAACCGTTGACACTTGGCTAGAGTCTGTCCGCATGGAGATCCGCCGCCTCGCCAGCGCCCTTTTCGTGGTCGGGCTCACGCTCACCGCCTGTTCGGGAGGCGACCAGCCGCCGCCGTCGGCGGGCGGTGAGGCCGAGATCGGTACCACCAGCGATATGAACCCGCAGGATCCCGCGACACTGCAGGAGGGCGGCGCGCTGCGCCTGGCGCTGTCGGGGTACCCGGAGAACTTCAACTCGCTGCACATCGACGGCAACGTGGCCGACTCGGCGGGGATGCTCAAGGCCACGATGCCGCGGGCCTTCCGCATCGCCCCCGACGGCACCGCGACGGTGAACAACGACTACTTCACCGACATCGAGCTGACCAAGACCGAGCCGCAGGTCGTGACATACACGATCAACCCCAAGGCCGTGTGGAGTGATGACACGCCCATCACGTGGGAGGACATCAAGTCCCAGATCGACGCCACCAACGGCCGCAACGACCAGTTCGCGATCGCCAGCCCCAACGGCAGCGAGCGCGTCGGCTCAGTGACCCGTGGTGTCGACGACCGCCAGGCCGTCATCACGTTCGCCAAGCCCTACGCCGAGTGGAAGGGCATGTTCGCAGGCAACGGCATGCTGCTGCCCAAGAGCATGACGGCCACGCCTGAGGCGTTCAACAAGGGACAGCTCACCGCACCCGGGCCGTCCGCCGGCCCTTTCATCATCACCAACATCGACCGCACCGCGCAGCGAATCACGTTGACGCGCAACCCCAAGTGGTGGGGTGCGGCACCGCGCCTGGACAGCATCACCTACTCGGTCCTCGATGACGCCGCCCGCATTCCCGCGCTGCAGAACAACGCGCTGGACGCCAGCGGTCTGGCCAGTCTGGACGAGATGGAGATCGCGCGTCGCACGCCCGGCATCACGATCAGGCGGGCCCCGGGTCTGGGTTGGTATCACCTGACGTTCAACGGCGCCGACGGCTCGATTCTCGCCGACAAGGCGCTACGCCTGGCGGTTTCGAAGGGTATCGACCGCCAGACCATCGCCAACGTCACACAGCGCGGCCTGGCCGACAACCCGGCGCCGCTCAACAACCACATCTTCGTCGCGGGCCAGGAGGGCTACCAGGACAACAGTGCCGTCGTGGCGTTCGACCCCGAGGCCGCCAAGCGCGAACTCGACGCGCTGGGGTGGACGATGAACGGCCAGTTCCGCCAGAAGGACGGCAGGCAGCTGGTCATCCGCAATGTCTTCTACGACGCGTCGACCACCCGGCAGGTCGCGCAGATCGCCCAGAACAACCTGGCCCAGATCGGCGTCAAGCTCGACCTGCAGGCCAAGGGCGGCAACGGGTTCTTCAGCCAGTACATCACCGTCGGCAACTTCGACGTCGCCCAGTTCAGTTGGGTCGCCGACGCGTTCCCGCTGTCGGGCTTGAATCAGATCTACCTGTCCACCGGGGAGAGCAACTTCGGCAAGATTGGCAGCCCGGAAATCGACGCCAAGATCGAGGCGACCCTCAAGGAGCTGGACCCGGCCAAGTCGCGCGCCCTGGCCAACGAGCTGGATCAGTTGATCTGGGCAGAGGGCTTCAGCCTTCCGCTCACGCAGTCGCCCGGAAACGTCGCCGTGCGAAGCGATCTCGCGAACTTCGGGGCAGCTGGCCTCTCCGACGTTGACTACACCGCGATCGGGTTCATGAAGAAGTAGCTTCCTCAGGTCGTGACGTGGCGAACCGCGCGCGGCAGCACCGCGGGCACCGCCGACTCTACGACGGCGGCCGCGCCGATCCCCCACACCAGCAGCCGGAACGGCAACGGACTGGGCGCGGCGTCCAGTTCCGCCGCCCGACCGGGGAGTTCGTGCATCGTTCCGGCGTAGACCGCCTTGACGATCTCGAGCGCGGGCCGCTCCTTGGTGTCGATGACGCTGTGCCCCGCCGTCGGGAGTTCCACCAGGACTGAATCGGGGATGAGGTCCGCGATACGCCGCGCCACGGCGAGCGGTGTGGTGAGGTCACGTCCCCCTGCGACGACCACGGTCGGCCAGGTGAAGCCGGGCATCGCGGCGATCAGGTCGAACGGTTCCGCCACGAAGTCGACCTCACCCGTGGCGAGTTCGCGCAACGCGACGGCCGGATCCAGTGGCCCGCCGTCGGGTTCGGCTCCGTAGTTCAGCTCGCGGTACCCGATCCGTCCGACCAGATCCGGCTCGTGGTGGTAGGGCGTCTTGCGCTCCAGTAGCAACTGCGTGCCCAGACCGACCGCGCCCCAGAGCCAGTCGTGCCCGTCCACAAGCAGGTCCAGCTGACGGCGCAGCACATCGGGTCCGACGTAGCCGTACAGACCCGCGACGAGTTGCGTGGCGACCGGGTTGAGCATCCCGTCCTCGACCAGTCTGCGCACCCTGCTCGCCAGATCCGACGTCTCGGGGTCATCGCCATCCCACAGGACACTGCGCGTCGCGGCTCGGACCACGTCGATGTCATCGGCGGACAGCAGCGGAGAGTCGAGCACCATCGAGTGCACCCGGGCGGGATGTCGCACGCCCAGGCCTGCCGCGAGGTAGGTGCCGTATGACGTGCCGTAGACCACGGCCGAGACAACCCCGGCGTCGTCCAGGACGGCGGCGAGGTCGGCGACCACCGCCTCGATGGTCAGCGCCTCGGGCGGCAGGTCGGCGCCGGTGTCGTCGTGGCGCGACATCCCCACCCCGCGGTGCTCGACCATGATGACGTCGAGTCCGGCGTTGGCGAAACGACGGCGCATGGCGCGGTAGAGCGCGATCGATGCCGCGCCGGGACCGCCGGGGATGATGAGCAGCGGGTGGGCGGACTTGCGTCCCGTCCGGGCGTAGAAGAGGTCGAACTCCCTGCCATCGCCGACGGGCCTGCGAACGGACCGCACGCCGGGCAGCGCGGCGAGCTTGTTGTGCACTCGCCTGCGCTTGGCGTTCATGGTCATCAACCCCATTGTGCACCGTCGGTCCAGCCCCGCGTGCGACGCGCACCGACTTGAGCGCAGGACCGCGCTTCGGTTCCCGGTGATTCAAAGCAGTGTCCACCTGGTCAGGTCGTCAGTAGAACGGTGACCATGACAGGAGTGGAAGGCATCACCCGCACCGTGCCCGGCTCAGCCGAGTGGACGGCACTGTTGGCGCGCATCGGATCCGGCGCCAAGGACCGAGACCTCAACGACGAGAATCCCTTTGATCAGGTCGCAGCACTCAAACGCGCCGGATTCGGCACGCTTCGCCTGCCGCCAGAACAGGGTGGTGCGGGATTCTCAGTCCCGCAACTGTTCTCGGCGGTGATCGACGTGGCCCGGGCCGATCCCATTGTCGCCCACATCTTCCGTACGCACTTCTGGTTCGTCGAGGAGCGGCTGCGCACGTCCACCGACGCCAGCTCAGCCCGCTGGCTGCACAAGGTCGCAGAAGGCAAACTCTTCGGTAACGCGTTCAGCGAGAGGGGTTCTCACGCTGTTGGCAGCCTGGTGTTCAACACCCGCCTGCTGCCCGACGGCTCCGGCGGCTACCGACTCGACGGCGAGAAGTTCTACAGCACCGGCACCCTGTTCTCGGACTACCTCACCGTCACGGCGACCACCGACCACGACTCGGTTGCCACCGTCGTCGTGCCCGCCGGCCGAGCCGGGGTGCGCCTCATCGACGACTGGGACGGGTTCGGACAACGCCGCACCGGCACCGGGACCACCACGTTCGCCGGTGTCGCGGTCGCCGCCGACGAAGTGCTCACCGACTCCTCGTATGACGCCGAGCCCGAGCCCACCGTGCAGTACGCGTCACTGCAATTGTTCATCCATGCCGTGGTGGCCGGAATTCTGGCCAGCGTCGTGGACGACGGCGTCACGCTGCTGCAATCACGCGACCGCAGTTTCAGTCACGCGTCCGCCGAACGGCCCACCGATGATCCGCTGCTGCAACGCCAGCTCGGGGAACTCGCCAGCACCGCGTCGATCGCACGGGCGGCGGTGCTCGACGCTGCGGAGGCGCTGGCGGCCGCGACCGCATCGGAGACCGACGGTGTTCCCGACGCCAGCCTCGCCGCCGAGGCCCAGCTTCGGGCGGCCAAGGTCAAGGTGCACCTCGACGACGTGGCTCCCGAGGCCGCCACCCGTCTGCTGGAACTGGGCGGTGCGAGCGCGGCCAGCAGACAGCGCAACCTCGACCGTCACTGGCGCAACATCCGGACAATAACGCTGCACAACCCGGTGTCCTACAAAGCGCGGGTGATCGGCCAGAACCTGCTGCACGGCACGCCGGTGCCCGCCAACGCCTACTTCTGATCGCGTCGCGTCAGGCGATCAGTTCGATGCGGTGGGCGTCGACGACTCCCGCGTAGCGCTCGGGGCTGCAGGTCAACACGATGACCTGATTGTCGCCGCCGACCGCGTCGAACACCTCCCCCATACTGGCCAGCCGATGCGGGTCGGTGAAGCCGAGCGCATCGTCGATGACGACGGGCACACCGTCCTCCTTGGCGACCAGCGCGGCGCTCGCCAGCCGTGCGACGATGCCGAGCTGTTCCTTCGCACCGCCCGACAGGGACTCGTACGGCACGGTGCAGCCGCGCAGGGTTCGGCTGCAGATGCGCAGTTCGGCGTCGATCTCGACCTCGAAGTCCGGCCCGAACACGATGCGCCCCAGCCGCTCGACCTCGACGCGGAACGGTTCGACGTAACGCTGCCGGGCGTCGTCGCGGTGTCGAACCATGACCTGACGCAGCAGGGCAACCGCATTCGAGCGGCGCTGCAGACGGGCCCAGTCCGCCTCGGCTCGGCCGCACTCGATCTGGGCGGCATCCAGCCGCCCGCTGCGGCCCTCAGTGCCGTACACACCGAGCTGCGCGGTGGTGCTCACCAGAGCATGCTGCAGATCGTCCTGGCGCCGGCCCAGCTCCGCGGCCCACCGCTGGGCTTCGTCGAGTTCGGCGGCCACAGCGGCGGGCTCAATGCTGGCGAGTTCGGCCTCCAGTGCGCTCACCTGCGCCGCGGTATCGCGGACCCGCTCCGCGGCGGCCTCGGTGGTGACGAGCAGTTCATCGTCTCCGACCACGGCGCGCAGCTGGGCGAGGCGCTCGGTCGCTGCGGCCACCCTGGCCTGAGCGGACTCCAGACGACTGCGCGCAACGGTTGTGCCAGTGGTCTTCTCGGCCATGGCCTTTGACGCCGCATCCGCCACGCTGCGTCGCAAGGCGCACGCCGCAACCACCTCACCGTGCGCCGCCGACGCCGCGCCGAGGCCGCTTCTCGCCGCGGCGGCGTCATCGGGCAGATCGGCGGGCAGATCGGCGCGCAGCTCGATCAGGCGCTGCCCCAGCATCGCGACATCGTCCTCGGCGAGCAGGGCCTCTCGGGCGGCCAGCGTCCGGTCCCGTGACGTCGTCAGCTCGCGGCGCCGCTGATCTAGTTCACGGGCCGCCGCGATATCGGCGACATCGGCATCCGCCAGCACCTGTGCGAGGACTTGGCGCTTGGTGTCGAGTTCCTCGCCGGTGTGCGCGGCCGGCGTACCAGGGATCACGCGGACCGTCAGCACCCCGGGCACCTCGACGGACGTCGGCGCGGTCGCACTGGTGGTCCACACCGCGTCCGGGCCCACGGCCACAACAGCACCGTCGACACTCACCTCAACCGGTGTGGGCGCCAGCACCTCGATGCGGGCGGACGCCGCCTCGGCCGCCGCGGATGCCACGTCGACAGCCGCCGCGGCCGCCTCGATGAGGCGCATCGTGCGCTCCGAGAGCCGAATCTGCCCGAGTTCGCCATTCACCTCGGTTAGGTGCCGGTCAGCGGTGTCGATCTTGGCGATCCGAGCCGCGAGCCTGTCGGCCTCGTCACGCCGAGCGATCTGGTCGACAACGCGCCGCGCGGCGTCGACATCGGCCTGACGCGATTCGACATCGGCCGCCCCGGCCATCGCCTCCGCTGTCGCGGCGGTGTGGACCTCGCGCGCAACCGCCTCGTCCTGGGCCGCCACCTGCACCGCCGCTTCCAGTTCACCGATCCCCGCGAGGTCGGCGTCGAGTTCGGCCCGGATCCGGCCGCGCTCATCAAGCGCTGCCACGGCCGCACCATGTGCGGCCCGGGCCGCATCGGCGACCACGCGGGCCTGATCGAGGTTGCCGCTCACCTTCTCGACGGCCAGAGCCCTCGCCCGCGCCGCCTCGAGACGGCGGGCCGCCGTGGCACTCTCGAGCGCGACCCCCGCGAGGTCGACGGTGATCGCGTCATGCCGCGCGACCGCGTCGTGAACCTCCGCGACTGCGGCCTCGCAGACTGCCACGTCCGCGCGCGCGTCATCGCGACGCTTGATCGCTGTGGCCCACTCCCCCGTGGGTCGCCCGGTCGCAGTGAAGTACTGCCGGAACTCGACCTCGATGCGGTCGACGAGCAACGGCTCGGCACCCGAGAGTGCCACCGCCTGGCCGCCCGCGGCGTCCAGTGCGCGGGACAGCGCGTCGCATCCGGACAGGTCGACCGCCGCGGTCGACGCAGTCTGGAGCACCCGTTGCGCCTGCCAGAGGGCGACGTCGACGGTCTCGGCGAGGATCGCGCGGACGCGTTCGTGTGCCTCGTCCCCCGTCCACTGCTCACGGCTGGGTGCGGTGACGGTCAGCTCGGTGACCGGACGCTTGTGGAAGCGCTTGAAGTAGGTGAACCGGTAAGGGCCCGTGGATATCTCGGCCGTGACCTCGGCACCCTCGTCGACGTGCGTCGGCTTGACCTGCTTGACTTCCTTCTTGCTCGAGCGGTCCTTGGACTCCAGCAGCAGATCGAGCGCCTCGATCATCGAGGTCTTCCCGATCTCGTTGGCACCGCTGATCACGGTGACGCCGCGATCGGGAAACTCGACCTCGCGGAAGGTGATTCCGCGGTAGTTGCGCAGGACGAGTCGGTGAAGCTTCACGCCGCGCCCCGTTCCACCAGCCGCAGAAGCAGAGCCAGCGCGGCCCGCGCGTCGTCGGCGTCGGCACCGTCCGCCTTGGCGGTGGCAACCAGTTCGTCGACGGCGGCCGCGGCGAATCCACCGATGCCGAGATCGTCGAACTCACCGTCGGCGGGCACCACCGCGATATCGGTCTGCGCGACCCACGTCGTCAGCGCCGCGAATCGACGCGCGTACTTGTCCAGGCACGCGTCCAGGGCCGCCTTGTCGGTGACGGTCAGTGAACCGTTGAGCGCCAATTGCACGACCGTGCGGTCCTTGTCGGTGAGCAGGTCGAGGTTCAGGTCGAGATCGGCGATGTCGCGGCTGGTGTCGACCGTGTAGCGCAGCGTGACGAAGCGCCACACACCGACGTGACGCGCATCGACCGTGACGGGCCGCGACGGCGCGGCCTCGTCGATGTCCACCACCAGCACGTGGCCCGGGTCAGCCTCGATGTGGTCGTAGTTGGTGACCTCGGGAGCACCGGAGTACCACACCCGGCCGGTGCTTCCCACTTCGGTGCGGGAGTGCTTGTCACCGAGGGCGACGTAGTGCACCGCGCCCTTGTCGATCGCCGCCTCGACACCAGCGAGCCGTATCAGACAGGCCTTGTCACGGTCGGGTTCGAAGAGGTCCACGCCACCATGGCCCACCAGGATGCGGGTGACACCATCACCGGTCAGTCCGTCAAGCACCTCACCCACCAGGTCAGTGGTCGGGGCCTTGGAACGCCAAGGGGCGGCGACGATCTGGAGGCCGGGCCGCACGTCGTACACACCAGTGCGGTCCAGCACCGTCACATTGGCCGGGCACTCGGACAGGAACAACGCACTGGTGTACACCGACCCCGCGTCGAGCGGATCGTGATTGCCGGGCAGCAGATAGACCGGAACTCCGATGGCGCGCATGGCCTCAAGCGATCTGCTCACCACACCGGGTGCGACGTGGTTGTCCTCGAAGACGTCGCCCGCGACGACCACGAACTCGGCGCCAACCTCGGCCGCCAGCGGGCCCATCGCGGCGATGACGTCACGCCGTGCGGCCGAGTATCGCGGCTGCGCCTCATCGTTGAGGAAGTGCCGGGTCATCCCGAGCTGCCAGTCCGCTGTGTGCAGGAAACGCATCCGACCTTCCCTCCTCTTCCTCGTGCCGTCGTTCATCGGGTGAGGCGAGTGTAAGTCGGTGCTCCGACAAGACCGCGGACCTCGATCGGCATGTACTCCGCGGACCGGTCGGGCTACTTTTACCGATATGACCCGGACGCTGCTGTTGTTGCGACATTCGAAGTCGAGCTACCCCAGTGGAGTGGCCGACCATGACCGTCCACTCGCCGAGCGCGGTATCCGCGAGGCGCCACTGGCGGGCAACTGGATCCGTGAGCACGCCCCGACTGTGGATGCCGTGCTGTGTTCGACAGCGACGCGAACCAGACAGACGCTGGATCGCGCAGGCATCGACGCGCCGGTCGACTATGTCGACACGATCTACGACGCCGCACCCGGCACCCTGCTCGGCGTGATCAACGCTGTCGACCCCAGTGTGTCCACGCTGCTGGTCATCGCGCACGAGCCTGGGGTGTCAGCCCTGGCGCTCGGGCTCGCCGGACCGGGCAGCGATGCGGAAGCCGTCGGCGAGGTCGCCTCGAAGTACCCCACGTCGGCGATCACGATGTTGACGACCAACGGACCGTGGAGTCATCTGAGCCTGCGCGGCGCGGCGCTGATCGCGTTCCATATTCCTCGGTAACGCGACGGCCCTCGGTAACAGCCTCAGTTGTTGGTGTTAAGCGTCAGTTCCATCAACTTGATCGCCTGACCGCACGCGTCGATACCCGGTGCCTGCGGGTTGACCCACCAGCCGACCACGCCCGCGGCGTCGCTGGCGACACCGCACGCGCCGTTGGCGTCGTTGGGCTTCATGACGATCGACGGCACCCCGGCTATCGACCTGTTCTCGACCTTGTAGTTGAGATGCGCGGCGACCTCACGCTCGTTGTCGAGGCTGCCCTGTTCGAACCAGAACCGCGTGATGTCGACCAGACCCGCCGGGTTCATCGCCTGCCACCGGCAGATCGCGCCCACGAAGGTGCTCTGGATGTCGAGCGGATCGGCACCGACTGTCTCGGCGAGGATGTCCTGGGTCAGGACGTCGCACTCCTTGAGCAGGTTCGGGTACTTCTTCTCCGAGTCGTTGTTGCGCGGGTTGTCACCCGAGCCCGCGATGACCGCGGTGCCCTCGACCGCACGGGTGCAACCCTGCAGCCCGAGCAGCACGGTCACCGCCGCGAACACCGCGAAGACTCCGGCGCCGACTTTGCGGCTGGCCCCGCGACTGCCGCCCGCGCGCCTCACTTCGCGTTCACAATCGACTGGCGCGTGAGTTCCTTGGCGACCTCACACGCGTCCGGGAAGGGTTTCTGAGCGAAGCTGACCGACCACTCAATGAAGTCGTCATCGAACTGGATGCCGATCTCGCAGAGGCTGACACCCAGTGTCGGGTCGTCATTGAGTGCGATGAAGCCGTCGTGTCCTTCGATGTTGATGTCCTCGACGCTGGTGCGGGAGAGTTCCTCGGTCTTGCGCTCGCGGCCGATCGGGCTGCCCCGGAACCACGAGAACGAGAAGTGCGGCCCCAGCACGCCGCCACCGGCGAGCCACTGGCAACCGGCCGATGTGCGTGCGGTGTTGACGAGACCTGGGATCTCCGTCAGCTGACCGATGACCTGGTCGCTGATGCCACCGCACTCGGGGAACAGCGGCCCGTGCTTGATGTTGGCGGCCGGCGCCGGCGTCGAGGGCACTTCGGGTCCACTGGACCCGTTCGAACTCGAGCAGGCGGCGAATATCGGCATCACAGCCGCGAGCGCTGCGGCCAGCACCTTCGTACTTCGCCCGCCACGAGACCCGGCCCGGCGGTCGGCGCGTCGTCCAGTCACGCACGCAACTGTAGCGGCAGCGGAGAATCAGGCTTAACGACATGCCGATTGACCTGGCGTTTTCAGTTGTCTCACCAGCGCTGCGTCGGTCATGATCCAGCGCGGGAAGGTATGCGACAGTTACGGGATGCTCTGGGCCCTGGTGCGTCAGTTCGTCGCGCCGTACCGCGGTCTGCTCGCCGTCGTGGCGGTGCTGCAGATGGTGAGCGCTCTGGCATCGCTCTATCTGCCGACCATCAACGCCGCGATAATCGACGAAGGGGTCGCCAAGGGTGACACCGCGCTCATCGTCGAACTCGGCGGCGTCATGCTCGGGGTCACCGCGCTGCAGGTGCTGTGTGCGGTCGGCGCGGTGTACTACGGATCACGCGCGGGCATGGGATTCGGCCGCGACCTGCGCGGCGCGATGTTCCACCACGTGACGGGACTGTCGGCCGAGGAGGCCGGCCGGTTCGGCACCGCCTCACTGCTCACCCGCACCACCAACGACGTCCAGCAGATTCAGGTACTGGTGCAGATGACGTGCACCATGGTGATCACCGCGCCCATCACCAGCATCGGCGGTATCGCCATGGCGATTCACCAGGACGCCGGCCTGTCATGGCTGCTGCTGGTGAGCGTCCCCGTGCTGACGCTGTCCAACTACTGGATCGTGTCGCGGTTGCTGCCGCTGTTCCGGCAGATGCAGCGGCTGATCGACGGCATCAACCGCGTTCTCCGCGACCAACTCTCCGGGATCCGGGTGATCCGCGCCTTCGGCCGCGAACCCGTCGAACAGGCCCGGTTCGGCCACGCCAACCAGGCACTGTCGGACACGGCCCTGACCGTGGGCCGCTGGCAGGCACTGATGATCCCGATCACCACCCTGGTGATCAACGTGTCCAGCGTCGCGTTGATCTGGTTCGGCGGCATGCGCATCGACGCCGGCCAGATGCAGGTCGGCTCGCTGATCGCCTTCCTGTCGTACTTCATGCAGATCCTGATGGCGGTCCTGCTGGTCACGGTCGTGCTGGCGATCCTGCCCCGCGCCGCGGTGTGCGCCGAACGGATCTCAGAGGTGTTGTCGACCACGACGGGCGTCACCAGCCCCGCCGATCCCCGACGCCCGTCGACGCTGCGGGGCGAACTCACCCTGACCGACGCGACGTTCCGCTTCCCCGGGGCCGATCGTCCGGTGCTGCAAGGTGTCTCGTTCACGGTCGAGCCGGGCACGACGACCGCGGTGGTGGGGTCGACGGGCTCTGGAAAGTCGACGCTGGTGTCGCTGCTGTGCCGACTGTTCGACGTGACCGGCGGGTCGGTGACGGTCGACGGCGTCGACGTGCGGGACTACGACACCGAGGTGCTGTGGTCGGCGGTCGGGCTGGTGCCGCAGCGGGGCTACCTGTTCTCCGGCACGGTGGCCGACAACCTGCGATTCGGCAAGTCCGACGCGACCGACGACGAGATGTGGGAGGCGCTGCGGGTGGCCTCGGCCGCCGACTTCGTCGCCGCCCACCCCGAGGGACTGGCGATGCCTGTCGCCCAGGGTGGCATCAACTTCTCGGGTGGGCAGCGGCAGCGCCTCGCGATCGCTCGCGCGGTGATCCGTCGACCCGCCATCTATCTGTTCGACGACGCGTTCTCCGCGCTCGACGTCCACACCGATGCCCGGGTCAGGGAGGCGCTGGGTGAGGTGTCGGCGGGAGCCACCGTCGTCGTGGTGTCCCAGCGCATCTCGACGGTCGCCACGGCCGATCAGATCATCGTTCTCGACGACGGCGTCGTCGTGGGCGTGGGCACACATGCGTCGCTGCTGGTCGACTGCCCCATCTACGCCGAGTTCGCCGACTCCCAGGCCATCGCTGTGGGAGACGCGCGATGACCCGTCCGATGCGCTCGGTGCTGACGACACCGAACGAACCCACCCGAGACTTCCGGGGAACGGCCGTCCGCCTGCTCAAGAGGCTCACGCCGCAACGCGGTCTGACCCTGACGGTGCTGTCGCTCGGCGCGGTCGGGGTCGCGATCGGCGTCATCGGCCCGCGCATCCTCGGACATGCCACCGACCTGCTGTTCAACGGTGTCATCGGTCGTCAACTGCCTGCAGGCATCACCAAGGAACAGGCCATCGAGGCCGCCAGGGCACGCGGCGACACGACGTTCGCCGATCTGCTGTCGGGCATGAACGTCGTTCCCGGCCGGGGGGTGGACTTCGACGCGGTGGGGCGCACGCTGCTGCTCGCGCTCGGCCTGTACCTCGTCGCCGCGCTGCTGGTCTGGATTCAGGCGCGGCTGCTCAACGTGGCGGTGCAGCGCACCATGGTTTCGCTGCGCGCCGACGTCGAGGCCAAGGTGCACCGACTTCCGCTGTCCTACTTCGACACCCGGCAGCGTGGCGAGGTGCTGAGCCGGGTGACCAATGACGTCGACAACGTCCAGTCATCGCTGTCGATGACGATCAGCCAGCTGCTGACGTCGATCCTGACGATCGTCGCGGTGCTGGTGATGATGCTGACGATCTCACCGCTGCTCACGCTCATCACGGTGGTGGTGGTGCCGCTGTCACTGTTCGCCACACGCGTCATCGCGCGGCGCTCGCAGCGGCTCTTCGTGGCGCAGTGGCGCAACACCGGCAGGCTCAACGCGCACATCGAGGAGACCTACAGCGGTTTCACCGTCGTCAAGACGTTTGGCCACCGGGCACTGGCCGAGGAGAGGTTCCGCGACCTCAACGACGACGTCTATCAGGCCGGCTTCGGCGCGCAGTTCCTGTCGGGCCTGGTCGCGCCGGTAACGGGCTTCATCGGCAACATCAGTTATGTGGCGGTGGCGGTGGTCGGCGGCCTGCAAGTGGCAACCGGCCAGATCACGCTCGGCAGTATTCAGGCCTTCATCCAGTACGTCCGGCAGTTCAATCAGCCGCTGACCCAGGTGGCGTCGATGTACAACACGATGCAGTCCGGAATCGCCAGCGCCGAACGGGTATTCGACCTGCTCGACGCCGACGAGGAGACACCCGACCCCACCGGGCCGACCGACGGCCGTCGCGGTGCCGGGCGCGTGGAGTTCGACCACATCGAGTTCGCCTACCGACCGGGCACGCCCGTGATCTCGGATCTGTCGCTTGTCGCCGAACCTGGCAGCACCGTCGCGATCGTGGGCCCCACCGGGGCGGGCAAGACGACGCTGGTGAACCTCCTGATGCGGTTCTACGAGGTCGACTCCGGGCGGATCCTGCTCGACGGTGTCGACATCGCGTCGCTGAGCCGGCGAGACCTGCGGTCCCGGATCGGGATGGTGCTGCAGGACACCTGGCTGTTCGGCGGCACGATCTACGACAACATCGCCTACGGCAAGCCCGACTGCACGCCCGACGAGGTGGTCGCCGCGGCGCGGGCCGCGCACGTCGACAGGTTCGTGCACACGCTGCCCGACGGCTACGACACCGTCGTCAATGACGACGGCGGCAACATCAGCGCTGGGGAGAAGCAGCTGATCACGATCGCGCGGGCCGTCCTCGCCCAGCCGGACCTGCTGATCCTCGATGAGGCGACCAGTTCGGTGGACACCCGCACCGAGCTGCTCATTCAGCAGGCGATGGCCGAGTTGCGCCGCGACCGAACGAGTTTCATCATCGCCCACCGGCTCTCGACGATCCGGGACGCGGATCAGATCCTGGTGATGGAGGCGGGCCAGATCGTCGAGCGGGGCACGCACGCGGAACTGCTGGAACGCCACGGCGAGTACTGGGCCATGACCCGGGCCTGACGGTGTCGCCCCATGCGACTTCGGCGCGTTTTGGAGCGGTGAGCGCTCCAAAACGCGCCGAAATCACTAGAGGTCCGGCCCCTCGGCACGTAGATCATCGACCGCGGTCATCGCCTCGCGCAGCTTGCCGAGCCATTCATCGGCATGCTCGCCGACGAGCCGCACCGACCACACCAGCGCGTCGGAACGTGACCGCGCCACGCCTGCGTCGACCAGGGTGTCGAGCACCTGACGCTCAGGCTGTTTGAGCCGGGTCATCACGGGAACCGCGATGTGGGTGAACAGGATTCGCTCCGGGGTGTCACCCGGACCGACCTCGACGCCCCAGGCGACCTTGCGGCCGTACCGGGCCTCGGCCTCGTCGGCGATCCGCATCCGCTCCGAGCGGGTCTCCTCGCGGAACCGGGCGGCCCGCCCGGAGGCCCGGGCCGGTGTCTCCTCGCCATCGGGTTCGGCGAGGCGACCGATGACGGTGATCTCCTCGCGGTCGACGACGACCGAGGGGTCCCCGTCGAACCATGCCTCCGGGAGACGCCCCGCGATCCAGTCTCCTGCGTCCCCCGCGTCGGGTTGTTCTGCCTGCTGCCAGCCTCCGGACCCGCTCGGGCGGCGGCGTCCGCTGTGATGATGTTGTCTCATGATTACATGATTACACCGTTACAAGCCGCGGAGGGCGCACTTCTCCCAGGGCGAACGCAGCGGTCGGGTCAGCGCCGCTTCATGCCCGCGTAGAGCAGGCCGGCGCCACCCAGAACGAGCGCGACCAGGAGCAGGCCCGCCCACGCCGCACTGCCGGTGAGCAGCCAGACCACGCCCACCACCAGCAGCGCCGGCGTGGTGAGGAACAGCACCATCCCGGGATGCTGTTTGATGACCGCGAGCGCACTCTGGGCGCGCACCGGGTCGATTTCGTTTCCCATCACGCAAGGATGCCAGGCCAAGAGCCCTTGCCATACTGTCTTTACGACATGTTCGACACCGTCCTGAAGGCGCGTTCGACACGGCGATCAATCCGAGGAGCGAACAATGACTGGACCAGGAGCTGGCAGCTGGCAGCCCGACCCCGAGGGCCGGTTCGACTATCGGTGGTGGGACGGCAGGCAGTGGAGCGATCAGGTCTCCCAGCAGGGTCAGGTCGGTACCGCACCGATGGGCGCCGCACCCCAGGCCGCCCAGGGCGGCCAACCCGCCGCGCAGCACGCGGAGCCCGCCGCACAACACGTCGCGCAGCATGCGACGCAGCAGACCGACTACGCCGCACAGCAAGGCGGCCAGCAGTACTCGGCACCGCAGGCCACTGCCGTCGGCGGCGGCGATGGCTTCGCGGGGATCACGGGCGATCTGGTCGACGGTCGGTTCAGCGAGAAGGAATCGAAGCCGATCGCGAACCAGAACTCGAGAATGCTGAGGGTGCGACTCGGCGAGCCGTTCATGGCGCGGCAGGGATCGATGGTCGCCTATCAGGGCAACGTCGACTTCGCGTTCGAGGGTGGCGGCGCGGGCAAGTTCCTCAAGAAGGCATTCACCGGCGAGGGCCTGCCCCTCATGCGGTGCCAGGGCCAGGGCGACGTGTTCCTGGCCGAGCAGGCCCACGACGTACACCTGTTGAACCTCAACAACTCCGGCCTGTCAATTAGCGGTAAGAACGTACTTGCCTTCTCGTCGAGCCTCGACTGGAACATCGAGCGGGTCAAGGGCGGCAGCATCGCGACCGGCGGCCTGTTCAACACGACGCTACGAGGCACCGGCTGGGTGGCGCTGACCACCGACGGCCCGCCCGTCGTGCTCAATGCCGCCGAGGCGCCGACATTCGCCGACACCAACGCCGTCGTCGCATGGTCAGCGAATCTGCAGACCCAGCTGAAGACGAGCTTCAAGGCAGGCGCCCTGATCGGCCGCGGTTCCGGTGAGGCACTCCAGGTGAGTTTCCACGGACAGGGTTTCGTGATCGTGCAGCCCTCGGAGGGCCTCCAGATTCCGGTGCAGTAACCGATGCCGGGTCCCATATGGGGTACAGAGGTCCGCGTGGGTGCGTTCGGTGGCCACGATGGCCTGGTCTACGACCAGGGTCCGTCAACGTTTACCGACCTGTTGTCGGCGACGACCGTGTGGACCGATCGCACGTTTCTGGTGCACGGTGAGCGACGGATCTCCTTCCGCGCCTTTCGCAATGCCGTCGAGGCGGCCCGCCCGACGCTGACGTCGCTGGGCGTCGGGGCGGGTGACCGCGTCATGGTGTTCGGCTACAACAGCCCGGAGTGGATCGTCGCACTGTGGGCCACGTGGCGCTGCGGTGCCGTACCCGTGTTGGCCAACAGATGGTGGAGCTCCGTCGAGATCGACCATGCCGTCGACCTTCTGGCGCCGCGCCACGTGCTCGCCGACACCACGATGGCGGTCAACGCACCGTATAGCCCGCTGGCGGATCTGCGCGCAGCGTTCGACGCCCCGGTGGGCGAGACCGTGCCCGCACCCGACACCGACGGCGACGACCCCGCCCTCGTCCTGTTCACGTCGGGCAGCTCTGGGATGCCGAAAGCCGTTGAACTGTCGCGCCGCTCGGTGATCGGAAACCAGCACAACATCCTCGCACGCAATCGGCGATTCCCGCATCTGCTCGACGCCGAGTCGCCGCAGGCGGTCAGCCTGGCCACCACACCGATGTTTCATGTCGGCGGCCTGTCGAGCCTGCTGACGCACTTCCTCACCGGCGGCAAGATCGTCATGACCGAGGGCCGCTTCGACGCCGGCCAGATCCTGCGCCTCATCGAGCGCGAGGGCATTCAAATCTGGGGCGCGGTACCCACCATGGCCAGCCGGCTTCTCGCACACCCCGACTTCGAGTCCCACGACTTGAGCAGCCTGAAGTCCTGGCCGTTGGGCGGCGCACCCGTCACCACCGACCTACTCGACCGCATCCGGACCAAACTGCCCAACCTGCGCCAGCGCGGACTGAGCAACACCTGGGGCATGACCGAGGCCGGCGGGTTTCTCACTGCGGGCGATGCGCGTGACCTGGCCGCGTACCCGGGCACCGTCGGTCGCCCCTACCCCGTCGTCGAACTCCGCATCGCCGACCCCAACTCCGAGGGCGTGGGCGAGGTACTCGCGCGCTCCCCCACCGTGATGAACGGCTACGTGGGTGTCCGGGCCGGGATGCCGGACGATGACACGGTCGATGCCGAAGGATGGCTGCACACCGGCGACCTCGGGCACCTCAACGAGGACGGCTACCTCTTCATCGACGGCCGGAGCAAGGACGTCGTCATTCGCGGTGGCGAGAACATCGCCTGCCCGCACGTCGAGGCCGCGATCGCCACGCACCCCGCCGTCGTCGAGGTCGCCGCACTCGGAATCCAGCACCCAGACCTCGGAGAGGAACTCGTGGCGGTGGTCGTGCACCGTATCGATGCCGACCCTCCGACTGTCGATGAGCTGCAGCGACACGCGGCGGGCACGCTTTCGTACTTCGCGGTCCCGACCCGGTGGGAGATCCGCACAGCGCCGCTGCCCACGCTGGCCGGGGAGAAGGTCGACAAGAAGACGCTGGCCCGCGAGTTCGGCGCTAAGACCACTCCTTGAGCACGCGTTGCTTGTTCGCGTGGTTCATCGCTGCGCGCCGCAGACGCTTCAACTCCGGATAGAACGCGTTGGCCTTGTTGGCCTCCTGGCCGTTGAGCGGCAGGTCGAGGGCGGCGATCAACTTCTCCTCGAGGAACCACGGCTCGGGGTGAACCACCCACGACACCAGGACGTTCTCGGCCATCCACTGGGTCAGGACGGCTTCTCCTCCGGCGAATGTGCGCCTGTCGCCATTGCCGATCCGACGCAGCTTGAAACCGAGTTCATCGGACAGCAGGATGCCCAGTGTCTTGCGCAGCGTCGACCCCTCGGCGTCGGCATTTGCCGCGCCAAAGTGGTACTTCACGCGTTTGCGCAGATCCTGCGTGCTCGGCGGCTTCCCGCTCACCGGCGGGCGAGTTGGACTGATACCGACGTAGAGCAACGTCAGCCCATCGCGCTGCTGGCACCCCGATACGTCGATATCCGCGGGCACCGTGCGAAACCACCAGCCATTGACGCCGGGCGCGTCGGGCACCGGGCATGGATCGCTGAACACTTCCTCCCGTGTGTGCGGCCGGGCGGCAAGGAAGTCCGCGGGGCTGTTGGCGCTTCGCCCTTTAGGCATGCGCCCTCCGATCGTGTTCGTGGTGAATCCTGAACACCCAGCTTAGAGCGGCCCGACCCGAGAACTCCGGGCACCGCCTCGCTGGCCGTCAGCCTCGGCGAGCCGGCGGTCGGCGCGACAGGCATCCGCTTTTTCCGGGGTCAGTCCAGATCACGATTGCGGAGGGATTACAGGTCTGTGTCAAATGCCAGCACACGACCCATGGACGGCATCTTTCCCAGGTGGTGCAGATTTGGCAAATTTTCCCTAACACAAACAATCACGCTGCTCCGGGTGACAACGGGCGGCATCCCAGGTAACAATGGTGCAGCGTGTTCTGCACGCACGGGGGAAGCTTTAACCACGGGGAGGGTGGTAGGGGCGTGGAAACAACGCGGGGAAATGAAAAATTAGCAAACGTTAATAAAACGGAGGGTTTACCTTCCGGGCCGGCACCTCGGACGATGGACATCTGGAGGCAGCACGGACCCAGTGGTCAGCACAGCGTGGTTCCCACTCAACTGACCCCACGAGGTGCCCGTGACCTCGTCAGTTGGGACAAGCTGTCGACGGACGCAGGACGAGGGTTGGTGGGCTGGGGGCTGGCGGAGGACCGCGATCCCCTGCTCGATGCCCGCATTCTGATCATCGACGACTGCACGCTCTATCGCGAGAATCTCGTCAACACCTTCGTGGCGAACGGGATCGCCGCACCGAGCGTGGCGTGGGATCTGCCATCACTGGTCAACGAACTCAATGGCGCCACCCCGAGCATCGTCCTGCTGAGTATCGGAACTCGAGACAACCTGAAGCTGCTCCAGACGGCATTGCAGATCAGCCCTGCCGCTCGGGTCATCGTGCTGGGGGTCTCCGAGGACAACGAATCGGAGATAGTCGCCTGCGCCGAGGCGGGCGTGGCCGCCTACCACACTCGTACCGAGTCGCTCGACCACCTGCTCGGATTGATCCGCAAGATTGCTGCCGGCGAGTCGGCATGTTCACCTCGCGTCGCCGCGATTCTGCTGAACCGGCTATCTGCACTCGCCGCCGAACGCCAACCACCGCCGGCCAAGGAACTAGTTCTCACGGCCCGAGAGGCCCAGATCCTGAGGATGCTGGAAATCGGTCTCTCGAATCGGGATATCGCATCGCAGCTCTGCATCGCGGTTCACACCGTGAAGAACCACGTCCACAGCCTATTGAAGAAGCTGGGCGTGAGCACACGCGCCGAGGCGGCGGCACTCTCGAGGACCATTCGATACACCGACGATGACGACGGGAACTAGACCGGGGACTAGCGAAAAGTTCGCTCCGCTGGCCCATTTACGCCGAGCACACAGCGCCCGATAGTAAGTGAGTGTTCTCAAAGGTAGCCCGTAAGTCCGGACCCCCGTCGCCGCTGTCGGCGGATTGCATAGCAGCGGTAGCGAATTCGGATCACCGAGCGTTCGCTTTGCTCTGCGGTCCAGTCTCTCGACGAGACCCTTCGGTGCCGGTTGACTACCCGAGCGACAGCTGGTGGCAGGATCCGTGCGCCACGGGCGCACCGGCTGTGGACGGCACAGATGTCGCTGGGGGGCGGCTCGAAGCCGTTGTGCCGCTCCCGTTCCTGGTCCGAACTCTCGGCCCGACGCTCGGCCGCGATGTCGACAACGCCACGAACCTCGCAAAGGCCATCGCAGTGCAGTGATCTGAATAGAATTGGGGGGAATCAATGGACAAATGTCTATTGCCAAGCACCGACGCCAGATTGCGGTCAAATCATGGCTGACCGGAGCCCGGATGAATACAAGCACAACGGATACGACGACCGGCCGTCGCCAGCTCAGTTGGCGAGCGGGACGGTCGAAGTCAGGGTGGCAAAGCCCGCACCGACTACTGGTAGCCGACGGGCCAAGCGAACCCGCCCGACCTCCTCCCCACCGACCGTCAGCTTGGTCATCCCGGTCAGGAACGAGGCGCGAACCATCGCGTGCTTCCTCGAGCAGATCGCCGACGAAGTCAGCGAAATCATCCTGGTCGACGGAAACTCAACTGACGCAACACTGATCACCGCCTGCAGCGCCCGCCCGGACATCAAGGTGATATCCCAGGAGGGCGTCGGCAAGGGCAGTGCGCTCAGGACCGGCTTCCTGGCCGCCTCCAGCGACGTCATCGTGGTGATGGACGCCGACGGAAGTATGGCGCCGCAAGAGATTCGGCACTATCTGCACTTTCTCACCAATGGATATGACTTCGTCAAGGGTTCACGGTTCATCGTGGGCGGCGGGTCGTTGGACAGCACACATTCCGGTCGGCTCGGCAATCGGTTCGTGCTGACCGTGTTCAACACCCTCTACGACACCAATCTCACCGATCTGACCTACGGCTTCTGCGCATTTCACCGCCGCTATTTGGATCTCCTCTCGCTCAGGGCGACCGGATTGGAGATCGAGGCGGAAATGGCCGTCCGGGCGGTGCAGGTCGGTCTGCGGGTCGTGGAGGTACCAAGTCTGGAGATGTCACGGAGGTCAGGAAAGTCGAACCTCCATGCCATCCGCAATGGCATCAGGGTGTTGCGCACCGTCGTACGCAGTCACCATTCCGAAGTGTTGGGACCCGTCATGCCGCCGCCACCGAAAAGCACTGGCGCCCAACAGCTCGCACGAACCTCGCCCAGATGATCAGACACAAGAAGAGTCGATCCTCGTCAATCGACGGAACCTATCCCATGCCCATTGATTTCGCCCGAACAGGAGGTTGACCGCAATGCGCGCACCCGTCACCAGCGCCACCGGATTCGTCGGATCCGCCTTGGCCGACCATGTCTTGGCCAACGGGCATCATAGGGAAGCGGATCGTTCCGGACACGAGGCCTCTCCCGACTCCGATTTCGTCGGCGACGTGGTTACGGATTTTGTCGCCGCTGCTCGGGACTTTCCACACCGCCCCGCCATCGTGCACGACGGCGCCGCAATCACCTATCACGACCTCGCAGAGCGGGTCCGTCTCACGGCATCGCGCTACAGAGCACGTCATATCGCCGCCAATGGCCCATCCAAACTGATCGGTGCCGTGGTCTCGCACACACCCGCAGTGGCAGAGCACCTGCTTGGGATACTGCAGGCAGGTGCCACGTACTGCCCCGTCGACGCCGCGCTTCCAGCCGCCCGCCAACAGGCCATCGGCGCAGTACTCGGGCTGGAGCATTTGACCGCAGTAGCCGCTGACCCGCTCGAACCAACGGCCCTGGGGGTCGAGACCCTCGACAGGGATCCCGGATCTGCGGATGAAGCACTGCCCCAGTCCATCTGGCAGCGGACCGATCCCGCCTACGTATTGTGCACATCCGGTTCCACTGGGGCACCCAAGCCTGTGGTGGTGTCGCGGCACGCCCTCACCGTCACAGTGCGTGCGCTGCGCCACCTCTTCGCGCTGACCCCCGATGACCGTATCCTCCAATTCGCTTCGCTTGGCTGGGACACCTGCCTGGAGGAGATTCTGCCCGCGCTGACTGCCGGCGCGACTCTTGTTTTCGACAAGGAGGCCCACTCCGGCTCGTTCCCGCGCTTCGTCCGGATGCTGGAGGAACGGGAAGTCACCGTCCTCGACCTGCCGACAGCGTTCTGGCACGAACTGGTCTACTTCCTAGACGAGGGGCACACGGCACTTCCAGACAGCGTCCGGCTGGTGGTGATCGGCGGCGAGCGGGTTGATCCAACCCGCTTGCGGCAGTGGCGTGATCTCGACACCGGCCAAGTCAGCTTGCTCAACACCTACGGCTGCACCGAAACCACCATGATCACCCATGCGGTGCAACTGGCCGGCCCCGGCATCGAACCTGAGGCCACTTCCACCGATGCCGAGGCACCAATCGGGCGTCCGCTCCCCCACGTGCTCGATCACGTCACCGATGAGGGTGAGCTGCTGGTGGCGGGGCCCGCCCTGGCCACTGAATACCTCGACCTGACGGACATCACCGCCGCCGCATTCCCGGTCGCAGACCACGGATTCGGGCCGACTCGGTGGTTTCGCACCGGTGACTTGGTCACCCGCGGCGAGGACGGTCTGCTGCACTCACGCGGCCGTGCTGACGAACAGGTGAAGGTCGCTGGTGTGCGCGTACATCCGGCCGAGGTCGAGGTGCAGTTGAACACCCATCCCGCCGTCACGGGAGCCGTCGTGTTGGGCGAACGCGTACTCGGGCGTACGGCATTGACGGCATACATCGTGGCGACCGAGCCGACCACGCCCGCTGATCTGAAGCGCTACCTACGTGAGCGCCTACCCAGTCAATTCGTACCCACGCAGGTGAAATTCGTTACTGCGCTGACCTACACGTCCACCGGAAAAGTTGATCGTGCAGCAACCCAGCGTGCTGCAGCGGATTACGACAGCAAAGGAACAAGCCAATGAGCGCAGGCCACATCGTCCAGATCTTCCGCAGGGTCCTCGACACCATTGACGTGACTCCGCACTCCGACTTCTTCGACCTCGGCGGCGACTCTCTGCTGGCCACCCGGGTGCTCAGTGCGATCGCACGGGACTTCGGAACAGAGCTGTCATGGGAGGACTTCATCGAAGACCCCTCTGCAGCTGGGTTGTTCGACAAAGTTGCGGCCGGGGTGTCATGAACGGGCAAGCGATGCGTGTCATCGTCGTTGGTGCTGGCCTGTCCGGGCTCACAGCAGCTGTCGACTTGGCCGCGGCGGGCGCGGAGGTGACCGTGCTGGAGGCACGTGATCGGGTGGGCGGCCGGATGCACGGCATCCCGATATCAGAGGATGTCGTCGCCGACGGGGGTGCCGCCTATCTGGGGGTGCGGCACACCGAACTGCTCGCACTCATACGGGAGCATGGACTTGGCCTGGCCTCGACAGCGATGGTCGGGGACAGCACGTTCCTGCTGTCGGGCCATCGGACCACAACCGCGAGTCGCGTGCCGCCGCTGGACGCAGTCGCGCTCGGCGACCTGTTCGATCGGCTTGAGGACCTCGTCGCGCAGGTCCGGCCGGATGCACCTTGGCAAGGCCGGGGTGCGGAGCGCCTCGACCGACTGACTGCCGCGCGCTGGCTAGCCGACGAGGTCGAGCATCCGGACGCGCGGACCTTCTTCCCGCTGTTCATTGGCGAGATGATGGCAGCCGATCCTGCCGCGATCTCCGTTCTGCACATGGCCTTCTATCTGCGGTCTGGCGGTGGGATCCGCTATCTCAACGCCTTCGAGGGCGGCGCCCAGCAGTGGCGGATCGATGGCGGCGCACATCTGCTGACTCAAGCACTCGCTGAACGGCTCGGTGGACGAGTGCGGTTGGCACATCCGGTATCTGCGATCGACCAGAACGCCGATGAGGTGATCGTGCATTGCCCTTCGACCACCGGCGGCGACGCCTCGCAGTATCGCGCCGACCGAGTGGTCGTCGCCGTGCCACCACTGTTGGCGCAGCAAATCGAGTTTCGGCCTGCGCTGCGCACGCCACGGGCGACACCGGCCACTGGCCGGGGCTGCGCAGTCAAGGTCCACCTTGGCTATCCGGCACCGCTCTGGCGTGAGCGTGGGTTGTCAGGATGGTCGGTGAGCGCAAACGGGCCTCTGCTGTCCACGGTCGACGACTCTCCCGCGGATGAATCTGCGGGTGTACTCACGGGATTCGTCACCGGCGCAGCGGCGTCAGCCTTCTCCGCGCAGTCGCCGAGCCAGCAGAGGGAGGCGGTGCGGAACCACACCCGCCAACTCTTTCCTGAGCTGCCGTCGCCGACGCAGTGCACGGTGACTGACTGGTTGGCGGAGAAGTACAGCAGGGGATGCTATGCCGCCCTGTTCGGACCCGGCGACTGGTTGCGGCTGGGACCGACGCTCACCGAACCCCATGGCCGCGTTCATTGGGCGGGGACCGAAACCAGCCTGGAGTTCTTTGGGCTGATGGAGGGTGCGATTCGGTCAGGTCGACGTGTCGCGACCGAATTGATCCAGGGCGCCGAACCGGCGACCACTTCGCGAAAGGTTCTGGTCCGATGACGACACTCAGTGAATCCGGACAGGCCGGCTTCACTGCCGTCGCCGACCAGCCGTATAGCTATGTGCGCAGCGAGTTGTCCGAGCCGGACTGGCGACGATACCCAGGCTGGGCGGCTGTCACCGAATCTGATTGGCGAGATCCGCAGTGGCAGCGCGCGCACTCGATCAAGAACATCGGTCAGCTGCGAGCCGTGGTGGGGGAACTTCTCGACGAGCGGTTCTATGCCGATCTGGCCGACGATCAGCAGCAGCAGGCGACCATGTCCATGTTGCTGCCGCCCCAGATGCTGAACACCATTGCGCCACATGTCATACCGGGACGCCGCAGCCTCACCGAGGCGTTCTATGCGGATCCGATTCGGCGCTACATGCTGCCGGTGCTCAGCGATCGCGAACCGACATGGGGCTCACACCCTTACGCCGAGCGAGACTCGCTGCACGAGAGCGATATGTGGGTAGTAGAGGGGCTAACACATCGATACCCCACCAAGGTTCTCGCCGAGATGCTGTCGACGTGTCCTCAGTACTGCGGCCACTGCACCCGAATGGATCTGATCGGCAATTCCACACCAACGGTCAGCAAGTCCAAGCTGACGCTGCGGCCGGCCGACCGGCAGGACCGAATTCTGGACTACCTCCGATCCACACCGACGGTCCGTGACGTGGTCGTTTCCGGTGGTGATGTGGCCAACGTCCCTTGGCCCCGGCTGGAATCGTTTGTCATGCAGCTGCTCGAGATCGACACCATCCGAGATATCCGATTGGCGACCAAGGCGCTGGCCGCGCTGCCGCAGCACTGGCTCCAGTCGAACGTGGTCGAAGGCGTCAACCGGGTGTCACACATTGCCGCGGCTCGCGGGGTGAACTTGGCGCTGCACACCCACATCAACCATGTCCAGTCGGTGACACCACTGGTGGCGGAGGCGGCCCGGGCCCTGCTCGGCGCCGGGCTGCGCGACGTGCGCAACCAGGGAGTGCTGATGCGGGGGGTGAACGCCACTGCCGACGACCTACTCGACCTGTGCTTCGCACTTCAGGGAGAGGCAAACATCCTGCCGTACTACTTCTACATGTGCGACATGATCCCCAACTCCGAACACTGGCGCACCCCACTGTGGCAAGCCCAGCAGTTGCAGTTGTCGATCATGGGGTATCTGCCCGGTTTCGCGACGCCGCGGATCGTCTGCGACGTTCCCTTCGTTGGCAAACGCTGGGTCCATCAGGTGGCCCGCTACGACCGGAACCTCGGCATCTCCTACTGGAACAAGAACTACCGCACGGTATTGGACGGCGCGGATAGCGATGTCCTGAACCGCGTTTACCCGTTCTACGACCCTATCGACAGCCTGCCCGCATCGGGGCAAGCGTGGTGGCGAGAAGCACGCGACTGTGCCAGTGACACAGAAGCTTCGGCCGGATGACGCCGATGAATGCACCGCTACGCACGAGACGGCACTCAGCGGCCCAGGCGCTGGCTAGAGGCAACCGGGCTGGTCTGCGCGAGCAGCTTCCCATATGGACGACTGTCGGCCCGCTGGTCCGATTCAGCCTGCCTGAACGCCGCACACGCGGCGACGGCATTCTCGCCGCGGAATTCGTGGGATTGGAGTAGAACGATGCAACAGACCGAGACGCAGATCAGACCCGTCGGCCTTCGCTCCACCAATGGGAACGGACATCCGAGCGCTGTTGACCACACAGTCACAGTCCCATCGCCACCTGACGTGGCGAACGGTCGCGTTGCAGCTGCCGCGCAAAGACTCATACCCAGCGAGGTATTCGCACGCACCACTTGGCAACGGCGATACGCGGCCCAGTTGCGGCTGACTGACACCTTGGTCGTCTGCATGGGTGTGGTTCTGGCGCAGTACATCCGGTTTGGAACACCCGGAACAGCAGCGGGAGACTTCAAGTACCTCGTACCGGGCTTCTCCGTCGTATTCATCGTCGTGTGGCTTTTCGCCCTTGCCGCATTCCACACTCGGTCTCCGAGAGTCATCGGCTCGGGTATCGAGGAGTATCGGCGGGTTATCGCCGCATCCTTCTGGACCTTCGGAGCGATCGCGATCGTCACGCTGCTCCTCAAGGTCGACGTCGTGCGTGGCTACCTGGCGGTCGCGCTTCCGGCGGGGATTCTCGGTCTGCTGCTGAGCAGGCTGTTCTGGCGTGGCCATATGGCACGCAAGCGGGCGGAAGGCGGCTACCAGACCGCTGTGCTGGCCATCGGCGAACCCGACGCAGTGCAGAACCTGGCGAACGAGTTGACCCAGAATGCGCTGGACGGCTACCGCGTAGTGGGAGTCGGCGTGCCGGGATATGGCCCGCCGCGGGGCGAACGCATCACCGTGAACGGAACGGACATCCCGATCATCGGCGGGGAGACCCAGGTGCTGGAGGCGATCCGTACCTGTGGTGCGGACACCGTCGCCATCGCTGGAACGGAACACTTCGGCGTCCAGGGCATCCGAAGACTGATTTGGGATCTCGAGCCGCTTGGAGTTGACCTCGTCGTCTCGACTGGCGTGATGGACGTAGCTCTATCCCGTCTCGTGATGCGTCCGATCGCCGGCCTTCCGCTGTTGCACATAGAGAAGCCTCAGTATCTCGGCGCACAGCGATTCCAGAAACGGGCGTTTGACATCTGCTTCGCCTCGGCCGCTCTCATCGTGACCCTGCCGCTGCTGATTGGCACCGCCATTGCGATCAAGATCGGCAGCCGGGGCCCCATCTTCTATTCGTCCGAACGGATAGGCATCGACGGAAAGCCGTTCTCGATGACGAAGTTCCGCACCATGGTCAAGGACGCCGACAAACAGTTGGCAAGTCTGTTGAACGCCAACGAGAGTGACGGCCTGCTCTTCAAGATCCGTGATGATCCGCGCATCACCTCGGTGGGTCGGTTCCTGCGGCGGTTCAGTATCGACGAGATGCCCCAGTTCCTCAACGTGCTTCGCGGGGAGATGAGCGTCGTCGGTCCCCGGCCACCGTTACGACGCGAGGTGGAGGCATACGACTGCGATCTGGTGCGTCGGCTGTTGGTGAAGCCAGGCGTAACAGGGTTGTGGCAGGTGAGCGGCCGATCCGATCTCTCCTGGGAAAGGTCCGTTCGCCTGGATCTCTCGTACGTCGACAACTGGTCGATGACTCAGGACGTCTTGCTCATCGCCAAGACGTTACGAGCAGTGTTCCGACGTTCCGGCGCGTACTGAGGTTGTCATGGACAATCAGCCATCAGTGACGGTCCTGGGCATCAACTATGCCCCCGAACCCTTTGGCATTGCGCCATATACGACTGGCATGTGCCGGGGCCTGGCAAGCAGAGGCTATCGGGTCAACGTCGTCACCGGAATGCCTCACTACCCGGAGTGGCGGGTGCCGGCTGAGTATCGTTGGAAATGGACATCGCTGGAGACGATGGACGGCGTATCCATCAAGCGGGTTCGCCACTCCGTTCCAAAACGAGCGTCGAACCTACGCCGCCTTCTCATGGAGGCGACCTTCGGCGTCCGCGGCGCCGGATCGCGGTGGCACGAGCCCGACGTCGTTATCTGCACAACACCGGCACTGATCTCGACGGCCGCTCAATGTCTACGCCGTCGCGTGTCCGTCGGGCGCCGTCCGGTACTCGGCGTCTGGGTTCAGGACCTCTACGCAGTCGGTCTGAGCGAAACGCAGGATCCGGGATCCGCCGCGGCCAGGATTGCCGGCAAGCTGGAGAGCTGGGTCATGCGGGAGGCCGATGGCATCGTGGTGGCACACAGCCAGTTCGGGAATCAGCTGGTACAGAGGCTCCAGGCAGACCCTGCCAAGATCACGACGATCAGGAACTGGACTCACGTTGAGTCGACTGACGAAAGCGATCGAGCCGCGAGTCGCGGACGCCTCGGTTGGGCAGACAACGAAACGGTAGTTCTGCACGCCGGAAACATGGGCGTGAAGCAGGGCCTCGAGAACGTGATCCGCGCCGCTCAGGTCGCAGACAACGACAACCTGAACCTCCGGTTCGTGCTCATGGGCGATGGGAATCAGCGATGCACGCTCGAGGAGATGGCACGTCAAACAAGTCATCTGGAGATCCGAGACCCACTTCCGCAGGGCGACTACGTGGCTGCATTGAAAGCCGCTGACATCCTGCTCGTGAACGAGAAGCCCGGCGTCTCGGAGATGTCGATACCAAGCAAGCTCACCTCGTACTTCCAGAGTGGCACGCCTGTGGTAGCTGCGGTCAGTTCGGAAAGCAACGCAGCACAGGAGATCCGGCGCTCCAGAGCCGGGATCGTGGTCGATGGAGGGGACCCGGTATGCCTCATTGAGGCAGCCGCATCGCTCGGCAGCGATGCCAGTCTTCGGAAGGAGTTGGGGGCGAACGGAATCGAGTACGCGGCAGCCGAACTGAGCGAGGCGGCATCTATAGACAAGTTCGACCACTGGATTCAGCGCATGCTGGTGACGCAGAAGACATGAGGGAGTGGGCATTCCCGAGATCGGTGGGATACCCGAGATGGATATGAACATTCACTTCAGACAGTCGAATCACAAGGGGGAGAATATGAGCAAGGTGGCACTGATAACCGGGATCACCGGACAGGACGGGTCGTATCTGGCCGAGTTGTTGCTAGCCAAGGGCTATGAAGTTCACGGCCTGATCAGGCGGGCATCGACATTCAACACGGTCCGGGTCGAGCATATCTACCAGGACCCGCACCTCCCCGACACCAGGCTGTTCCTGCACTACGGTGACATGTCCGACGGTGCCCGGCTGTCGATGCTGTTGAGCAAGATCAATCCCGACGAGGTCTACAATCTCGCAGCACAATCGCACGTGCGGGTGTCGTTCGATGAGCCGGAGCACACGGGAAGCGTGACGGGTGTGGGCTGCGTCCGACTACTGGAAGCGGTTCGACAGGCGGGACTGTCGTGCCGGTACTACCAAGCGTCGAGTTCTGAGATGTTCGGCGCCTCCCCTCCCCCGCAAAGTGAGACCACACCGTTCTACCCGAGGTCCCCATACGGCGCCGCGAAGGTCTACTCCTATTGGGTAACCAAGAATTACCGCGAAGCCTACGGAATGTTCGCAGTTAACGGGATCCTGTTCAATCACGAGTCACCCCGACGCGGTGAGACCTTCGTGACCAGGAAGATCACGCGAGCCGTCGCTCGGATCAAGGCCGGCATGCAAGACGAACTGTTCCTCGGCAATCTAGATGCCGTGCGTGACTGGGGATATGCGCCCGAGTTCGTGGAAGGTATGTGGCGCATGCTCCAGGCCGACGAGCCCGACGACTACGTTCTGGCGACTGGCCAGGGGCATACCGTACGGGAGTTCGTCCGAATCGCATTCGCTCGAGCGGGGCTGAACTGGGAGGACCACGTCAGGTTCGACCAGAACTATGTGCGACCCACTGAGGTGGACGCGCTTATCGGGGATGCCTCCAAGGCTGCCCGATTGCTGCACTGGAAGGCGGAGGTGTCCGGGCCCGATCTCGCCGCAATCATGGTGGACGCGGACATCGCGGCGCTGCGGTGCGCGGGAAGCCCGTGGGTCGACAAACCGGCACTGGTCGGCTGGGAATAGCACAGCGAGCCGAACCCGACATGTGCAGTCGCGCTGATCACGTCGCGAACACCAAAGCCTCTACAGACCAGATGAAGGGAGACCCCAAATGAGCACAGTGGCTGAGCACAACTCACCTCAACTCTCCGGGCACAACCCCGAACCGGGCAACCAGTTCGCCCTCGATGGCTTCACCGGACGCGGATACAGCCGCGGCCGCGGGGTGCCGATTCAGGTCCTGTGGCTAATGTCGCGCGGATTGTTGATGAAGTGGTGGTGCCCAAACAAGATCCGCATCGGGGTTCTCCGACTCTTCGGCGCCAGAATCGCTGCAGGAGTGATAGTTCGGCACCAGGTGAAGATCCATTGGCCCTGGAAGTTGACGGTCGGGCACAACTCCTGGATCGGTGAGGAGACCTGGATCCTCAACCTCGAAGAGGTGACAATCGGATCAAACACGTGCATTTCGCAGGGAGCGCTGTTGTGCACCGGCAGTCACGACCGGAGAAGTCCCACCTTCGAGTTCGACAACGCGCCGATCGTCATCGGAGATTCGGTATGGGTCGCGGCGCGGGCGACTGTGCTGCGAGGTGTTCGCATAGGAGACGGCGCGACGGTAGGGGCAACGGCGATTGTGACCCATGACCTTCCCGGCGGAGCCACTGTGCTGGCGGCTGAGCCGCGAGCACAGTGGCGCCACCGCCGTTCTGATGATGGGAACACTGATGCAGACTGATTCCGTCATCTACGTCGCCGGCCACCGCGGCATGGTCGGTTCCGCAATTACACGCCGGCTGCGCGACGCGGGCTACCGGAATGTCCTGACCCGCACACACGAGGAACTTCCTCTCGACGACGCTGCGGCAGTCGAGGAGTTCTTCGCCTCACAGAAACCCGAGTACGTCGTCCTCGCGGCCGCGAAAGTTGGTGGAATCATCGCCAACTCGACTCAGGGCGCCGACTTCATCCGTGAGAACCTCAAGATTCAGACGAATGTCATCGACGCTGCGTACCGCTATGGCACACAGAAGTTCATGTTCCTGGGCTCGAGCTGCATCTATCCCAAGTACGCTCGACAGCCGATCGTTGAGGAGGCGCTCCTCACCGGTCCGCTGGAGGAGACCAATCTGCCGTACGCGATCGCGAAGATCGCCGGTATCACGATGGCCGACGCATACGCGAAGCAATACGGGTTCAACGCATTCGCAGTTATGCCCTCCAATGTGTACGGCATGGGAGACAACTTCCATCCGGAGAATTCACATGTGGTCGCGGGTTTGATGCGTCGATTCCACGAGGCCAAGCTGTCGAACCTGCCCGAGGTGGTCGTGTGGGGAACCGGCTCGCCGCTGCGAGAACTGATCGACGCCGACGACCTCGCCGACGCGTGTGTCTTCCTGCTGCGGGGTTACAACGACAGAGGAATCATCAATGTCGGTTCCGGACAAGAGATCACAATCCGAGACCTTGCACTGTTGATGAAATCTGTCGTGGGCTTCGAGGGTGAGGTGACGTTCGACTCAATGCGGCCGGATGGGACTCCGCGCAAGATCATGGACAGCAGCAAACTGGCGGCACTCGGATGGCGGCCCACCCTCACCATCGAGGCTGGATTGAAGAAGATGTACGCGTGGTTCACCGAGTCACAGTCTGACGACCGTTGTGTGGGGGGAACACAATGAAGGCAATCGAATTGCTGGTCTGGCTTCTACCCGGCCACGCGCTGAAGAACAAGCTGTTGCGGCTGTTCGGCCACGACGTCTCCCGGTCTGCACGCATCGGCCCCGTACTGGTGTTGAACGTCGACCGTGCCGTCATCGGCGAGGGCGTAACGATCGCCGCACTGAACATATTTCGGTCTCTTCGACTCCTGGAGATGGGCGATGGAGCCACGATGGGCTCCTTCAACATGATCTCCGCGCACCCGGCGTACCAAGCGTTGCACCCGGATGTCGGAAGCCTGACCATGGGCGACGGCGCAACCATCACCAGTCGACACAATGTCGACTGTTCCGGGATAGTCCGGATCGGCGCCATGTCCGCTATCGCAGGCCAGCGGACCACGATTCTGAGCCACGAGATCGACATAACGATGAACGTGCAATCCGCGGGACGGGTCATCATTGGTGAGCGGTCGGCGGTGCTGACCAACTGTCTGGTGCTGAAGGGCGCCATCTTGCCGAGATACTCGCTGCTGACCGCGAACTCGATGCTGATCAGGACTAGAGAACTCGATCCGGCTCCGGGTATCTACGGAGGATCTCCCGCCCAGTTCATCAGGTCCAATCCCCCGGATGATGGTGAGAGTTGGTTCGAGCGTGCGGAGACCAGGACGACCAAACTGAGGATCGACCTTCCGCGTGGCGAGCTACGCACAGTGGTCTCGGGGATCGGTTGATGCGATGACGAATACAGTGCGTGTCGGGTCACTGGATCTCGCGATGGCCGGCGATCCGGTGTGGGTGGTCGCGGGCCCGGTGGCCGACGACGTTGAATGTCAGTTCACAGACGTGCTGGCCCGAATGGCCGCCAATGGTCCACGTCTTCGGGTCGGCCTCATTCCGGCAACCTCCGGGCGGTTGTGGGAGTGCACGGACAAACCGGGTGCGCTCTTGAAGGCGGATCTGGCAGGGGCACGGACACCAGAACAGATTTTGGAGCGGGTTCTGGGCCGTCCCGCACCGGCGCCGATCTCGCTGGTCCAGGTGGGCGCGTATGTCTGCGTGTGTTTCGACCACGGCATCGGCGACTCCCACGTGATGATGGAGATGCTTGCCGCGATCACCGCGCGAAACGCCCCTAGGGGTTTCGTGGAGCCGGTGCCAAATCCCGCGCTGATCGACCGTCCCCTCCGCACTGCCTTGGTGACCTTTGCGCGCAACAGCGAGCACCGGGGACCGCTCACACTTGAGTTCGCGCAGTCGACGTTCACCGCGGTGGTCCACAAGGCCCGCAAGATGTTTCACAACTTCAAGACTCAGCATGGCCACACGGCCACGGTTCGTGGCTACGAGGCGATTCATGTGGTGAGCAAGCCCGGATTCGTGAGAGATGTCAGGGCATGGCGGGACGCTCGTCATGCCGGAGCGTCGCTCACCTCGGTCGTCATCTTCTCGATCCACCGCGCTCTCCGCGCCGCGGGCATCCCCGTCGCCGACGACGTCGACGTGCTGATCGACCTGCGTCGGCGGCTTCCCCGCGGGGTCGAAACCCTGGCGAACCTGTGCACCATCACCAAGGTGGCCGCCGGCAGGAACATGACGTTCGACGAATTCAGCGATCAGTTCCGCGTACGCACCAGTTCGGGATGGCCGCTGGTTAAGACCGCGGCGCATCTGGGTCTCGGACGGATCGCCCTCGCCCTCGGCGTGCGGCCATCCCCGAAATGGTGGCTCGTGGGCACACCGGCCGAATCTGGATTGGTGGAGGTGACGTACTCGGATATCTCCAAGATTCCGTCTACGTCGAAGCTCGACTTCACCAGGCCCGAGGCGGGCGTGCTGGCGGTCGCGTTGCCGCCCGGGACCACGCGAAGTCTGACGATCGCGTTGTGGGTCAGTGCCGCCGGACAGGTTCAGGTCACCGCGACCCAGCCGCCGGGGTTGATCGATCGGGATACCTTGCGGCGTGCGCTTGAAACCGCACTCAACCCCGCGGTCGTCGCTTGCGACCGCAGTGATCCTCGGTCGGACATCGTGGAGGCGATCGCACTATGAGGGTCCTGCAAGTGCTCACGCTCGTTTCGCCCGATGGCGCCTATGGTGGTCCGGCGCGGGTCGCACTCAATCAGTGTGCCGCTCTGCTGGAGGCAGGCCATGAGGCAACCCTGCTGGCCGGAACGCGCGGCTACGCCGTTCCACCCCAACAGATCGATGGCACGCCGGCCCAGCTGTTTCCGGCTCGTCAGGTGCTACCACGGGTGGGTTACGCCGCGACCTGGACACCCGCGATGGTCGGCTGGCTCAAGTCCCACGGATCCGAGTACGACGTCATGCACGTACACCTGGCGCGCGACCTGGTCACAATTCCAGCGGCGCTGACCGCACTGCGACTCGGACTACCCATCGTGGTGCAGACGCACGGAATGATCGTCACCGGTTCGCACCCGCTTGCGACGCCCATTGATGCACTGTGGACGAGGAAAGTGCTCAGATCGGCCGGCGCCGTCTTCTACCTGAACGATGCGGAACGCGCTGAACTCAGCGTCATCGGCGGGCCGGGGTTGCGTCTGGAGCCGCTTGAGAATGGTGTGCCGGTGACAGCTGGCGCCAACCCCGACAAACGGGTACAGCCCCCCGAGGTGCTGTTCCTCGCGCGTCTGCACAAGCGGAAACGTCCAGAGGTCTTCGCCGCGGCGGCAGTCGAGCTGCTGCGCAGTGGTATCGACGCCCAGTTTGCCCTCGTGGGTCCACCCGAAGGGGGGGAAGTGGCGGTCGACCGGATCATCGCCGAGGCACGCGCCGACGGTATCGACGAGTCACGCCTGCGCCGGGAACCTGCGGTGGCTCCGGGGAATACGGCCGAACGTATGAGGGCGGCATCCGTGTACGTGCTTCCCGCCGTCCGTGAACCGTTCGGGATGACAATCATCGAGGCACTCGCTGAATCCGTGCCGGTGGTGATCAACGCCGACGGGGGGCTCGCCGACTTCGTGGAACGGGGTGGTTGCGGCGCGGTTGTCGCGGGCAGCTCGCACGACTACGCGGACGCGATCGCGGGCTTGCTCGCTGATCCCGTGTCCGCCGGAACCCAGGGTGAGGCCGGGCGGGTGGCGGTTCGCGAGACGTACGGCATGGCGCCAGTGCGCCAGAGACTCGAAGACGTATACGAATCGATCACGCTGCAGAGGACGACATGAGTACCCGGACGACCCACAGCACCCACAGGACCCACACGAGCCCACGGACCACCCGCGGGCCACTTCGGCTGGGCCTGCAGGTTGCGTTGGCTGTGTTGCTCGCCGTTGTGGTGACGGGCGCGCTGTGGTGGGGCTTCGTTCGAGGAAACGCTCCCCCTGCCGCGCAGGGGATCAGCGTCGAGGCCACGTTCGCGGGCATGCCCGACGGGCCCGCACCGGAACGGTTCAACGGCGGTGAGCCGGCGCGGGTCGCCGGTACCCCGAATGACCCGGGCGCCCGCCCCCGCATCGTCGACGGCCGGCTCACCTATCAGCCCACAGCTGAGGAGACTGCCGCGGGATTCTTCAGTACACCGGATCTGCGTGCGCCAGTGCGATCGTTGGGTGCCCGATTCGTGTTCCGGCCGGGTGGCGGCACCAAGGGAGCTGTGGTGTTGTTGGTGTCCCGCGGCGTCGACACCAACTTCCCACCCACGATCCGTCCGCTGCCGGTGCACTTTGTGTTAACGCCCGCGAACTGGAACCTCAGCGTGACGCACGCTGAGGGAGACCCTCTGGATGTCATTGCCGCGGGCGACTTTCCGGAGCCGCTGGCCGAGGACGGGAACACGGCGTACGAGGTCCAGATCACTATCAGCGGTTCCGAGGTCACCTTGGATCTACCGCAGAACGTTCATCGGAACGTCTCGGATCCGCGGATATCGGAGTGGCAAGGAAGCTACGCGAATTTCGAACTGTTCGCCAACCACGGGTTGACGGATTCGCTGCCCGCCTTGGAGAAGGTATGGGCGTCGGCGGCGGGCGGGTAGCCGACATGGAGCGGCCGTCGACGTTCAGCAAGGCGCGGGCGCTTGCTGGCGGAATCGATCAAGTCTTCTCTAGCCTGAGCAACGGTTTGATCATCTATGCGATCGCGGTTGTGACGTCGGTTGCCGACTTTGGGCGAATCGGCCTGGTGATGACGCTGCTTGCAGCAGCCATCGGCGTCCAGCGCGGGGCGCTGGGTACGCCGCTCCTCCTCAGTTCGGCGAAATCCACCACCGATGTCCGTCGGGAAGGTGGGTACGCGGTGACGACGGCGTTGATCATCGCGCCAGTCGTCGGAGTTCTGATGGTCACTGTCGCCGGTTCTTCGGTGCGCACCGAAGCGCTGCTTCTCTTGTTGGCCACCCCGGTGGTCCTCGTCCAGGATGTGTTGCGCTATATCGCCATTGCAGAGGGTCGCTCGTACATCGCAGCGATATGGGACGGTGTGTGGTCCGCCGGCTCGGTTCTTCTGCTGGTGGGTACCTGGCTGAAGCTGCCGCACATCACCGCCAGTTTCCTGGTGTGCGCATGGGGTTTACTTGCGCTCGTCGCGCTGGTCGGCATGCTCGTCAACGTCCGGGTCAGCCCGAGGCTCGCGGGCTACCGCGAATGGATGGCCGACGGTTGGCGACATCGCGTCCGCTATGGCACCGAGGCGGGACTGGAGCAGGTCACCGTGTTCGCGGTGTTGCTGTTCGTGACCCTGGTGCTCAGTCCGGCAGTCACTGCCGCGGTTCGGGGCGCGACGGCGGTACTGGCGCCCGTGGCCATCCTTGCCAGTGCCGTGCCACTGATCGTGATATCCGAGGGCACTCGCCTGACGATGCGGCCGGAGCAGGTGTGGCGAATCTTGGTTCGCATCACGGCGGCGATGTCGTTGGCCGCCGTGACGTTGGGTGTCGTTCTGTACTTCCTGCCGCTGCGCTGGGGAGAGTTCCTGCTCGGTGCAACGTTCGCCGCGACACAACAGATCGTGCCGATCATCGCGTGCGAGTACGCCATCGGTGGCTGGGCGATCGCAGTCGCCATCTACCTGCGTACCTTCAACCGCAGTCGTGATGCGCTTCGGCTGAAGGTCGGTTACGTCGCGGTGATGCTGCTGACCTCACTTGGAGCCGCAGTCGCGTTTCGCACGGCATCCGGTGTTGCGCTTGGCATGGTCGCCGCGACGGCATTCGTCGCGACGATGGCCATGCTGTGGTTCCGCCCGTGGGCCAGCGACGACGACGTGATCGACCGATCGCCGCGCGTACGCCGGCCGATCGACCCGAAACGACAGGTGTTGACGCTCAGGGTGAATTCGGTCGCTCGACGTCAGCTACCGAACACCGTCGCCGCACGCCTGGCGTCGCGTGTGCACACCTCCAACGGACTTCTGGCACTGTGGACCAGCGCCATACTGGTCGTGTTCGGCCCGGTGGCGATCATCAGGTACACGGGAGTGCCGGACAACGGACTGTGGATGTGGTCACTGCCGGTGATCGTCGTCGCCGGCGTCCGGTTCGCCTGGTTGATCGGCACCGGCGAGCGTCGACTCTTCGAAATGATGTACTGGGCCTTCGCTTACGCATTTCTGGGCCTCGCACCCCTGGCGCAGCTTCGTATGGACATCTTCCCGACCACCATTGCCAGAATGGATCACACCTTGATAGCGGTGGGGTCCCTGATCGCGATCGTCGGCTGTTGCGCGTTTCTGCTCGGGGCTCTGGCCGATAACGCGATGTTGCTTCGCGGAAAGGCCGCTGGGCTCGCCAAGCAAGCACGTCACATGTCGCGCATGTTCACCATCGATGGCACGCGCCTGCTCATACTGGTGGCCTTCGCAGTCGTGTTGAACGTCTACTACTTGTCGAAGGTCGGGTGGATCCAGTTCGCTCAGAGCCGTGACGAGTCTTTCGCAGTGTACGACGCGATATGGAAACCCGGCACGCCGGGTGCCATGGTCCGTGGCTGCTCGTACATGGCACTGCTGATGGCCTTTGTTGCGCTGGTTAGGTTTCGCCGAGAACTGAAGCGCGCCAACGAGATGGGGTTCCCCGCGTCGGCAGGTACGCTCCGGCTGAACCTCGTTCTCATCCTGTTGATCGGAGCACTACTGGCCAACAGCATGAACCCGATATCGAATGCCCGATACCTGTCCGGTACGGCAATCTTGGGCGCGGCGACGGCGTTGGGACTGGCGGCGACCAGAACCAGATTCCGAGTCATGGCGGTGTCCTTCCTACTGGGTCTCCTCGTGATCTTCCCGCTGGCAGACGCATTTCGATACGGGCGGGAAGCAAACTTCAAGGCGGCCAATCCGATTGAAGCGTTGATATCTCCTGACTACGACTCGTTCGGACAGTTGGTCAATGGGTATCTAGTGGCGGAGCGGAACGGCATATCTCCCGGCAGGCAGATGCTCGGCGTGTTCTTGTTCGCCGTTCCGAGGGCCTTCTGGAGTGACAAACCGGTCGATTCAGGGATTCTGATCGCCAATGTGCGTGGTTACCCGTTCACGAATCTCTCGGCACCGCTCTGGATAGAGTTCTATTTGAACGGCGGCTGGGTCTTGCTCGTACTCGGGATGTTCGGCCTGGGCTGGTGGCTGCATCGGATTGACACCGGCATCGAGCGACAGTTCAACACAGTCGGCATGCCGGCTCTGCTCAGCTGCGTGCTGCCCTTCTACATGATGATCCTGTTGCGCGGGTCGCTGCTGCAAGCGGCCTCGTATCTGTTCTTCATAGTGGTGTTCGCAGCCTTCCTACGAAAATCCCCCGCGAGTTCAGAGATACGCGACGGTATCGCCCGAGCGCCCGACGATCCCCCTGCCTTCGAACTGCTCAATCCGGCCAAGGAGAACCATGTTCGGGTCTAGGAGCGAGTCGGCGGGCCTCGGGCGCGCGTCATTGGTGCTGTTCACGCTCGTCCTGCTCGCATTGACCGTAGGTGTTGGATACGCGCAATGGCACCGCAACGATGTGTCCACGCATGGGCAGGCGCCTGAATCCACGGTGTCCGCGCTCGGGTCGATGTTCGATTACAAGCCGACACTGCTCATTGTCGGTGACTCGTTTGCCGGCGGCACCGGCGACCCGACATTCCGCCCGTACCCGTATCTTCTCGGCGACCGACTTGGCTGGAGCCTCACCCTGGACGCCGAGGGGGGAACGGGATTCGTCAACGTGGCGGGCGGTGTCAAGGCAGGCCGCACCCCCTTCATCGACCGTCTTGCCCGAGACGGGCAGCTGTATGACGTGGACGTCGTTCTGATCGACGGCGGCCGTAACGATCTCGGGTTGCCGCCCGCGGACGTCATCCCCGCTGCCGACGAGTACATAAAGAAGGTCCGTGCCACATGGCCCAAGGCGAAGATCATTGTGATGCTGCCGTCCTACGTCGCAGCACAGGAAGCGTCAAACTACGCCGCCGTTTCCGCGGGAATGAGGCGTAGCGCCGAGGAAGTGAACGCGTACGTCATCGATCCGGTCGCGGAGGGTTGGTATCGCGGGAGGGATCTCGAGCCCTTGTTCTGGACCGATGGTGTGCATCTCAATGCCGTGGGCAACGAATACTACGCAAGTCGAATATTCGACAGCATGAGGACAATGGGGTTGGTGAAATGAGAAGCATCGGAACCCTTCTCGCCATCGCCCGACGTAATTCTCTGGCACTGCTGTGCTGGGCCTTGCTCGGGGGTGCCGTCGCCAGCGTCATGAGCTTCTTCCTGCCGACGGAGTATCAGGCAAGCGCCCGCCTGATGATCGTGGCGCCGTACTGGAACGATTCAACAGCCATCGCGGATCCGAATATCGGTGGCGCCGTACTGGCCTATGGCGACGAGTTCACCCAGCAGCGGGTGGCGAGCTACGCGCGACTGGTCGATACCCCGTTCATCACCGGGCCGGTGAGCGAACGTCTGGGCCTGGGGATCTCGGCACAGGACCTGAGCCGGAGGGTGACCACACACGTGATACCGGACACGGTCATTGTGGAGGTACAGGCGAACGATCAGTCTCCGACGACAGCGGCCCTGATCGCCGACGAGACGGCACGTCAGCTGATAGCCACCATCAAGGAAGTCGAGCGACCGCCTTACACACGGGTTTCACCGGTCCAGCCGTTGCTGGTGGAATCGGCCTCTGTTCCCACCCGCCCAGTGTCACCGCGGACAGTGCTCTACATCGGATCAGGATTACTCCTCGGACTCCTGGCCGGATTGACCTATGTGTCGATGCGGGAAGGCAAGGCAGTCGCCGAACTCGTGGGATCCGCGGATGACGCCGACAACGTTCTCGGGATCCTGTCAGCGGATGAGGCGAACACCGATCTGGTCGACGCCGATGCGGGATTTGTCGATTTCCAGATCAACAGACTGCGCGACGATGCCTGGGCACCGTTGGTCTTCGTCGCACCCCGTGGTACGCCGGCCGTGACGCTGGCCGCGCGGCGACTCGCAGCGGTCATGTCGATCACCCGGGGTCGGCAGCCCGTCGTCGTCGTAGCCGACTCCTCGGTGGACGTTGGCACGGCAGGCCATCCGGGCCTTCTGGACGTCGCCGCCGGCCGGTGTGCGCTCGAGGACGCGATCGTGTTCGACGATGTCGGGGACTTCGGTTGGATGCCGTTTGGAGGGTCGAAAGAGTCTGCCGCGCACCCGCGTTGGGATGCACTAAGGGCAGTCCTCGATGAACTGGCGGCCACACAGGAGGTCCTCGTCATCGCACCGGCGGTATTGGAATCGATCGATGCGATCGATCTCACGGGTACGGGCAGCGCGACGGTGCTGGTGACCGATGCTCCGGGAACGTCGAGTTCCGAAGTGCGAGAGGCAGAGCGGCTGTTGCGGTTAGGTCAGGCACGTTACCTCGGGCGGATCATCGTGGCGACGCCTGCCCTTGTACACAGTGGCCTAGCCGACAGGTTGTAGTCGGCGTACGAATCGATAGTCCGGAGGAGCAATGGAACTTCTGAAGCGATGGTGGATCGTAATGCGTCGACGCTGGTTGGTCGTCGCCGTCTGCCTGGTCGTGGCGTTGGTCGGGGCCAGTGCCTACAACGTCACTGCCCACGCGGAGTACACGGCTTCGACCCAACTCTTCCTGCGGGCACCCGATGTCAAGACGTCAGCTGGCGCATACCAGGGCGACCTCTTCTCACGGCAGCGTGTTCTGACGTACTCGAAGATGTTCAAGAGCGACGATCTCGCTCAACGCGTCATCGACCGGCTGGGTCTGACGCTGACCCCTCAGCAGTTGGTCAGTCAGGTATCCGCGTCGACGGTCAAGGACACGGTTCTGATGGTGGTTTCGGTGACGGATGGGAGTCCGGAACGGGCGGTGAACATCGCCAACGCCTACGGCGATGTGCTCAATTCCTATGTGGCGAAGCTCGAGTACATCGACAACAACCCCGACATCCCGCCTTTGGTTCAGGTGGTGACCCGGGCGAATCCGGCCACCGTGGTATCGACTGCAATTCCGTTGTGGCTGATCATCACTGCTGCGGTGGTCAGCGCCCTGGTCGTGGCCCTCTCACTGATCTGGCTCCTCGAACGCTTTGACACCAAGGTGCGGTCACGTCGCGAAGTGGAGGCAATCACCGGAAGCCCGGTGATCGGCCAGTTCACGCGCAACAAGGCGTTGGCCCGGAATGACGATGTGGAAGCGGTTTTCGATGCCGACGAGAGGTTCAGGCAGGCCGCATTGCGCCTGAGCGTCAATGTCGATTCGGTTCTGCAGCGTCTCCCCGACCTGAGCAAGCCGCCAGTGTTGGCGGTGGTCGCCCCGCACCGTGGGGATGGCGCGAGCATGGTCGCGAGAACGCTCGGTCGCGCGTTTGCCGAACGTGGAAAATCCGTTGCGCAGCTGCAGTTCGGGCCGGAGAGCGAAGTGTCGAGGTCACAGCGGGAGTACGCCGGTTCCGTCATGACCACAACCCTCAGCCTCGCACCCCTGCTCACCGCCGAGGCCTTCGACTACCGCCTGGATGCCGCGAGGGAGGGCGCCGACATCGTCATCGTAGACTCGCCAGCCTTCTCGGAATCCGTTGAGGCCCAGGTCCTGGTAGGTGCCGCAGACGTCATCGTCCAGGTGGTCGACGCCGGTGCGACAGCCCGTTCGTTGACCGAGATTGCCGACGGTACAAGGGTTATCGGCACTCCTGTCCTCGGGGTGGTCGTCAACTTCGCGCACGACTCCACGACCGTGGACGGCCGCTACTTGTAGAGGTGAAGTCGCCCAGGCCCGTCGGCCAGGGTGTCACGGACACATTGGGGAACGTTGGATGACCGACATGACGGCAACAGACCGACGGAGCTTCCGGACGTGAGAGGAATCGCCGGACGGTTCACCGCAATCCTCGCTCTCGTGACGACATTCGTGGCCGCCAGTCTCTATCCCCCCCATTCCAATACACAAGAAGGGGGGGCACGCACCGAACGTACCGTGACCGCGTACCTGCCTTTCGACCTGCCCAGCGGTCCGACACGCCGCAAAGTGTTCGCACACTATGTGCCGAACTTCCCCATATCAATCGACAATATGAATGGGGACAACGACTACTATCAGCGCCAATATCTCTCCCCAGAAGGGGAAGGGGGAATTCACGCCAGCTACGGCGGATTGCTCCGAGATCGGCCCCTGCCCCGCAGGCACATCGATCAACCCGATTGGCAGATCGCGGATTTCACCACCGAGATAGGCCAAGCCAGATCAGTGGGCATAGACGGATTCGCGATAGACGTCATCAAACCGCGCGCACAGTCTGACATCGTGGACAATCTCCTGACGGCCGCTGCCCGAGACGCCAACTTCGATATCCTCATCACCGCGGATGTATCTGGTCCTCTGTTCGACGTCTCCGTTGAGGAGTTCGTCGCGGACTTCTCCGCGTATCTCGCTTCGCCCGCGGCATATCGGCTTGCGAACGGCACTCCGGTGCTCAGCGCGTTCGCGGCGGAGCGCCGACCGCCGGAGTGGTGGGCCGCGGTGCTGGGAGCCCTGGCTGCCAACTTGCACACCCAGATTGCGTTCGTCCCCGTATTTGTCAACGTGTCGGGCAATATCGCTGCGTACGACTCGATCTCCTACGGGTTCTCCGCTTGGGGCGGCAGAAGCCCTCGCGGAATGACGCTGTCAGATCACACCCCTGGCTCGCCGGGCGATCTGATCAGACAAGCGCACCTTCGCGGAAAGATATGGATGCAGGCCATCCCCTTTCAGGACAGCAGGCCACGCAGCGGTACCTTCGAAGAGTCGTTGAACGGGATGACCAATCGAATGGCGTGGCAGCTTGCGAACGGCTACGGGGCCGAATGGGTTCAGCTGATCACCTGGAACGACTACGCGGAGTCGACGGCGATGGCTCCATCGGTCGCCCACGGATGGCGAATGCTCGACCTCAACGCCTACGACATCGCCACATTCAAGCGCGGTAAGCCGCCCAGAATCGCACGCGATGCGCTTTATGTCTCCTACCGAATCCAGCCCGTCGCAGCTCCCCCGGCATTTCCCGAGACACTGCTGATGCGCCAGGTCCCCGACACCACCGAACCGCGGGATGCCATCGAAGTGGTCAGTTTTGCCACCGCTCCCAGCCGAATCGACATCGCCGCCGGCGATCAGATGACGTCGTGTGCCGCGGCCGTCGGCCGCGGAATATGCGTGGCACCGTTGCGCCCGGGATCCTTCACGGTGACGATGACACGCGACGGCACTGTGGTGGCCTCGACGCAGTCGGATGTCCAAGTGGTCAGCCACCCGTTCATCCAGGACCTCCAATACCGACTGGTGGGAGGTTTACGGTAGCCACCTGACGGGGTGATGTCTTGTCCGTCACGGGGTGGGGCCGGCGGGCAGCTGGACGTCGGCGGGCGTGGTTGATGCACGCCACCTTTGAATCTCCACCCGCCTATCGGTGTTGGCGTTGTCGTAGAACTGCTCAGCAGCGACATACGAGGCGTCCGTCTCGCTGATCAAGGGATGCGAGTACGGGCCGTAGACTATGCCGGTCGGCGCCAGGACCCATGCTTCACCAAGGTCCTTGCGGACGTAGACGGCCACGTGCTGAGTCTCGGTCGTGAAAGTTCGTCCGTAGGCGACATTTGCGATAACAGTGAGATGGTCGTTCCGCCACACGCCATACTCGAAATGGTCGTTCAAGAAGACGACGTGGGCTGGACTGTCTGGCACAGGGGTGTCGGCAAGGAAACCGGACCGCATTGGGCTCGCGAATGAGCACAGGGCCAACTGACCGCCGTCGGTTGTCCCCGATGAACTGAAGTTCCAGTCGGCCTCGATGTATGCGGCGTTGGCGCTGAGCTGACCAGACGCGTATCCCGCTGCCTTCCCCGCACCGCTGTAGTCAATGACGGACCTGCCCCCGTAAATGGTCGGGCGGGCCGCCTCGTTCGGGGTGTATGTGAGAGTCGCCTCCTGACCGGAGTCGAAAACCGAGGGATGCTGGCCGTTCGGCTTGGTGGTGTAGTCCTGGTACAGATTGGTGTAGTCGACCGACGATGCCGATGGCGCACACCCGGTGGTCAGCAGGCCAAGCAACAGCACTGCGGATGCGATGCCTCGCAGCACTTTTGATGTCACAGTCGGCCTCCCGCCACCGTGCCGGGCCCTCCCCGCGAGCCGTTGTGCGTCCGCATTGCCGGTGCGCCGCCACCCATAGAGAATTATGGCGAACCCCGCGCCGTTTCGGCAGGAAACCCCGGGTTACCTGCGATCCTCTCATCCTAGGCCTTGACCCTCGCCTCGGCGTGTGTAGCGACTCTTGGGCCGTGCCGACACGCCTGCGTCAGTTGCGGGTTCGCTCCGCCCGGCGCACTCGGAACAGCTTCACGTCGTCCTTGATGCCCTTGAGGTGACGCGCGCCCGCGAACGACCACACGAACCGCTCGTCCGAGCCCAACCCGGCGACAGCATCTCGCGTCGACTCGGCCACCAGGATCGCCCCCGGTCGCGACGCCGTCGTCACCCTCGCGGCGAGGTTGACCGATCCGCCGTACCAGTCACCGGCGCGACTCACCGCGAGGCCTGTCGCGACTCCCGTGCGCAATCGTGGAAAGCCCTCAATGGCCTCGGTGGCGTCGACGAGGTCGAGCAGTGCGTCGACCATCGCCACTGGGTCGCTACTGACGAGCATGACCTCGTCGCCGATGCTCTTGACGTAGCGCACCGGCGGCACCGCGACCTCACGGGCCAGGTCGGTGAGCTGATGTGCCAGCTTCTCCAGATCCTCGGGTGGAACCACCTCGCCCAAGCGGGTGAAACCGACCAGGTCGGCGAAGGCGATGGTCACCTCCCTTGCGCCGGGCAGTGGGATTCCCTCAGCTCGCTCGGAGGCGTTGACGGCCTCGGTCTCCATGACGTGCAACAGCTGAAGGCGCAGCATGTCGGTGATCATGGGACCGAGCAGGGGCTCCGTCTCGAGCATCAGGGCTTCCGACCGCTTCGCCACATCGAGTTCGGTGGCACCTGGTTCCATCACCGCGGCCAGGGCTGCATATCGCATGACGTCGGCCGCTCGGGCCAGGCCCTCGGTGACCACTTGAACGACCAGCACGATCTGATCCGGGCTAAAGCCGAGATCGATGAACTTCTTTGCATACAGCGCGGACTCACCGTCGACGCGCATGTGCACTGCAGCGTCCGGATCCTCCACCCCCGCCAAACCGCTCGCGCGTTGTATCCGCTCCAGAAGGTCGAGGTCGACGCCCGTTTCCGCGCTGATCTGCCGGGCCGACATCATGGTGCCGTCCTCACCGAGGATGCGGCGCGACGCCAGCAGCATGGGCTGATAGGAGTCTCGGATCTGTGCAACCGTCACGCCACGTTCGAGCAGCCACGGAATGAGCTCGGCGCGTTCCTCGCGTGCCCTGCCCTCGAGTCCGTCGAGCAGGCCCGAGGCCTCGACGTCGAACTCTTCGATGTCGAACTCTTCGGTCACCGAGTCAACGTATACCGCGCGGCACGGATAGCCGGTGCGGTCGACGTCGGAAGGAATGTCGTCATGTCGTGCGGATAGACCACGTCGACGATGGCCGTGGCCGGAAAGCGATAGGGCTTGCCCAGTACCAGCCCGACGAACTGGCGGCGCAGCCGCGACATCTCGGCGCGGACGGTGACCACCCGCGAGCGGTCGCCGTAGAGGTCGTCCGCCAATTCCTGCGCGGAGCGGCCCTGTCGGTGCGTGGCCAGCACGTGCAGGATCTCCGCGTGGCGCGGCGAGATGTCGCGGCGCCAACTCCCGAATTGCCCCACGACGTCCAGGGCTGTGCCCTCGCGCAGGTCGAGGGTGATGGTTGACGGTAACGGCGCATCGTCGGCGTCGTGAGCCAGACGGACCAACCAGCCGCCCGGAAGCGACTCCACGTCACACGCTCCCAGCGACGGTATCCAGGTGCGCCCCGGTACCCCGTTGTCCGGCAACAGAATCCGCCGGTGCGGCGGTAGCGAGTCCACCGCCGCCACCCAGCCGTCCTGATCGACCGCCAGCGCAGGCCTGCCGACGCGCGCGAGGATCGGTGCCGCGATAGTCCGCAGTAGGTTGAGTGTGCGGTCGTGCACCTCTCGCAGTTGAGACTCCGCCAGCCGGGCGACCAGGTCGACCAGTGCGATCGTGGTGGGATGCACCGTCGCTGCCGGGCCGGACACGTCGACGACACCGACCACCTGACCCGTACGGGGGTCCTTGATCGGGGCCCCTGCGCACGTCCACGCGTGATGACTGCGCAGAAAGTGCTCTGCGGAGAACACCTGCACCGCGCGATGTGACGCCAGTGCCGTGCCGATGGCATTGGTACCCACAGCACCCTCGCTCCACTGCGCGCCCTCGACGAAGCCGAGCCTGTCGGCGTTGCCGAGCACGCGGGGTGAGCCGTACCGCCACAGCACCCGGCCGCGAGCGTCGGCGACGACCAGGATGTTGTCACCGCCCTCGATCACCGAATCCAGGCCGCGTGAGACGTCGTCGAGCACCGCGAATAGCCCGGACGCCTGCCGCAGCGCATCCAGACCGCTGGAGTCGACGTCGGGCGGGTGGTGGTGTTCCGGATCGATACCCTTGCCCAGCAGCCGATTCCACGAATCGGCGATGACATCGCGTGGTCGAGCGGGCCCACGGTTGCCTGCCATTGTGGCGTCGTAGACCTCCGACAGCAGCATGGCGTAGCTGCGCGGATCATCGCCCGCCGCGACGGCGGGTTCTGGCCCACTGGGTGAAGCCGAGGAAGACATCACCGTCGATTGTGCTCCACGTCACACCTCCTGTCACGCCGGGGCCGGCGCGTCACCGGTAGACCATGCCACCGTCGATCAGGCCCGACTGTCCGGTCATGTAGTCCGCACCAGGTCCGGCCAGGTACGCGACGAATCCGGCCACGTCCTCGGGCGTCTCCGGACGGCCCAGCGCGATCGTGGCGGAGAACTTCTCGAACGTCTCCCCCGCCGCGGCGCCCGTGATCTCGGCGAACCGCCTGTCGATCTCCACCCACATGTCGGTGCCGACCACGCCGGGGCAGTAGGCGTTGACCGTGATGCCGTCGGCGGCGTGTTCCTTGGCCGCGGCCTGTGTCAGTGCGCGCACCGCGAACTTGGTCGCGCTGTATGGGCCGAGCATCGCGAAACCCTCGTGGCCCGCGATGCTGGACGCATTGATGATCTTCCCGCCATGACCCAGTTCCCGGAACTTCGCGACGGCGGCCTGGATGCCCCACAGCACACCGTCGACGTTGATCGCCCACAGTCGCGCCAGATCGTCGGGTGTCACCTCTGAGATCGGGCCCACCTGAGCGATACCGGCGTTGTTCACCATCACGTCGAACCCGCCGAGTGTCGACGCCGCATGGTCGACGGCGGCGAAGATGGCCGTGCGGTCGGACACATCGGCGACGAACGTGGTTGCCTTCGAACCGATCTCGGCGACCTCTCCGGCCACCGCCTCAACGGCGGCGGCGTGCACGTCGACCAGCGCCACATCGGCACCGTGGCGGGCCAGCTCCAACGCTATGCCCCGCCCGATACCCCGACCCGCACCGGTCACGAGCGCGACCTTGTCGAGCAACGGCGCAGCAATGGATCTCGTCATGTCATACCTTCCGTGGTAATGGATTTCACGCCGACGGGTCGACGAGGACCTTCATCTTGGTTCCGGCGTGCAGCGCCTCGAAGCCCTCGTCGACGACGTCGCCGATGGGAATCGACGTGACCCACCCCGTCGTGTCGTACACGCCGCGGGCCATCAGGTCGATGACAGCGTCGAAGTCCGCAGCCGTGTAGCACAGCGAGCCCTGGATTCGGGACTCGTTCATCACCAGGTTCAACAGCGGTGTGGTGAGCGGCTTCTCGTAGATGGCGACGCTGACCATCGCCCGCCGCGCGCCCACGCAGGCCAGGGCAGTCTGTACGGCGGGGGCGACACCGGCCGCGTCGTAGACCGCGTCGGCTCCGCTGCCGCCGGTGTGATCGGCGATGAAGGCCGGCACGTCGAGGGCCCCCGGGTCCAGGGTCCGCGCCCCGAGCCCCTCGATGGCGGCGCGCCTGGTGGGTGAGGGCTCGACGACGAAGACGTCATCAACACCCTTGCCGCGCAGGGCGAACCACAAGCCGATCCCGATGGGTCCCGCACCGAACACCATCGCGGTGCGGCCGGGCCTTGGCTCACCGAGGGTGGCCGCGTGATAGGCGACCGACATCGGTTCCACTAGGGCACCCAGTTCGAGTGAGACATTGTCCGGCAGCCGGTGCAGCATGTTGGTGGGGACGACGGTGTACTCGGCCATACCTCCGTCGGACATCAGCCCGTGGAAACCGATCTGGGCGCAGATGTTGTAGTTACCGATCCGACAGGGCTCGCAGTGCCCACAGCGGTAGATCGGCTCGACGGCCACCCGGTCGCCCTCGGCGTAGCCGGTGACGCCCGCACCGATCGCGGTGATCGTGCCGGCGAACTCGTGGCCCATGGTCAGCGGCAGCTGTTGGCCGGTGAGGGGGTGCGGTTCGGTGGGCACGAATATCGGCCCGGCGTAGTACTCGTGCAGGTCGGTGCCGCAGATTCCGTTGTAGCCGACCTTCACCTTGACGGTGCCCGGTGTGGGCTGGGGTTCGGGCACATCGGTGACATCGAGCTTGTTGGGTCCGTAGTAGACAGCTGCCTTCATGCAGCCTTTCTATGTGACCTGGCGCACAGGCATAAGAGTTGCAGGGGGTTGCAACCCTTGTGGGCGGCACCGTTGCGGGTGTGTCCTGCCTCACATGACTTCAACGATCGAAACCACGACTGCGGAAACCACTCGCTCTCCGCAGGAGCGCGTCGACGCCTGGCTCGTCGACTTCGAGTCCGCCCTTGCCGTCCGCGATATCGAACGCGCCGTGAGCATGTTCGCCGTCGACAGTTTCTGGCGTGACCTGGTGGCGTTCACCTGGAACCTCAAGACCATGGAGGGCCGGGACAGCATCGCGGCCATGCTCACCGAGCGGTTGGCGCCGACCGATCCGGCCCGCCTCCGCACCAGGGAGGCCCCTAGCGACGACGGTGACGGCGTGGTGTCGGCGTTCATCGAGTTCGAGACCGCCGTTGGCCGCGGTGTCGGGCACCTTCGGCTCAGGAGCGACGCCGACGGGGACACAGCGTGGACGCTGCTCACCACCATGCAGGAGCTCAAGGGCCACGAGGAGCGCAAGGGTGCGTCCCGTGTGTTTGGCGCGGTGCACGGCAGCGACCCCGACACTCGGTCGTGGGCGCAGAAGCGGGCCGATGAGGACGCCGCCCTCGGCTACACCGAGCAGCCCTATGTGGTGGTTGTCGGCGGTGGTCAGGGCGGTATCGCACTCGGTGCGCGGCTGCGCCAGCTCGGCGTGCCCGCCATCGTCGTCGACAAGCACGAGCGGCCCGGCGACCAGTGGCGCAAGCGGTACAAGTCGCTGTGCCTGCACGACCCGGTCTGGTACGACCACTTGCCCTACCTGCCGTTCCCGCAGAACTGGCCGGTGTTCGCACCCAAGGACAAGATCGGCGACTGGCTCGAGTTCTACACCCGTGTCATGGAGGTGCCGTACTGGTCGAAGACGTCGTGTCTGTCGGCGGCGTACGACGAGGCCGACAAACGCTGGACAGTTGAGGTCAACCGCGACGGCGAGCGCGTCACGCTGCGGCCCGCGCACCTCGTGCTCGCGACCGGCATGTCGGGCAAGCCCAGCGTGCCGACCCTGCCCGGGCAGGACGTGTTCCGCGGCGAACAGCACCACTCGAGCGCGCACCCGGGACCTGACCGCTACGTCGGCAAGCGCGCCGTCGTGATCGGCTCGAACAACTCCGCGCACGACATCTGCAAGGCGCTCGTCGAGACCGGCGTCGACGTGACGATGGTGCAACGGTCCTCGACGCACATCGTGAAGTCGGACTCGCTGATGGAACTCGGGCTGGGAGACCTGTACTCGGAGCGTGCGCTGGCCGCGGGCATGACGACGGAGAAGGCGGACCTGACATTCGCGTCGCTGCCGTACCGGATCATGCACGAGTTCCAGATCCCGATCTACGACGCGATCCGAGAGCGGGACAAGGACTTCTACGACCGGCTGACCGCGGCGGGATTCGACCTCGACTGGGGCGATGACGGCTCCGGACTGTTCATGAAGTACCTGCGACGGGGTTCGGGCTACTACATCGACGTCGGCGCGTGCGACCTGATCGCCGACGGATCGATCAAGCTTGCGCACGGCCAGGTCGATCGCCTCACCGAGGACTCCGTGGTGCTCGCCAACGGCACGGTGCTGCCCGCTGATGTGGTCGTGTACGCGACCGGCTTCGGATCGATGAACGGCTGGGCGGCCGACCTCATCGGCCAGGACGTCGCCGACAAGGTCGGCAGGGTGTGGGGCCTGGGATCGGAGACGACGAAGGACCCGGGACCGTGGGAGGGCGAGCAGCGCAACATGTGGAAGCCCACCCAGCAGGAGAACCTGTGGTTCCACGGCGGCAATCTGCACCAGTCCCGGCACTACTCGCTGTACCTGGCACTGCAGCTCAAGGCGCGTCACGCGGGTATCCCCACTCCCGTGTACGGCCAGCAGGAGGTGCACCACCTCAGCTGAGTGCCATGGCGATCTCGTGGAGCCACACCCGCCTCCCCCGGGTGTGGCTCCACCAGTTGCTTTGGTAGACAGTGGTGTGCGCGCACCCGAGGTTGCGGGGTTGCCTCCGATCGTCGGCGGGCGGCCCACGGTGCTCATTCTCGGCAACGCACCCAGCGTGCTGTCGCTACAAACCCAGCAGTACTACGGCAATCCACGCAACGCGTTCTGGCGTATCGCGGGCGAGTTGTACGGATTCGATCCGGCCGCCCCGTACGCCGAGCGCACAGCCGCCCTGGTGGAGCGCGGCGTCGCCGTGTGGGATGTCCTGCAGCACTGCCGACGAGTCGGCAGCCTGGACTCCGCTGTCGAACGGGACAGCATGGTGCCCAACGACTTCGAGTCCTTCTTCGATTCACATCCGGAAATCTCCCGGGTCTTCTTCACCGGTGGCGCAGCCGAGACCAACTACCGGCGCCTGGTCCGCGTGAGCGCCCGAGTGACGTATGCGCGGCTGCCGTCGACGAGCCCGGCACACACCATGCCGGTGGCCGCCAAGCTGGCCGCGTGGCGGGAGATCCTTGAACTCTAGAGCGACGCCGGAACGCATGCTGCGGACGCCGATTCCGGCCGGCTTGACGCCCGCCTGGCGCTCAGGGCGGTCGCGGTGAGGATAACGAGAAGAGCGGTGGCGGTCAGTGCGGCGCCGGCCCAGATGGGTGAGGTGTAACCAAGCCCGGCGGTGATCGCCAGACCGCCGATCCAGGCACCGAGTGCGTTGCCGAGGTTGAACGCGCCGATGTTGGCCGCCGACGCCATCGTTGGCGCGTCGTCGGCGAACGTCATGACACGCATCTGCAGTGCGGGGACACTGCCGAAACCGGCGGCTCCCATCAACAGCAGCGCGACGATCGTGGCGGGTCGGCTGTGCGCGGTGAGCGCAAACGCCACCAGGATGACAATCAGGGCACCGATGAACACGATGAGGGTTCGGTCGACCGACCGGTCGGCGGCCTTGCCGCCGAAGACATTTCCGACGAAGAGCCCCACGCCGAACAACACCAGCAGCCACGGCACGGTCGAGGACGCGAAGCCCGAGACCTCGGTCAGGGTGTAGGCGATGTAGGTGAACGCGCCGAACATGCCGCCGAACCCGAGGATGGTCACCGCGATCGACAGCCACACTTGAAGGCGTGTGAAGGCTCGCAGCTCACGTCGCAGACTGGCTGGTGCCTCCGATGATTCATCCCTTGGCACCAGGGCGGCGATGCCGACTACGGCGAGCACCCCGATGAGCGTGATCGCCCAGAACGTCGCCCGCCAGCCGAACTGCTGACCCAGCAGGGTGCCAAACGGCACACCGAGGACGTTGGCCGCGGTGAGCCCGGTGAACATGATGGCGATCGCACCCGCCTTGCGGTGGGCGGGAACCATATTCGCCGCGACCACCGATCCAATGCCGAAGAACGCGCCGTGGCACAGTGCGGCCAGAACGCGACCGCTCATCAGGACCGAGTAGCTCGGGGCCAGGGCCGACAGGAGATTTCCGGCGATGAACAACGCGAGCAGCCCGATGAGCACTGGTTTGCGGGGAAGGCGTGTCACCGCGGCTGTCACGATCAGCGCGCCGACGACGACCGCCAGCGCATAACCGGAGATCAGCCAGCCGGCGACGGCCTCGGTCACCGCGAACTCCGTGGCGATGTCCGGCAGCAGTCCCATGATGACGAATTCGGTCAGGCCGATGCCGAATCCGCCGATCGCCAGCGCTATCAGTCCCTTGGGCACCGGGCCCCTCCTTCGGTAGCGTCGCACGCCTCTATAGCGCGTGTGCAACTATCTTCGGTGATCGATAGTTGCACACGCGTGATATCGGCGCAAGCTGGTAGTGTGTGACGTGGTCAACACAGCTGGAGGACTCCATGGGCATCGCCGATGACGCCGTCGAGATCCGTGCTCGGGGATGGCGAACACTGGCGGCGCTGCACGGCCATCTGGAAGCAGCGCTGGAGAAGGTGTTACAGGCCGAGCACGGGCTGTCCGTCGTCGAGTACACGGTCCTGGATGCACTGAGCCGACAGGACGGCTGGCACATGAGAATGCAGCAGCTGGCCCGCGCGACGGCGCTGAGTTCGAGCGCGACGACGCGGCTGGTCAATCGTCTCGAGGAGCGTGGGCTTCTCGGGCGCTACCTATGCCAGGACGACCGGCGCGGCATCTACACCGAGCTGACGCCCGAGGGGCGGCAGCTTCTGGACCTGGCCCGTCCGCACCACGACCGTGTGCTGAAACAGGCACTCGGGGAGGCCGCCGAACAACCCGAACTCGCGCCGCTCGTCGACGCATTGCACAGCCTGTAGCGGCTTACCGCCGATCCACTAGAGCTGATCCCCTAGAGCTGATCCACGATGTCCTTGGCTTCCTTGAGACCCAGCCCGGACTGCTCGCGCAGCATCTTGATCGCGTTGATCTTCTTCCCGCTGGCGGCCAGGATTCGGACCTCGTCGCTGACCCACCCCTCGTGAAACTCACCGGTGGGCGCGGGCCGCGCAGGTTGGCCGGGCGCCGGCTGGCCTGACCGCAGCGCCGCGTGCTCGAGGGCCGCGACGCGCCGTTCGAGGGCATCGATGCGCCGCTGCAAGTCAGAGTCCGAGTTTCCGAAAAGTGCCATGCCGCACAGTGTCGCGCATCGCTGATGACCAACTTCGGTGTTCATACCGGTTTCGTTGTCCAGGGTTTGCGGGTAAGAACGAATGACATGACCAGCTTCCTCAGGAAACTGCTGGGCATCGGCCTGGCAATCACAGTCATGATCGGTCTGGCCGGCATCACCGGCCCAGGCGCCGCACAGGCATACTCCCGACCGGGTCTACCGGTGGAATACCTCGACGTACCGTCCGCCGCGATGGGCCGCAATGTGCGGGTCCAGTTCCAGCCTGGCGGCTCGCACGCCGTCTACCTGCTCGACGGCCTGCGCGCGCGAGACGACTTCAACGGCTGGGATATCGAGACCCCCGCGTTCGAGTGGATGCACGACTCCGGGCTGGCGACGGTGATGCCGGTCGGCGGCATGTCGAGCTTCTACGTCGACTGGTACCAACCCGCCGTCGGCAATGGCACCACCCAGACCTACAAGTGGGAGACCTTTCTGACACGAGAACTGCCTGCCTGGCTCGCGGAGAACAAGGGTGTCTCGCAGAGCGGCAACGCCGCGGTCGGTGTGTCGATGAGTGGGTCGACGGCGTTGAACCTCGCGACCTACTACCCCGAGCAGTTCCGGTACGCGGCTTCGCTGTCGGGGTTCCTCAATCTCTCTGATGGCTTCTGGCCGACGCTGGTCGGACTCGCGATGAACGATGCCGGCGGGTTCAACGCAGGCGCCATGTGGGGGCCGCCGGGCGATCCGGCGTGGGCCCGCAACGATCCGACGGTCAACGTGGCCAAGCTGGTCGCCACGGGTGCACGCATCTGGGTCTACTGCGGCAGCGGCACCCCCAGTGATCTGCCGGGCGCCGTGGCGGGTATGCCGCAGCAGTTCCTGGAGAACTTCACGCTGGGATCGAACACGAACTTCCAGAAGGCCTACGTCGCCGCGGGCGGCACCAATGCGACGTTCGACTTCCCGCCGGACGGCACGCACTCGTGGCCCTACTGGGGCCGGGAACTCCAGCGCATGCTGCCCGACATTCAGCGCACGCTCGGCGCTAGCTGACCGGCGGGCGACGCTGCGCCCACGGGCGTGCGGTCTCGATCTGCGCGCCCAGCGACAGCAGCGTCGCCTCGTCGAACGGCCTGCCGACGAGCTGGACGGAGGTCGGGATGCCGTCGCCGTCGAGGGCCCACGGCACGACGGCGGCGGGCTGGCCGGTGACGTTGAACATGGCCTGGAACGGCGTCCGCGCGGCGACGAGCGCGAGGGTCGAGATCGCGCCGCGCCGCTGGTAGGCACCCACCCGTGACGGGCCGATCGCCGTACCTGGGGTGATGACCACGTCGACGTCGTCGAAGATCGCGTTGACCCGGGCAGTCACGTCGGACTCCCCCGCTCGCATCGCCGCCAGGCGCCGGTCCGACACCAGCGAGCCGATCCGGGCGAAGGCCCTGGTGCGGCGGTCCAGTCGTTTGGGATGTGGCAGCGCCCGAACGTCGTCGTACACGCCGCGGAAGTAGCGCGGCAGAGCCTGGCTGGAGACCGCGGAGGCCGGGTAGTCGAAGTCGCGCTCGATGACGGTGTGTCCGAGATCGCGCAGCAGGGCACCGGCCTCGGCCACCGCGCCGCGCTGCGACCGGCCGACACGGGCCACCAGGGGCGGGGGAACCTTGGTGGTCAGCGCGATCCGCAGCCGTCCCGGATCCCTTGTGGCGGCGCCGACGAACCCGCCGTCGGGTGTCGGGAGGGTCGAGGTGATGTCGAGGAACAGCGCCGCGTCCTCAACGGTGTGGGCCAGCGGACCCATGACCTCCAGGCCGCACCACGCCCCGGTGTGCGGGTGGATTGGCACGCGATCACGCTGCGGCTTGATGCCGAACAGGCCGTTCCATGTGGATGGGATCCGGATGGAGCCCATGCCATCGGAGCCGAGCGCCATGGCGGCCAGGCCCGCACCCACGGCGGCGCCGCTACCCCCGCTGCTTCCGCCGGGCGCGAAGTCGGGGTTCCACGGGTTGCGCGTGGCGCCGAAGGTCACCGTCTCGGTGAACGGCCAGATCATCATCTCGGGAACGTTTGTCTTGCCCAGGATCACCGCGCCCGCCTCCCGCAACAGACGCACCACCTCTGAGTCCGAGGTGCGGGCCGGTCCGTGGGCGCTGCTGCCGAACGTGGTCACCTCGCCTGCGACGTCGGAGTCATCCTTGATCGCGATCGGAACGCCAAGCAGCGGTGAGCGCTCCCCCGAGTCCAGCCGGTCCTGTGCCAGTGCGGCGTCGCGACGGGCGGCGTCGGCGAGAACGACGCGGTACGAACGCAGTTCGCCGTCGAACCTGTCGATGCGATCGAGGTAGAGGTCGACGAGTTCCATCGCCGTGACGGTGCCCGCCGCCAGTAGGCGGGCCTGTTCGGCTGCGCCGGCGAAGGCGAGGTCACGAGGGTCCATCTCGGTCAGCGTAGTGAGCTAACCGTGCCTCGTGGCGTATTCACCTGGCGTGCATCCGAGCATCGACCGGAAGTCGTTGATGAAGTGCGCCTGGTCATACCAGCCGCATCGCACGGCCAGATCGGCGAAGTCGGCGGTCGGGTCCGTCTCGATCGCGAGCGCCGCGTGCTGCAGTCGGTAGCGACACAGCACCCACTTGACCGGCACCCCGACGTAGCGGCGGAAAACCCGCTGGGTGGTGCGCGCGCTCCACGGCGAGAGGCGCATGACCTGCTCGACGCGGTGCAGTCGGTCGTCGTCGCGGATGCGGTCGACCAGTGCCGTCAGCGCCCGGTAGGTCTCGTCGGGTCCGTGGTCACATGCCGAGATCACCTCGTCCAGGCGGCTCGCCGCGGCGGCGATATCGTCCTCGAAAGTCACTGGCTCGTTGAACAACTCATCAACGGTGGGCGTGACGAGCCCCGTGTACGAACTCGCGTCGCGGCCGAAGCGGGCGGCGAAGCCACCGGGACGGAAGCGCACGCCGACCACCGAACCTCGGCCCGACAGCGTCGTCGTGAAGACCTCGTCAACCACACCGTGAATGAGGGTGTTGGGCAGCGGAAACCCGTGCCGCGGCGAGTCGGTGCCCCACTCGTGGGTGATGTGCATGGCGGGGAAGGTGATGACCGCGCTGGTGTGTGAGGGCCGGCCGGTCAGATCCCAGTCGACCGACCAGAAGTGCTCGATCCACCTCGAGGCATCGGCCGACGGCGCCCACCGTGCGATATCGAACAGCGACGTCGTGTGGGCCCGCCCCACAACGCCGAGTTCAGGCGCGCTCTTGGCCATGTGCCAACCCTACGATGGCCACGGGTCGTACCGCGTGTCGCGTTTTTCCAAGCGTCCGCAGCGGGGCCAGCGCGACAGTGGTGGTCATGAGCGTTAAGCCAATTCCGGAGGGCTACACCAGCCTGACCCCCTTCATCGTCATCGACGGCGCCGCGGCGGCCATCGACTTCTACGTCGAGGTCTTCGGCGCGAAACTCCTGGAGAGGATGGACATGCCCGGCGGTGCGCGCGGCGATGAGATAGCGCACGCCGAACTCGACTTCGGCAACGGACGGTTACAGCTGTCGGACCCCAACACCGACTACGGCCTCGCGGCCCCGGCACGCGGCGAGACGGTCACGCACTCGATCGTGCTGTACTGCCCCGACGTCGACGATGTGGTGGCAGGGGCCGAGGCGGCGGGCGCGACCATCCGCGAGGCCGTGCAGACCTTCGTCACCGGCGACCGGTTCGCCTCGATCGTCGATCCGTTCGGGCAGCGCTGGGCGGTGATGACGCGCGTCGAGGATGTCGACCCGGCCGAGCGCGACCGCCGGCTGGCGCAGTGGGCAACGGAGAACGTCTGAGGTTGCCCGCTACGGTGGCGACATGTCATGTGTGTTCTGCGCCATCGTCGCCGGTGAGGCGCCCGCCATCCGGGTGCACGAGGACGACGACTACCTGGCGATCCTCGACATCCGGCCCATCGTCCGGGGCCACACCCTGGTGATTCCCAAGCGCCACACCGTCGACCTCACCGACACGCCACCATCGACGCTCGCCGACATGGTGCGCATCGGCCAGCGCATCGGCCAGGCCGCCCGGGCCTCGGAGCTGCGGGCCGATGGCAACAACATCGCCATCAATGACGGCAAGGCGGCCTTCCAGAGCGTTTTCCACGTCCACCTGCATGTGACGCCGCGGCACAACGGCGACAAACTGGCACTGGCCAAGGGCCTAGTGGTGCGTCGGGACCCGGACCGCGAGGCCACCGGGCGCATTCTGCGCGAGGCCTTGGCGGCCCTCGAGGCCTAGCGGCTCGGTGAGTCCGGAGCGCTCAGAGCGGCAGTGGCGGGTTCGCCGAGTCCACGTGCTCGACGGTGGTGAACACCAGGTCGCCACCGCCGACGTTCTCGATGTCGTGCAGCAGGTACTCACCGGCGCCGAATGTGAAGTGCCGCGTCTCACCCGCACCGTAGGACACCTCACGCGTCGTGCCGTCTGAGGTGTGCTGCCTGCTCCGCCCCGCGTTGACGGCGGTCCAGAAGTAGTCCAGCACGTGCCGGTGCGCGTGGAACCGCTCCCCCGGCGCCAGCCGGATCTCCCACACCCGCACGCGGTCGTTCTCGCTCAGCAGGCGCGAACCGACGTGACCGTCATGCGAGTGCGCATCGAACTCGGCACGCAGGTCCTCGGGCCATCCCTCGAAGTCCGTGCCGACCAACTCGCCCGCGAGCGGCGCATCGGTCAGGAAGTCAGGAGTACTGGTCATGTCATTCCTCCACTACTAGTGGCCCGGGCCGTACAGGCCGAACCGGTTGTCGGGGTCACCGGGCCACCAGGTGCAGTCCACCTGGGATCGCGTGCCCATGTCCTTGACGCGCTGCAGAAGCCGTTGGCCGAGTTCGAGCTGTCCGGGCTCCCACTTCGCCAGCGCCTCGGCGATATCACCGCTGTCGGACAGCGCGTCATACAGCGCCCACGCGTTCGCGGCGGCCTTGGCGGTACCCGCCGCGGCGTGCGGCCGAGCGGCGCTGGCCGCATCCCCGACCAGCGCGACGCGGCCCAGCGCCATCCGCTGCGCTCCGGCGTCGTACACGGCCTGCAGGTAGGGCTGCTCGGTGCGCAGCACCACCTCGGCAGCCGCCGGTGCGAGTAACTCGGTTGCTGCCGAGCGCATCTCGTCGACGAAGCGATCCTGCACCTGACCGGGGTGCAGCGACACTCCCGCCAGGAAACCGCGCTTGTCGGTCATCAGCTCGTCCAGTTCGTGACCCTCGGCCACGTTTCGATACCACACGTAATTCAGCAGTCGCTCGCCCACCGCGAGGCCGCCGTCGGTCGACGGAATCGGATACACGTTGATGTGCGTGTGAGGACCCACGCTGTACGTGATCGAGTCGTGCAGCAGCTCGAAGGTCTCCGGCGACACCTCGCGCTCGGGCACCGTGCCGCGCCAGCCGACGTATCCCGAGTACTCCATGCGGGTGCCCGGAGAGATGCGCCGCCGGCTCGGCGAGCCGATCCCGTCGGCGAACACCACGAGTTCGGCGCGCTCTCGGCGACCCGAGGTGAAGCGCACCTCCACACCGTCGGCATCCTCGTCGAAGCCCGCCGCGTACTCACCGAGGTGGTAGTCGTCCATCCCGAAGTCGGCGAGTAGCGCCCGGTAGAACGTCCCCCACGAGGTGTAGCTCCACGGCGCGTCGTCGCGGTGCACGATCCGGTTCGACCGATCCAGATACTGCACGTAATGCGTTGATGTACTGACCTGTTCGGGGTGCTGGTCGCTGCACTCGACGAACCAGCGCAGCGTGTCGGGCTGCAGGACAATGCCGCCGCCACGGCCGTCGAGGTTGGTCGGCGTGCGCTCGAACACCGAGACGTCGAACCCCAGCCGGCGCAGCAGAAGTGCCGTCGTCAGCCCACCGATCGATCCGCCGATCACCAGCGCGCGATGCCCCGACCAGTCCTGCCGAGTGTTCATGTGTCCGTCACTCATGCTTCTCTCCTAGGTCCAGGCCCAGAAAGGCTCGGGCGTTGCGCTCGAGGGCGACGTCGTCGATACCCCCGTCATGCGGCAGGTCGAGGGGGCGTGCCACCCCCATATCGAACGGATAGTCACTGCCGCACATCAGATGCGATGGGTCGGAGTGCGCACGCAGAAGATCGAGTGCAGGGCCGTCGTGAGTGAGGGTGTCGAACCACAGTGCGGCGAAACCCTCTCGCGGCGCGCGGGTCTGCCCACTGCGCACGTCCGCGCGCTGCTGCCAGCCGTGCTGCCAACGACCCACCAGCGCGGGCGCGCAGCCACCGCCGTGCAGCAGACAGATCCGCAGCCCGGGCAGTTCCTCGAGCACCCCGCCGAGCACCAGTGCCGCTGCCGCCGTGGCAGTTTCGACCGGATTGCCAATGAGGTTGGCCAGGTAGTAGGACGACCACTCGGGGCGCGGCAGCTGCATCGGGTGCACCAGCACCGCCAGGTCGCTCTCGACGGCGAACCGCAGCAGGTCGCGCATCGGCTCGACGTCGAAGGAGGTGTGCCCAAGCAGCGGTGGCACCGCGATGCCGCGCACCGACCCCGAACGAGCGAGCGCGGCCATCTGCTGTCGCGCGGCGTCGGGATCGTGCAGAGTCACCAGACCGAGCCCGAGCAGTCGGCCCGCGCTGTCACTGCACACCTTGGCGAGTTCCGCGTTGAACGCACCCACGTAGTCGTCGACGCCTGGGGCGGCCGCGACCGGGAAGGCGAACGGGGGCGCCGAGAGCACCCGGGAGCCGAGCCCGGCGGCATCGGTGTCAGCGATCACGCGGTCGATATCGCACATGGCGGCCGTCTCGATCGACAGCGGAAGGTCACCGAGGTGCAGTTGACCGTCGCGACCGTTCAGCGGCGGCACCGGAGAGCCCGGCGGCAGCCCGAACAGATCCTCGGGCAGCCAGTGGGCGTGGACGTCGATGGGGCCCTGCCGAATACGGGATGTCACGCCGCCGCCTCCAAAGTCTCGAAGCGAGCCAGCACCTCGGCCTGCAGAACCGCGACGGCCGGATCGGAGGCCCGGCGCGGCCGCGGGAGATCGACGTCGATCACCTCGTGCACCCGGCCACCAGGAGCGAGCACGACGATCCGGTCGGACAGTTGCACGGCCTCCGTGACGTCGTGGGTCACGAACATCACGGTGCGTCGGGACTCCAGCCAGATCCGCTCGAGATGCTCGCGCAGTGTGCGCGACGTCATCGCATCGAGGTGGCTGAACGGCTCGTCCATCAGCAGCACATCGGGTTCCACCGCGAAGGCCCGAGCGATGCCGATGCGTTGCTGCTGGCCACCCGACAGCTGGGAGGGGAAGCGGTCCGCGCAGTGGCTCAGCCCGACCAGGTCCAGATAGTGCCTCGCACGCTCCTGCCAGCCCTCCCGCTCGTGCTGGACGAAGCCGAGATTCGCCATCACCGTGCGCCACGGCAGCAGCCGCGGATCCTGGAAGACGTACCCGACACGGGCGTCGCGGTCACCGGATTTCAGCGCCACCGTGCCCGACGTGTGCGTCTCAATACCCGACACTATGTTGAGCAGTGTCGTCTTCCCGCTGCCCGACGGGCCGACGACCGACACGAACGTCTCACCCGAGATCGTCAGGTCGATCCCGTCGATGACGCGGGTCGCGGACCCGCTGCGGTCGTGGAAGTCCTTCACCAGGTTTCGGATCTCTATGGAGGCCATGGTCTCTCGCTCTCGTTGTAGGGGGTTTAGGCGGAGCGCCAGCGGGTGACGTAACGCTCGATGGGACCCAGGAGTAGTAGGTCGGCCACGACGAGCACGACGATGAAGACCAGCACCCAGGCGAAGAAGCCGTCGAGTTGGTTCGCGTCGTACCAGTAGCGCGACCGCCATCCGACGCCCGAGGTTGAGCCGAACCACTCCGCTAGCAGGAGCCCGTTCCAGGCGCTCATGATCGCGAACCGGACGGCAGCCACCGTCGAGCCGGCAACCGCTGGCGCGACGATGTGGCGCAGCACGTTTCGTCGGGGCACTCCGAAGGCGCGAGCCATCATGACCAGGTCGGCGGGTACCGCACGCGTCGCCTTGGCAATGTTGACCACCACGAACGGCAGCCCCGACAGGAACACCGTCACCACCGGGGTGAGCCAACCGAAACCGAACCACATGGTGGTCAGAAGTGCCCAGATCACGGCGGGGATCGCCAGAGCCGCCGCATTCAAATCCGAGAACGCGAGATCGGCCCACCGAGAAAGGCCCATCCAGACGCCGACGGCAGCCCCCACAACGAGGGCGAGTGCCAGGCCAAGCACGAAGCGGTTCATGCTGATGGCCAGGTTGTGCCACAGCTCGCCGATCGCGGCCTCCGATACGAGGCTGTCGACGGTCTGCGCAGGCGACGGTATGCGGTTGCCCACCACGACGGCCAGCTGCCAGGCACCGAGAATGGTGAGCAGCGCCGCGACGACGGCCAGCGCCGACGAGGTATGGCCGCGAAGTTGGCGTCGCCAGGCGGAGGACGTCGAGGTCACGGTGGTCATGCGATTTCCTTCCGCCATGCGAAGAAGCGGTTCTCCAGGTAGGCCAGGCCGCGCTCGATCAGCACCATGGCGACGACGAAGAGCGTCGTCCAGGCGAGCATGTCGTCGACCTGAAACTCCTGATACGCCTTGCGAATCATGAAGCCGACGCCGTCGCTGGCGCCGAAGACCTCCGTGAGCGCCTCCACCTTCCACGCCATGGCGAAGCCGTAGCGCACACCGGCGAATACGAAGGTCACCAGGGCTGGCAGGTAGAGGTGGCGCAGCACGTCGCGCCTGTTGCGTTCGAAGGCACGGCACATCGCGAGCAGGTTGCCGTCGACCGAGCGCACGCCCTCGGCGACGTTCATCGCGATGAATGGCAGCGCCACCAGAGCCGACACCACGATGGGGCCGCCGGGGCCGACACCGAAGATCAGCAGCCCGAACACCGCGTACGTCAGGCCGGGCATGCTTCCGAGCACGAACAGCGGGAGCGAGAAGTACGCAGTCATGAATCTGCTTCGGCCCATGACGAATCCGATGATCAGCCCGCCGACCATCGCGATCGCGAAGCCCGCGACGATCTTGCCGATGCTGGAGGCGAAGTTGGTGAGCGCCTCCCCCGACACGATGATGTCGACGACGCGTTCGAACACGTTGAGCGGCTGGGGCAGGATCGGGTCGTTGACCCACGCGGCGACGACCGCCCATGCGGCGACGGCTGTGATCAGTGCGACACCGGACACGATCCACCGGCGTGGCCCCGCCGCCCGTGTCTTCCGCCTCCTCGAACCCGTGACTGGGTTCCGCGGTGCCGGTTCGGTGTCCGGCGGGACGATGGTCTGCGTCACTGACGGACTCCTTCGGTCGGGAGGAACTGAGGATCGGAGACGTCGTCGCCGATGACTCCGGTCTCCCGCATCAGGTCGAATATCGAACTCTCGTCATCGGCCCACTGCTGGTCGAATCGGACGTCCTCGACCACCCAGTCATGCTGAGCGACATAGTCCTTCATGAACGCGATGTCCTCGGGTGTGTCTACCGCGAAGTGCTGTGGATATCGCTCGATCATCTCGTCGCGGTGCTGCTGCCATTCGGTGAGACCGCGTTCCCACAGATCGAGGAAGGCCGAGACCTCGCCGGGATGTTCGTCGACCCAGTCCTTGCGGGCCACGAAGACGTTGCCCATGGGTCCGTCATGGCCTGGTGCCTCGAGTTCGGCGAACAGCTCGGCTGAGGACTTACCGTCATAGAGCGGTCGCACCGTGCCCTCGCGCAGATCGCGGGCCGACAGGTCCGGGTAGCAGATACAGGCGTCGATCTCACCGCGGGCCAACAGGTTCGAGAGGTTCTGGATGTCGGCGACGACGACTTGGTAGTCGTTCGCGAGGTCGATGTCGTGCATCTTCGCCAGTAGTGCGCTCCAGACCAGGGTTCCCGACACCGTGGTGAACACGCCGAGACGCCTGCCCTTCAGATCGGCGAGCGTCTGCGCGGGTTCGTCTGCGCGGACCAGGATTCGGCTGCGCTCGGCGTTGTAGCGACCGATGATGACCGTCTCGCGCCCTGTCTGCTCCTCGAGGCCGGGCACTTCGAATGACGCCGTCGAGATGATGTCGGCATGACCGCCTGCGAACAGGCCGAACTCATCCCACGTGGCGCTGGTCTCGATGGTGTAGCCGGTGTCGCGCTGCCACTGGTCGACGATGCCCGCGTCGTGCATGTAGTCCCAGATGGGGTCGGGCGCGAAGGTGAACCGGATGACGCCGTCGCGGGCGGCCCGTGATGACGCGGGCCCGCCGAGGCCGGCCGCGCACCCTGTGGTGAACGCGAGTGTTACCACCGCGATCAACACGAGCGCCGTCCGGATGAGCCGACGGCTTCGTGGGCTGTGCACTGGTGAGCCTCCTCGCTGTACTGCTGTGACGGCCCTCACCGTCCGAACAACACCATGCGTGGTGCGGGCCATATCGGGCAATGTCCTGCGAAACATACATATGCTGATACCTATGTCATCAGGAACACTGCTCGAGCGGTGGCTCGATGGACTGGCGGACATCGGCGAAGCGGTCGGCGGCGACGAACCCGTGCCAGACCTGCTGGATCGCGTGGCCCGCACCGCCTGCACGCTGCTCGACTATGACTTCTGCGCGGTGTTCCTGCCCGACGAGAGCCGCCGTGCACTGACCATCGTCGGGGCACACGGTCTCTCCGGCGACTACATCGCGCAGGTCAACGCCGACCGGCCGATCCTGCTCGACGTCCGCGGCGAGGACGAGGCGCCGACCAGCGTCGCCTTCCGCGGCGGAGAGGTGGTGACGCTCGAGGACATCGACCTGACCCCCGGTATCGGGCCATGGGGCGGGGTCGCCCACGAACAGGGCTACCGCGCGCTCATCTCGGTGCCCCTGCGCCGCGCCGGTGTCGTCGTCGGCGCACTCAACGGTTACCGCAAGAGCGCCCACCGGTTCGACCAGGCGGAGATCAGCCTGGTGACCACGCTCGCCACCCAGGTGGCCATCGCACTGGGCACCGCGCAGCTGCGGGCCAGTGAGCAGAACACCATCCGGGAACTGCGTCGCGCCGAGGAGGTGCACGCCCTGTTGACCGCGACGGCGTTGCGCGGCGAGGGTGTCGCCGGCGTCGCCGTTGCTCTCGCCGAATTGCTGGGCCACCCGGTGGCGATCGAGGACGTCTACGGGGAGGCTCTGGCCGCTGCGGGTTGGGGCGACCGAGGCCGCCCGACCGTGACCGATGACCAGATCGAGAAGGGAGAGGTCATTGCGAGCGACTCCGCGACCACGGCCGGCGTCGTCCTCGACGGTGAGGTGGTCGCCCGCATCCACGTCGATGTCGAGCGAAACACGTTGTCCGGGATCGACATCCGCGCTGTCGAGCACGCCTCGGTGGTGACGGCGCTTGAGCTGTTGCGCGCCCGCACTGCCGCCGAGGTCGAGCAACGACTGCGTGGGTCACTAGTCGCGGACCTGCTCACCAGCGGGGCGGCCGATGTCGCAGACCTGCTCGACCGCGCCCGTCGGCTCGGCTGGGACCTGTCCGGCGGACAGGTGCTGCTCGCCATCCGCTGTGTGGACGAGCGTCGGGTGGACGGACCAGCGTCCGAGCGGCTGCTCGCGACAGTCGACCGCTCGGTGGCAGGTGTCACGCCACGACCCCTGGTGTCGGTGTACCACGGCGATCTGGTGTTGGTCTGGAACCGCGGACGCGCCGAGACCTCGAACCTGGCAGACCGATTGGTGCAGGCGCTCACGGCCAACGGTGCGCTCGAGTACGCCGTCGCCGCCATGGCCTCCGCGCCGTCGGCCATCGGTCTTCCCGCCACGTTCCGCACCGTCAGAGGGGCGCTCGACCTCGGTGCGCAAGCAGGCGCCTCCACCGTGATCGATCTGCACGACCTCGCGATCGATCACCTGCTGCTGCAACTCGACGACCCAGTCCGATTGCGGGACTTTGCCGAATCCGTCCTCGGCCCGGCGATGCGCAACGACCGCGACCACGCGACGGAGCTGATTCACACCGCGCGGGTGCTCCTCGAGCATGACCTCGACCGGGCAACGACCGCCACCGCGCTGCACCTGCACGCCAACACCGTGCGCCAGCGGATCCGCCGGCTCGAGAGCCTCACCGACCTGCAACTTTCGCGACCACGCGACCTGCTCACGTTGACCGCGGCGTTGACGGTCTCACGAATCGCCGGTCTCGGGTGAGGGACACTGGATGGCATGAGCAATATGCCCCTATGGGAGCGCTACATCGGCGTCCCACTACTGCAGGTGCACGACGCGATCTACAAGAAGACCAATGGCCGCATCGGGCATCGCATCCCCGGCGCACCGCCGAGCCTGCTGCTGCACACCGTCGGCGCGAAGACCGGCATCCAGCGCACCAACACACTGAGCTACGCCGAGGACGGTGGCTCGTATCTGGTGGTGGCGTCCAAGGGCGGAGATCCGAAGGCGCCGGGCTGGTACTTCAACCTCAAGGCCAACCCGAAGGTCGAGATCAACATCGGGCCCAAGCGGATGCCCGCAACGGCGCGCATCATCGGCGCCGATGATCCCGACTATCCGCGGCTGTGGAAGTTGGTCAACGACAACAACTCCAATCGCTACGACGGGTATCAGAAGCGCACGACGCGCAAGATCCCGATCATCGCGCTGACGCCCTAGAACAGCTCCTTGGCGAGCAGTTCCAGCGTCGCCTCGCGTGCGGGCGCCGTCGCGGGGTCCACACCGCGGCGTGCCGACCCGACGGGGTTGATCATCACCTCGTCGACGTCGAAGTCCTGCGCGATCTGCCTGACCTGCTCGGCAGCCTCGACAGGATCGCCAAGGACTGCGCTGTCGCGGCCCGCCTCGATGACTGCCTGCTGGTGGGGTGTCATCGTGAGGGCTTGCGCATCCTCGACCAGGTCCAGCGCCCGCAGCGGCTGGCCGGTGCGCAGCAAGGCCATCATGTGCAGGTTCGGCAGCATCAGCGCCTCGGCCTCGGCGCGGGTGGCGGCCACCGACGCGTTGACGGTCATGAACGTCGTCGGCACGGGCACGACGCCGGGCCGGAACTCCTCGCGGTAGACGGCAAGCGCCTCCTCGGTGCCGCGGCCCGCGAAGTGATGCGCGAAGACGTAGGGCAGCCCCTTGGCGGCGGCCAGATGTGCCGAGTACATCGAGGATCCCAGCAGCCACAGCCGGGCCTCACTCGCCGCCGCGGGTGTCGCCTTGAGGATGTAGTTCTCGTCGAACATGTTGCGTCCCCGGACCGCGACCGAGACGCCCGTCGCGCTCATCAGTGCGGCGACGTCGTCGAGGTACTGCGGGAACTTCTCGATGTCGGTGTCGTCACGGCCCGCGGCGCCGCGCAGCGCCATTGACGTGACGGGGTCGCTGCCCGGTGCGCGACCCAGGCCCAGATCGATGCGCCCAGGTGCGGCCGCCTCAAGCAGGGCGAACTGTTCGGCCACCGCGAGCGGCGCGTGGTTGGGCAGCATCACCCCGCCCGAGCCCAGCCGGATACGCGTCGTCTGCGCCGCCAGGTAGGCGATCAGGACGGGTGGACTGGTGGCGGCGACGGCGGGCATGTTGTGGTGTTCGGCCAGCCAGTACCGCGTATAGCCGAGGTCGTCGGCGGTCCGCGCCAGGCGCACTGTCGCTGCGAGTGCATCCGCCGTGGTCTGGTCGCTTCGGACGGGGACGAGATCGAGAACCGAGAGTCGCACGTCAGGGTCAACGCGATGAGCCCCTCGAACGTTCCTCACTGCCGCGATTTCGGCGCGCTTTCGCCCGCTCAGCGCTCCTTAGCGCGCCGAAATCACACGTGGGCGATGCGTTTGGCCTCGGCGAACACGTCATCGAGCATCGCCGGGGTCAATCGGCCGGTGAAGGTGTTCTGCTGACTGGGGTGATAGCAGCCGATCAGCGTGACGGCGCCGATCGGGGCCGTCACAAGGTGGCCGAACTTCGGCATCGGCTTGGGCACCGCCACACCGCCGGCCCGGAGCATGTCCAGCGCCGCCCGCCAGGCGAACCCACCGAGCACGACGATCGCCTTCACGCTCGGCGCGAGCAATCGCCACTCGGCGTCGAGCCACGGCGCGCACGTCGCCCGCTCATCGGGCGTCGGCGCGTTATCGGGCGGCGCACATCGCACGGCCGCGACAATGCGGGTGTCGTTGAGCGACAAGCCATCCGCGGCGTCGACACTGTCCGGCGCGCTCGCCAGCCCGGCCCGGTACATCGCCGCGAAGAGGAAGTCGCCACTGCGGTCGCCGGTGAACACCCGGCCCGTCCGATTGGCGCCGTGCGCCGCGGGCGCCAGACCGAGGACCAGGATTCCCGGTTCGGCCGCACCGAATCCGGGGATTGGCCGACCCCAGTACGGCTCACCCGCGAAGGAGCGACGCTTGGCCAGTGCGACGTCCTCGCGCCACGTCACCAGGCGTGGACAGGCCCGGCACACGCTGACCAGCGCGTCGAGGTCCTGGAGGCTGCGCGTCCGCCTGGCCAACGACCGCGCCCGCGCCGCCGTCGACGCCACCACGGTGTCGGGCGTCGCCGGATCCCCCGGCCAACCGGTCCCGGCGGGCACCGGCGAGTCGAAGTACTCACCGGTTCGGACGTGCGGCAGTCTCACCCCACCACTGTGCACGCCGGATAATTCTCTCGCGGCTCGGGCGGGCCCGCTGTTACATTCAGCCGCGATACCCCATGAACACAAAGAAGCGCCAGCCGCTGTTTCTGATCTTCTTCGCGGCGCTGACCGCCGGTGCGGGCAACGGGATCTCCATCGTGGCATTCCCGTGGCTGGTGTTGCAGCGCAACGGCTCGGCGGTCGAGGCCTCGATCGTGGCCATGGCGGGGACGCTGCCACTTCTGGTGGCCACCCTGATCGCGGGTGCGGCCGTGGACTACCTCGGCCGCCGGCGGGTCTCGATGATCTCCGATGCACTCTCAGCGCTCTCGGTGGCCGCGGTGCCGGTGATCGCCCTGACCTTCGGCGTCCATGCCGTCAACGTCGCAGTGCTGGCCGGTCTGGCAGCTCTTGGCGCGTTCTTCGACCCTGCCGGCATGACCGCCCGCGAGACGATGCTGCCGGAGGCCGCGCAGAGTGCGGGCTGGTCACTGGACCGCGCCAACAGCGTGTACGAGGCGAACTTCAACCTCGCCTACATCGTCGGCCCGGGTATCGGCGGCCTGCTCATCGCCACCGTCGGCGGCGTCAACACCATGTGGGTGACATCGGGATTCTTCGTGCTGTCCATCCTGGCCATCTCGGTACTGCGACTGGAGGGGACGGGAACTCCCAACCGCGAGCATCTCCCCCAGGTGTGGGCGGGCATCGTGGAGGGTCTCAAGTTCGTCTGGAACACACCGGTACTGCGCACGCTGGCGATTGTCGATCTCACCGCCACCGGTCTCTACATGCCGATGGAGAGCGTGCTGTTCCCGAAGTACTTCACCGACCGCAACGAGCCGGAGCAGCTGGGCTGGGTGCTGATGGCGTTGGCCGTCGGCGGGCTGGTCGGCGCGCTCGGTTACGCCGTGTGGTCGAAGTACTCGAACCGGCGGACGATCATGCTGATCGCGGTGATCACCCTCGGCGTCGCGATGACGGTGATCGCGTTCCTGCCACCGCTGCCCGTGATCCTGGTGCTGTCGGCGATCGTCGGCCTGGTGTACGGGCCGATGGCCCCGATCTACAACTACGTGATGCAGACGCGGGCGCCGACGCACCTGCGGGGCCGGGTGGTCGGCGTCATGGGTTCGCTGGCCTACGCCGCCGGTCCGCTCGGACTGATCGTGGCGGGACCACTCGCCGACTACGCGGGGCTGCACACCACGTTCCTCGCACTGTCGCTGCCGATGCTGCTGCTCGGCGTGGTGGCGATCTTCCTGCCCGGGCTGCGACACCTCGACCATGCGGTGGAGACCGATACCGTCCCAGACGCCCGGGCGGGCTGACGCCTACGATCGTGCGATGGACTCCGCCCTGGACGCCCTGATCACCCAGTTGCCCGACGGCACTGTCATCACCGACCCCGACATCCTGGAGTCCTACCGCCAGGATCGCGCCGCCGACCCCAGCGCGGGCATGCCGTTGGCCGTGGTCCGACCCGTCCGCACCGAGGAGGTGCAGACGGTGATGCGGTGGGCGACCCGACATCGCGTGCCGGTCGTGCCGCGCGGTGCGGGCACCGGGCTGTCGGGCGGGGCGACGGCGCTGACCGGTGGTTTGGTGCTGTCCACCGAGCGCATGCGCGACATCGTCGTTGACCCGGTGACGCGCACCGCCGTCACCCAGCCGGGCCTGTTCAATGCCGAGGTCAAGAAGGCCGTCGCCGCGCACGGTCTCTGGTATCCGCCGGACCCGTCGTCGTTCGAGATCTGCACCATCGGCGGCAACATCGCCACCAACGCGGGCGGCCTGTGCTGCGTGAAGTACGGGGTCACGACCGACTACGTGCTGGGCCTGCAGGTGGTGCTGGCCGACGGCACTGCGGTGCGTCTCGGCGGCCCACGCCTGAAGGACGTTGCGGGACTGAGCCTGACGAAGTTGTTCGTCGGCAGCGAGGGCACGCTGGGTGTGGTGACCGAGGTGACGTTGCGACTGCTTCCGCCGCAGCATCGCGGCAGCACCGTGGTCGCCTCATTCGCGTCGGTGGCCGCGGCCGCCGACGCCGTCGTGACGATCACCGGCAAGATCCGGCCCTCGATGCTCGAGTTCATGGACGCCGTCGCCATCAACGCCGTCGAGGACAAGCTCAAGATGGGCCTGGACCGCGGTGCCGCCGCGATGATGGTCGCCGCGTCCGATGACCGCGGCCCCGCCGGTGTTGAGGACACCGAGTACATGGCGTCCGTGTTCACCGAATTCGGTGCGACGGAGGTCTATACGACCGCCGACCCCGACGAGGGCGAGGCATTCGTCGCCGCGCGCCGATTCGCGATCCCGGCGGTGGAGGCCAAGGGCGCTCTGCTGCTCGAGGATGTCGGGGTGCCCCTGCCCGCGCTGGCCGACCTGGTGTCCGGCGTCGAGAAGATCGCCGCCCAGCATGACCTGATGATCTCGGTGATCGCGCACGCCGGCGACGGCAACACCCATCCGCTGATCGTGTACGACGCGGCTGATGCGGCGATGACGGAACGCGCCAACGCCGCGTTCGGCGAGATCATGGACCTGGCCGTCGGACTCGGCGGCACCATCACCGGCGAGCACGGTGTCGGCAGGCTCAAGCGGCCATGGCTGGCGGGGTACCTGGGGCCGGAGGCGATGGAACTCAACCGGCGCATCAAGACAGCGCTCGACCCCGACAACATCCTCAACCCGGGCGCCGCGCTCTAACACCTCGGGTTCTCCCGCGAGCAGACACGGTGAAGGCCCTCCCCCGGGGATGTTCGGAGAGGGCCTTCATGTCCGTGGCGTCTAGCGCTGCGACAGGCCTGCGACGTGCTGCGGGCCGTGGTGGCTGTGCCAGCCGGGCTGCTGGCTGGGGGCCGGGTGGGCCTTGACGGCCGGGGCGTAAGAATAGCCGGGGCCGGTGGGGGCCTGGCTCTGGGCGTTGGCCATACCGGCCAGGCCGAGGGCAGCACCACCGATGATGCCGGCGGAGACGATCGGGAGGGCGATCAGGCGTGCGATGCTGGTCATGTCTTCAATCCTTCTGTCTGGGTTGACTTTTCGTTTCTCTGCCGGTGTTTCTCCGGCGATGAGATAACTATGTCGCGTTTCCAGAAGGACGTCTGTCGGGTGATCGGCCCAGACACCGGTGGAACCTCGTGTCCACCGATTGGGGGACGCGTGGCGGTCCCCGAAGAACGGGCTAGGTGGTGATCTGCCAGTCCGCGGCGGCGCGCTGCTGGTTCCAGAACTCCCGGAACCGGACGTAACGTCCACCCTCCGCGAGTAATTCGTCGATGGTGCCGTCCTCGACGATGCGTCCGTCGTCGACGAACAGAACCCGGTCGGCATGCCGGATGCTGGCCAATCGGTGCGCGACGATCACCCGGGTGCGCTGGCGCAGATCGGCGGTCAGGGCGTCGACCACCGCGGCCTCGTTCTCGGTGTCCAGCGCGCTCGTCGCCTCATCGACCAGCAGCACCGGAGCCGGTTTCACCAGCGCCCGGGCGATGCTGACACGCTGACGCTCGCCGCCGGACAGCGCGGCTCCGGCCTCCCCGACCATCGTCTGCTCGCCGTCGGGCAGGCGGCCGGTGAGTTCGTCGACGCGGGCCAGGCGCGTTGCCGTGGCCAGCGCGTCGGCGTCCGCGTCCGGGTCACCGACCAGGACGTTATCGCGCAGCGAGCCGTCGAACAGGTAGGGATGCTGGAAGACCACGCTGGTGGCCGCACGCCGCGCGGTGGGGTCCAGTGTCGCGATGTCGACGCCGTCGAACAGCACCCGGCCGCTCGTCGGCTCGTGTAGACCCGCGATAAGCGCCAGGATCGTGCTCTTGCCCGAACCCGACGGGCCGACGATGGCCGTGGTGGTACCCGGCTCGAGGACGAAATCCAGTCCCTCGAAAAGCTTCTCGTCACCATAGGCGAAGCCAACACCGTCGAACTCGATACGCGGCGCCGCGCCGGTGTCTGCCAGCGTGGCGGCGCCGGCGGCCATGGTCGGCGCGTCCAGCACGGCCTGGATCCTGCCGAGTGTGGCGCGCGTGCTCTCCAGCGCGGGAGCCAGTTCGCTCAGGCTCGTGAACGGCTCCAGGTAGCGGGCGATGACGACGATGAGCGCGATGGCCTCGGGCACCCCCAGCTCACCGCGCACCGTCAGCCATGCGGCCATGCCGGCGAACAGGATCAGTGCGAACTGACTGGCCAGGCTGAACAGCAGCTGGCCGGGGATCTGCATGGTGAGCAGCCGCAGGCTTGCACCGTGCTGAGCATCGAGGGCACCGCCGACGAGGCTGCGTGCCGGCTCCACCCGACGCGCGGCGCGCAAAGCCTGTTGGGTTCGGGCGAACTCGATGATGCGCTCGGTGAACGCGGTGTTGGTCTCACCGGCGACCGCGTCGGCGCGGCGAGTCAACCGCACCGAGATCCACAGCGCGCCCAGCAGTACCGCCACCCCGGCCAGCGCAGCCAGCCCCAGAGCCGGAGACACCGCCAGCAGCGCCAGTGCGATCGCTGCGGGCAGCAGCACGGCACCGATCAGCGGAGTCAAGAGGTTGACGACGAGCCCGACCAGTTCCGGTCCGGTGGAGGCGATGGCCTGCCGCGCCGTCGCGGTGTTCTCCTGCGTCAGCCAGTTCAGCCGGATGTTCGGCAGTCGATCGGCGACATCGTGCTGGGTGTTGTCGAGCACCGCGAAGCCCAGATCGAAACCCATTCGCGCAGTGGTGGTGTCGACCACCCACCCGACGACGGTCACGGCGGTCAACCATCCCAGCCACACCCACGCGCGGGCTGGCGCACCGCCGAACAGTTCGGCGACCAGCGGGACGAGCAACACCGTTCCCGCGGCCCGCAGCAGTACCGAGACGATCGCCAGCACCGTGTAGACGCCGACCTTGCCGCGGCGGTCGGCCGGAATCAGCGCAAGCAGTGTGCGGATCATCGGGAGACCTCCTGCGTGGTGCCTGCGCCAACCGGTGCGCGCGTGCCCGAATCCCACAACGCGCGGTAGCGCCCACCCGCGGCCAGCAGTTGGTCGTGCGTTCCGGTTTCGGCGATCTCCCCGTCGTCGAGGACGACGATCTGGTCGGCGTGGGTGATGGTGTGCAGCCGGTGCGCGATGACCAGCACCGTGCGATCCCTGGTGAGCCGGTTGAGTGCCTGCTGGACGAGGTACTCCGATTCGGGGTCGGCGAACGCGGTTGCCTCGTCGAGGATGAGCACGGGAGTGTCCGCCAGGATCGCGCGGGCGATGGTCAGGCGTTGCCGCTCACCGCCGGACAGCCCGGAACCCGCCCCGAGCACCGTGTCGTAACCGTCCGGCAGCCGCATGATCCGGTCGTGGATCTGCGCGTCGCGCGCCGCGGCCTGCACCCGCTCGATGTCGGCATCAGGCACCGCCAAAGCGATGTTCTCCGCGACGGTGCCGTGCACCAGCTGGGTCTCCTGCAGCACGAAACCGATCCCCCGATAGAGCTCGTCGGCGTGCAGCGTGCGAATGTCGCGGCTCCCGACGGTGATCGAGCCCTGTTGCACGTCATGGAAGCGCGCGAGCAGCGCGGCCAGAGTGGACTTGCCCGATCCCGACGGTCCGACGAGCGCGGTGACGGTGCCCGGCCGCAGCGTCAGCGTCACGTCCCTGATCACCGGGACGTCCGGCCGGTAGCCGAACGTCACGCGATCGAAGACGACGGTGCCGTCGGTGCCGTCGGCCGGCGTCTTCGCCGCACCGACGGCGAGGTCCGGTTCGTCGAGCACTGTCTGCACCCGCCGAGCCGCCAGCATCCCGGCCTGGATGCCACCCAAACCGTAGCCGATGCCAAGCAGGCGGGCGCCGAAGGTGGTGCCCAGGAACAGGAATGGCAGCAGACTCACCGGATCCATGGCCCCGGCGACGATCATCGGGGTGCCGACGACCGCGATCAGCCAGAGGAACGTCGCGGGTCTGGTGACCAGATCCATCAGCGTCTTCTTGCCGACGAATGGGCGCTGCCAGGCCACCAGGAATCCGATGTAGCCGTCGAGTCGGCGCCGGAAGCTCGATGCGGCCGCGCCGCCGAACACGCGGACCACCGGTTGGCCCTCGAGGTAGGCGCCGGCCTCACCGCCCATCCGCTCGGCCCATCGCGGTGCCTCGCGGATCTTGGAGCCGGACTGAATTGTCATGGCGGACATCAACACCACGTAGGCGAGCACCGGCACGAACAGCACCAGTGCCAGGCGCCAGTCCACGACGAACAGGTAGACCAGCACCGCAACGGGTGCGACAACGGCGGCGACCGCGTCGGGGATCGCGTGGGTGACAAGGTAGTGCAGGGCCAGCGTGTCGTCCTGCACTAGTTGTTTGACCGAGCCGGACCCGCGGACGGTGAACCAGCCCAACGGCAATCGGGACAGCTTGGTCAGCAGCCGCCCGCGCAGTTCGCGGGCAAAACGGGCGTCGACGCGGTGCAGCCAGAACGTCAGCGCGGCCGCCAGCAGGGCGCCGGTGCCGAGCAGCCCGACCGCGGCGGTGCCCAGGGTCCAGAGCCGCCCCTCATCGGCACCCGACAGCAGGACCCTGGCCAGCTCGACCAGCAGGACGAACGGCGCGAGTTCGACGAGGGTGATCAGCAACTGCAGGACACCGGAGACTATGAGCGGCGTCTTCAGCGGCGCCATCAGTCGTCCCGCACCCTGGCCGCGCCAGTTCCCGCGGGCCACGTCGGTCGGCGCCTGGGGCACAGTCGGTTCGGTCGGTTCGGTCGGCTCGACAGGGGTTTCGGGCTCGACACTCGCGGGCATCGCGACCGGTGCGGCGGGCTCGTCGCCGCGCCGCTTGCCCATCGCCCGACCCTCGGTCCAGTAGGCCTGGGCGTGGATCTCGGACTTGGGGAAGCCGAACTCGTCGCGCAGCCGGGCGCGCAAATGCTTGAGCGCGCCGGCCTCCGGCCCCAGCCAGGCGTACCAGTTCGACCAGTCGCGGGATTCGACTGCGGCGGCCAGCGAGGTCGCGTCGCGGCGGGCGACCCGATGCAGGGTCAGGCGCGGATGCTCGGCGACCCGGATCAGCAGATCGTCATCGCTGTGCTGTTCGAGGTAGGCCTCGATGGGGATGTCGTGCGGGACGGCGTTGATGATGCCGTTGATGGCGGGCGTCGACGCCGAGTCGCCGATCAGGAGGTATCCGGCGGGACGGTCGGCGGGGTCGTCGGCGACCGTGAATGGCGCCGAGCCCATCGTCATGACCGAGATCGTCGCCCCGGGTTCCACGGTGCGCGCCCAGGTGGAGGCGGGACCTGCGGGTTCGTGCAGAACGACGTCGACCGCGAAGTGGCCGGTGGCCGTGTCGGCCTCGGTGATCGTGTATGCCCGCTGGAACTCCGTATCCGAGCCATCGGGATCGGGAAACCAGAACCGCAGCCACGACGTCGGTTCGGCCACCGCATCCTCGAACAGCGTCGGCGAGACCATGCGTATCCGCAGGAAGTGCGGGGCCAGTTGCTCGGTTTCGCGCACTGTGGCCTCGTGATCGCGCGCGCCGAAGCCGCGCAGCATCACCCCTTGGAATCCGCGTGCCATCAGCGATCCTCTTTCCCACGACGTCAAACCCTCCCGGTAAGGCTAGCCTTACCACCTCCGCGCGTGGGATCGCCAGGTCCCGGCGCGAACAAGCCCTCCCCTGTGCCCGGGGAGGGCTTGTCGCTCCGACCCCCCGGGGTCAGTTCATGTGATTCGGTCCGTGGTGGTTCTGCCAGCCGGGGCCCTGCGTCGGGGCGGGAGTGGCGTAGTGCTCCGGGGAGTACTGGTAACCCGGGCCGGCCGGCGCCGGCGCGACCGTGGTGGTTGGGGTCATCGGACCGGGCGTCGCCGAGGCTATCCCGGCCACGCCGAGCGCGGCGCCGCCGATGATGGCCGGCATTGCGATAAACCGGGCGAAGTTGCGAGCCAGGTTGCTCATAGGATCAATCCCTCTGTCTGAGTGTCGTTTTCATGTGGCCGCCGAGTGCGTTCCGGCGATAGGACGACTCTGTCGCGGCGCGGGCGCGGCGTCTGTCGGGTGAACGGTGGATACACCGGATGAACTTCGTGTCCCCCGATCGGCCGACACGCGCCGTGCGCACCCCGCGCCGAGATCGAGCTGAGCGACCTTGAGCCAATGGCGTGGCGTGAGTGCCGCGTTCGCGTGGGACACGTGTCCACTCAAGAACAGTGGGACCAGCCGATTTCCAGGCTGGCCCCACTGATGATCGTTGTCGGGTGGTGGATATGACCTACACGGGGGTCGGAGGCATGGCAGCACCTTCGACAGTGATGACCGGTTCGTGGCGCACGGGGAAGTTGACCGAGCGAGCAATGAAGCACTTCGCGGGCACGTCGGCGTGTATCCGCAGAGCAGCCTCATGGTCGCTGTCGACGGTGATTGTGACGCGCGGTCGCAGCGTCACAGACTCGAACTGGCCGCCCCCCGCCTCGTCCTGGCACATGACGCCGTGGGCGTGATCTTCATAGGCGGTGACGACGACCCCCGCTGCGGCGGCGAGGTTGAGATACCACAGCATGTGGCACTGCGACAGTGCCGCCACCTGCAGTTGCTCTGGGTTCCACCGCGTGGGGTCCCCGCGGAAGGCTGGGTCCGCGGTGCCGAGAATGGCGGGAGCCGCCGGGGCGTGGATCTCGTGGTCGCGGCCGTAGGCCGTGTACCCGGTCGTTCCAGTTCCGTGGTTGCCGGTCCAGACGATGCTGACGTCGTACTCATGCGTCTTGCCGCTCATGCGTGGGTCTCCGTTTCGTCGATGCTGTTCAGGGAGATTCTTCGTGTGTGATCGACGTGGACTGACACAGCGCTGCGCGCCTGGTCCGGTCGCCCGCGGCTGATCGCTTGCAGAATGGCTTCGTGCTCGCGGTGGACGTCGTTCACTCGGGGCGTTGTAGTCAACCCGGCCCGGGTGGCGATGATGATCTGGTCCCACACCGCTGTCAGCAACGCGTTGATCTGACTGTTGCCTGCCAGTGCCGCGAGGGCCAGGTGAAACGTGCGGTTCTCCTCTGCTCCTGCCAGCGCGCCCGCCACCCGAGTCGCCTGGTCGCAGGAGACCGCAAGGCGTTCCACCTCACGCAACCGTGCTGGCAACAACAGCCCAGCGCGCTGGGCTGTTGCCGCTTCCTGTGCGGCAAAGCTCTCCAGCGCACAACGTGTCTCGAACGCCTCCGCGAGCTCCCGAGCACCCGGCACCCTGGCCCGCACGCCGCGGCCTTGGCTGACGACTAGGCGTTGTGCATCCAGAACCCGCAGTGCCTCTCTCACGGGGGTGCGACTCACGCCCAGCCGCGCCGCAAGCGACGCCTCGGAGACTTTGACGTCCCCGCGCAGCTCGCCCCTGCGGATCAAGCCCAGGAGGCCGTCGTATGCATCCATAATCCGATTATTGCATGCATTAATTTGATCAACGCCCGTTTGCGCAGTGGAGCGAGGCGATGGTTGACATCTAGCCGTCACTGTCGTATTCATAAGACATGTCAGCCACTTTGTCTCACAGCACGCCGGCGCGCTTCCAGCTGTCCACCCCCGCGACGTGGGTCGACCCGTGGCCGATGTACCGCGCGCTGCGTGACCACGATCCCGTGCACCACGTCGTACCGCCGGAGCAGCCCGAGAACGACTACTACGTGCTGTCCCGGCACGCCGACATCTTCAGCGCCGCGCGCGACCATCAGACCTTCTCCTCGGCGCAGGGCCTGACCGTCAACTACGGCGAGTTGGAGATGATCGGCCTGGCCGACAACCCCCCGATGGTCATGCAGGACCCACCGGTGCACACCGAGTTCCGCAAGTTGGTGTCGCGCGGGTTCACCCCCCGCCAGGTGGAGGCCGTCGAGCCCAAGGTCCGCCAGTATGTGATCGAGCGAATCGAGCGCATCCGCGCGGCCGGCGGGGGCGATATCGTCGCCGAGCTGTTCAAGCCCCTGCCGTCGATGGTCGTCGCGCACTACCTCGGGGTGCCCGAGGAGGACCGCGACCAGTTCGACGGGTGGACCGATGCGATCGTCGCGGCCAACACCGCCGAGGGCGGCATCGGTGGCGCGCTCGAGACGCTCGGCGATGCGCTGGGCGGGATGATGGCGTACTTCACCGCGCTCATCGAGCGTCGCCGCGTCGAACCCGAGGACGACACCGTCTCACACCTGGTGGCCGCGGGCGTCGGCGCCGACGGCGACATCGCCGGCGTGCTGTCGATCCTGGCGTTCACGTTCACCATGGTGACGGGCGGCAACGACACCAGCACCGGGATGCTCGGCGGCTCGGTGCAGCTGCTACACCAGCGCCCCGACCAACGCAGGCTGCTGGCCGAGAACCCGGACCTGATAGGCGATTCCGTCGACGAGTTGCTGCGCCTCACCTCCCCCGTGCAGATGCTCGGCCGTACCGTGACCCGCGACGTGACGATCGGCGACGTCACCATCCCCGAGGGTCGCCGCGCGATGCTGCTCTACGGCTCCGGCAACCGCGACGAGCGCCACTACGGTGACAATGCAGCCGATCTCGACGTGACGCGCAAACCGCGCAACATCCTGACGTTCAGCCACGGCGCGCACCACTGCCTCGGCGCTGCCGCGGCCCGCATGCAGTCCCGGGTCGCATTGGAGGAGCTCATGGCGCGGATCCCCGACTTCGAGGTCGATGAGAGCGGAATCGTCTGGGCCGGCGGCAGTTACGTGCGGCGCCCGCTGTCGGTCCCGTTTCGGGTGACGTAATGGCGGGCGACTGGCTGGCCGCCAACCGTGGTGACGTGGCCGCAGAGAAGATCCTGGACGCGGCCGAGGAACTGTTCACCCGGGACGATCCCGGCAGCGTTGGCATGAACGATATCGCCAAGGCGTCCGGCTGTTCCCGTGCCACGCTGTACCGCTACTTCGAGAACCGCGACGCCCTCTACACGGCCTACGTGCACCGGGAGGCCCATCGGGTGTTCGCGGAGTTGGGCGCACTGGAAACCGGCAGCGAAGCCCGCACACCTGGCGAGCTTCTGGTCAACGGCATCCTCGCCTCGCTCCACCGGGTTCGCGAAAGCCCGGCGCTCTCTGCGTGGTTCGCCCCCGACAGGCGACCGATCGGCGGCGACATGGCCGAGCGCTCCGAGGTGATCCAGGCGCGCACCGAGGCATATCTGATGGCGCTGGGAGTCGACGACGTCGAACGGCGCGCACGTTGGCTGGTGCGCGTCATGGTGTCTCTGCTCGTGTTCCCCGGACGTGACGACGCCGATGAGCGGGCCATGCTCGAGGATTTCGTGTTGCCGACGCTCGAGCTGACGCAGCCCGTGGACTAGCCCGTTACTGCCGGGCCATCGCCACCCGGAAGCGCTCGTCGGGCTCGATGTAGTGATCGGCGTCCTTGGCGTCCTCACCCAGGTCGATTCGAACCCAGGCGATCTTGCCGTTGAATTTGCTGGTGTGCGCGGTGTAGTCCGGGCTCACCGTAGTCCCGGTCTCCCGGCCGACGTCGGTGGTCTCATCGGCCGAGAAGACGAAACCCTGGGTCAGTTCGACCCGCCCGGAGCCGACTTCGTTGCCATCGTAGTAGAGCGTCACGGTGCCGCCCTTGGCGAAACCGCCTCCGTCGTAGGCGAACTCCATCCGTACCTGGGTCTTTCCTGTCGGAATGGGCTCGGTCGCATCGATGCTGAACGACTTGATGCCCAGCACGTTGTAGTGGAACTTGGCGCGGCCGTCCTTGGCGTACAGACTCCACCCGCCGAACCGACCGCCCTGGGCGATGATCACGCCCTCCGCGCCGCCCGCTGGCACCTCCAGTTCCGAGGTCACAGCGAAGGACTTGTTCTTGATGTCGAGGACGCTGTTCTCCGACAGCCGGCCCATATTGCCGAACAACAGCTGAGAGTTGCCCTTGATCAGGGTGGGCCGACCGGCCGAGTCGGCGTTGATGCGCTCGATCTGGCGGTCATCCAGCGGGAGCACGTTGTACTTGACCGCTTCGATCAGCCAAAGACGCTGCAGTTCATGCAGTTTCTCCGGATACTCCTTCGAAAGGTCGTTCGCCTGCGTCCAGTCGGAGTTACCGTCGTACAGTTCCCACACGTCGTCGTCCAACGCGGGCATCACCGCATCGGCCATCGCCCACGGCGTGCGGTGTTTGGTCACCGCACTCCAGCCCTTGTGGTAAATGCCGCGGTTGCAGAACATCTCGAAGTACTGCGTCGTGTGCCGCTCGGGCGCCTCGGCGTCGTTGAAGCTATACAGCATGCTGGTGCCCTCATAGGGGCTCTGCAGAACTCCGTTGACCAGCGTGGGCGCGGGAATGCCCGCCGCCTCCAGCACCGTCGGCGCGAGATCGATGACGTGGCTGAACTGGTTGCGGTGGCCGCCCTTCTCCTTGATCCCCTTGGGCCAGTGCACGATTGTGCCGTTGCGGGTCCCGCCCCAGTGCGATGCGACCTGCTTGGTCCACTGATAGGGCGTGTCCATCGCCCACGCCCATCCGACCGCGTAGTGACCGTAGGAGCCCTCGCCGCCGAACTCGTCGAGTTTGGACATCATGAACTCGGGCGTCTCGATGGCGGCCATGCCGTTGAAGTTGGCCATCTCGTTGAACGCACCCTGCAGCGTGCCCTCGGCCGAGGCGCCGTTGTCGCCGATGATCAGGTACACCAGTGTGTCATCGAGGATCGGCTCGATGGCGTCGAGCAACCGGCCGACGTGATGATCGGTGTGCTCCAGGAACGCGGCGTACACCTCCATCTCCCGTTCGAGCACTGGCCGCATCGCCGGATCCGTGTCCTCCCAGGCCGGAATCTCCGGGTCCCGCGGGGTCAGCACTGAATCGGGCGCGATGACACCCAATTCCCTCTGCCGTTCAAAGGTGATCTCGCGCTGGCGGTCCCAGCCATGGGCGAACTTGCCCTTGTACTTGTCGATCCACTCCTGGGGCACGTGATGCGGGGCATGCGTGGCGCCCGGTGCGAAGTACATGAAGAACGGCTTGTCGGGCAGCAGCGCCTTCTGCTGCCCCACCCAGTTGATCGCCTTGTCGGTGAGGTCCTCGGTGAGGTGATAACCCTCGGCAGGCGTCTTCGGCGGCTCGATCGGCGTGGTGCCCTCATACAGGGCCGGATCCCACTGGTTGTTCTCCCCTCCGATGAAGCCGTAGAAGTACTCGAACCCGCCACCACCCGTCGGCCACGCCGTGAAGGGACCGGCCGGGCTGGTCTGCCAGACGGGCACCTCGTGGCACTTGCCGAACTGCGCGGTGGAGTAGCCGTTGAGCTTCAAGGTCAAGGGCAGCGGCGCCTTGGTGTTGGGCAGCACCGACGTGTAACCCGGTGCTGCGGTGGCGGTCTCGGTGATGTTTCCCATGCCGACGGAGTGATGGTTCCGCCCGGTCAGCAGCGCCTGTCGCGTCGGTGAACACAGCGCGGTCGTGTGAAACCGGTTGTACTTCAGGCCACCCGCGGCGAGCCTCTCGAAATTGGGCGTCTGGCACGGGCCGCCGAAGGCACTGCTGGCACCGAAGCCGACGTCGTCGATCAGGATGACGAGCACATTGGGCGCCGTCGCGGGTGGTCGCACGTCCCTGATCGGCGGATAGCTGGTGTCGGGGTCCTTGGCGTCATAGGTCGTCAGGCCGACGTGCGGGACGTCGGGGATGGGGAGGATGTCACGCCGGACCTCCGGCTGCTCGAAAGAACTCACGATTGTCCATTCGCCGAAGGAACCGCCCCAAGAGCGGCCCGGACCACACTGCCTGGGCCCGAGGCGGTTAGCGTACCCCCGGCTCGCATGAGTTGATCATGAATGCCGGCCCATCCGCGAGGCTCACGCGCTCCAGTACGCCTGCGCCTTGGTGGATTTGCGCGCAATCCCGTAGTCCTCGCGGAGGATCCTGGCGACCGCGCGCGTGGTCCGGTTGTCGCACGCCACCCAGCCGAAGTGGTCCGGCGCGTCGAAGGCCGCCTCGGCGACGGCCTCCACCAGCGCCTCGCCGCCGGCCTTGCGATCGATCCAGGTGACCTCGGCGCCTGGGGCGGCCGTGACGGGCAGCTCGCGGTCGTCGTCGTGCGACGCCTCCAGGAAGACCGTGGCGGGGGCATCGTCGATGGCGGCCAACAGCGAGTTGATGGCGGGCAGCGATGCGGTGTCCCCTACGACGACGTAACCGGCCGGGGCCGGCTCGGGCAGGCTGAAGCTGCTGCCGAGCACCGTCACCTCGAGAACATCGCCGGCGCGCGCCTGCCTGGCCCACCGCGTGGCGATGCCGTCGTGCATGGCGAAGTCGATGTCCACGGTGCCTGCTGCCGGATCCGGGTTGACCAGGGTGTAGCCCCGCTGGTGGGACTTCACCCCGTCAGGGAACCAGCCGCGCACCCACATCGTCGGATGCAGCTCGCGCTCGGCGAGCAGTTCGGCGCCCGCGAAGTGCACGCGAAGGTAGTTCGGCGTCAGCGCGCTGCGCCCGGTCACAGTCAGCTCGTAGTCTCCACCGCGCCACAGCTTGACCATTGCGCCGGTGAACCCCCGTGAGGGCTTCTCGTTGGCCATATCCCACCTCTCATCTCAACTTAGGTAAGGGTAACCTAATTGTTGAGAAGGGAGGGGCGCAGCAGGTCGCAGCTAGCGGGTGAACACGACTCGCCCTTGAAAGACGGTCATATCCGCCTCGACCGACGCCAGGTCGTGCGGTGCGACTGTGAAGGGGTCGGCATTGAGCACGACGACATCCGCGCTTCGGCCCACCGACAGCGTTCCGGTCCGCTCGTCAAGGCCCGCGGCGTATGCGGCCTCACGGGTGAATCCCAGTAGACCGGTCGTCAGGCTCAACTCCTGCCCCTCACCGAGTTTGGCCGTGACGCCATCACCCGGCGGTTGCCGGGTGATGGCGACCTCGATCTGGGCCAGCGGTTGCGGCGTGCTGACGCGCCAGTCGCTGCCGAAGGCCAATCGCGCACCAGAGCGGGCAAGATCGCCGAAACGGTACTGCTGCTCAAATCGATCCGGGCCCAGCCGCGGCGCGCACAGGCTGACGTTCTGTTCATCGCGGCACGCCCACAGCGCCTGGACGTTGGCTATGACATCGAGTGCGGCGAAGCGGGGCACATCGGTGTCCGCGACGACCTGTAGGTGACAGATCTGATGGCGCAGACCGGATCTCGCCGACTGGGGCCGAACGGCCTCGAACGCGTCGAGGGCCCTCGTCGTCCCCGCATCACCGACGGCGTGAACGTGGACGTTGAACCCCTCGCCCACGCAGCTGCCGATCGCCGCGCGCAACTCGGCGTCGTCGAACAGCGGTGCGCCGTGCGAGTGAGTGGCGACGTAGGGCTGGTGCAGTGCGGCTGTCTCGTTCTCCACGACGCCGTCAACGAAGAGCTTCACCATGCCCGCGCTCACCAGTGAGCCGGTGGCGAGGCTGCGCGAGTGCAACAGCCCGTCGATCTGGTCAGTCCCCTGGGCGGGGTTCCAGTGCATCGCGGCGGCGACGTACGCCGACAACCGGCCCTCCGACTCCGCGTCGAGATAGGCGCCCAGCATCTCCGGTGACAACCGGGCGTCCTGCCACCCAACGATTCCCAATGAGTGCAGGTATCGCTGACCCAGTTCCAGCGCTTGCGCCCACTCCGCATCGGTGATCACCGGAAGCTGGCTGGCGACAAGCTTCATCGCGGTCTCGTGCAGCGTCCCACTCGGCTCACCGTCGCCGTCGCGCTCGATCCTGCCGCCTGGCGGATCGGTTGTACCCGAATCAATTCCGGCGAGTTCCAGGGTGCGAGTGCTGACCCATGCGGTGTGGCCGTCGCGTGCGGTCAGATATGCCGGACGTCCACCGACGACGTCGTCGAGCCAACGCCGATCGGGGCTGCCCGCGGGGAATGCCGCCATGCTCCATCCGCCGCCGCGCACCCATGCCCCCGGCGGCAACTGCGCCGCGGCCGCACCGATCACGTCCAGGTACTGCGCGGGTTCGACGTCGTGGAGGTTGACCCCGCAATCGAAGAGTGAACCCTCGAGCAGATGGATGTGTGCGTCGTGGAACGCCGGCGCGATCAGTCCCTCGCACTTGACGACATCGGTAGCGGGACCGGTGTGGTCGGCGAGTTCGTCGGCGCTCCCGACGGCGGTGATGATGCCGTCACGCATTGCCACACCGTGCGCCATGGGCCGCTGCGGGTCGGCGGTGAACGTTCTCCCCAACAGAATGGTGTCGGCCGGTCGGAGTGCCTCGCTCACCCGGCACGCTCCACATCGAGAGGAAGACGCGACAGCGTGCGGGCGCCGGTCGACCCGAACACCACGGTGTCGATCATGGGATAGAGCACGATGCTCTCGTAGTTGGTCACCACGTTCTTCCTGAAGACGTCATCGGTGGACTCGCCGACGGTGAAGGTCCACTCGCCGACCCAGTCCGGCGGGAAGGACAGCCCCATCTCATAGCCGCCATTCCAGTTGTGCAGTCCCCACATGCCCGCATCGCGCAGGTGCGCCTCGATCCGTTCAGTCACGTCGTTGACCGCGGTCCCGTCCGCGGCGCCCGCGCACAGGAGTCGAAATGCCTCGGCCTCGATCGCGGCGAGCCGATACAGCTCATCACTGGGCTCCTGGCCGACGACGAACCACCGTTCGATGTTGGCGTGATACCGATTGACGACACCGCATGGATCGGCGCACAACACATCACCGCGCTCGATGACTCGGTCCGACGAATACGCGTGACCCATCTCGATCGGTCCAACTACCACCGACTCGTGCAACGCGGCTGGTTCACCACCAGCCTCGGCCATCGCCGAAACCATCAGTGCCCAAGCCTGTTTCTCGGTCATCCCCGGTACCACCTGGTCGCGCAGGCTGACCAGACCGGCGTCGCACACCGCTGCGGCCCGCTCGATCATCTCGATCTCGGCGGCCGACTTGATCTGCCGAACCGCCCGTGTCTGCACGCTGGCGTCGACGACGTGGCAGCCGTGTCGTACGAACGCGGCCTCGACAACCTCGCTCGTCGCGCGGTTCGGGACGTGACTGTGCATCTCGAGACCCACCCGACCGGACAACCAACCCCGCGCCTTGAGGTCCGCCATGGTGAAGTCCAGGACCGCTGTCCCGTCATCGTCGGTCGCCAGGCGTAGATCTTCGGCGACCGAGGTGCGTCGCAGCAGGTAGTGGTGATGCTCGACGTCGTAAACGGCGATGGCTCCCGACTCGACGTGCATCACGGTGCACTGGAACGGCGGCCACCGCAACGAGGACTGGGCCCGATACCACCGGGACTGATAACCGTGCAGCCAGCACATCGCGTCGGGCGAGCTGAGAACCAGCAGGTCGATACCGGCGCCCGCGGCCTCCGCTTGCAGGCGCAGCCGCCGAGATTCGTACTCGGCCAACGAGAACGCCGGCCGGGGCTCCTCCGCGGCGACGCGCGCATACGCCTCCCGGATCACTTCCTGCAGTTCCCTGGTGCCCTGATGAATGATCGCGTTCACGCGGTGGCCTTGACTCGGGTCCACGCCTGCGTCCACTTGGTCAACTGCGCCTGCTGCAGCGACGCCAGCCACACGGTCGGATCGGCCAGCACCTTGTTGTCGTAGACGAGGAATGGATAGCCCTTGATGAGATCCGCGTATGCCGACTCACCGGCCTTGGTTGCGACCGGGAACCCGACGAATTCCACGATCTTGCGCATGTTCTCTGGGCGCAACAGGAAGTCGCAGAACAGCAGCGCGGTGCCGGGGTGCTTCGCGGCCGACGGGATGGCCATGCAGTCGGCGTTGAACGCCAGTGTCTCCCTGCCGAACTCGAATCCGATGTCGTCGGCGAACGACGAATCCTTGAGCGTCGAGAACGTGGCGCCGGTGTAGTTCATCAACAGATCGGCCTCGCCGTTGGCGAGCTTCTCACCGGCCGAGCTGCCGAAACCGCCCAGGTTCTTTCGCAGTTCGATCAGCGAGTCGGCGGCCTGGCGCAGATCGTCGGCGCTATCGGTGTCTGTGGGCAGTCCGAGTCGACTCAGCGCCATCGTCATCGACACCGTCACGTCGTCGAAGATGTAGGTGCGCTTGTTCAGTCGTGGTGCCAGATCCCATAAGTCGTTCCACGACCCGGTGAGACCGTTGACCCTGCTCTTGCGATACGCCATCCCGACACCGCCCATGGCGTAGGGCCCCGCGAGGTGTTTGGCGTTCGGCTCGAACGGCGGGTTGTGGAACAGCGACGAGACCTCACCCCAGTTCTTCATCCGGCTGTGGTCAATCGGCAACAGCAGGTTCGCTGCCGTGGCGCGGGCGAAGAAGTTGGACGGCATGAACGTGACGTCGTATGCGGCACCGGACCCGAGCTTCTGGATCATCTCATCGACGGTCGAGAAGTAGGTCTGGTTGATCGACACCCCGTACTCACGCTCGAACGCCGACATCACGTCATCGGGTACGTATCCGGTTGGCGCGTAGTAGGCGAGGTCACCGTCAATGACCGGTTCGGGCGGTGTCAGCTCCGCATCCGAACCCGGTGCGCCGCTGCCGCATGCCGCGAGAAACAGTCCCGCAGCGGCGGCGCCACCGCTCATGAACAGAAACCTGCGCCGACTCGTCCGGGCAGTTGTCAACTGATGCATGTCGTCTCCTGGTATTTCACTGTGAACTGGGTCGGGACTTTGAACGTTGAATCCAGATTCCCGCGAGACCGAGCAGCACGGTGATGAGGATCATCACGGTGCCGACGGCATTGATCTCGGGGGTCAAGCCGAAGCGGAGCATTCCGTAGATCCGCACTGGCAGCGGTGCAACCTCGGTGCCCGACAGAAAGACTGAGGTCACGAAGTCGCCGAAGGACAGTACGAACGCCAACACGCCGGCGCCAATGATGGCCGAACGCAGTTGCGGCAGAACGACTGTGACAAAGGTTCTGCCACGCCCGGCACCAAGGTCACTGGCGGCCTCCTCGAGAGCCGGATTGAGACTGCGAATCCGATTCCCAACGAGCACGGTCACGTAGACCAGAGTGAACGTGGCATGGCCGATGATCAGAGTGACCGTCGACAACGGCAATCGCAGCGTCGCGAACCACGTCATCAAACCGACGGCGGTCGCCAGTTCCGGGGTGATGAGCGTGGATAGCGTCACCCCTTCGATCGGCCGGGTGACACGGCGTGGTCCGCGCGCGAATCCGTATGCCAGCCCTGTGCCCAGCACCACCGCTATCGCAGTGGACGCGGTCGCCACAACGAGGCTCAGCCCCAGTGCGGACATCACCTCGGGATTGGTGGCGGCCTGCTCATACCAGCGGAAACTCAGTCCATCGAGTTCCGAGAGCGACTTCGAGGAGTTGAATGAGAAGATGGCGATCACGAACAGGGGCAGATCGAGAAACACCAGGGTCCCGAGGACTATTGCCAGCAGCCAGCCGGGCATCCGGCGGCTGCCCCCGCTAGCCAACGGTCATCCCGCTGAGTCGGCGTCGGTTGACCACGGCGCGCACCAGGGCCGAGAGCAGATAGATGACCGCCATGAAGGCGAGCATTCCCGCCAGCAGCGTCACCGTGAGCGCAGCGCCGAAGGGTAGCGAGCCCGCGGTTGCGAGTTGGTCGCGGATCAGATTCCCCATCATGTAGGTCGACCCTCCGAGGAACTGGGCGATCGCGAAATCGCCCAAACTGAGCAGGAAGACGAGTTGACATCCCGCGGCGATACCTCCCGCGGTACTCGGCACCACGATCTGAACGAACGTGCGTGCCGACCCCGAGTACAGGTCGCCGGAGGCCTCAATGAGGCGGTAGTCCAAACGCTCAACGGCCAGGTAGACCGCCAGGATCATGAACGGTAGAAAGCTGTACACCAGGCCAAGATTCAGCGTGTAAGGCGTGCCGATCAGGTTCACCGGCCCGATTCCGAGCCGCGCGAGCAGTCCGTTGATCGGCCCGTCTCTGCCGAGGATCTGGACCCACGCATAGATTCGCACGAGATAGTCCGCCAGCCAGGGCACCAGGATCGCCAGTAGCAGTACCGGTTTCCATCGCCCGCCGTATCGGGAGATCGCATACGCGCACGGATAGCCGATCAACAGGCAGAGAAGCGTCGCGATGGTGGCATAGGCGAAGGTGCGCAGGACAATCGGCAGGTAGTCCGGTTGGAACACCAGACCGAAACTCTCCGTGTACCAGCCATATATGGGCCGTCCGATGACGTCTGGGGTGGCCACCGATGCCGCCACGATGAGGGCGAGCGGCACGAGGTAGAAACAGGCGATCCACGCCGACCCAGGTAGGAGCCCGAGCCGCCAACCTATTCGCACGGGCCCTTCCGTCCTTTCGGAGCGCGATCTAGTGAGCGTCGACATGTTCGGTTTCCTCACTCTGAACGACGGAATCCGTGCGAAAGTTGCCAAATATTATCGATTTGAGCGCAACGTCGGTAGTATTCAATCGGATTCGTCGTCTAGAATCCCGAATGCCTTGCCGGACAACAGTGAAGGACCGAGGATGACCGAGGAGCCGACCCCCGCACTTGACCGGATATCGGCGGCGATTGTCGATTCGATGCGTTCGGACGGCCGAAAGCCCTACGCCGCCATCGCCAAAGAGGTCGGCGTGTCCGAGGCGACCGTCCGGCAGCGTGTCCAGCGACTGATCGAGCAGGGGCACATGCAGGTCGTCACGGTGACCAACCCCCTCTCCCGTGGCCACTACACATCGATGCTGCTGGTCAAGGCCGACGGCGACATCGAGCGGATCTCGCAGAAGCTGAGCGCCCTCCCGGAGGTCACCTTTGCCGTCGCGGTTGCCGGCGTGCATGACATCGTGATCGAGGTGATCTGCCGCAACGGCGAGCATCTGCTGTCGGTCATCAACGACTCCATCCGCACCATCGACGAGGTCTCCGCCGTGGAGACCCTGGTGTACCTCAAGCTGTTGAAGCTCTCCTACGAAGCCGGCGTCTGGCCGACCACTCGCTGAGCCGACACCGGTCACGACTCCACGAGGCTCTCGTCGAGGTCGCTCGCGGCGGGGATGTCGGCGGCGGGCAGAACGAGGGAGGCCTCCGGTGACCAAGAGGCATAGACAGGATCGCCCGGACGCAGCAGCGAGAGGCCGGCTTCGGGGCCCTCGGGAGTGATGTGCGCGATGATGGGCGAGTTGTCCGGAGCGACCAGGCTCAGGCGAATGACAGGACCCTGGAAGGTGACATCGACGACGGTCGCAGGGGTGCTGGCCATGTCCGCGCCAGTCGGTGACGTCGACACCCGGACTCGTTCGGGCCGCACCATGAGCGTGGCGCGCCCGCCATTCTCGATCCTGGTGGCGCCGCAGCGGGCAGGCAGCGTGGTGCCCAGTGCCGAGAAGTCAGCGCGGTTGCCGTTGACCGCGCCTTGGTGGCCGTGCCAGAGGTTGGCCTGGCCGATGAAGTTGGCGACGAAGACGCTGGCGGGGCGTTCGTAGATCTCGGCGGGGCTGCCGATCTGTTCGACGGAGCCGACGTTCATGACCGCGATGCGATCGCTCATCGTGAGCGCCTCCTCTTGGTCATGAGTGACGTAGATGAAGGTGATCCCGACTTCCCGCTGGATGCGTTTCAGTTCGAACTGCATGACGTGGCGCAGCTTGAGGTCGAGCGCGCCAAGGGGCTCGTCCAGCAGGAGCGCGCTGGGGTAATTGACCAAGGCGCGCGCCAGGGCGACACGTTGCTGTTGGCCGCCGGATAGCTGGGCGGGTTTACGGCGGGCAAAGTCGGTCAGACGGACCACCTCGAGCATCTCGTCGACCCGGCGGCGAACCTCGGCCGCACTCTTCTTCGCGCTGCGAGGTCCGTACGCCACGTTGTCCCAGACGGTCATGTGGGGAAACAGCGCGTAGTGCTGGAAGACCGTGTTGATGTTGCGCTTGTGGGCGGGAACGCGGGAGACGTCGACCCCCTGCAGCCGCACCGCCCCCTCGGTCGGGGCCTCGAAGCCGGCAATCATCCGCAAGGTGGTGGTCTTGCCGCATCCCGACGGGCCCAGCATGGAGAAGAACTCTCCTGAGCCGATCGAGAAGTGTGCGTCGGCGACCGCGACATAGTCGTCGAAACGCTTGGTGACATGGTCGATCTCGACCACCGGATCGGAAACGCTCACGTCCGACCCGCCGGGTCGAGCCGGCGCGTCGACGGTGGGATTGCCGGTCTTGCTCACGGCTGGGTCCTCCTCGTGCTGGCGTGACTGCGGCGTGGCGCCGATCACGTCGGTGTGAGTAAGACCATTGTCGATATCGTCGATCCGCGCAAGCGGAATCGGCGAAAAAGTCGGATATTGGCAATGAAATCGCTACGACTTGCCCAGATTGTCACTGATTCCTACAGTGTGTCCATCGGATTCCGCTGTACGTCCGAGAGGGCGGCCGGAATCCGTGATCCACCCAGTCCAACAACAAGGCGTCTCATGGCTGAAGTGTTCTGCAGTGGCGGCGCGATGCGCGGTGGCGTGCCGCAACACATCTGCGCCTGGCGCGTCTACCCCGACGGCGGGCTGTCGCGTCTGCGGCTGCCCGCCGAACACCGGGCCGCCATCCCCGCGGACGCTAGGAACGAACTCGAGTGAAACGGTGCAAGAGCCACGCCAGTGGCACCGTCACCAGCATGGTCATCACGAACAGCCAGAACATCGACCCGGTGTAGATCGGGTAGTGCAGGACGTTGACCATGACGAGTTCCATTGTGACGAGGTGGATCAGGAAGATCTCATAGGAGATCTCGCCGAGGAAGACCATCGGCCGACTCGCCATGAACCTCGCGTACCAACCGCGGTCGGCCAGTGCCAGCGGCGCCACGACCAGGGTCGAGATGATGGCGTAGAAGCCAGCCTTGAACAGGCCCTCCCGCAACTCGGCTGGCGAGGTGGTGGGTTCGCCTGCGATCGGCGTCGACGCGATGAAGTAGCAGACGAGCGCCAGCGGCACGCACACCATGGCGTAGCCGCGTACCCCCATCTCCCGTAGCGCGGCAAGGACCATGCCGCCCACGAACCACGCGAGGTATGTCGGCAGCCAGAGCTTGGCCCCATCGGGCAGGAAGTCCGTGACGTGCACCAGCGTCAGCCACGCCGGCGTGACGAGGGCGAGCACCATCAGACCCGCAAGCAGCAGCCTTGGCTGCCACCTGCGACGGCACAGCACCACCAGCAACAGGTAGGCCAGCACCGGAAGCGCGACGTAGAACGCGACCTCCACGGCCAGACTCCACATCTGCGTAAGCCCTTGGTGCAGATAGGAGAACAGGTAGTCGTCGGTGTAGATCTGGGTCAGCGTCAGGTTGCGGAACAGACCCATCCAGGTGTGGCCGGGGTTCGGGCCCGCCGTGCGGAAGTGATACAGCAGATAGGCCGCGAGCACCGTGACCACGTAGGCGGGCATGATGCGCCGCACTCGGTGCCATGCGTAGCGACGGACCGACGGCGCCGCCGCACCGGCCGCCGTGGCCCGCACCCACGGGCTGAACAACAGGAACCCGGAGAGCACGAAGAAGATCGGCACGCCGATCTCCATCCGCGAGTACACCAGACCGGGATAGCCGTGGGTGTACTTGCCCGTGGTGTAGGCCGCGTGCGTGAGCACCACCAAAATCGCCGCGACAGCGCGGATTCCGGTCAGCGAGTCGACCCGTGAGGCCGACACCGATTCCAATCCCCCCTGCGCGTCGAGTCCCTTGGACAGCGTCACTTCAGGAGGTCTACTTGGGGTTGTAGCGCGCCTTGGGCCCGCTATCGGGTTCGAGGTGAATGAGCTGGCCCTGAATGCGGGTGCTCGCAAGCTTTTTCATGGTCTCACCGGACAGCTTCTTCGGCAGCTCGACAAGCGAGTGATCGACCTTGATGGTGATGTGCCCGAAATCGCTGCGGTTCAGTCCGCCCTCGTTGGCGATCGCGCCAACGATCGCACCGGGTGCGACCTTGTGTCGCTTACCGACCGCGATGCGGTAGGTGGCCAAGTCGGTGCGCCGCTCGCGCGGCTTGCGGTCCGGACGATCTGACCGGTCGGGGCGCTCGCGGCGCTTCTCCGGGGGCGGCTCCGTCATGAGGAACTCTTCGCCGTCACGGCTCAGCAGCGCCAGCGCGGCGGCGATATCTGCCATCGGCACATCGTTGTCGCGCTCGTAGCCCTCGATCAGCTTGCGGAACAGCTCGATCTGGGGTGAGCCCAGCGCACGGGTGATGGAGTCGCGGAACTTCTCCACCCGCTGGGCGTTGACGTCATCGACCGACGGCAACTGGGACTCGACGAGCTTCTGGCGGGTGACGCGCTCGATTGAGTTGAGCAGATGCCGTTCACGAGGCGACACGAACAGAAGCGCTGTACCCGACCGCCCGGCCCGACCCGTACGACCGATGCGGTGGACGTAGGACTCGGGATCGTGCGGAATGTCGTAGTTCACGACGTGCGAGATGCGCTCGACATCAAGGCCACGGGCCGCGACGTCCGTCGCGACAAGAATGTCGATGGAGCCGTCCTTGAGCGCGGTGATGGTCCGCTCGCGGACGGCCTGTGCGATGTCGCCGTTGATGGCGGAGGCGGAGAATCCTCGCGCCCGCAGCTTCTCGGCGACCTCCTCGGTGGCCTGTTTGGTGCGGACGAAGACGATCATCGCCTCGAACGACTCGACCTCGAGCAGCCGCGTCAGCGCGTCCATCTTTCGCGGACCAGCCACCTGGATGTAGCGCTGTGTGATGTTGTCGGCGGTCGCGGTCTTGGAGTCGACCTTCACCTGGACCGGATCGTGCAAGTACTTGGTGGTGATCTTGCGGATGGCGCCCGGCATGGTGGCCGAGAACAGCGCGACCTGCTTGTACTCGGGCGTGCCCTCGAGGATGCGCTCGACATCCTCGGCGAAGCCCATCTGGAGCATCTCGTCGGCCTCGTCGAGCACCAGGTAGTCCAGGTGCGACAGGTCCAGGCTGCCCTTCTCCAGGTGGTCGATGACACGGCCGGGCGTGCCGACGACGACCTGGGCGCCACGCTTGAGACCGGCCAGCTGCGGCCCGTATGCCGAGCCGCCGTAGATCGGTAGGACGTTGACGTGCAGGTGGGCGCCGTAGCGGCTGAACGCCTCGGCGACCTGCAACGCGAGTTCGCGCGTCGGCGCCAGCACCAGGGCCTGGGTGACACGGCTGCTGGTGTCGATCTTGGACAGGATCGGGATCGCGAACGCCGCCGTCTTGCCGGTGCCCGTCTGCGCCAGACCGACGACGTCGGAACCAGCCAACATCGCAGGAATGGTGGCGGCTTGGATCGGCGAGGGCGACTCGTAGCCGACATCGGTAACGGCCTGCAGGACGGCTGGGTGAATCTGCAGGTCGGCAAAGGTCATGTCGGCGCTCTGGGCGTCCGATTCGGGCGAGGTCATCGAGGTTGCAGTCTACGTCCTCCAGCGACTCCTTCCCCCCTCGACGGTGTAGAGCCGGGTACCGTGCCCTGTTGTGAAGTGGGTCGCAGACGTTCCGGTGTTCGGAGCGGCGGTACTGGCGGCGGTGTTCCTGGCCGGATGCGGGGCGGGTGATTCGACCGTCTCCAAGACTCCCGAGGCCACCGGACCGGCCGCAGCGGGCACAACGACGGCCCCCGAGCCGACGATCGCCGCGGGCCCGACCACCAGCGCCGCGCACGCCGACCCCTGCGCGGTCAACCTCGCCGCACCGGAGATCGCCAAGGCCGTTTCCGAACTTCCCCGCGATCCCCGCAGTAACCAGCCGTGGAGCCCCGAACCGGTGGCGGGAAACTACAACGAGTGCGCCCCGCTGTCGGTCGTGATCGTCAAGGCGAACACCAACGCCGGTAACGCCAACACCAGGGCCCTGATGTTCCACCAGGGCAAGTTCATCCCGTCGGGCGTCCCCGACACATACGGCTTCAACGGCATCGACGAGGCGACGACCACCGGCGACACCATCGCCCTGATGTACGCCAACGACGCCAGCGGGCTGCGCAGCATCGTGCGGTTCCGGTGGAACGGCAATGGCGTGGAATTGATCGGCAACACCGGATAGCGAGTGCGCCCTCGTGTCGGCGCGCTCCCCTACAGTGGCGGACGATGTTCGTCCTCGACGACCGCGTCGTCTACAGCGCGTCTGATCTCGCCGCCGCGGCACGGTGCGAGTACGCGCTGCTGCGGGCGTTCGACGCCAAGCTCGGCTGGGGCCCGAAGGTCTCATCCGATGACGAACTGCTCGCGCGGACAGCGCAACTCGGTGACGACCACGAAGGCCGCCACCTCGATGAGCTTCGTGCCGACACCGGCGAGAACGTGGTGGTGATTGGCCGGCCCCGCTACACAATCGCGGGCCTGACCGCCGCAGCCGAGGCGACCCGCAGCGCCGTCGACCGACGGGCGCCCGCGATCTTCCAGGCCGCGATGTTCGACGGCCGCTTCCTGGGCTTCGCCGACTTCCTGGTGCTCGCCGATGATGAGACCGGCCAGCGGTACCGCCTGCGAGACACCAAGCTCGCGCGCTCGGTCAAGGTCGAGGCGCTCCTGCAACTCGCGGCGTACGCCGACACCCTGGCCAAAGACGGCATTCCGGTGCACCCAGAGGTCGAGCTGCTTCTCGGGGATGGCGTCATGACGAGCTACCGGGTCGACGAACTCCTGCCGGTCTACCTGCCGAGGCGCGCGGCGCTCGAGCGTCTGCTCGACGATCATTTCGCCCGCGGCACCGCCGTGTCCTGGGCGGATGAGAAGGTCCGGGCCTGCTTCCGCTGCCCGGAGTGCGCCATCGAGGTCCGTGCGCATGACGACCTGCTGCTGGTGGCGGGGATGCGGGTGAGCCAGCGCGCCCGGCTGCTCGACGCCGGCGTCGTCACCGTGTCGCAACTGGCCGAGCACGCGGGCGCGGTGCCCGAACTGTCGTCCCGCGCGGTCAAGGCGCTCACCGCCCAGGCCCGGCTTCAGGTCGCGCCACGGGTGGACGGCAAGCCGCCCTATGAGGTCGTCGACCCACAGCCGTTGATGGTGCTGCCGGATGCGAACAAGGGTGATCTGTTCTTCGACTTCGAGGGCGATCCGCTGTGGACGCGCAACGGCCGGGAGTGGGGCCTCGAGTACCTGTGGGGCGTGCTCACCGCCACCGACGAGTTCCATCCGATGTGGGCCCACGACCGAACCAGCGAGCGCCAGGCCCTCGATGACTTCCTCACCATGGTGCGCAAGCGGCTCAAGCGCTACCCGGGCATGCACATCTACCACTACGCGGCGTACGAGAAGAGCACGTTGCTGCGGCTGGCGGGCCGGTACGGCGTCGGCGAGGACGACGTCGACGCGCTACTGCGCAACGGTGTGCTCGTCGACCTGTATCCGTTGGTGCGCAAGAGCATTCGGGTCGGCGCCGAGAGCTACAGCATCAAGTACCTCGAGCCGCTCTACATGGGCAACGAGCTACGCAGCGGTGAGGTCACCACGGCCACCGACTCGATCACACAGTACGCCCGCTACTGCGCACTGCGCGACGACGGGCACGCGGGCGAGGCGGCCGTGGTGCTCAAGGAGATCGAGGACTACAACCGCTACGACTGTCGCTCGACACGTCGGCTGCGCGACTGGCTGATGGCCCGGGCGATCGAGTCGGGTGTTCCGCCACGCGGGCCGCAGCCCGTGCGCGACGACGGTGCGCAGGCCCCCGTCGAGATCGCCGACGGTCTCGACCGCACGCTGCTGCGATTCGCCGGGGATGGCACCGAGGAGCGCACCGCCGAGCAGACCGCCGTCGCGATGGTGGCCGCCGCGCGGGGGTTCCACAAGCGCGAGGACAAACCGTTCTGGTGGGCCCACTTCGATCGCGTCAACAATCCCGTCGACGAGTGGTCGGACAACAGCGACGTCTTCATCGCCGAGCGAGCCGAGATCGTCAACGACTGGCACCAGCCGCCGAGGGCGCGCAAACCGCAGCGGCACGTGCGGTTGACCGGCGAGATCGCCAACGGCGAACTGGGCCGGGACATGTTCGCGCTGTACGAACCGCCCGCGCCGCTGGGCCTCACCGACGACCCGGACCGGCGCGCGTTCGGCACGGTGACGGTCATGGAGTGCGACGACCCCGAGGCACCCACCGAGGTCGTCGTGTGCGAGAAGCAGCCCAAGGGTGGCGACGTCTTCGACCGGGTTCCGTTCGCCCTGACACCGGGGTCACCGATCAACACCAAACCGCTGCAGGAGTCCATCGCGGCGACCGCGACGCTGGTCGGCGCGGGGTTGCCGAACCTGCCCGCCGACGCCGTGACCGACATCCTGTTGCGGCGCGCGCCCCGCACCGTCAGCGGTGGCCCACTCCCCCGCGGCGGCGATATCGCCGATGACATCACCGCTGCCCTACTGGATCTCGACTCGTCCTACCTCGCGGTGCACGGACCGCCAGGAACCGGTAAGACGTTCACCTCAGCCAAGGTCATCGCACGGCTGGTCAACGATCACGGATGGCGCATCGGCGTCGTCGCGCAGTCGCACGCGGTGGTGGAGAACCTGTTCACCGATCTCATCTCCGCGGGCGTCAACGGCGCCCGGATCGCCAAGAAGACCAACTCCGAGTGCAGGGGCTGGACCGAGATCACCAACCCGGAGTTCGCCGGTTTCATCAGTGACAACGACGGTGTCGTGGTGGGTGGCACGGCGTGGGACTTCGCCAACGACAACAAGATTCCGCGCCTCGCGTTGGATCTGCTGGTCGTCGAGGAGGCGGGCCAGTACAGCCTGGCGAACACCATCGCGGTGGCGCCCTCGGCGCGGAACCTGATGCTGCTCGGCGATCCGCAGCAGCTGCCACAGGTCAGTCAGGGCACACACCCCGAACCGGTCAACGAATCCGCACTGGGCTGGCTGGTCGACGGTGAGCACATTCTGCCGCCCGAGCGCGGCTACTTTCTGGACTACTCGTTCCGGATGCACCCGGCGGTGTGCGGGCCGGTGTCTCGGCTGTCGTATGACGGTCGGCTGCGCTCGCGCGAGGACGTCAGCGCCGCCCGGCATTTGGACGGAGTGGCGCCGGGTGTGCGGGTGCTGACGGTCGATCACGACGGCAACTCCACCGACAGCCCAGAGGAGGCCGCCGCAATCGTCGCCGAGATCGAGGCACTGCTCGGCACGGCGTGGACCGACGAGACCGGCACGCGGCCGCTGGAACCCCGCGACTTTCTGATCGTCACGCCCTACAACGCGCAGGTGGTGACGGTGCGGCGGCGTCTCGATGCCGCAGGTCTCGATGACGTCCAGGTCGGCACCGTCGACAAGTTCCAGGGCAGGCAGGCGCCCGTGGTGTTCGTGTCGATGACGGCATCCTCGACCGAGGACGCGCCGCGCGGAGTCTCGTTCCTGTTCAACAGGAATCGGTTGAACGTTGCGGTCAGCCGCGCCAAGTACGCCGCCGTCATCGTTCGGTCGGCGATGCTGACCGACTACCTGCCCGCCACTCCGGACCGCCTCATCGAACTGGGCGCGTTCCTGTCGCTGTCGAGCGAGTGGTCTGCCGACGACGAGCACTGTGGTACACCCACGGGGTGACCGAACCGCTGTCTACAGCACTGGCCGCCCGCCTGGTGGAGCTTGTCGGCGCCCGCCACGTCAGCACCGACCCTGACGTGCTGGCCGGCCGCTGCATCGACCACACCGGCCGCTACCTGGGTAGGGCAAGCGCGCTGGTGCGGCCGGGCTCCGACGAGGAGGTGGCGGCCGTGCTGCACGCGTGCCGCGATGCCGGTGCCCGGGTGACGATTCAGGGCGGGCGGACATCGTTGGTAGCGGGCACCGTGCCCGAACACGATGACGTGCTGCTGTCGACCGAGCGGCTCAACGACGTCGGGGCCATCGACACCGTCGAACGGCGTGTCCGGGTGGGCGCGGGCGTCACCGCGGCCGCATTGCAGAGGGCCGCCGCCGACGTCGGCCTGGTGTTCGGCGTCGACCTGGCGTCACGCGACAGCGCCACGGTCGGCGGAATGGCCTCGACCAATGCCGGCGGGTTGCGCACCGTCCGATACGGCAACATGGCCGAGCAGATCCTGGGTCTCGACGTCGCCCTGCCCGACGGGTCGGTGGTGCGCAGGCACAGCGAGGTCCGCCGCGATAACACCGGCTACGACCTGGCATCGCTGTTCGTCGGCGCCGAGGGCACCATCGGTGTCATCACGGCGCTCGACATCCGGCTGCATCCCACGCCCGCCCACCGTGTCACCGCGATCGCCGGATTCGCCGACCTCGACGCGCTGATCGCCGCGGGTCGTGAGTTCCGCGACGCCGACGGTATCGCCGCGTGCGAGCTGATCGACAGCAGGGCAAGTGCGCTGACCGCCGAGCACCTCGGTGTGGCCGCGCCCGTCGAGGGCGACTGGCAGCTGCTGGTCGAGCTGGCTGGCGACACCGATCAGACCGAACGCCTAGCCGACGCGCTCGAGCGTGCCGACGTGGTCGGCGAACCCGCCGTAGGCATGGATTCCAGTGCCTCCCAACGGCTCTGGCAGGTCCGCGAGTCAGTCGCCGAGGTGCTGGGGCTGTTCGGCCCGCCATTGAAATTCGACGTGTCACTGCCGCTGGCGAGGATCAGCGGTTTCGCGACGGCCGCCAACGCGCTGGTCGCCGAGCACGCGCCGCAGGCAATTCCGGTGCTGTTCGGTCACATCGGCGAGGGCAACCTGCACCTGAATCTGGTGCGATGCGCGCTGGACGGCGACAAGGAGAAGGCGTTGTACGCGGCGATGATGGCCTTGATCGGCGAGCACGGCGGCAATGTCAGTTCCGAACATGGCGTGGGCAGTCGCAAGCGCGACTACCTGTCGATGTCGCGGACCCCTGCCGACATCGCGGCGATGCGCGCGGTGAAGAACGCCTTCGATCCCGACGGCTACCTCAATCCCGCCGTGCTGTTCATCGAGCGTTAGAGGTTGGAGTAAGCCGGCGTAATAGCATGGGGCTCTGACATTTTCACCGGTTGGCGATGAGGTTATCCACAGTCGCGGATTCATCCACAGATCGCCACAACCAGCGACTTTCCCTCTGCCGCGAGCCCGGCGATCCGGGTAAATTCGCACACATGTTCGATGAATTGGTGACCGAGGCATCCACCGCCCGTGGGGGTGGCGCGGTCGCGGCGTGGGCCCGGGTGGAGGCCGCCGCGTGCGCACGCAGGCTCGCCGCGATGGTCGCGATACTTGACGCCCGCCAGTCCGCCGACGACTCCGCCACCCGCGAACAGTGGTACCTGGACAACTGGGGCGCGGTCTGCGCCGAGATCGGCGCCGCCCAACAGATCACCCCCGCAGCCGCCTCCAGCCAACTACTCGTCGCGACCTCGCTACGCGACCGGCTACCCAAAGTGGCCGCACTCCTCGCCACGGGCGCGCTGACCTACCAGCTGGCCTCGGCCATCGTGTGGCGCACCGCCCTGATCAAGGATGCCGACGCCCTACGCGCCGTCGACACCGACCTGGCCGCCGCCATAGCGGACTGGCCGCCGATGTCCCAGCACAAGACCATCACCACCATCGACACCTTCGTCGAACGCCATGACCCCCACGCGCTGCGCCGCACCCAGAACAAGGCGCGCGGCCGATCCGTGGACATCACGATCGACGACGCCGGCGGACTCGGATCCCTGTGGGCCACCCTGTTCGCCCACGACGCCAAGGCCCTCGATCAACGCCTGCATGCGCTAGCGGGCACGGTGTGCGCCCAGGACCCCCGCACCCGCGACCAACGCCGCGCCGACGCCCTGGGCGCACTGGCCGTCGGTGCCGACCGGCTCGCCTGCCTGTGCGGGCAACCCCACTGCGACCCCACAACACCGGTCCCGAATTCCACTGTGATCTACGTGATCACGCACGACGACACCCTCACCGATCAGACCGAGGCGACCGCACGGCAGGACACCGCCCTCGACGGCGCACAGCCCCGACTGTTCGACAAGCCGGTGCGTGAACTCACCCTGACCGAGGCCCTGACCGACACCGACCCCGGCGAACCCGCCGCCACCACACCCGGGGTCATGATCGGCGGCCCGGTCCTGGCCGGCCCCATCATCCGCCGCCTCGCACTACAGGCCGCGATCAAACGCATCATCCACCCCGGCGACAGACCACCCGAACCGCGCTACACCCCCTCGGCGGCACTGGCGAACTTCGTGCGCTGCCGCGACCTGACCTGCCGATTCCCCGGCTGCGATCACCCCGCCGATCACAGCGACATCGACCACACCATCCCCTACCCAACCGGGCCGACGTGTGCGTCCAACCTGAAGTGCCTGTGCCGAAAACACCACCTGCTCAAAACCTTCTACAACGGCCCCGCCGGCTGGCGCGACCGACAACAACCCGACGGCACCATCATCTGGACCGCACCACACGGACAGACCTACCACACCCAACCCGGCAGCCACCTGCTGTTCCCATCACTGTGCGAACCCACCGCACCCGTGCTCGCGCGTGCCACCACACCGGGCGCCGGATTCACCGCCGCCAACACCGGGCTGACCATGCCCCGCCGCGACACCACCCGAGCGCAGGACCGCAAACGACGCATCGATGAGGAACGCCGCGAGAACCAGCAGGCGGCGCAGCTGGCGATGGCCGACTCGATCCCACCGTTCTGAGCTAGCCGGTGGGACGCGATCGAATGAGCTTCTCGGCGAACGCTAGTCGCGGAACCGCATCGAGTGCCTGCCGTAGGTGCCCGCATCGTCGTCGTCATCGCGGGAGTGCCTGCCGCCTGATCGACTCGGTGGCGCCGGCTGGGGTGGCGCCTGCACGACCTCAGTGTCATCGACGTGGAACCCGTTGTGCTCGAACCAATTCGCCCGCGGTTCGGGGTCCTTGGGCGCCGCGTCGCCCAGCAGATCGTCGAGGATGCTGTGCCACGGCTCGCGCCCATTGTGCCGAGCCTGGGCGGCGGGAGCGGGCAGGTAGTCTACGAGCGCGCTGGGCACGACGGGGTGGACCTCGGTGGCCGCGTCGACCTCGGGTTCGACGTCCGGATGTTCGTCAACCTCGGCGAGGTGCTGCCACGTCTCGACCGGTCCGCCGTGCCAGGTGTCCGCCGGAGCGTGCAGGGGATGCTCGACATGCACGGCGAGCGGCTCGGTTTCGCTGTCATCGGCGGGTGGCCCGGGTGTGACTACCGGTCGGGGCTCGGCCACCGGCTGGGGTCGTTCCCACGCGGTTTCCTTCCACGCTGTTTCCTCCCACGCCGGTTCCTCCGTTTCGATGACGTACTCGACGTACTCGTCATCGTCGGGGTAGTACTCATCGGGGAGGCGGTGCTCATCACGGTCCGACGATCGCGCCGCAGCGGTCGGCGCCAGCTCGTCTGCCCCGCGCAGGAACAACGCCGCGATGATGCCGAACAGCGCGACGAAGGCGGGCAGCAGAAGCGCCTGCGACAACGCCGCGGCGAAAGGCACCTGAAGAAGGTCGGGCAGCTGCGTTATCGAGGCGTCCGAGTCGGCCCGGGCACCGCTGCCCGGCATCTCGGCGCTGATCCGTGACGTCATGAACGCGGCGATGCCCGCGCTGCCCAGCACACCGCCGACCTGGCGGGTGGTGTTGTAGACGCCCGAACCGGCCCCGGCCAGCGTGCCGGGCAGGTGCCGGGTCGCCGTCGCGGCCAGCGGTGACCAGATGAACGCCATGCCGACGCCCATCAGGGTCAGCGGCAGCACCAGACGCCAGATCGGCGTCGTCGTCGTCATCTCGAACGACAACCAGGTCAGTGCGATCGCCAGTGACGAGAAGCCGAACCCGACAATTGGGCGCGGTGGCACCCTGTCGACGAGTTTGCCCACAACCGGGGCAAGCACTCCCGACGCGATGGCCATCGGCGCGACGAGCAGCGCCGACCGTGTCGGCGACAGCCCGCCGACCGCCTGCGCGTAGAACATCACCGGCAGGATCATCGCCGTGACGACGAACCCGATGACCGCGATGCCGAGGTTGGACAGGCTGAAGTCGTGATCGCCGAAGATCCGCAGCGGAATGAGCGGCTCACCGGAGTTGACCGACTGCCAGTAGACGAAGGCCGCCATGAACGCCAGGCCTGCGGCAATCGTGGCCCAGATTCCCGGCGACCAGTCGTGTGACTGGCCCTCCTGCAGCGCGAACACGATGAGAAACATGCCGACGCCGGACAGGAACACACCGAGCAGATCGAAACCGTGCTTCTCGGTGGGCAGATCGGGCACAAGCCAGTACGCCAGCACCAAGCCGATGACGCCGACCGGGACGTTGACGATGAAGATCCAGTGCCAGCCCAGTCCGTCGACCAGAACACCACCGGCGAGTGGCCCGACGAGTGTCGCGACACCCGCGGTCGCACCCCAGATGCTCATGGCCACGCCGCGACGGTTGGCCGGGAACAACCGCGTGATCGCCGACAGTGTCTGCGGTGTCAGCAGCGCCGCCCCGATGCCCTGGACGACGCGGGCCGCGATCAGCATCTCGATGCTGCCCGCCAGGCCACACCACAGCGATGCGACGGTGAACAGCGCCAGGCCGACGAGGTAGAGGTTCTTGGGGCCGAACCGGTCACCGAGCCTGCCCGCCAGCAGCAACGGGACGGCATAGGCGAGCAGGTAGGCGCTGGTCACCCAGATGACGGCGTCGTAGTCCGCCCGCAGGCTGTCCATGATCGACGGATTGGCGACGGCGACGATCGTCGCGTCGACCAGGATCATGAAGAAGCCGACCATCATGGCCCACAGCGCGTGCCACGGGTTAGCCGACTGGGGGCTGGTGGCCCGCAGGCCCTTGAGGGTGTCGAGAAGTGTGCTCACCGGCGGACCTCGATCGGGTGCGACGGCGCGGCCGTCCGGCCCGCGAGGGTACGCGGGGCGGCCGGCGAGGGAGCGGGCACCAGCACCGCCCTGAACACGTGTTTCTGCAACATCTACTCGATCACGGGAAACGATTTGTTCCGCCGACGCTACGGACCGAGAAGTTCGGCGACAAGTCGGCGCGGCGGAGCGTCGGTGGTGCTTACGCGCCTTCCGTCACCACCGGGGCAACGCCCTGGTCGCCTCTGCCCGAACGCACCGCACCCATTGCGAGCAACGCGACGAGTGCGATCACGACACCGGCCGTCATCACCACCGACAGCGCTATCTCGTCATTGCCGAGCACGCCGACCAACGGGGCCACGGCCGCGCCGAGGCCGAACTGCGCCGCTCCCAGCAGTGCCGCCGCCGTACCCGCCGCGTCGGGATGGCGAGTCAGCGCCAATGCCGGGGCATTCGGAATCACCAGGCCCATCGCACCGAGGATCAGCCAGACCGGGACGACGAACGCCGCCAACCCGCCCACGCCCGCGACCGACAGGCCGACGAAGACCAGCCCGATGACCGACGACACAGCCAAAGCACACACGGTGATGAACTGCGGTGAGAAGCGTCGCAGGAGCACCACGTTGAACTGCGTGGCGGCGATGAGGGCCACGGCACCAGCGCCGAACACCAACGCGAACGCCTGTTGATCCAGACCGTGCCGGCCCTGCAGCACGAACGACGCGCCCGCGATGTAGGCGAACAAACCGGACATGCCGAGCGCGGCGACCAGCACGAGCATGACGAATCGGCGATCGGACAGCAGCTCGCCGTAGGTCCGCAGGATGCCGCCCACCCGCAGCGGTCGGCGATGGGAGCGCGGCAGGGTCTCGGGCAGGGCCAGCGCGGCGAGCAGCAGAAGTCCACCGGCCAGCACGACCAGCACGGCGAACACCCAGTGCCACGACGCGTGCAGCAGCACCGCCGCGCCCAGCGACGGCGCGATGACCGGAGCCACGCCCAGCACGAGCATCAGCCGCGACATCACCGTCGCGGCCGCCGAATCGGAGTACAGGTCACCCACGATCGCGAGGGCCACCACCATGGTCGCCGCCGCACCCATCCCCTGCAGGCAGCGCGCCACGCCGAGTACGACGATGTCGGGCGCGAACATGCAGATCACCGAGGCGATCATGTGCAGCACAATGCCCGCCATCAGCGGACGGCGCCGGCCCAGTGAGTCCGAGAGGGGGCCAATCACGAGCTGACCCAGTGCCAGGCCTGCCAGCGTGCCCGTCAGCGTCAGCTGGACTATCGACGACGACACCGACAGGTCATCG